>DASYLJ010000193.1:0-137930 GCA_036009625.1 Binatia bacterium
AGCAGTGCGAGAACTCGGAGAGGAAATGGTGCTCGACCGACCACACGTGCGTGAAGCCGACCTGCTCGCCGCGCACCGCCTGCTCGATCATGGCGTGGTAGGCGTCGCGCTCGTCGCGTTCGCCCCACGGGGCGGGAACGGGGATCTCGTAGAAGAGGCCGAAGTCGAGCGCCATGGCGGGTGACGTAGTCCAAACGTGCGTTTGGCTGCAACCCTCAGTCGAGCGAACGCATCGTCGATTCGAGCCCCGTGGTGCCCTGGTCCATGCCCGTCGCCGCGAGCATGCCCTGACCGCCGAAGCGGCGCATCGTGTTGCCGCCGACGGCCGTGAGACCGCCGTCGACGACGAGCGCGGTGCCCGTCACGAACACCGCGTCGTCGCTCGCGAGATAGAGCGCGGCCGCGGCGATGTCCTCGGGGCGTCCGTGCTCGGGCCACGGCTGCAGCGTGTCGAGCAATGGGCGCAGCGTATCGGGATCGCCGCGATGGAGCAGCGGCGTCAGGATGCCGCCGGGACAGATCGCGTTGACGCGGATGCGCTCCGCCGCGAGCTCGATCGCCACTGCACGCGTCAGGTTGACGACGGCCGCCTTCGCTCCCGAGTAGGCCTGCGGTCCGTCACCGCCGCCGAGACCGGCGACCGACGCGGTGCTGATGATCGTGCCACCACCCTGCCCCTTCATGACCCGCGCGGCGTGCTTCATGCCGAGGAAGACACCGCGCACCAGAACGGCGAACGTGCGATCCCAGTCCTCGACGCTGATGTGCGTGATGGGTCCGAAGACACCCGCGAACCCGGCGTTGTTGAAGACGCAGTCGAGGCGTCCGAAATGGCTGACGGCGCGATCGGTCGCCGCGGCCACCTGCGTCTCCTCGGCGACGTCGGCACGTGCGAACTGCACGACGCGCTCGCCGTGACCGGCGCGCGCCGCCAGCTCGAGCGTCTCGCGCCCGGTCTCCTCGTTCAGATCGACCGCCATGACGCGCGCGCCCTCCTCGAGAAAGCGCAGCACGGTGGCGCGGCCGATGCCGTTGCCTCCGCCGGTGATGAGCGCCGTCTTGCCCGCGAGCCGTCCTGCCATGCGTGTCGACCTCCGCGATGCACCATCGAGCCCCCTGGACGTCGCTGTCAAGGAATGGGCGGCGTGTGGTAGGCCGGCGACGTATGCGCACCATGGCCCTCCTGATGCTGCTCGCACTCGTCGTCGCCTGCGATCGTTCCGATGCCCCCACCCCACGGGTCGGGCTGCAGGACCATGGCGCGCATCACGGCGGCGTCGTCTTCAACGGGCCGCGACTCAACCTCGAGGCGGCGGCCGCTCCCGACGGCACCATCCGCGTGTACCTCACCGACGAGTGGCGCCGGCCGGTCTCGAGCGAGGGCGTGCGCGGCACCGCCACGCTGACCGGCCCCGGTGGACCGCAGGCGATCCCGCTCGTCGCCGAGGGCGACACGCTCGTCGGCCACGGCCCGAAGCTCACCGGTGACACCGTCGGAGCCGACATCGCCGTCGATCGCAACGGCGAGGCGATCAGCATGTCGTTCATCCTGCCGCTGACGAAGGGTGCGCCCGGGGCTGCCGGCGTGCCGCTCGACGGCTGCGTCGCCCCGCCGCCCGGCGACGATCCGTCGGCGCCGCATCCGCGCTGCGTGCTGCGTTTCCTGCAGGCCATCCACGGCATCGTGGCCCCACGCGACGGCAGCGCCGCCGTCGTGTCCGTGCTCGAGAGCCGCACGACGTCGTGGCAACTGCCGGGCGTCACGCTGCTGGCCGGCTTCGACGCGCCACCCGCCGAAGAGATCCCCGTCGACTCGCATCCGCACGTCGAGGAGCCGACCTACATGGCGATGCGCGCCGACGGCCAGGAGGTCGTGCTGGCGCTGGGCGAGCATCTCCTGCGACACGACGTGCGGACGGGCCGCCTCGTGAAGGAGCTCGCCGGTCCGGGCAAGGCGGCACGCAGCGTGGCGTGGTCGCCCGACGGCAAGTACCTCCTCGTCAACGTGTTCGCGTCCGGCACCGTCTACCTGCTCGACGCCGACACCAACGCCACCGTGCGCACCTTCGAGGCGCCGGGCGAAACCACCATGGTCGCCTTCTCCCCCGACGGAACGCTCGCCGCCGTCGGTACCGAGGCCGGTCCCATCACGCTCTTCGACGTGGCCGGCAAGCAGCCGCCGCGCACGCTGTCGGAGCCCACGAACCGGACCGACGCGCTGGGCTTTGCCGGCAACGACCTGGTCGCAACCGGGGCCGAGGGCATCCTCCGCGTCTGGGATCCCATCACCGGCACGCTGAAGTCGTCGACGTCGCTCGGGGTTCCCGTCGTGCGCCTCGCGGTGCAGGCCGACGGAAAGCGCGCCGCGACGGGCGACCGCGAGGGCCACATCCGCATCCACTCTCTCCCGGATGGCGCCGTCACGGAGACGATCGGCTGGCACAAGGGCTTCGTGCGCTGGATCACGTTCGCCGGCCCGGTGCTGCTGGCAGGTGACGCCGACCGCCAGTTGGCGGTCTGGGACCTGCCGTAGCGCAGACGCCACGGCGAGTGTCGAGCAGTTGGCCTGGTTCCACTGACGCGCCGCGTCTGTTACCCCGGAGGCAGTGGATGCCAATGGAGGAGCGCGCGCTCGACTCGACCCTGCTTGATCGCCTCGTCTGGGCCCTGGTCCAGGCGGCGGTCGACGCGGTCCGCTACCAGCCGCCGCACCTGAAGGTGCTGCAGGCCTGCGAAGCCAATCAGCCCGAGGTCCCGGCACCGGTCGCCCACTGGCTGGCCGAGCTCCAGGCCCGCCCCTCGGTGGTCGAGCTCGGACGGCTCCCGCACGCCGTCGTGCGACAGGCGGCCGCCATTGCCGCGCGCAGCTTCGGTCCGACGGCCTCGGCCCTGATCCGCTTCCTGTCCGGGGCCACGGCCGGCGCCGTCGATCGCGCCGGTGCGGTCGCGCTCGAGCGCCCCATCCGCGCCCGTGCCCACCCCGGCCTGCTCGTACCCCATCCGCACGACGTCGCCGTGCTGGCGCTCGACATGCGTGGGTTCACCGGTCTGACCGAGGCGCTGCACGACACGCAGTACCTCGTCGATCTGCTCGAGGAGTACCTGACGGCCCTCACCCGCGTCGTCGAGTCGCATCGTGGCGTCGTGTTCCAGTACACCGGCGACGGCTTCCTGGCGCTGTTCCTGCCGGAGCTGTCGGGACGACACCCAGCCGCGATGCTCGACGGGCTCGTGCACGAGATGTGTCCGCAGCTGCACCAGACGTTCGACGACCTGCACGCGCGCTGGCGCGCCGAGTGGCGCGACGCCGACCGCACGACGGTGCCCATCGGCCTCGGCGTCGGCATGAGCTTCGGCCGCGTGACGCTCGGGTTCATCGGACCGTCGGGCAAGAAGCAGCTCGGCGCGATCGGCGAGCCGATCAATCTGGCGGCCGTGATGTGCGCATCCGCGGTGGCGGGCACGGTACTCGTCGATCGGGCGGCCTTCGTCGAGGCCGGCGTCGAGCCGCTGCATCCGCGGCTGGTGCGCATCCGCTCGCGCAAGCTCGGCCGTCGCATCGAGGCCGTCTGCTTCCGCTTCGGCGGTCGTCTCGACGGATGAACGCGCCGACCATGCCGTGGCTCGCCATCTCGGCGCCTGCGGCATTCGCCGGCGCAGTCCTGCTCGTCGTGGCGATCCGCGGGCTGGTCCGGGCGCTCCGAGTCGACGCCCTCGCGCGACTGCCCATCGTCCCCGAGCAGCGGGTGACGCTGCCCGGCGGAGACGTCATGCTCTCCGTCGAGGGACGGTTCGGCACGATGAAGTTCGGCGGGCTCGGCTGGACGCTGCACGAAGCCGACGGCGGGCGCGTGGTGCCGACGCAGACCGTGCTGCTGCGTCGCAACACGACCAGCCTGAGCGGCCGAACCCAGCTCGCGTTGCGGCGCTTCACGCTCGACCGACCGAGCGACGTGCTGCTGCGCACCACCGGTCTCGACGCAGCCACGGACTACACCGACTGCGCCCTCCTGCTGACGCGACCGACCGGCGCGCTGCTGCCGCTCTGGATCGTCGCCACCGTGCTGGGCGCCCTGCTCTTCTTGGGCGGCCTGGTGACGTCGATCCTGCTCTTCGCCGGCGAGCTGCCCTAACTCTTGCCGAACAGGCGACGGACGCGGCCGAGCAGCCCCGACGCCGCACGCGTCCCACCATGACGGCGCAGCAGCGCGATCACGGCCCGGTGCGCATCCCCCTCGGGTCCTTGCTGCTCCGGCTGCATCTCGACGAGATCGAGCGGCGTCGCGTTCGCCGGAAGCGTGCCGGCATCCGGCCAGACGCACTCGGCCGTGGTGCGCGCGTTGACGTCGGCTCCCGCGGCGAGCAGGCGCTCCACCACGGCGACCGCGCCCACGAGCGATGCGGCGTGGAGCGGCGTCAGACCCGCCGTGTTCCGCGCGCGTGCATCGGCACCGGCAGCGAGCAGCACGTCGACACGCGCCACCGCGTCGTCTCCCTGGACGGCCAGATGCAGCGGCGTGTCGCCGACACCGTCGCGCGCATCGACCGCGAGTCCGGCGTCGAGCAACGCGCGCAGGACCTCGGGGCGCGCGATCGCCGCCGACTGATGCAGCGCCGTGCGGCCATCCGCGCGCGCGGCGTTGCGATCGGCGCCGCGGGCGATGAGCAGCAGCACCATCTCCTCGTGCTCGCCGGCAGTGAGGAGCGGGGTGCTGCCGTCGTTGGTGCGCGCTTCGGGATCCGCACCGTGGTCGAGCAGCAGCCCGGCGACGATCGTCGTGTCGCGCTGCGTGGCCATGTGCAACGCCGTCGCACCGCGCGCGTCGCGCGCATCGATGACGGCGCCGCGCGCGAGTAGCGTCTCCAGGATGGCCGCCGGCTCTTCGGGCGACACCGTCGGTCGATCGGCGAGCGCGTGCATGGGCGTCGCACCGTCGGCATCGGTCGCGGCGACGTCGAGGCCACGGTCGAGCAGCGCCGTCACGACCGCCGGCGCGTGCGCGCGCACCGCCGTGTGCAGCAGCGTGCCGCCGCGCGGATCGCGTGCATCGACCGCTGCGCCGAGTGCGAGCAGTCGTTGGACGAGCGCCGCGCGCGCCACCGGCTGGCGACCGCGCTCGGCCATCGCCAGCACCAGCGGCGTCCGGCCAGCGTCGTCGGCGTCCTCGATGCGCGCGCCGCGATCGACGAGCCAGCCGGCAGCGTCGTCACGACCCTCGACGATGGCGTGGTGCAATGGCGTCGTGCCACCGGGGCCGCGCGCATCGATGGCGATGCCGTTGCGGACCAGCATCTCGGCGGCAGCCAGCGCTCCCGGGAGCGGACCGAGGATCGCGCGATGCAGCAGCGTCAGCGTCCCCGGCACGGCCTCCGGCGTCCATCCCGTCGCGCGCAGCTGCGCCAGCAGTCCCGCCACCGCGGGCGCCTCGCCACGCTCGATGGCGGCAGTGAGCGCGTCCTCCCGCGCCGTCACGTCCACGCTCGTCACCCCGTCGCCCCCGATGCCCTGCATGCGAGTCTGTACATATGTCGCGCACGCCCGGCTTTCCAACCATTCGCGACGTTGACGCCTCTGCGGAGGCGGCACTATGGTGCCGCGCCATGGCGACGCTCGATCCGCAGGCACGCGCACTCCTCGATCAGATGGCCGCGATGGGCGGGGCACCGCTCTCGAGCATGCCAGTGGAGGGCGCGCGCCAGCTGATGAACGCGCTGGCCTCGATGCAGGGCGCGGGCGAGGCCGTCGCCCACGTCGAAGACATCCGCATCCCCGGTCCGGGCGGTGACATCCCCGCACGGCTGTATCGGCCCGCAGGCGATGCGCTACCGCTCCTGGTCTACTTCCACGGCGGTGGCTGGGTGATCGGTAGCCTCGAGTCGCACGACGCGCTCTGCCGGACGCTCGCCAACGCCGCGGGGTGCGCGGTGTTGTCGATCGACTACCGCCTGGCCCCGGAGCATCGCTACCCGGCGGCCGCCGACGACTGCTACGCGGCCACGGTCTGGGCCGTCGCGAACGCCCGCGCGCTCGGCACCGATCCCGCCCGCGTCGCGATCGGCGGCGACAGTGCCGGCGGCAACCTGACGGCGGTGACGGCGCTGCGCGCTTGCGATCAGGGCACCCCGGCGTTGCGCTTCCAGCTCCTCGTCTACCCGGTCACCGACCACCGCTACGATACGGCATCGTATCGGGAGAATGCCGAGGGATACCTCCTCTCCCGCACCGATATGGTGTGGTTCTGGGACCACTATCTGGGCACCAACGACGGCACCGAGCCCTACGCGTCGCCGCTGCGTGCTACCAACCTCGCAGGTCTCCCACCGGCGCTCGTGATCACCGCCGGCTTCGACCCACTCCGCGATGAGGGCGAGGCGTACGCCGAACGGCTGAAGAAGGCCGGGATTCCCGTCACCCTCACCCGCTACGACGGCATGATCCACGGTTTCTTCGGCATGGGCGCCCAGCTCGACGAAGCGAAGCGCGCCATCGGCCAGGCCGCGACCGCGCTGCGCGCTGCGCTCTGAGCGGATCGCACTCCGCTGCGCAGGCGCCATGGCAGCGCCGCCCCTCTTGACTCGAACGCGAACGGTCACAGGTTCGGCGGCGAGTCGAATTCCCACCAAGGAGGAGCGCGATGCTGCTCATGTCGAATCCGTTCAACGATCTGCTCCGGCTGCAGGCCGAGCTGGACAATCTCCACAAGCGACCGGCCCCCGGGTATCAGCTCGGGACGTCGAGCGCGGGCGTCTTCCCGCCCATCAACGTCTTCCGCAATGCCGACGGTGTCGTCGTCCGCGCCGAGCTGGCCGGACTGCGTCCCGAGGACATCACCGTCACCAGCGAGCGGCGCCGTCTCACGATCAGCGGCGAACGCAAGCCCGACGAGGGTGAGCGCGGCGCGTATCACCGTCGCGAGCGTTCCCACGGTCGGTTTTCGCGCACGGTCGTCCTGCCGGACGATCTCGACGCCGAGCACGCCAACGCGCAGTTCCGCGACGGCGTGATGACCATCACCATCCCGCTCGTCGCCGCGGCCAAGCCGCGCACCATCACGGTCAAGGCCGCGTAAGGAGAACCCCAATGACCACACAGGAACTCGCCGCGAAGGAGAAGCAGGAGTCGCAGGAGCGCGAGCAGCAGACGCGCGCCGGCCGCACCTTCGTCCCGGAGGTCGACATCCGCGAGGACGACCAGGCCCTGTGGCTGTGGGCCGACATGCCCGGCGTCGGGCAGGACCGCGTCAACGTCGAGCTGCACGAGAACACGCTCACGCTCGAGGGCGACGTCTCGCCGCAGGACTACGAGGGGCTCGCCCCCGTCTTCACCGAATACAACGTCGGCAATTTCGTGCGGCGCTTCACGCTGCCGCATGCCGCCAACTTCGATCGCGAGCACATCACCGCACGCCTCGTGAACGGTGTGCTCGAAGTGAAGCTCCCCAAGGCCGCGAAGGCCCAGCCGCGACGCATCCCGATCAGCGTCGCGTGACGCGCTGTCCCGGTGGGGCGATGACGCCATCGCCCCACCGCCCCGTTCCTTGACGCCCGCTCCGGGTGCCGCCTATGTACCCCGCCCATGGGGCGGCTCGCGGGCAAGGTGGCCATCGTCACCGGAGGAGCATCCGGCATCGGCGCCGCGACGTTGCGACGCTTCGCCCGCGAGGGCGCTCGCGTCGTGTGCGCCGACGTCGACGACGAGCGCGGCGAAGCGCTCGCCGCCGAAATCGCCGGTGGCGGCGGCGACGCGGTCCACCGTCACACCGACGTCGGCGTCCTGAGCGACCTCGAGGCCACCGTGGCCTGGGCCGTCGAGCACTGGGGTGGCCTCGACGTGCTCCACAACAACGCGGTGTGGACCGGCGGCGGCTACGTCGGCGACATCGATCCCGTCATCTGGGACCAGAGTCTGCGCATCATGCTGACGGGTGTGTTCTACGGCATGCGGGCCGCGCTGCCGGCACTCCTCGCCCGCGGCGGCGGCTCGATCATCACCACGTCATCGGTCGAGGGTCTCGTCGCCGAAGTGATGGCGGGGCCGTACAACACCGCCAAGGCCGGCGTCATCAACCTGTCGCGCACCGTCGCCGTCGAGTACGGCCGCCGCGGCATCCGCTCGAACTGCATCTGTCCGGGTGTCGTCGAGACGCCGCTGTTCGAGCGGCTGCTCGCCATCGTCCCGAAGTCGCGCGACGCCATCGCCGCCGAGCACGCGCTCGGCCGTCTCCTCCAGCCCGACGAGATCGCGAACGTGGCGCTGTTCCTCGCCAGCGACGAGTCGTCGGCCATCACCGGCGCAGCCATCGTCGTCGACGGCGGGCTCACCTGCCGCTCGCCGATCACCGGCTTCCCAGCCTACGGAGACGCCTGATCATGCTGGGACGTCAGCGCGACCTCGACGCCGTCCATGCCGCCCTCACCGGCTGGCTCGCCAGCAAGCTGCCCGAGGCGCGCGACGTCGCGCTGTCGTCGCTCAAGGCGCCGAAGGCCGGCGTCTCGAACGAGACGTTCCTCTTCGAGATCACCTACACGCTGGACGGACGCCCACGGCGCGAGCGCCTCGTCGCGCGACTCCAGCCCACCGACTTCCTGGTGTTCCCCGAGTACGACCTGCGCTCGCAGTACACCATTATGGAGCGGCTCGCGGGCAGCGGCGTGCCGGTGCCGCGCGTGCGCTGGCTCGAGCTCGACACGTCGGTGCTCGGCAGCGCGTTCTACGTGATGGACGCGATCGACGGCGAGGTGCCGTCGGAGGTGCCGTCGTACCACGTGTTCGGCTGGGTGCGTGACGCCGAGCCCGCGCGTCGCCCGGGCATCTACTGGAACGGCCTCGAGGCGATGGCGAAGGTGCACGCACTCGACTGGCGCGCGCACGGTCTCGACTTCCTCGGTGTTCCCGGCCCCGGCGCCGATCCCATCACGCGCCAGCTCGACTACTACGAGCGCTTCCTCGGTTGGGTGTGCGAGGACGGCCCGCCGCAGCCCACGCTCGAAGCCGGGCTCGCGTGGTTGCGCGCCAACGCCTTCACGCCCCGTCGCGTCGGTCTCTGCTGGGGTGACTCCCGCATGCCGAACCTCATGTTCCGCGACGATCGCGTCGTCGCCGTGCTCGACTGGGAGATGGCGTTCCTCGGCGATCCGGAGAGCGACCTTGGCTGGTGGTGCTTCCTCGACTGGGCCAACAACGAGGGCTACGGCGCGCCTCACCTCGACGGCATTCCCGGCAAAGAGGAGACGCTGGCGCGCTACGCCGAGCTGACGGGCTACCCCGTCGAGCACGCGCACTGGCACGAGGCGTTCGCGGCGTTCCGCTACGGGGTCATCATGGCGCGCGTCGCGGTCCGCCTCGAAGCGATCGGCGCGACCATCCCGTCGCCCGACTTCGCCACCAACAACGTGCCGACGCAGGCGCTGGCACGCCTGCTCGACCTGCCGCCGCCGGGCGACGCGCGCATGACGACGACGATCGCCGTGCGCGACGCCGACGCCCCGGTGCACCTGCAGTTCCGTCTCTCGGGCGACGGCGGCGGCGACTGGTACGTCGTCATCCATCGGGGTGAGGGCACGCGACATCAGGGCGTCGTCGAGACGGCCGACGCCACGCTCACGGCGGTGCACGCCGACTGGTACGCGGTGCAGACCGGCGAGCTCGACCGTCTCGCGGCCTACATGGACGGCAAGATCAAGATCGAGGGCGACCTCACGCTCTTCATGCTGCACGAGGAGCTGATCGGCCGTCTCGGTCGGAAGGACTGACATGGCGACGACGACCCACATGGCCACTCCCGAGGACGACCGACGCCACACCCCGGACCCGAACGCGCTCCCGCTCTGGAGCGAGAGCTTCTGGTTCCCGCTCTACGATCCCACCAGCGAGATCGGCGTCGTCTTCCGCGCCGGCATGTACATGAAGCGCGGCGATGCGAACCTCTACCTGTTCATCACGCACCGCGGACAGGTGGTGCACACGTTCGTCGAGCACCGCGCCACGCCGCCGGCGATGGAGCCCGACGGGTTCTCGGTGGCCGGCTTCCGTCTCGAGTGGGAGAAGCCGCTCGAGCAGTTCCGGCTGCGCTACACGAACGGCACCAGCGGCTTCGACCTGCGCTGGACGGCCATGAGCCCCGTCTACAAATACCCGCACCCCGAGGACGAGCAGTTCCCGGGCCACATCGAGCAGGGCGGCACGGTGAAGGGCACGGTCACGCTCGGTGGCGTCGCGCACGAGTTCGACGGTGTCGGCCACCGCGACCACTCGTGGGCGGGCGAGCGCGACTGGACGAAGTTCCATCGCTGGACGTACCTCTCGGGCGAGTTCCAGAATTTCTGGTTCAACGCCGTCCGCATCGATCTCGGCCCCCAGGTCGACATCCGCATCGGCTGTCTGTGGGACGGGAAGGAGCTATTGTCGCTGCAGCAGATCGAGATCGAGCCCAAGACCGTCGAGGGTGGCTCGCGGCAGACGGGCGTCGACTGCCGCATCACCGACGAGCACGGCCGCGAGCACCACATCACCGGCGAGGTGCTGGTGAACACCGCCTGCTGGATGGGCCGGACCGTCTTGAAGGACGCCATCGCCCGCTACCACTATCGCGACCAGATCGGCTACGGCATCCACGAGCACGGCTTCATCGAGGACGAGTGATGGCCGACGTCCTGCGCGCGCTGGCCGATCGCGCCGCCATCCAGGATCTCGTCACGCGCTACTTCCTCGCCTGCGACCGGCGCGATTTCGAGACGGTGACGGCCTGCTTCACCGACGACGCCGAGCTCGACTACGGCGTCTTCCGCGGCGACCGCGAGCACGTCGTCGCCTGCATCACCCGCGGCCTGACGTTCTTCCTCCACACCATGCACTTCGGCGGCAACATCCTGGTGACGCTCGACGGTGACGACGACGCACGCTGCGAGAGCTACGCCGTCTGTTACCACCGCGTCGCATCGGGCGACGGCTTCGTCGATCGCGTTTGCGCGCTGCACTATCGCGACGTGCTCGTCCGTCGCGATGGCGCCTGGGCCATCCGCACGCGTGACGTGACGTTCGTGTGGGAACGACTCGACGCGGTGACGCTGCCGCCGTCGCCGCGCTAGGGACAGGCCGACGGGGCCGGCGCGTTCTTCGCCGTGAGCTTCTTGCCGGCGACGTGCTTCACGCTGCCGCCGTAGCTCGCGCAATACTTCGCGCCGCCCATGGTGAGCACCACGTCGACGGCGGCGGGATTCACGGCGAGGTCGTGCACGAGGGCGGCGCCCTTCGCCTTCAGCTGCAGCTTGCCGGGCCGGATCTTCGCCGATGTCACTGGGCCCGACGCCTGCGACTTGTCGGCGTACTTGTAGCCCTTCCCCGAACCCTCGGCACCGATCGTCTTCCAGCCGGTGGCGGGCAGCGTGTAGGTGACGTCGAATCCACCCACCGTCGAGCGCACGCGCAGCGTCGCGCCGGCTGTGCGCGGATCGTCACCGAGCACGACGACGGCGTCCTTCGCGAGCGCCACGAGGCTCCGCTTCTGGGGCTTGCCGGCCTTGTCGCGCAGGACGAGCTTCGTCCCGAGGATCGGCTGACCTGCAACCTGCGGGATCGTCGAGGTGGTGGTGGTCGTCGGTCCGGCGACCGTCGTCGTCGTGGTGGTCGTCGTGCTGCTGCTGGTCGTGGTCGTCACGAGCGCGAGGCACGGGCCGGAGACGCACGTCACCGTGAACGCGTAGCCGCCGGTTTCGATCGGATCGACGAGCTCGGTGCCGGTGTCGTTCAGGTCCTCGATGGTGAACGCGAACGAGCCCGTGGCGTTGAAGTCGCTGCACGGCGTGCTCGTCATCGGATTGTTCGCGGCATCGAGCGTATCCAGCGTCGTGCAGCTGCCGAAGTTCTCGATGTAGAACACCGCCGTCGGATCGATTCCTCCCGAGGTACGTTCCACGTCGACGCGCAGCAGGTCCCCGTCTTGCGCGGCGACGGTGTAGAAGTCGACCTCGCCGCCCTGGTCCAGCGAGCCCGTTCCGCCGCCGTTGAGCGGCACCTCCGGCACGCCGACCGGCGCCGTGATGCTCTGCAGGAAGAGACGGTACGTCTGTCCCCCGTAGGATGGGCCCGTCGCCAGCGCCGGGACGAGGATCTGATAGTCCGCGCCCGCGAAGACATCGGCCTGCTCGATGGTGCTGACGACACCATCGCCCCCCGTGTGCGCCTGATTGCCCATGCCCACACGCACCAACGTGATGCTCGTGCCCGGCTCGCCGCTGACGCTCGTCAGACGGATGAACACTTCCCCGTCGACGGGCGCGGTGAAGGTATAGATGTCCTGCTCGCTCGCACTCAGCGTGCCGGTGATGGTCTGGCCGTACGTGATGGCCATGGTGTCGGCATGTGCCGGCGTCGCGAGGAACACGGCCAGGAGGAGCAGCAGGATGGCGCGCAGCACGGGCGACGTCCTACCGCGCCCAGCCCGCCCACGGCTAGCGCATCCGCTTTGCCTCCGGCGAAGCCCCGGTGCTAGCAGACGGTCCACCATGGCCATTCGCTTTCCCGAGCTCGGTTTCTACACCCTCCCCGGCCGCGTCGCCGATCCGCGGCCGTTGCTCGACGAGGTCCGTGACGGCGAGCGCGCCGGCTTCGGCTCGACGTGGATCTCCGAGCGGCACGACGTGAAGGAGGCCGCCACGCTGAGCGGCGCCGCGGGGGCCGTGACCAGCGAGCTCGCCATCGCCGTCGGCGTGACCAATCCGAACACGCGGCACGTGATGCTGACGGCGGCGATCGGCTCGACCATGAGCGCGCTCACGGGTGGTCGCTTCGCGCTCGGCCTCGGCCGTGGCTTCGACATGCGCTCCGACATCTGGGGCATACCCCGCGTCACGGGTGCAATGCTCGGGGATACGGCGCAGCTCCTGCGTCGCCTCTGGGCCGGGGAGAAGGTCATGGGCCACGACGGCCCCGCCGGCCAGTTCCCGTACCTGTCCCTCGACCACGTCGTCGAGACGCCGCCGCCGCTGCTCCTGGCGGCGCTGGGTCCGCGCACCCAACGGCTCGCCGGTCGCGCGTTCGACGCGGTCCTCCTCCACTCCCACTGGACGGATGCCGCCGTCGCTGCCTGCGCGTCCCGCGTCCGGCAGGGTGCCGAGCAGGCGGGCCGCGACCCGTCGGCAGTGCAGATATGGTCGTGCCTGGTCACCGCGTGCGACCTGCCCGAGCCGGTCGAGCTGCGTCACGTCGTGCGGCGCATGACCACGTACATGCAGATTCCCGGCTACGGCGAGCTGATCGTCGACGCCAACGGCTGGGACCGTGGCGTCCTCGAACGACTGCGCGGCCACGAGCTGCTCGCCGGACGTCTCGCCGACGCCACCGAGTTCACGCTCGACGAGCTCCGCCAGCTGCGTGACCTGTATCCGCCGGAATGGCTCACCAGCAGCAATGCCATCGGGTCGCCGGCCCACTGCGCGCAGCGCATGCTCGACCAGTTCGCGGCCGGCGCGGCCGGCATCGTCATCCACGCCAGCTCGCCACAGGAGATGCAGGCGCTCCTCGCGGCTTACGACGCCGTGCGACCGGCCGCGCGCTTCGCGAACCGGTCGCCCGTGCCTGGTCGCTGACCGTCAGCCGTCGGCGCTGCGGCCCTCGAGGATCGCCATCACCTGCTGCACGCGCTGGCCGTGTACCGTCTCCTCGCGGCCGTTCAGCCGCAGCAGGCGCTGCACCTCCGGATCGCTCTCGCGGTCGGCCCAGCGCTGATAGCCGACGTCTCCGTCGAGCTCGCCCTGCACGATCAGCGGCAGCATCGCCGCCGGGATCGCGTCCGGCAACGTGATGTCGTAGCGCGCGACGTCCTCGGGCCCCGGCTCGAATGCGCCGCCCAGCTTGATCGCGATGGCGCGGCGCATGCGCTCGGCATGGCCGCGCTCCTCACGGGCATTGCGTCGCAGCAGGTCGGCGGCCTCGGAGTTACCGATGCGCGCCGCGATCATCTCGTAGAAGTCCTCGCCCGAGCGCTCCACCCGATAGAGCAGCCGCATCGCCTCGACGTCGAGTTGCTCGATCGTCGCCAGCGCCGACACGGCGGAGAAGAAGTCACGATGGTCGTTCATGGAACCTCCCTGGCCCGCAGGCCGTTCAGGAATGTATCGATCTCGGCGGTGACGACGAGCAACGTCGCGTCCGCATCGTCGGCGCGGGCGAGCAGCATCGCCGCCTCGGTCACGGTCGCCATCAACAGGTGGGCGCGGATGCGCGCCGATCCCGGCGCCACCTGCCCCGCCGCCATCGCCTGCGCGATACCGGATTCGATGAGCGCCAGCGCGTAGCGCGCGTCGATCTCGCGCCAGCGCTCCCACCCGAGCACGGCGGGGGCGTCGAGCAGGACGATGCGCTGCACCGCGGGTGCGAGGCAGCCACGCAGGAAGCCGTGACAGCCGGCCCGCAGCCGTTCCCACGCATCGCGTCCCCCGGACGCCGCCGCCATGGAGCCGGCCATGAGACGCCGCTCCTCCTCCTCGAACACGGCCTCGAAGAGCGCCCGCTTGTCGGCGAAGTGGTGGTAGAGCGCGCCCTTGGTGACGCGCGCGCGTTGCACGACGTCGTCCAGGCTGGTGGCAGCGTAACCCCGCGTCCCGAAGGCCTTCGCGGCGCGCATCACCAGACGGGCGCGGGTGGCGTCGGAGCGAGTTTCGCGAATCGACGGGGCAGGCATGTCGAGATACCGCCGGTATGTAACGACCATACCGACGGTATGTCAACCGGGCCTCAGCGGGCCGGGCGCACCTGCGATCGGGCGCGCTCGAACCGCGCCGCGAGCTCTTTCGCCGCGTCGTCGAGCACGGGACCGAGCCGGGTCCAGCTCGCCGTGATGCGCTCGAGGTCCTGAGCGCGATCCGCCTGCTTGAGCGGCTCCACCTTCTTGCCGCCGGCGGCGATGGTGTTGCTCGCCAGCCGATCGCGTAGGGCGAGCGCCATCTCCGGGAGCGAGAGCTGGCGGGGTGCCTCGGCGACCGTCGGGACGAGTCCCTCGAGCTTCGCACACAGCGCCTCGCGCCGCGGGCGCGTGACCTCGGGATCGAGACGCGTCCCGCCGAGGCTCGCGGGTCGCGCGGCCAGCAGCCGTTGGTAGACCGTCTCCAGACGTGTGCGCAGCGCCTGCGCATCGTTTCCCGTCACCAGGTCGAGCTTGAGCCAGTCGGCCCACGTCTGATCGACGGTCTGCCCGATCTGCGCATCGTCGGGAGCTTCCTCGCCGTCGAGCGACGCCGCGAGCTCCTCGAGCTGGACGCAGAGCGCCTCACCCTTGGCTCGGAGGTCGTCGCGCGCCAGCTCGTCGCGCCGTTTGCTGCGGTCGAAGAAGCGGTCGCAGGCGGAGCGGAAGCGGTTCCACAGTTTGTCGGCCTGGTCGCGCGGCGGCGGTCCCGTGCGCTTCCAGTCGGCCTGCAGCGCCTTCATGACCTTCGCCGTCTCGTCCCAGTCGGTGGAGTCGGCGAGCGCCTCCGCCTTGTCGCACAATGCGAGCTTGCGGGTGGCGTTCTCGCTGCGCTCCGCGTCGACGCGTGCGAACTGCTCTTTGCGACGCGCGAAGAATCGATCGCAGGGCTCGCGGAACTGCCGCCAGATCAACATCGTCTGCCGCGCCGGCACCGGACCGATCTCTTTCCACTCGGCCTGCAGCTGCTTGATGAGATCCGCGGTGGCGTTCCACTCGGTCGAATCGCCCAGGTCGGCGACCTGGGTCACGAGCGCCCGCTTCAGCTCAAGGTTCGCGGCGAGGTAGCCGTCGACGCGGCGGCGCAGCTGATCGCGCACGCCGCGGAAGCGCTCCCAGAGCTGCTGCGACTTCTCGGGGCTCGCGGTCGCAATGCGCGCCCACTCGTCCTGCAGCCCGCCCAGCTGGCGCGCGGACTCGGCGAGATCCTCGGACGCCACCATCGCCTCGACGCGCGCGATGAGCTCCTCCTGCGCGCCGGCATTCGCCCACCGCCGCCACTCCTCCGTCTCCGTATCCTGGGCGACGCGGCGCACGAGCCCGTCACGCGCCGTGGTGAGCCGCTGTGTCCACGCGCCGCGCTGCTCGCCAGCCGGCAGCGGACCGAAGCCCTGCAGCGCCGCCTCGACAGCGAGCAGCTCGCGACGACCGGTGCTCGGCTTGACCCGCTCCGCCGCAACCAGCGCCTCGATGCGCACGCACAGCCCGTCGAGCCGCTTCAGATTCTCGGCCTCGGCCTCGGCACGACGCGCGTCGCTCTCCTGACGACGCACGGCCAATCGCTCCGACGCGGCCGCGAAGCGTGCCTCGAGCGCGGCGGCGTCCTCGAGCGTGGCGCGTTCGCGTTCGTGCGACGCCCACTGGCGCTCGAGCGCCCGCCACGCTCGCGTGGCCGGCGCACCGCCGGCGTCGGCGAGACCATCGGCGGTCGCCACCAACCGGTCGATCTCGGCGCGCAGCGTCGACTGCGCCACCGTGCGGCCCTGGCGTGCGACGCAGGCGTCGACCGCGGTCCGGAAACGTCGGGTCAGATCGGCACCCTCCGTCTCGGGAACGGGCGGCAGATGCGTCCACGCGTCCTGCGCCTCGGCCAATGCCGCGGGCGCATCGGGGCCCTCGAGCGCCTCGACGCGTTCGCAGAGGGCACGCCGCGACTGCAGGCTGTGCGCGACGGTGTCCCGCTCGTGCTCGGCCTCGGCGAGCCGTCGCGCCAGGCTGCTCGCGCGCTCCAGCACCGCGTCGCAGGCGAGGCGGAAGCGGGCCATCACCTCGGGACGCGGCTCGACCTCGTGTGCGAGCGCCTCCCATTCGCGGCTGGCCTCGTCCGCCTGCTCGCCCGCGTGGATGACGTCGGACATCTTGCGCAGGCCCTCGACGGTGGCGCACAGCTCGAGCTGACGGACGCGCGCGTCCTTCCCGCCACCATGCGCGCGGACCTCGAGCCCGGCGGGCAGCATGGCGAGCGCGCGCTGCCGCACGGCCTTCGAGGCGGCGCGGTTGTCGGCGACGTCGCGCAGCACCTCGACGTCGGTGATGCGCTCGAGCGCCTGCAGCGTGGTGTCGGCCGAGCCGTCGCCGACGGCGATGCCACGCAGGACGACGGGATCGGCGATGCGCGCGAGCGCGGCGTGCCGCACCACGGCGTCACCGGCCCCCTTCACGACGTCGCGCAGGAGGCGATCACTCGAGACTCGCGCGAGCGCACCCTGGCGCACGACGTCGTGCACGGCCGACATCGCCACCTCGGCGAGGCTGCGCTCCTCGGCGAGACGCTCGAGCGCCGCGACGCAATCGGCGACCGCACCGCCGCCACACGCCGTGCGCACCCGCACCTCGCGTCCGCGCTCGACGGCGAGCTCGCGCAGCGCCGGGTCGGCGTCGTGCTCGGCGACGCGGTCGAGCACCGCGGCATCGTCGATCTTCTTGAGCGCGAGGCGACGGACGCGGGCGTCGGTGTCCTCGCTGGCAATGGTGGCGAGGCGATCCCGGTCGCCCGCATTCATGTCGCGCACGGCGGCCGCGCGCACATCGGGATCGGAGTGGCGCCACTTCGGACGCAGACGTTCGAGGAGATCCATGTTCGTTACTTCACGATCGCTGGGGCGAACGGACAGAGGAGTCCATTGCGGCTCGGGATGCATTGGCTGCCGCTCAGTGGCTCGTCGGGCGTGTCGCGGTAGTAGAAGGCCAGGATGAAGCACATCTCGTCCGTCGTCTCGGGGCCGAATCGCACGGCCTTGGCGTCGGTGTTGTGCCACTGGCACGTGATGCGCATGCGATCGCCGGCCGCCAGGTGCAGGAACGGCTTCGGCCACTTCGGACGGGCGTGCTGCCAGTCGGTGGTCTCGTAGAGCAGCGTCGTGCTGCCGTCGGCGGCCACCTGCTCGATGTTGGCGTAGGTGCCGAGGCGGTGCTGGTGCGTGGCGTAGGAGATCAGCGTCAGATCGAACGGCACCGTCCACTCCGCCGTGAGCGTCTGGTCGCCGCCCGGCGGCACGTCGATGTCGCCCATGTTGCCGGCGATGAGGCCCTCGGCATGGTGCTCGACGCTGCCCTTCTTCGCGTAGGTCACGTTGAAGCGGACGTCGGGCGTGATGGTCTCGGGGCCGAGGTTCTTCATGTGCGGGTTGAGCCAGACCTGCTGTCCGGGCTCGAGCCGCAGCGCGATGCCGGGGGGGAAGCTGAACTTCGTGTTCGGGTTCTGCAGCGGGATCAGCACCTGCGGCACGAGCTCGTCGGGCGACACCCCCGTGCACCCGACGCTCTCGACCACGTCCGCGGGAAAGGCGGCGTCGTCCTGGCGTTCGCCACCGTAAGCCCACACCACGAAATGGTGTGCGCCCGGCGGCATGCGGAGCTCGAACCCGGTGACGTCGACCGCCTTCCGGTTCGGGGTGCGCCGGTACTCGCAGACTTCGAGGTCCTCCCCCGGCTGCACCGTGAACTCGCCGACGCGCATCTGGAAGCCGTGCCTGGGCTTCTTGAGATACGGCTTGGCGGAGGCCGGCACGGCGAGTGCCAGCACCAGACCCAGCGCGACGAGCAAGTGCATGGGCAGCGCCTAGCGAAGGCCGCGCCTCGCCGTCAAGCGATCGGCGCTGGGGCGGTCGCCGGCAACCCGTTCAGCAGGCGCAGGTGCTCGGTCACGACGGACTGCAGCGCCGCCACGACGGGGGCGAGCAGCTTGTACGGCGCGACCTCCCGGGGCTGCGCGGCAAACGCCGCCTCGAGCGCTCGCCGCCAGGCCAGACGGAGCTCGGTGTTGACGTGCACGATGGTGATGCCGGCGGCCACCGCCCGCCGCACGTCGTCGGCATGGGTACCCGACGCCCCGTGCAGGGTGAGCGGGCGCCCCGTCGCCGACTTGATGGCCTGGATGCGCTCGACGTTCAGCCGCTTCTCGGTGTGCCCCTCGACCATGCTCGGCAGCATGCCGTGCATCGTACCGACGGACGGTGCCAGCACGTCGATGCCGGTGGCCTCGACGTAGCGCCGCGCCTCGTCGACCGTGGTGAGGCCGTACCCCTCCTTGGGGCCGGCATCGTGGATCGTCGACGAGCTGCCGATGTAGCCGATCTCGCCCTCGACGACGATGTCGGGCGCGATCGCCCGCAGCGCCAGCACGGCCTTGCGTGTCGTGGTCACGTTCTCGTCGAACGACGTGCTGGACGCGTCGAACACGACGGCATCGAAGCCGGCGCGCGCCGCACGCTCTGCCGCAGCGAGCGAATGCGTGTGATCGGCGTCGAGAAAGATCGGCGGCCCGCCCTCGGCACGCAGGCTGTGCACGACCGCCGCCACCTGCTCGACGCCGAAGAAGTCGCGCTCGCCTTCCGACACGCCGATGATCACCGGCACGTCGAGCGCACGCGCCGCGCCGACGATGGCGTGGACGGCCGTCAATTCGGACACGTTGAAGTGCCCGATGGCCACCCGCTTGCCGTCGGCCTCCACGAGCGCCGCGCGCAGTGCCGTGCTCATCGACTCCACCGCTACTCGGCGAACGGAGAGTCGTCCAGACGGGTGGCGAAATAAACTGGTCCGCGGGCTCAGGGCTCGTCGTTGCACTCGGACGGCGGGCCCTCGCCCATCTGCGACTGGCACTGCCCCGTGCCCTGGCAGCGCTTGGCGTCGCCCGCGCACCACGCTTCGCACGACGCCTCGTCGTTGAACACCGGGCATTTGGAGCCCGTCGGCGTCCACCACTGTGACATCGCGCTCGCCGCGCCCGCCACCAACCCGAATCCCAGGACCGCCACCATCACTCGGTTCCGCATGCGCCCTCCTCCCGCCTCCACTGCACCGTGGGTCAGCGTCGATAAGCTCCGGGAGGGCCCCGACGTCAAGCCACGGGTCAGCGGCAGACGCCGGCGTCGACCAGGGCCCGTACCTCGCCCACCGACAGGCCGAGGAGACGGCAGAGCACGTCTTCCGTGCCCTCCCCCAGCACCGGCGCCGCTCCGGCCGACACGAAGCGGGTCCGGCTGAGCCGCAACGGGTTCGCGGCATGCCGGGCAGGCCCGACCTCCGGGTGCTCGACGGTGACGATGGCGCCGCGCTCCAGCAGGTGCGCATCCGCGCGCAGGTCGTCGGGCCCGAGGACCGGCATCGCCGAGACGCCGCCTGCCTGCAACGCCGCCGCCAGCAGGTCGTCGTCCCACCCGACGGTCCACGCGGCGACGCGCGCGTCCAGCGCTGCCCCGGCGGCCAGACGACCGGCGAGCGTCGCGAGCGCCGGGTCGTCGTCCCAGCCGGCGACGCGACGGAACGCCGCCCAGGCGTCGTCGCCGACGACCGCGATGGCACACCAGCGATCGTCACGGGCGCACGGATAGACGCCGTGCGGGGCGGCGTAGGCGACGGCGTTGCCGTGCGGTCCGGCCGGACGACCCGTGCACGGCGCCTCGAGATACGCCTCGCCGAGGAGAAACGCGGCGGCCTCCGTCTGCGCCATGTCGATCAGCTGGCCCTCGCCCGTCCGCCGTCGATGCTCGAGGGCGGCCAGCACGGCGACCGTGGCGAGCTTGCTCGCGACGTGATCGGGATGGTTGAGCGATGCGCCCGCCGGGTACGGCGCGTCGGGGTGGTTCCACAGCCAGTGGGCGCCGGCGAAGGCGCCGTTGAGCGGACCGAAGCCCTGCACTTCGCCGAGAGGCCCGTCGCGGCCGTAGCCCTGCGAGGCCAGGTACACGACGTCGGGGCGCACGCGGCGCACGTCGGGGTAGTCGAGCCCCCACGC
This sequence comes from Binatia bacterium, assembly GCA_036009625.1. Taxonomy (GTDB): domain Bacteria; phylum Desulfobacterota; class Binatia; order DP-6; family DP-6; genus DASYLJ01. The sequence continues at coordinate 20,701 of DASYLJ010000193.1, forward strand.
GCGCGCCACCCCGCCGCGGTTGTTCTCCACCACCACGTCCGCGCGCGCACACAGCCCCAGGGCGAGCTCACGCCCACACACCGTGGTCAGGTCGAGACAGATGCTGCGCTGGCCGCGGTTCTCGTCGTTGAAGGTGAAGCAGCGATTCGGCGCGTCGGGATCGAGGCTGACCTCGCGCAACGGATCCAACTTCGCGTGCGACTCGATCTTGACGACCTCGGCGCCTAGCTCGGACAGGAGCCAGCACACCTCGGGTCCGACGGCGACGACGCCGAGGCTCACGACGAGACGGCCCGCGAGCGGCGGACGATCGTCGACGACGCCGGCGGCATCGAGCGGACGCGGCAGCGGCGCGTGGTCCTCGCCCGGCACCGGCGCCGGACGACGCACCGAGACCGGCGTCGTCGAGAACACGAACGGCGCCACCGCCACCGGCGCATCGCCGAGGAGCGACGACGGCAGCGTGCGGAAGTAGCCGCGGACACGTGTCTGCATCGCGTCGACGAATTCGTCGGGTGTGTGGATCGGCGCGATCGGCACGCCGATGCGCCAGCCCTCGCCGACGACGTCGCGCCGGGTGCGACGCGCGAGCGCCTCCGCCGCGACCATCCGAATGACGTCGGCATTCGCGATCCGGAAGAGCAGGAACTCCCACTCGGCGCCGGCCAATGCATCCGGATGCCCCAGCAGCTGAACGAACGCGCGCCAGTGTCGCGCCGTCGCCGGCAGCACGCGCACGTACCCGTCGGCGACCGGCAGCACGAGGTAGGTGCCGTCCCCATTGCGCGGTGGGGCTGACGCCATCATCGGATACAGACGCGCGTAGTCGGCGAGCGGGACCGACCAGGGCGTCAGGCCGACGAGCCCCGCCTCCTGCACCGACACCTCCACCGTCTGCCCGAGGCCGCTCTGGGCGCGCTCGAGGACCGCCGTCAGCGCGCCGATGCACCCGATGGCGGAGGCTGCGTCGTGCGCGGCGTATCCCGGCAGCCAGCAGGGCGCGCGATCGGGCAGGCCGGACGAGAACAGCGCGCCGCTGGCCGCGAACGCCGGCAGCGCCTCGAGCCGCCAGCCGGCGCGCGGCCCGCTGCAGCCGAAGTCGGCGAGCACGACGTGCACGAGATGCGGATGATTCGCACGCACGGCGGCGGGATCGAGCCCGAGGCGGTCGCGCTCGACGGCTGAGCAGTTCTCGATCAGGACGTCGGCCTCGGCACAGAGGGTGCGCAGTCGCTCGGGCCCGTCGACCACGAAGCCGTACTTGTTCGCGTGACGATACAGGAACGGGAGCGAGCGATCCGGAGCCGCGACATCGCCGACGAACGGTGGTCGCCATCGATCCGGATCGCCGCTGCTGGACTCGACCTTCCACACCGCGGCGCCGAGATCGGCGAGCAGGCGCCCTGCGAGCGCGCCGCGCAGATCGGTGAGATCGAGCACCCGCAGGTGCGCCAGCGGACCGGGCGCCATGCGCAGAGCCCATATCGCGCCATGTACCTCGGCGCCAACTTCAACCTTGACAAACGAACGTTTGTTCTCGTAACTGGCCTCATGACGGAGCTGGCGCCGATCGACCTGTACGATCAGCAATCCTACGAGCGTCAGGGCCCGCCGTACGCGGGTTTCCGGCGATTGCGCACCGAGGATCCGGTGCACTGGCACGACATGCCCGGCGACACCGGCTTCTGGGCGATCACGCGCTACAAGGACATCTTCGCCGTCTCGCTCGACCAGAAGACCTTCTCCTCGCAGAAGGGCGGCGTCATCCTGCGCACCTGGAAGGACGAAGAGTTCGAGGCGCAGAAGAACATGCTGATCAACCTCGATCCGCCGGAGCACACCAAGTATCGCCGGCTGGTCAGCATGGGCTTCGCCAGCAAGATCATCCGCCACCTCGAGCCGCACGTGCGCGAGATCACCAACGACATCATCGACCAGGTGGCGGACGCCGGCGAGTGCGACTTCGTCTCGGCGATCTCCTCCGAGCTGCCGTTGCGGGTCATCGTCGAGCTGATGGGCGTTCCGCTCGAGGACCGGCACAAGGTGCTCGACTGGAGCAACAAGATGATCGGGTTCGACGACCCGGAGTACCAGACGCAGCCCGAGAACCAGGTCGGCGCCATCGCCGCCGCCGAGCTGTTCATGTACGCCAACGCCCTCGCCGAGGAGCGGCTGCGCGAGCCGCGCGAGGACGTCATCAGCGTGCTCATGAGGGCCGAGGTCGACGGCAGCAGCCTGTCGATGGCCGAGTTCAACGCGTTCTTCCTGCTCCTCAACGTCGCCGGCAACGAGACCACCCGCAACCTGGTGTCCGGCGGCATGCTGGCGCTGATGGAGAATCCGGCCGAGCGCGACCGGCTCCTCACCGACCCGACGCTGATCGACAGCGCGGTCGAAGAGATGCTGCGCTGGGTGACGCCCGTGAACCTCTTCCGGCGCACCGCGACGCGCAACGTCGAGCTGGGCGGCAAGCAGATCCGCGAAGGCGACAAGCTCGTGCTGTTCTACGCCTCGGCGAATCGCGACGAGTCGATGTTCGAGGACCCGGAGCGCTTCGACGTCGGTCGTACGCCGAACGAGCATCTCGCCTTCGGCATCGGACCGCACTTCTGCCTCGGCGCCAACCTGGCGCGCCTCGAGATCAAGGTCATGTTCCAGGAGCTGCTCCGCCGCCTGCCGGATCTCGAGCTGGCGGGACCCGTCGAGCGGCTGCGGTCGAACTTCATCAACGGCATCAAACGGATGCCGGTGCGGTTCACGCCGGAGCACCGTCGGCAGGCACTGGCCTGAGCGTTCGTCGGGGCTTGCCGCCGACTCGCGGGCGGCTACGGTACCCGGCATGACCCTCGTCCATCGAAGCGCGACTCTGACGCTCGCCCTGGCGCTCACCGTCGCCCCCGCGGTGGCCCAGGCGAACCTACCGCCCGTCTGCGACGCCGCCGTCGCCAGCGTGTCCGAGCTGTGGCCCCCGAACCACAAGCTCGTGCCGGTGACGGTGAACGGCCTCGTCGACCCCGACGGAGATCCGGTGACCCTCGTCATCACGGCCGTCACGCAGGACGAGCCCGTCGATGACACCGGTGACGGCTCCACCTGCCCCGACGCCATCGGCGTCGGCACCAACGCGGTGGATCTGCGCTCGGAACGACAGGGGCCGGGCGACGGTCGTGTGTACCATGTCGCCTTCGCCGCGCACGACCCGCTCGGCGCGACGTGCATCGGCTCGGTCACGGCGTGTGTTCTCCACGACCAACGCCCCGGCGGAGTCTGCGGCGACGGCGGAGCGCTCTACGATTCGACGGCCGGCGATCCGATCGCATGCGGCGGCGGGCCCGTCTGCGACATCGACGAGTGCATTCCGAGTGGCGACGACTTCGGCGACTGTGGTCTCGAGCTGCCGCCGAGCGTGCTGCGCAAGCGGGTGCGCGCACGCACCCTGCTCTCGCGCGCCGCCGAAACGACGAAGCCCGGACGTCGCGCGCGCCTCGGCCGCCGGGTGGTGCGACTGCTGACGCGCGCCGAAGCGCGGGCGCGTCAGATCATGGGTCCGTCCTGCGGCGACTACGTCGGCGGCGTGCTGTCGGCGGCCGGCGAGTGCGCGGCCTGCGCGACGGAGCTTCCCTGAACGAAGAGCGGCGGACCGGTCACCCGGCCCGCCGCATACGCGTCGGTCTCAGTACACGATGACGGAGCGGGCGACCTCGCCCTTCTCCATCGCGGTGAACGCCTCGTTGACGTCGTCGAGCTTGATGCGCGCCGACACGAGCTCGTCGATCTTGAGCTTCTTCTGCATGTACAGCTCGATCAGCTTCGGCATGTCACGACGCATGTTCGCCGAGCCGTAGAGCGAGCCGATGACCGACTTCTCCTCGAGCGGCACCATCATGCCGGGGATGGAGATCTCGGTGCCCATCCCGGGCACGCCGACGACGACGGCCTTGCCGCCGCGCTTGATCGACAGGAACGCCTGCAGGATGACCGCGCCGTGACCGATGACCTCGAACGCGTAGTCGACGCCGAGCCCGCCGGTGAGCTCCTTGATCATGCCAGGGACGTCGGCGTCGCCGGACGCGTTGAGCACGTCGGTGGCGCCGAACACCTTCGCCAACTCGAGCTTCTTCGGCGACAGGTCGACGGCGATGATGCGCGACGCGCCCGAGAGCTGCGCGCCCTGGATGACATTGAGCCCGACGCCGCCGCAGCCGAAGACGGCCACCGTCTGCCCAGGCCGCACCTTCGCGGTGTTCACCACCGCGCCGACGCCCGTCATGACGCCGCAGCCGACGAGGCAGGCGCGATCGAGCGGCACGTCCTCAGGAATCTTGATGGCGGCGGTGGCGCGGACGACGGTGCGCTCGGCGAACGAGCCCACGCCGGCCATGCGCGCGATGTCGACGGAGCCCTTCTTGAAGACGTTCTCGCCACCCATCATGGCCGACTGCATCCCGCTCTCGCAGAGGTGCGTCGTGTCGTTGATGCAGAAGTGGCAGAAGCTGCAGCCCTCGACCCACGACAGCACGACGTGATCGCCGGGCTTGAGCGTGGTGACGTCCTTCCCGACCTCCTCGACGACGCCGGCGCCCTCGTGGCCGAGGACGACGGGGGGCGGGAATGGCAGCTTCGCCTGCATCACCGACAGATCGGAGTGGCAGACGCCGCTGGCGGCGAGCTTCACCACGACCTCGTTCGCGCGCGGCGCGGCAAGTTCGAGCGATTCGACCTTCAGGGCTTCACCGAAATTGTACAGCACCGCGCCTCGGACCATGATTCGCCTCCAACTGTGGGGTGTGAAAACGGAAGGCCCGGGTATAGGCCGACCCGGAAAGAACGGTCAAGCCGCTCCCGGGCCAGCGGTTGACAAACGAGCGTTTGGCCGGGTACGCAGCCGTCGCGATGCTCGTCAACCTGGGTACGATCCACGAGTCCATCGTCCGCCAGATCCCGGATCACGAGGCCGTGCTGTGGGGCGATCGCGTCGTCACGCACGCGGAGCTGGCACGACGATCCCGACAGGTCGCCAACGCGCTACGTGGTCTCGGTCTCGGCGCGCACGTCGAGCGCGCGGGCCTGCAGCCCTGGGAGTCGGGGCAGGACCACGTCGCCATCCTGCTCTACAACGGGCTCGAGTGGATGGAGTGCATGTTCGGCACGTTCAAGGCGCGCACCGCCTACGTGAACGTGAACTACCGCTACAAGGCCGAGGAGCTGCGCTACGTCCTCGACAACGCGTCGGCCAAGGTCCTCATCTACCACGCGTGCTTCGCGCCGCTGGTGGCGCAGGTGCGTGACGCGGTGCCCGGTCTCGCCACGCTGGTCCAGGTGGCCGACGACTCGGGCGAGCCCATGCTGCCCGGCGCCGTCGACTACGAGGCGTTCGTCGGCAGCGCCAGCGACGAAATGCCCGACCTGCCCTACTCCGCCGACGACCTCTACGTCCTCTACACCGGCGGCACGACCGGCATGCCGAAGGGCGTCCTCTGGCGCCACGAGGACGTCTTCTACAACGGCCTCGGCGGCCACCTGCCCGGCTTCCCCCGTCTCGAGACGGACGAACAGCTGCGCGACCACGTCGGCCTCGGCATCGGCGGACGCTCGATGGTGTGCCTGCCGTACATGCACGGCGCGGGACAGTGGAACGTCTTCAACACCTACCACCGCGGCGGCACCATCGTGATGCCGGAGGAGACCAAACGGCTCGACGCGCACTCGGTGTGGCGCGCCGTCGAGCGGCACAAGGTCGACACCATCCTCATCACGGGCGACGCATTCGCACGGCCACTGCTGGCGGCGCTCGCCGAGCACACCTACGACCTCTCCAGCTTGCGCGTCGTCGGCAGCACCGCTGCCGTGCTCTCGAAGGCCGTGCGCGACGAGCTGCGCGCCGCGCTGCCCGAGGGCGTCATGATGCTCGAGAGCCTCGGCGGCTCGGACTTCGGTCTGCAGGCGATGAGCTACGACACCGATTCCGGCGAAGCCGGCATCCCCGCCTATCCGCTGCGCGAGGGCACGGTGCTGCTCAAGGCCGATCGCAGCGGCATCCTCGAGCCGGGCACGAACGAAGTCGGCTGGCTCGCAAGCCGGGGCAACCTGCCGCTCGGCTATCTCGGTGATCCCGAGAAGACGCGCCAGGTGTTCGCGGACGTCGACGGCGTGCACTACTCCATCGGCGGTGACCGCGGCCGCTGGCTGGCCGACGGTCGCGTGCTGTTCCTCGGTCGCGAGTCGTCGTGCATCAACACCGGCGGCGAGAAGGTCTACGTCGAAGAGGTCGAGCGCGTCGTGAAGAGCCATCCGGCGATCTACGATGCGCTCGTCGTCGGTCTGCCGAACGAACGCTGGGGCCAGCAAGTGACGGCCGTCGTATCCATCAAGCCCGGCCAGCAGGCGCCCACCCTCGAGGCACTGCGGGCGCACTGCCTGCCGCATCTCGCCGACTACAAAGTGCCGAAGGGCCTCGTCACCGCGGACGAGATCTCGCGCAGCCCGAGCGGCAAGCCCGACTACGCCTGGGCCAAGGCGCACGCCCTGGCCGCCACGACCGGCTGAACCCTCGCAGAGCACGGCGCACCTGAGGTAAGGAGGTCGCGAATGAGTCGCCGGGCCACCGCCGTTCGCGGCCGCGAGACGCCGTCCACCCGCGACGTCATCCTCGATGCCGCCGAGCGACGCTTCGCCGAGCGCGGCTTTGCCGGCGTCTCGGTGCGCGAGATCGCCACCGATGCGGGTCTCAAGAATCAGGCGAGCCTGTACCATCACTTCCGGCACAAGCGCGCGCTCTACGAGGCCGTCCTGGCGCGCGGCATCGAACCCATCCTGTCGCTCGTCGCCGAGAGTGGCGCGCCCGGCAATGCGGGACGTGGCAGCGAGCACTTCATCGACCGCATGGTGGTCTACCTCGCCGAGCACCCGCATCTCCCGCGCCTCATCCAGCGCGCCGGCCTCGAAGACCGACGCTACCTGCCGAGCGCGGTGCCGCGGCTGCTGCGTCCGCTCTTCCAACAGGGCATCGAAGCCCTGAACGAGAGCAGCGGCGCCAGCTGGCCGGCGGCCGAGCTGCCGAACCTCGGCATGGCGCTCTACCTGATCATCTTCGGGTATTTCGCGAACGCCGCGCTCTTCGAGTCGGTGACGGGGAAGGATCCGCGCAGCCCTGCCGCCGTGCAGCGCCAGCGCCGCTTCCTGCGCAACGCCATCGGCCGTCTGCTCGACGGGGCCCGCCCCGGTCCCCGCATCACGCGCTGACGGTCACGTCCGCGGCATCAGCCGCACGACGGCACGCAGATCGTCGACCAGCTGCGCCATCGCCTGCCGGCGTGCATCGGCATCGGGCATGCGCAGCACGGCCGACGGATGCGTCGTCGCGACGACGAGCGGCGCGAGCGACGACTCGACGGCCTCGCCGTGATGCGCGGTCACGCGGAAGCCGGCGCCCAGGAGCGCCCGCGCCGCCGTCGCACCGAGGCAGACGATCGCCTCGGGACGCACGGCAGCGATCTCGGCGTCGAGCCAGCGGCGGCAGGCCGCGATCTCGCGCGCCGTCGGCTTCTGGTGGATGCGACGCTTGCCGCGCGGCTCCCACTTGAAGTGCTTCACGACGTTGGTGACGTACGCATCGCGACGGTCGATCCCCGCCGCCTCGAGCGCCTCGTCGAGCAGCCGCCCCGCCGGACCGACGAACGGCTGGCCGCGGACGTCCTCCTCGTCGCCCGGTTGCTCGCCGACGAGGAGCAGGCGAGCCCGCGCCGGTCCCTCGCCGAAGACGGTCTGGGTCGCGCGCTCCCAGAGATCGCAGTCGCGACAGCTCGCGGCAGCGGCACGGAGCCGCGTCAGCGTGGGGGACCGAGGCACGCCGTTGCGAGCACACCACGTGCCACGCCGCTCGCCACGTCGTTGCAGGAGCGAGCAACCTCGTCCCTGCAATCTCTACAGCGTCACTTCCCGAAACGACTCAGCGTCCCGACGTCGAAGAGCTGATCGGTCTTGTGCCGCACCCGCCGATCGAACGGCAGCTCGAGGTCGTCACGCAGGCCGGCCAGCGTTGCACGGTTGGCCTTCAGCGCCTCGGCGCACTGCCAGGCGTGCTGCGAGCTCCAGAACCACTCGTAGCCGCCACCGTCCGAGTCCGGGACCTTGGCGGGGTGATTCAGGTAGCCGTCCACCTGGTATGTGTTGAGCACCTCGCCCTTCCAGGAGAACTTGCGGTTGAACGATCCGATCCACGACTCGGTGTCGATCCAGAGCTCGACCTTGCCGAACAGGTAGTAGCGATCGTCCGGTACACCTTCGACGACCCAGAACTTGCGCTTGGCCAGCCCGGCGCTCACCGGCGCCCAGCCCACGCCCTTCCATCCTTCCTTCTGGTATCCCGCGGCGGGGATGTTGCGCGTCCACTCCTGACGCCAGCCACCGCTCTCCACCCACTTGAGCTCGCCGCCGTCGCCCTTGATCGAGTCGGGATCGACGAAGCGGAAGGCCTCCTTGATGCCGATGGTCTTCCACTTGAAGTCCTCGGGCTTGGCGTCGAAGAAGTTGCCATCGTCCTGGCTCAGGTCGGAGCCGAGGAAGCCGTCGGAACGGTTCGCCGGGCTGACGGCGCGCACACGACGCAGCGCGGGCACGTAGGTCCAGAGCTGGTCGCGCTGCGCCGGATCGCGATAGCGGTAGCTGAGCGCCACGGTCCCCTGGAGGTCGGCCGGCGTCTTCGCCGCGGCCAGCGACTGCCACGAGAAATTCGCCGGGTTCGGCACGCGGTACTTCGGCGCCTGGTTCTCGTAGTACTGGAAATACACGTCCTGCAGCGATTGCCGCTCGACGCCCGTCGGGCTCACCCAGATGATCAGCGCGTTGAAGTTGTAGCTGCCCGTATTCCAGTAGCCGTGGAACTGGTTCCACAGCGCCTTCAGGCCACCCTGCGGATCGGACGCGTCGATCGTGGGGAACGGCGTGCCGTAGACGTACTCCGGTGGCTTGCCCGTGCTCTTCTCGACGATCGTGCCCGTCGTGGGATCGAGCGCGTACTTGTCGGCGTTTTCCTTCGTCGCCGCCTCGTAGCTCGTGTCGTGATGGATGAGGCCGAGCGGCCACGAGACGACGGTGTTGACGTACTCGTCGGTCTGGAAGTGTTTCAGGATCTCCGGCGGCAACAGATCCTTCGCGGTCTGCGCGTTCTTCGAGTCGAGGGTGTCACCGATCTTGAGCCCGGGAGCGACTTCGGTGCCCACCGGTTCGTACTTGCTCGGATCGGGTGGCCACTCGCGGCCGTCGACGGTACCGGCCTCCGCCTCGGCGTGGCCGAGAAGGGCGAGGAGAGAGAGGACACCAAGCACGCGACGACCGAGCATCTGCACCCCCATTGGGCCGCCTCGGCCCCGCGTCAAATCCTGTCGAGCTGCTGGCGCGGGGGCTAACACGCTGAGCGCGAAGCGCGCAAGCATATCGCGTCGATGGTCACACCCTACGATCGTTGACCCACCGCGCCATTTCGAGAACCCATCTTCCCAGGATGCGGTCGACCGCTATCCTCGACCGTGGAGGACACGCCATGACGACGCAGAGCATCCCGATCAAGCTGTACCGCACGCCGGACCGCATCACGGTCGCCGCCCCGATGCCGGGCCTCGGTCCGGAGGACATCCACGTCCAGGTCGACGAGCACGGACTCGTGCGGCTCGAAGGTCGTCTGTGCGAACGCGAGGACTGCGGGGCACTGAAGCACAGCAAGGACGTGCTCGAGGAGGAGTGGACGGTCGGTCCCTACCTGCGCGAGATCAGCATGCCGTCCGCCGTGGACGGCGAAGCCGCGACGGTGACGTATGGCAACGGTGTGCTGGTCGTCTCGCTGCCGGTGGCCGAGCGGAACCGGGCAGCAAGCCTCACCCTCGAAACGATCTCGCCGTCGCGCGGCCTGCATCGCGGCGACCCGTCGCGCGGCTGACGACGGACGGTCTCACGTAGGGGTGATGGCACGATGCTGCAGCCCGAGGTCCGCATCGGCATCTCGGGGTGGAGATATCGGCCGTGGCGCGGTGTGTTCTATCCGAACGGACTTCCCCAACGTGCCGAGCTGACCTACGCCAGCAGCCGCTTCGACTCGATCGAGATCAACGGCTCGTTCTATTCGTTGCAGCGGCCGTCGAGCTGGCGGCGGTGGTACGCGGAGACGCCACCCGGATTCGTGTTCGCCGTCAAAGGTGGTCGCTTTCTCACGCACCACAAGAAGCTGCGTGACTGCGAAACACCACTCGCCAACTTCTTCGCGTCCGGGGTCCTGGCTCTCGAGGAGAAGCTCGGCCCCATCCTGTGGCAGCTCCCGCCGCAGCTGCCCTTCGACCCGCCGCGGCTCGCGGCGTTCTTCGACCTCCTGCCTCGTACGACGGCCGCGGCCGCCACGCTGGCTCGCGGTCACGATCAGCGCCTCCGTCACGGCGCGCACCTCGAGACAGGAGCAAATCGTCCACTGCGCTACGCGCTCGAGGTGCGACATCCGTCGTTCGTCGACCCGGCGTTTCTCGCGCTGCTCCGCCGCGCCGATGTCGCATTGTGCGTCGCCGACACCGCGGGACGGTGGCCGTTCCTCGACGACGTGACGACACGCTTCGTCTACGTCCGACTCCACGGCGACAAGCAGCTCTACGCCAGCGGCTACGGACGCTCCGCACTCGATGCATGGGCGACGCGAGTCGCGGCGTGGCGAGCGGATGGGCGCGACGTGTTCGTCTACTTCGACAACGACGTGAAGGTCCACGCGCCATACGACGCCATGAACCTCGCCGCTCGTGTGACGCACGGGGTACACGTGCCGTTCCCCGTGGCCGCGCGCCGGCGCGTCGAAGCCGCCAGAGGAGTCGAGGTGCCGCGGAGCACATGGGCTCGATGGGGACGTCCACGATCACGCCGGGGCGAGGGCGTGACCTGAGCCGGACGGCCGCGACGAAGCGCAGGGCATGGAGTCGTCGCGCGCGTGCAGCCCGTTTGTGGAATCGCCCACGACCCATGCGTCGTTTCGGTGCCAGACCTTCAGCACCGGCGGGCGGGCGCCCGGCTCTGCATCGGGTCCCGATATTGCACCAAGGGAACGTTTCGCCCCCGGGGAGGTCGTGATCATGAAGCTCGCGCTCAAGCCCATCTCGGAACAGACCATCGTCATCACCGGTGCCACGAGCGGCATCGGCCTCGCGACGGCCCGCGCCGCGGTGGCGCGAGGGGCTCGCGTCGCACTGCTGGGCCGCAACGGCGTCGCCTTGCAGGAGCTCGCGGCGCAACTCGGCGGCAGTGCCCGTGCCGTCGCAGTCCAGGGCGACGTCGCCGATGTCGAAGCCCTCGAGCGCCTGGCGCGCGTGACGATCGAGCGATTCGGCGGCTTCGACACGTGGGTCAACAACGCCGGCGTGTCGATCTACGGGCGCCTGCTGGACGTCGAACCCGGTGACCATCGCCGGCTGTTCGATACGAACTTCTGGGGCGTCGTCGACGGGAGCCGCGTCGCAGCCACCTACCTGCGTCGAAGCGGCGGCGCGATCATCAACATCGGGAGCACCCTCTCCGATCGCGCCATTCCACTCCAGGGGATGTACTGTGCTTCGAAGCACGCCGTGAAGGGCTTCACCGATGCGTTGCGCATGGAGCTCGAGGAGGAAGGCGCGCCGGTCTCGGTGACGCTCGTGAAACCAGCGGCGATCGCCACGCCGTATCCCCAGCATGCAAAGAACTACCTCGCCAAGGAGCCGGCGAACCCGCCGCCCCACTACGCGCCGGAGGTCGTCGCTCGCACCATTCTTCACTGTGCCGAGCACCCGGTTCGCGACGTCTTCGCGGGGGGCGGCGGGAAGGTATTCTCCGTGCTCGGCCACTACGCGCCCCGTCTCACGGACAAGCTCATGCAACACACGTTGTTCGCGATGCAGCAGGCGGAGCGGCCGGCCGCCCCGCGCGAGCACGATGGGCTGCGCGAAGCATCGAGTGAGCTGCGGGAGCGCGACGAGAGCACCGGGCATGTCGCCGAGTCGAGCGTCTACACCGTCGCGTCGCTGCACCCGGTATTGTTGGCCGCCTGCATCGCGGGCGTCGGATTGGCGTTGACGTCGTGGGGTGGCCGACTTCGGCTGAGCGGTCCGGCCTAGCGACCGCGTGCGCCGCAGGCAGACGGCGCGCACGCCCGCTCCCGCCCCCCATCGTTGGTTCACCAAGCGACGACGACCGGCTCGATCTCGCTCAGGCGTGCCGCGCGGACAGCGCAGCCGCTTCTGCAGCAGCCGCGGTCGCTGCGCCGGCCCGCGCGCTCATCACGCGTTGCTGATCGTAGCCGAGGACGATCTCCCAGGCGTCGGCGGGATAGCGCGCCGCGAGGGGCAACGCGACTTCCTCGAGCATCCACGGACCGTGACGTGCGTCCTCTTTGATGTGGAGCTCCCAATACGTCGTCGCCGCCGCCGGAAGGCCGAGCCGCTGCGCCGCGCCGAGGTAGCAGCGAAAGGTCGCGGGGACGGACATCTCCGTGTGGAGCAGCCCGCCGACGTAGCGCAGGAACAGCCGGCGTCGATCGGAGACCAGAAAGCTGTGGTTGATGCATGCCATCACTTCCCACGGCACGAGGTCGACGTAGGCCTCGGGGGTCGGATCCATGCCCAGCCCTTCCATCATGGTCCTGAAGTACGTCGAGTGCTTTCGCGCTTCGCGTCCGCCCCCATACTCCTCGATGAGGAGACGGGTGAGTGTTCCGTGCACGGCGTTGCTCACGCCCCCGAGCGTGCGCGACAGCTGGCTCGCTTCGACCAATCCATCCAGCGAGGCGATCGCGACGAGGCGCCGATACGCCGCGAGCGGCGCACGATCGCGAAAATATCGGCATCCCGCGGAGGGGAGCGGGTCGACGTCCTCCGCCGTGCGCGTGCGAAGCGCCAAGGGGACGGCAGCAGCCAGGGTCCGCTGGTTCGGCACCTGCGACAGTTCCCAGGTCTGCCATGCGTCCTCGATCTTCGCTCGCAGTCGGTGGAGATACGGCGATCGGTCGTTGTCGTAGTGATGCAGGTCATCGAACCAGAACAGCATCAACCGATTGATCCGGTAGAGGGTGCGCTGGAGGAACGCGTGGGCCTCGACATCGGTTGGCGTGCTGCCATAGGCGGCCCCGATCGCCGCGTCGACGGCATCGTCGACGCAATCCACGACTCGCGGCTGCCCCGCCAGCCACTCGTCGAGGCCTGGATGGGCGACCAGCTCGTCGAGGACGTCCGCCGCCACGCTGAGCAGGCGTCGTAGTTCCACGTCTGAGTCGGGGGGCGACTCTGGCGACCAGAGACGACTGCGCTCGGTACTGGCGAGTGTTGAGGTCAGCATTCGGCCGTCGGGACCATGAATGATTGGGCCATGCCGATGAGCAAGCGGTGTGCCGTCGACCGTCCTCGGTTGGGCGTGGCTCGTTCAGTGACGAGAGGCAGATCATCCGGAGTGCGTTCTACAAAGAGGTTCAGCGCGGCGGACGTTTCGGCGGACCTGCCGTTCGACCGTCTCGATGCCTCCGAGAGACCTCATGAGAACGCTCCGCTCGGCGGGAGCTGCAGAGCGATACCCAGGACGGCAAGGACGATCGACGACCGTCTCCAAGACGCAGCCCCCGGAGAACGCGTCTGCGGCATCGGGGTAGACTTTGCCCACGACGAGGTCGAGAACCAGGCGGTGCTCTCGAACGTCACACCGTATTCGATCAGCCGAGGAGCCCGCAGAACGAGCGACCCGATCTCGTCGGTGACGTCGCGAGGGACCGCACCCCGCTCACATGAACCGCCTGGAGGACAGCGATGAGCACGATCACCACGAAGGACGGGACGGAGATCTTCTACAACGACTGGGGCACGGGTCAGCCGGTCGTCTTCAGCCATGGCTGGCCGCTCTCCGCGGACGCCTTCGAGAATCAGATGTTCTTCCTCGCCTCCCATGGATACCGGTGCATCGCCCATGACCGCCGCGGGCACGGGCGCTCCGGCCAGCCCTGGCAGGGCAACGACATGGACACGTACGCCGACGATCTCGCGGCACTCGTCGACGCCCTCGACCTGACGAAGGCGGTCCACGTCGGCCACTCAACGGGCGGCGGCGAGGTCGCGCGCTACATCGGTCGCCACGGCACGCGTCGCGTGGCCAAGGCCGTGCTCATCAGCGCCGTCCCGCCGCTGATGCTCAAGACGGCTGCGAATCCCGGCGGCCTCCCGATCGAGGTGTTCGACCAGCTGCGCGCCAACGTCGTCGCCGACCGCTCGCAGTTCTGGACGGATATCAGCCTCCCCTTCTACGGCTACAACAGACCGGGCGCGAAGATCTCGGAGGGCGTGCGCCAGGACTTCTGGCGCCAGGGCATGATGGCCGGCTTCCCCGCATCCTACTTCTGCATCAAGGCGTTCTCGGAGACCGATCTGACCGAGGACTTGAAGCGCTTCGACGTCCCGACGCTCATCCTGCACGGCGACGACGACCAGATCGTGCCGATCGGCGCCGCGGCGCTACTATCGTCCAAGCTGGTCAAGGATGCGAAGCTCACGGTCTACGCTGGTGCACCGCACGGCATGTGCACGACGTTGAAGGACCGGGTCAACGCCGACCTGCTGGCATTCCTGAAGGGATGACGCCGATGGACATCAGCCGGAACGACACCGCCGTCGTCTTCATCGACCCGCAGAACGAAGTGCTGAGCGAACGAGGTGCCGGATGGGCATCCGTCGGTGCGAGCGTCACCGAGAACCGCACCATCGAGAATATGGAGCGCATCTTTCAGGCGGCGAAAGCGAATGGCTTCGAGGTCTTCATCTCGCCGCACTACTTCTACCCCACCGACGACGGCTGGCAATTCAACGGGCCGCTCGAGACGATAGAACACGACGAGCGGATGTTCGCCCGCCATGGCGTCCTGAGCCTGGAGGGCTTCTCCGGGTCGGGCGCGGATTGGCTCGAACGATTCAAGCCCTACATCGAAGACGGCAAGACGGTCGTCGCCAGCCCCCACCGGGTGTGGGGTCCGCAGACCAACGATCTCGGACTGCAGCTCCGTAAGCGACGGATCAGCCGCGTGATCCTCGGCGGCATGCTGGCGAACATGTGCGTCGAGTCCCATCTGCGCGACCTGCTCGAGCAGGGCTTCGAGGTCGTCGTCGTCCGCGATGCGACGGCTGGTCCGCGGCATCCCGAATGGGGCGACGGCTATGCGGCGGCGATGATCAACTTCAAGTTTCTTGCGCATGGCGTGCTGGGCACTGACGATGTCGTCGCGTCGATGACGCGGTCCTGACGATGCGCGCTTCGAAGGGCCGTCGACGTGGTGATCCGTAGTGTCACGTTCCGACGCGACTGGGCGAAGCACGCGTGACTTGGAAAGCTAATCCAGGCGCGGTTTTGCCTTGACCATCGTACCCACCGGTGCGTATGCCGAGGTCGCTGCGGTACTCGACGCACGGGAGGCGACATGAACGCGAAACGGGGCCAGCTCGGCCAGCACGTTGGATGGTGGCTGGTCGCGTGTGCGGCGGTCGTCTGCGTCCTCACGTTCGCGCCGATGGTCCGAGCGGAGTCGGGAGCGCTCGATCCCTCGTTCGGCATGGGCGGCGTGACCGTCACGCCGGTCGGACTCGGGTACAGCTTTGCGGCCGACGTCGCGATCCAACCGAGCGATGGTCGGATCGTCGCAACCGGGTTCGCCTTCGACACGTTCGGAACCTCGGCGTTCATCGTGGCCCGCTACCTCACCGACGGAAGCGTCGATACCAGCTTTCACGGAACGGGGTTCGCATCCGCCTTCGCGAACTCCACCCCGGCCGTGGCGTCGGCGCTCACCATCCAGCCGAACGACGGCAAGATCGTCGTCGTCGGCACGGTGGGTTCGGGGCACAGCCGCGACGCCGCGATCGTGCGCTTTCTGCCTGATGGAACGCTCGACGCGAGCTTCGGCTCCGGCGGCATCGTCGTGACCAACTTCGGCGCCGATGACCCGGCTGGCGACGTGGCAATCGATGTCGACGGGAACATCGTGGTGGGCGGTGGTACCGGCCCAGGTGGGCCGCCCTACCTAGGCTACGTCTTCCTCGTCGCGCGATACCTCGAGAACGGCGCACTCGATCCGGCCTTCGGCTCTGGGGGCTTCGTCACCACCGGCTTCCCCGACGCCATCTCGAACGACGTGTCGGCGATCGTCATCCAGCCCACCGACGGCAAGATCGTCGCCGTGGGCCGATCCTTCTACGACACGGCCGACGGCGCCCACGTCGCGTTGGCCCGCTACATGCCGAACGGCACGCTCGACACCGAATTCGGCATCGATGGTCGCGTCACGACCGCGTTCAACGAGGACGCGGTGCCGTCATCGGTCCTGGTACAGCCCGATGGCAAGATCCTGCTCTCTGGCGTTCAGGGCACCGCCGGTTTCTACGAGGCGGCGCTCCTCCGCTATCTACCAGTCGACGGCAGCCTCGATCCGTCCTTCGGCACCGGCGGAAAGGTCACGGTGTCGGTTGGCGGCAGCACCGGTGTGGGTGTCGCGCTCCAGGCGGACGGCAAGATCGTGCAGGTGGGTGAAGCGTACCTGCAGGGACGCGTGATGGTGAATCGCTTCCTTCCCGACGGACGCCTCGATGCGACGTTCGGATCCGCCTGCGGTGTGTTCCTCGCTCCGATCGAGGGGAGTGCCTACGGCGTCGACATCCAGTCGGACGGGAACATCGTCACCGCCGGACAGTTTTCGAGCACGTTCGGTGTGGCCCGCGTCCTGGGCGGGACGAGTGAGCCATCGACGTCGTGTCCGGGGGCGCCATGCGCACCCGCCGCGAAGCATCGGCTCGTCGTGAAGAAGCTCCTCGCGCCCGGCGGCGACGAGCGTCTCGCGCTCTCGGGCGAAGCCGTGCTGCCGAGTACGGTCGGATTCGACCCGTCGACGACCGAAACCGGCATCATGCTGGCGGACGACGACACCACGACGATCGTCGATGCCACGATCCCGAGCGGCGCCTACGACCCGGCCAGCCGAGCCGGCTGGAAGACGAACAAGGCGGGCACGACATGGACCTACAAGAACCGCGGATCCCATCCGCAAGGGATCACGTCGGTCGTCGTACGGACGACGCACGACCCCAACGGCGTGCGGTTCAAGGTGAAGGGCGTGGGAACCTACCCGGCCGGCGCCGCAGCGTTGCCCGTCCACGCGACCCTGACCTTTGCGGACGCATGCATCGCGGCGACGTGGTCGGCTATGCCGCCCGCTGCGCCGAGCTGTGTCATGCCCAATCCTTCGACGCTCAGCTGCAAGTGAGCGGAGCGGGTCGCTCACTTTCCCCAGCGGCTCAGCGTCTGCATGTCGAACAGCTGATCCGTGT
Organism: Binatia bacterium; assembly: GCA_036009625.1. GTDB lineage: Bacteria > Desulfobacterota > Binatia > DP-6 > DP-6 > DASYLJ01. The sequence continues at coordinate 38,052 of DASYLJ010000193.1, forward strand.
TGTGCTTCACCCGCCGATCGAACAGCGACGTCGGCTCCGACCGCAGACCCGCGAGCGTCGCGCGGTTCGACTTCACCGCTTCCGCGCACTGCCACGCGCCCTGCGAGCTCCAGAGGTACTCCGTCTCCGTCTGCCCGTCCCTGATGGCGGGGTGATTCAGGTAGCCCTGCACCTGGTAGACGTTCAGCAGCTCGCCCTTCCACGACGACTTGCGGTTCCAGGCGCCGATCCACGACTCGGCGTCGATCCAGAGCTCCATCTTGCCGTAGAGGTAGTAGCGGTCACGCGGCGTCGCCTCGACGACCCAGAACTTGCGCTTCGTGAGGACGGCGTCGGTGGGCGCCCAGCCCACGCCCTTCCAACCGTCGATGAGATAGCCGGCGACGGGCGGCGCCTTCGGCCAGGTGTCGCGCCAGCCGCCCTCGCCGTCCGCCATCCACTCGAGCGGACCGCCCTGCCCCTTGATGGAGTACGGCTCGCTGATGCGGAGCCCTTCCTTGAGCCCGATGGTCTTCCACTCGAAGTCCTCCGGCTTGCCGTCGAAGAAGTGACCGTCGTCCTGGCCGAGGTCGGACCCGAGCACGCCGTCGGAGCGATTCGATGGGCTCACCGCGCGCACGCGACGCAACGCCGGAACGTAGGTCCAGAGGGCGTCACGCTTGGTGGGATCGATCCACCGATAGTTGAGCGTCGCGGTGCCCTGCAGGTCGGCGGGGCTCACCGCGTTGGTCACGGCCTGCCACGCGAAGCCCTGCTCGTTCGGCACGCGATAGGCCGGTGACTGGCCCAGGTAGTACTGGAAGTACACGTCCTGCAGCGCTTCGCGCTCTTTCCCGCTGGGACTGGTCCACACCAGGATGGCGTTGAAGTGGTAGCTGCCGTTGTTCCAGTAGTTGTAGAACATGTTCCACACGGCCTTGATGCCCGCGTTCGGATCATCCTCCTTGATCGTGGGAAACGGGATGCCGTAGGCGTACTCGGGCGCCTTGCCGGTGGCCTTGTCGATGATCGTGCCCGTCGCCGGGTCGATGTCGTACTTGCCCTCGTTCGACGCCGTCGCCGCGTTGAACGACTTCTCGCGCACGATGATGCCTTCGGGCCACGACGCGATCTCGTTCTTGTAGCCACCGTCCTGGTAGTGCTTGAGGATTTCCGGCGGCAGCAGATCCTTGGCCTTGTCGGCATTCGACTGATCGAGGGTGTCACCCACCTTGAGGCCCGGTGCGACTTCAGTGCCCGGCGCAGCGTACTTCTTCGGATCGGGCGGCCACGGCTGGTCGGGGGTTCCGGCCGCCAGGACGCGGGTTGCAGCGAGCGTGAGCGCACAGAGCGTGGCAAGGAGGGCTCTCGTCATTCAGTTCCTCGAGGACGGTTCGTTGGACGGGGATCAGCGGCGGGGCAACTCGACCTCGGCCGTACCAGCGGCCGTGACCTCGTCGCGATGGTTGACGCACTCGACGTGGCAACGGGCGTAACTGTTCCCGTCGCGCTCGAACTTCTCGGTGACGGTGCCGCGGATCCAGGTCACGTCGCCGATGTAGTTGAACTTGAGGTAGCGGCACTCGAGACGCGCGAGGTGGCCGGCATCGCCCATCCAGTCGGTGCACACCTGGATCAGCCAGGCGCAGCGCTCCGGACCGAGGTCGTAGGCGCCGGGCAGGCCGAGCAGGCGGGTCGTGAACTCGTTGTCCCAGTGCACACGCTGCGGCGGCTCCGGCACGCCCTGCTCGTTGGTGATGAAGAGCTTCGGGTGCTTCGCGTACAGGTTCGCCGCGACCTTGTTACCGACGAGGTAGATGCCGAGCTGCGACTCGAAGGCGATCTCCGCGGTGGGCGTGAGCGGCCCCTTGATGCGCTGGGGCAGCTTGTCGCCGACGTTGACGTCGTCCCAGAAGCGCTCGGTGGCGCGGGTCTCGGCGCCGTACTCCTTCATGAAGCGCTCGACGTCGGTCGGTGTCCACTTCGCCAGACCGATCTCGCCGTACTTCTTCGTCTCGGCCGTCTTGTGACGCTCGATCCGGATCCAGGTGTCGTTGCGGAGCCCGATCTTGTCGCCGGTCTGGTCGGTGTAGACGGCTTCGTAGGTCTGGTAGACCGAGCGTCCGCCACCGAACTTGCTCTGCCGCTCGTCGACCGACTTGAGGTAGCTGTCGGCGGTGACGCGGTCGCCGACCTTGAGCGGACGCTTCCACTCGAAGAGCGAGCCGGTCCAGATCGAGTGCACGCCGGGCAGCCCCTCGGGCAGACCGCTCGAGCCGACGGAGCGCAGCGTATCGAACGTCTGGATCATGATGTAGGGCGCGAGCAGGCCCTTCCAGCGCGTCTTCTTGGCGTACTCCTCGTCGTGGTACATCGGGCTCAGGTCACCGATGCCGAGCGCCATGTGGTAGCTCGCATCCGCGGTCACTTCGGTGCGCCACGGACGGCGGTTCTTGAAGCCCTGGCCGATCCGCTCGCGCAGCTTGGCGATAGCCTCATCGGAAATCTGGGCGCCATGCCCTGCAACGTCAGCCATGAGAGCTCCTTGATCCTTTCGGCTCGGTGACGCGCGGACGCGGCCCGAGCAAGCGGAAGATGGCCTTCTCGAGAAAACGACGCTGGACGTCCAGCGCCGGCGGCGCGAAGGCATCGCCGCCCCATGTACCGAAGCGCTGCAGCGCCTCGCCGTTCACGAAGTACGCGAACACCAGACCGAAGAGGCCCAGGGTAAGATGCGGCACGTCCTCGGCGTCCCACCCCGACGACGTCGCCGCCTGTCGGATGATGGCGACGCCCTCTTTGTAGAGCGGGCTCATCCAACGCCCGAGCAGCGCCTGCACGCTCCCCGTCTCCTCGAGCATCGCGCGCTGGATCAGGCGACCGAGGTGCGGATGGCTGCCGAGGTGCGTGATCAGGTCGTTGACGTTGGTGGCGATGTCGTCGCGGCGCAACTCGCCCGTCCAGGCGCGCGCGACCATCTCGACGATGGGTCGCAGCCCGCGCTCGAGGACCGCCTCGTACAGCGCCTGCTTGCCGGGGAAGTGGTTGTAGAGGCTCGACGGGGTCAGCCCGAGCTCACGGGCGAGGTCGCGAACCGCCACCCCGTCCACGCCATGGGCCGAGAAGAGCCGCTCGGCGGCATCGAGAATGGCCTCCCGAGTGGGAGTAGCGGGCGCCGAGGCCACCCGCGGCCTGGCCGCCTTCACGTTCACGAGGGGAAAGCGATACCGAAATGAACGTTCGTTCGTCAAGGCTCAAACGTGACGGGCCGAACTTGGTCCCGCCCGCTAGCCCCCTACTTCACCCAGCTCGCCGGCCGCTTCTGGACGAACGCCGTGAACCCTTCCCGCACTTCCTCTCCCGACAGCGACTCCGCGAACATCCCCATATCGATCGGCGGCAGCGCCCGGTTCAGGTCGCGCTTGAGCAGCGTCCGCGCCCGTGGCGCCGTCTGGCGCACCCACCCGATCGTCTCCTCGACGGCCGCCTCGAGCTGCTCGTGCGGCACGACGCGCGAGATCAGCCCCATCGCCAGCGCCTCGTCCGCGCTGATCGTCTGCGCCGTGAACAGCAGCCACTTCGCGCGCGCGATCCCGACGCGACTCGCGAGGCGCGCACCAAGATAGCAATCGGCGACGCCGCGGAGCAGCTCGGGGACACGGAACGTCGCCCGGCTCGATGCCACCGACAGATCGCTCATCAGCGTCATCACCAGGCCGCCGCCCATGCAGACGCCATTGATGGCGACGAGCACGAGCTTGGGACACCGCTCCAGCTGCACGAACGGCGTCAGATCGAGGCCGTCGGTCTCGCGGTCGAGCGGCTGCCCACCCTCGTGCTTCCCCCCCATCTCGCCGCCGACGCAGAAGTGCTCGCCGCTGCCGGTGAGCACCACCATGTCGATCGCCGGGTCCTTCTCGGCGACGACGGCCGCCTTCTTGATGCCGTGGTACATCTCGATGGTGCACGAGTTGCGACGCTCCGGACGGTCGATCACGACGCGGAGCACGCCGCCCTCGAGCGAGGCACGGAGTCCAGTGGAGCCGAGGTCGATGGTGGGCATGGCATCGCTCGTACCAGGGGCGATGCGGACCGCGCCAGCCGACCGCATGAGGTCCTGACACCCCCCGAATGTCACGGCGACTGCGCTCAGGCCTCACGGGTCGAGGAATCACCCCGCCCCTGCATTTTCATCCGCGCCCCGCACGGTAAATCTGATGGTGCATTCACCAGGTCGGCCACACGTAGCTCTGGGTGCCGATCACGGTGTCAACGCCCTGACCCGATAGCGCCCCCGCGGCGCCCTCCTCGTCGGCGCAGGACGGTCAGGGCGTTGGCACTCATGAAGTCCCGAATACCGCCCGATAGATTCACCATCGGATGCTTTCCGCGTCCCTGAAGGAGGATCGAATGAGGCCAGTTGCTCTTCTCACCGCGCTCGCGCTGACGCTCGGCGTGGCGCTCCCCGCCGTCGCCGGGAACGTCAACGGCGTCGCGGTCGGCATCTACGTCGCGACACCGCTCATCACGGTGGACGAGACTCCCGTCGTGGCCCTGCCGTCGACCGGAGGCACCGTCAGCGACACCGTGGCCGGCCTCGTCATCCCCGCCGTGCTCAGCGTCGGCGCCATCACCACGACGCTCGACGGCGTCACCGGTGGCAGCACGGCCAGCGTGCACGGCATCGTCGAGCTCGCGAGCATCAGCATCCTCGGCGGCCTCATCACCGCGGACCGCATCGTCGGCAGCGTCAACGGCAGCGCGAACGGCAGCTCCGCCGTGACCGATGTCGTGGGCCAGGTGGTCGAGAATCTCGTCGTCAGCGGCGTGCACCTCGGCAACATCGTGCCGGCAGCGAACACGGTGATCACCGTGCCGGGCGTGGCCGAGATCACGCTCAACGCGCAGGTGACGGGCGGCAACGGCCTCACGTCGGCCACGAAGGTGAGCACGATGCTGCGCATCCGCCTCCTGAGCCTCCTCGGCTTCCCGCTCGGCGACATCATCGTCGCGCGCATCCAGATCGGCGTCGACGCGATCCTCGGTCCGCCGCCGCCCGATGGCGATGACGACGGCATCCCCGACGACGACGACAACTGCCCCGCGGTGGCGAACGCCGGCCAGCAGGACAGCGACGCGGACGGCATCGGTGACGCGTGCGACACCGACACCGACAACGACGGCGTCAACGACGACGACGACAACTGCCCGCTGACCCCGAACGCCGATCAGGCCGACACCGATGCCGACGGCATCGGCAACGCCTGCGACACCGGCGGCGGCGGTGGTGGTGGCGGAGGCGGCGGTGGCGGAAGCCCCGGCGGCGGCTTCGTCTGCGGCAACGGTGTCGTCGAGGTGCCCTCGGAGGAGTGCGACCTCGGACCGCTCAACGGTCTCGCCGGCAGCCCCTGCACGTCCAGCTGCGAAACCGATCCCGACGGTCAGCCCATCCTCGGCTGCGACGGCCTGTCGCTCTCGAGCGTCGTGCCGGCCTTCGTGAAGGCCGCCACCTTCAAGCGCGCTCGCAAGGGCAGCCTCCCCCTCTTCATCAAGTGGAAGGGCCGCACCGAGTTCAACCTGTTCACCGGCATGCAGGTCGATCCCGCCGCCGACGGCGCGCACCTGCTGCTGAACCAGGGCACCAGCATCATGACGGACGTCCTGTTCCCGCCGGCCTTGCTGCGCATGGCCGGCACACCGGGAACGGGGACCTACAAGCTCAAGGTCAAGGAGAAGATCAACCGCATCCGCGCCAAGCTGCGCGGGGTGAACCTCGCGCTGCCGATCTCCGTCGACGGATCGGTACAACTGCGCCAGACCCTGCGCATCGGGCAGGCGTGTGCCACCACGGTACTCGACTGCAAGGTGTTCGGCGGCGGCGTGAAGCTCAAGTGTAAGTCGCTGTAGCCTCTCTCGTCCGTTCGAACGTCACGGCCGGGACGCGGAGCACCGCGTCCCGGCCGCCGCGTTTCTAGACGACGCGCGACGCCCGCAGCGCCGCGATCTCGTCGCCCGACAGCCCGAACTCCGTCAGCACCTCGTCGGTGTGCTCGCCGATCATCGGCGCCAACCGATCGAACGTCGTCGGCGTCCCCGACATCTTGACCGGCGGACCGAGCACGCGGATGCGGCCGTGCTTCTCGTCCTCGCGCTCGACGATGAGCCCGTTCGCCTCGATCTGCGGATGCGCCAGGATGTCCTCGAGCCGGTTCACGCGGCAGGTGGGAATGTCGTGCCGCTCGAGCAGCTCGATCCAGTGCTCGACGGTGGCGGTGCGGAAGATCTCGCTCAGCACACCGACGACGTGCTCGCGATGCTGGACGCGCGACGGGTTGGTGGCGAAGCGTGGATCGGTGAGCAGGTCGTCGCGCCCGAGTGCCGCCGCGAGCCGCTTGTAGAACGCGTTCGTCAGGCACGCGATGATGAACCAGCCGTCTTTCGCCGGGAACGCCTGGTACGGCACGAGATCGGGATGACCGCTGCCGAACTTGGGGAAGTGCGTGCCCTCGGTGAGGACGTTGGCGGCGTTGTCGGCGTACAGCGACAGCACGGCGTCGAGCATCGCGATCTCGACGTGCTGTCCTTCGCCCGTGCGCTCGCGCGCCATCAGCGCCGCGGCGACGCCGTACGCCGCGTAGACGCCGGTGTTGATGTCCGCCACCGGCGGCGCCGACTTGATGGGTGGGCCGCCCTCCTCGCCCGTGTGCCCCATGAGCGCGCCCGTCGCCTGCAGGATGAGATCCATGCCGGGCTTCTGCGCCAGCGGCCCGCGCGGGCCGAATGCGGTGATCGAGCAGTAGATCAGCCGCGGATTGATGGCATGCAGCGCCTCCCACCCGAGCCCGTGACGATCCATCACGCCGGGCCGGAAGTTCTCGACGATGACGTCGGCGTCCTTCACCAGCCGGCGGACGAGCGCCGCACCCTCGTCCTGGCCGATGTCGATGGTGAGACCGCGCTTGTTGCGGTTGAGGCCCTGGAAGTTGAGCCCACCCACCTCTGGCGGCAGGCGTCCCGAGCGATCGGCGTAGCGGATCGAGTCGCCGCGACCCGGCTTCTCCACCTTGATGACGTCGGCGCCCATGTCGCCGAGGAGCGAGGTGCACCACGGGCCGGCGGCCTGGTGACTCATGTCGATGACGCGGATGCCGGCGAGCGCGCCCTTCACTGCTGCGGTACTGTGCATGGTCGTCGGCGTTACCAAGCGGCCGACGCCCCGGTCAACTACGGCGCGACTTCACGTTGACGCAGCCGGTGCGCTCGTGGTCAACCGGTGACGTGCCAGGCACCGGCGCCACGGCCGTCGTCCTGCGCCAGCTCGGGCGCGTGCGCCGGCGTCTCAACGCGCTCACCGTGCAACGCCTGGCCTACGGCATCATCGCCGTCGGCGCGTGCAGCGCGACCGTCGTCCTGCTGCTGGCGATGCGCGCGACCCCAGTCGTCTTCGCAGTCGGCAGCGGGCTCACCGTCGCCGGATTCGTCGTCGCCGCGACCGTCCTCACGCGAACGACGTCGCGCCGCTGGTTGCGGCGCGCACACGCCGCCGCATGGGTCGATCGCACGACCGGCCTCGAGGGGCGCCTGCTGACGCTGTCGCAGATCGGCGCCCGCGACGACGAGGCCTTCGTCGCACTGCTCGAGCGTCAGACCGTCGACGGCCTGCCGTCATGGACGCCCGACCACGTCGTCCCACGGAGCGTCCCGTGGCGCGCACTCGCCGGCGCCGCCGGCGCGCTGACGATCGTCGCCATCGTGCTGGCGATCGCCCCGCGCCTGCGACCTGCGACCCGACGTGTCCTCGTGAGCGACCGTCCGATGGACTGGATCGCCACCGGCGACACGGTGGGTGACACCACCAATGATCTGCTGATTGCGCCGGGCACGGGGCACGCACCGCCCGACGGCTCGTCGGTCGCATCCGGCGACGCGGCGAGCATGCCAGGCGCACTGCAGGGCTGGCTGCAACGCGCGATCGCGGGCGAGCAGGCGTGGGAGACCGGCGGCGACTCCCTCGCCGGGCGCGATCACACCGCGGCGCAATCCGGAGCCAAGGCACCAGCCGCATCCGACGACGGGCCCGACCTCGCTGCAGACGCCGCGGCCGGCGATCCGAGCGATCCGACCGACGACGACACGCAACGCGCTCGTGCCGAGGCGACGAACGATGGCAACGGCGCCGCGCCCGGCGCGGGCGACGGCACCGACCCGCGGCTCTTCGGTCCGACGGCGGTCGCGGGCGACGGCGTCCGCGATCACTTCGAGCTCGCGATCGCCGCTCGCGTGCGGACGCGCCAGGGCGGCGCCGACACACCCCAGGGCGACGTCCCCGCCGCCGAGCCCGACCGCCATCCGTCGCTCGCCGGCGGCGGCCGATCCGACGATCCCATCAATCGCATGCCGGTACCCGCCGCGTACGAATCCCTCGTGCGTCGCCTCTACGCCCGTCACGCCGGCGGACCGGAGCCTGCGCCATGACCCACGAGCTCGCCGACGCCGCCATCCGCGACTTCCACGACACCTTCACCGCCGTGCGCCGCGAGATCGCACGCGTCGTGGTCGGACACGACACCGCCGTCGACACCATCCTCACTGCCGTGTTCGCCGGCGGGCACGTCCTGATCGAAGGTGTGCCCGGCACGGGGAAGACGCTGCTCGCACGTTCGCTCGCCGACGCGTTGGCGCTCGGCATGAGTCGCATCCAGTTCACCATCGACCTCATGCCGGCCGACGTCACCGGCACGCGCGTCGTCACCGAAGGCAGCGACGGCCGGCGCGAGTTCCGCTTCGTCCCCGGCCCCGTGTTCGCGCACGTGCTGCTCGCCGACGAGATCAACCGCGCGACGCCGAAGACCCAGTCGGCGCTGCTCGAGGCCATGGCCGAGCAGCAGGTGACGGTGGCCGGCACGACGCACGCGCTGCCGTCGCCGTTCTTCGTCCTCGCGACGCTGAACCCGATCGAGATGGAGGGCACCTACCAACTGCCCGAGGCACAGCTCGACCGCTTCCTGTTCAAGGTCGTGCTCGACTACCCGTCGCAGGGCGAGCTCGAGCGCATCCTCGCCGAGACCACCAGCGCCGATCAGCCCACGGTGCGCCCGGTGCTCGCCGCCGACACCGCCGCTGCGCGTGTCGACGACCTGCGACATCTCGTGCGACGCGTGCTCGTCGCGCCCGCCGTCGAGCGCTACGTGGCCGGCCTCGTCCGACTGACGCTGCCGCTCGCCGACGGCGACGAGGACGTGCGGCGCTGGGTCGCGTATGGCGCCAGTCCGCGCGCCGGCCAGGCGCTGCTGCTCGGCGCCAAGGTGCGCGCCCTCCTCGACGGTCGTCCACACGTCACCGTCGGCGACGTCGACACGCTCGCCCCAGCGGCCCTGCGTCATCGTCTCGTCCTGAACTTCGCCGCCCAGACCGCCGGCGTCGACGCCACCCGCGTGATCGAGCGCGTGCTCGACGTCGCGCGACGGCTCCGACCGTGACGCCCGACCCGGCCGCAGCCGTCGCCCGCTACGCGCACCTCGGACTGCACCTCGCCGGCGGTGTCGGCGACCGCCCCGGCGAACGCCGCATCCCGGGTCGCACCGACGTCACCGGCATCGAGCCGGAGGCGTGGACGCCCTACACACCGGGCGACGACCTCCGCCATCTCGACTGGAACGCACTCGGACGTCTCGACACGCTCCTGGTACGACGCTTCACCGCCGAACGCGAGGTGGTGCTCCACCTCCTCCTCGACACCAGCGCGTCGATGGATGCCTGCGCCGACGACCACAAGCTGGCGACGGCGACGGAGCTGGCGTTGGCACTCGCCACCATCGGCGTCTCGAGCGGCTACGCGCTGCGCCTGACGTTCCTCGAGGACGGCGGCCTCGGCCGGCGCTCGGCACGTCATCGTCGTCGCACCGGCTTGATTGCGCTGGCGACGATGCTGGGCGACGCCACGGCGGGCGGCGCGCTCGACGTGGGCGCCGCGTTGGGTGATTGGGCACACCGGCACCGCGAGCGGGGCGTCGTCTTCATCCTCTCCGATCTGCTCGTCGAGCCGGCGTCGCTCGAGCCCGGGCTCGCGGCGTTGCACGCGCGCGGCTTCGCCGTCCATCTGCTGCAGGTGCTCGGCCGCAGCGAGTGGGAGCCGAGCGCCCATGCCGGGGGAAGCTTCGAGGACGCCGAGTCGGGCGCGGTGCATACCGTCGCCTGCACGCCCACCGTGCTGGCGCGCTACCACGAGCTGCTCGAGCAGCATCAGATGGCGCTGGCCGCGGTCGCGTCCCGCACCGGCGCAACGCACGCCTGTCTCCTCACCGATACGCCCGTCCACGCCTTCGTCACCGGCGAGCTCGCGCGACGCGGCCTGGTACGACCGAGGTAGCACCGATGGGCCTCGCCAACCCGATCGGCGCGCTCGCGCTCGTGGCGGTGGCCGTGCTCGTCGCGCTCACGCTCCATCAGCGCCGCAGACGCGCACGACGCGTGTCGAGCCTCCTCCTCTGGCGACAGTTACCCACCGCTCCCGCCGAACGACGTCGCTTCCGTCCCGACCTGCTCTTCTTCCTGCAGCTGGCCATGCTGCTGGCGCTGATCGGCGGCTACGTGCGGCCGTATCTCGCGTCGTCGACGCCGCCCGCGTCGGGGACGGCGCTCGTCGTCGTGCTCGACTGCTCGGCCAGCATGCAGGCGCGTGAAGCCGACGGCACGCGGTTCGAGCTGGCGCGCGACAAGGTGCGGGCGGTGATCGCAGCACAGGCGCAGGGCACGCGCATCATGCTGGTCTCGGCCGCCGAAAGACCGCACGTCGTGCTGCGATGGAGCGACGATGCTGCCCGCGTCGCCTCTGCGCTCGACGCGCTCGCACCGCTCGACACCCCGACCCGGCTCGAGCCTGCCGTCGAGCTCGCGCTCGGCGCCGCGAGTCGCAGCAACGGCGCGACAGTGCTCATTGCCACCGATCTGCCACCGGCGCCGCAGGTCCGCCGCGGCCCGGTGCGGTGGATCCAGGTCGGTGGCACCGCCGACAACGTCGCCATCACAGCGCTCACCGTCGACAGTCCACCCTTCGGCGACGGCCGCGATCGACGCGTCCTGGCATTGGTGCAGAACTTCGGCGCCACCCCGCGCACGACCACCATCACCGCGACGATCGACGACGCGCCGTGGACGCAACGCACGCTCGAGCTGCCCGCGCGCGGCACGGAGCAGGTGCTGTTCGACGGCCCCCGTGGCTCCGGCGTCGTCCGCGTGCGCATCACCCCCGACGATGCGCTGCCCGTCGACGACGAGGCCGTGGCCTGGCTGCCGCCACCCCACCCACTCGATCTGGTCCTGGTCACCGATGCCGACGCCATGGCGACCGCATTCTCGTCGCTGGTCGCAGCCCTGCCCGATGCACGCCTCGAGGTGGTGAACGCCGCGGGCTGGAGGGAACGCGGCGGCGCCTCGACAGGACAGGTGGCGCTCTTCGACCACGTCGCACCCGACGGCAGCGGACCGGCGCTCTTCGTCGCACCACCGCCCGGCGACCCGATCTGTCGCGGCGCGCGACGGCTCGACGGTGCCGCCGCGATCGACTGGGACGATACCCATCCCATCGTGCAGGGGCTCGACGCGCTGGAAGCGCTCGAGGTCGGCGACGTGACGCAGCTCGGCCGTCCGTCGTGGGCGCGTGTCGTCATCGACGCGGCCTCGCAACGCGCCACCTTTCCGCTGCTCACGGCCGGCGAGCGCGACGGCCATCGTCAGGCGTGCCTCGGCGCCGCCCTGCCCGTTCCGCTGACGTCGTCGGACGCGCTGCCGCTGCTGATGGTGGCACTCGGCGCGTTGCGCTGGGCGTCGGCAGATACCGCCGAGACGCCACTGACCGTGGAGACTGGCGTTCCACTGCTGGTGACGGGTGAGCCGTCCGCGCTCCTCGTCGACCGCGTCGGCGTCCGTCGCGTGGCCCTCGGCGACGGCCGCGAGCGCCTCGTGCTGGCGAACCTCTTCGACGCCACCGAGTCGGACATCGGTCGCGACGGCGACGGCGACTGGCCGGCGCTGGCACCGCCTCGCCTGATCGCAGCCACCGCCGCGCCCCACGAATTCGGGTGGTGGCTCTACGCCGTCGGCGCGGCACTCCTCGCCGTCGAATGGGCCGTGGGAGCACGTCGATGACGCCGACGGTGCTCGAGCCGCGCATGCTGCTCCTGCTGCTGGCGCTGCCGCTGCTCCTGATCGGCCTGCGCCGCGATCGGCGCCGAGCGGCCGCGCTGCGTGCGCTCGCCGCCACGGCTGTCGTCCTCGTGCTCGCCGGCGCGCGGCTGGAGCGCGATCGTGCGGCATCCGGCGCCTGTGTCATCGCCGCCATCGACGTGTCGCAGAGCGTGGGGCGCGCATCGCTCGCAACGGCGGCACGCGTGCTGCCGGCGCTCGACGGTATCCTCGGTCCCGACGATCTGCTCGGCGCCGTGGCGTTCGGCGGCCGCAGCCAGGTCATCGCACATCCCGCCGACGGTCGGCCCACCGTGTCGGCGCTGCTCGCCGATGCGGCGACCGCCGACGTCGACCCCGATGCCACGGACCTCGCCGCCGCATTGTCGACCGCCAGCGCACTGTGCCCGGACGATCGTCAGGCCACGCTCCTGCTGCTCAGCGATGGACGCGAGACGCGCGGCGATCTCGTCGCCGAAGCCGCGCTCGGTGCGTCCGCGATGGCCGTCTTCGCGGTCGAGCCCCAGGCGCCGGACCTGCCGCCGACGACGATCCGTCGGCTCCTCGTGCCGGCCACGGCATCGGCAGGGGCAGCGATCCCGATCGAAGCGGTGGTGGAGAACCACGCCCCGGCACCCGTCGAGGTCACCCTGACCCTCACCGCCAACGGCACCGTGGTCGCCGAGCGCGGCGCGACACTTCCGCCGGGAGCGAGCGTGGTAGGACTGCCGTGGCGGTCCGGTGCCCCCGGTCCGGTCGCGCTCGACGTGACGATCGGCGGACAGCCGCTCGCCGGCAGCGCGTCGGCCACGCTCACGGTGACGACGGCGCCGCACGTGCTCGTCGTCAGCGACCGCGAGCACTCCGTCGTCGCCGCAGCGCTGGCGGCGCGCGGCATGACCGTCACGCGGGTGCCGCCGCGGCGCCTCGGCCGGCTCGACGCCGTGCACGCGGTCGTCCTCGACGACGTCGGTCACGGCGGCTTCGCGCCTGGATCGCTGGAGACGCTGTCGCGCTGGGTCGCGCGTGGCGGTGCACTGGTCGTCACCGGCGGCCGGCATCTCTTCGGCGATCCCGGCTTCGTCGCCTCGCCGCTCGAGCCGCTGTTGCCGGTGACGCTGCAGTCGCAGGCACCGGAGCCGAAGGAGCGCGAGCCGATCGCGCTGTTCCTGGTCATCGATCGCTCCAACAGCATGGGCTACGGGCAGGGCGAGAAGATGGAGTACGCGCGACGCGCGGCGGTGGCCGTGCTGGAGCAGCTCGGGCCGCGCGATCTCGTCGGCGCGGTCGCGTTCGACTCGCAGCCCTACGAGCTGGGCGCGCTACGGCCCGCCGCGCACGGGCGCGCTGCGCTCGAGGAGCGCATCCGGGCGCTGCAGTACGGCGGCGGCACCGACTGGAAGGATGCGCTCGAGCTCGCCCGAAAACAGCTCGTCGCGGGCGGACGGCGGGTGCGTCACGTCATCCTGCTCACCGACGGCGACTCGAACCGTCGCGCCGACGATCACACGGCGCTGATCGCCGACCTCGCGCGCGACGGCATCACCGTCACCAGCATCCGCATCGGCTCCGACACGGTGAACCTCGAGCTGCTGCAGGACATCGCGCACGCCACCGGCGGCGAGTTCCACCACGTCGCCGATGCCGAGGCGCTGCCGCAGCTCATGATCCGCGACACGCGCCGCCTGATGGATGCGCCCGGCAGCCTGGTGAACGCGCCGGCGCGGATCGGCGAGACCGGGCCGATGCTCTCCGGGGTCGACGAGCGCGAGCTGCCGGCCGTCGCACGCTGGGCCGTCACGCGGGCACGCCCCGAGGCGGAGATGCGCCTCTGGCTCGACACCGGCACGCGGCACGATCCGCTGCTCGCCACCTGGCAGGTCGAGCTGGGACGCGTCGCGGCGCTGCCCGTCGACTTCCAGTCGGGCGCCGCCGCGTGGGCGCAGTGGGACGGGTTCGGCAAGCTGTGGGCGCAGGTGGTGCACTGGGCGATGGCGCCCACGCTGCGCGGCGATCGGCGTCTCGTCGCACGGCGCGGCGTCGCCGGCCTCGAGGTGACGCTCGATACGGGAGCCGTGGAGGATGGACCGTTCACGCTCCGTCTCGGCGGCAGCGACGACGTCGCGCTGCGGCCGATCGGCCCGCACACGTTCCGCGGCGTGGCCCCGGCGCTGCGCGCCGGCGTCGTCCCCGCGGTCCTGCGGACGGCGGTACGCGACGAGCCGTCGGCGCTCGTGGTCCCCGCGTCCGCCAGCGACGGTCGCGAGCTGCGACACGTCGGCGCCGACCTGCCGCTCCTGCAGGCGGTCGCGGTGCGAACCGGTGGCGCCGTCGATCCGCCGCTCGACGCCCTCGTCGCCGCGCGCCCGGGTGCCGTGCGCGAAGCCATTCCGCTGGCGCCGTTCCTGATCCCGCTGGCGTTGCTGGCACTCCTCGCCGACATCGCGCTGCGACGCTTCTCCTGAGCCCGGACGTTGCGCGGGCGCGGCGGGCTGTGCTTCGGTGCGACCGCATGACCTTCGCCGATCTGCTCCGCGCGCACGTAGCCGACCCCACGACCGCGTCCCGCCCGTTCCTCCGCTTCGAGGACCAGACGCTCACCTTCGCCGACACCGCGCGCGCCGCCGCACGCCATGCGAATCTGTTCCTGGCGCACCGCGATCCATCGCGACCGTTCCACATCGGCCTGCTGCTGGAGAACCGGCCCGAGTTCGTGCTCGCGCAACTCGGTGCCGCCATGGCGGGCGCGGTCATCGTCGGCCTCAATCCGACGCGACGGGGCGCGCCGCTGGCGCGCGACGTCGAGCACAGCGACTGCCAGCTCGTCGTCACCGAGGAGAAGTTCGCCGGCGCGCTGGCCGAGGCGCTCGCCACACCGGGCGCTCCGTCGCCGCGTGTCGTGGTCGTCGAGGATGGGCTCGCCGAGGCACTCGAAGCACAGCCCGACACCGATCCCGCGCGGCCCGTCGACGACGACGACCTCTGCCTCATCGTGTTCACGTCAGGCACCACGTCGGGACCGAAGGGCGTGCTGCGGAGCCACGGCAAGCTCACGATGATGTCGCAGGGCGCCGTCTACATGGTGGCGCAGGCCACCGCCGACGACGTCGTCTACTGCGCCATGCCGCTGTTCCACGCCAACGCGCAGATCCTCGCACTCGGCGTCGCGCTGGCGGCGGGCGGCACGCTCGTGCTGGCGCGTCGCTTCCACAAGTCGCGCTTCCTCGACGACGTCCGTCGCTACGGCTGCACGCTGTTCAACTACGTCGGCAGCCCGCTGGCCTACATCATGGACACGCCCGAACGTCCCGACGACGCCGACAACCCGCTGCGGCTCGCCTACGGCAACGAGGGCCCGCGCCAGTATCTCGACGCCTTCGCGAAACGCTTCGGCTGCCGCGTCATCGACTCGTACGGTGCCAGCGAGGTGGGCGTGACGTTCACTCGCACCGACGGCGATCCGCCCGGCGCGCTCGGGGTCGCGGGACCCGGCGTCGCCGTCCTCGACGAGGAGGGCAACGAGTGCCCGCGTGCACGCTTCGACGCGCAGGGCCGCCTCACGAATGCGGAGGAGGCCATCGGCGAGATCGTCAACACGTCGGGCACGGGGCTCTTCGAGGGCTACTACAAGAACGAGGAGGCGACGCAGGCGCGCACGCGCGGCGGCCGCTTCCACACCGGCGACCTCGGCTACCGCGACGACGCCGGCTACATCTACTTCGCCGGTCGCGACATCGAGTGGCTCCGCGTCGACGGCGAGAACTTCCTGGCCCGTCCCATCGAGGTGATCCTGCAGCGGCATCCCGACGTCTTCATGGTCGCCGTCTACGGCGTGCCGGACGCGGACGCGGGCGATCGGGTCATGGGGGCGCTCGCCCTGCGTGACGGCGCCATCTTCGATCCCGACGCCTTCACGCGGTTCCTCGATGCCCAGCCCGACCTCTCGACGAAATGGCGACCCACCTGGGTGCGCATCGTCCCCGAGCTGCAGCGCTCGGAGACCAACAAGGTCATGAAGCGCGACCTGCAGCGCGCCGGCTTCCTCGCCGTCGACGGCCCCGAGACGCTGTGGTGGCAGCCACGCGGTGCGACCACCTTCACCCGCTTCGGTCCGACCGAGCTGGCGACGCTGCGCGCGCAGTTCGAGCGCGCCGGAAACGCCGGCAGGCTGCAACCTTGGACAGCTGCCCCTTGAAACGAACGATCGTTTGTTCGTATCTTCGCCGCCGGGAGGACTCCGGAAGATGGCCCGCGAATACCGACTGATCTCCGCCGACTCGCACGTACTCGAGCCGCCGCACATCTGGACGACGTACATGGCGAAGAAGTTCCACGAGAAGGTGCCGCGCGTCGTGTCCGACGGCGAGGGCGGCGAGGCGTGGCAGTTCTCGCCCGGCATCCCCCCGGCCCCCATCGGCATCTACGCCTCGGCGGGGCGCAAGCACGAAGAGGTGCGCTGGACGGGCGTCACGTTCGCGGCGGCCAACCAGGGCAACTTCCGTGGCGGCCCGCGCATCGAGGAGATGGACTACGACGGCGTCGACGCCGAGGTGCTCTTCGGCTCGGCGCGCATGATGAGCCACTTCTACTCGGACGACGATCCCGAGTTTCAGCTCGCCGGCGTCCAGGCCTACAACAACTGGCTCGCCGAAGAGGTCGTGAGCGTCGACCCGTCACGCCTGATCGGGCTCGCGTGCATCCCGGCCCTCGGCGTCGAGGCGGCCATCAAGGAGATGGACCGCTGCCTCAAGATGGGCTTCCGCGGCGCGTGGCTGAACACCTTGCCGAGCGTCGGCGACAAGATCCGTCCCGAGGACGATCCGTTCTGGGACGCGGCGCAGGCGAACGGAATACCCGTCCACTTCCACGTGCGCGTCATGCGCAAGATCAACAAGCCGAAGCCGAAGGGCGCGCGCGGCGACGATCTGACCGGCCTCGCCAACGTCGGCGCGGCCGACATGATCACCGACATGCCGGAGATCATCAGCTCGGGCGTGCACGATCGCTTCCCCGATCTCACCTGGGTGGCGGTCGAGGCCGGCGCCGGCTGGATCCCCTACATCCTCGAGCAGCTCGACGATCGCTGGTGGCGCAACCGCTGGTGGCTGCCCACCAAGCTCAAGCACGAGCCCAGCTACTACTACCACCGCAACTGGCGCTCGAGCTTCATGATCGACAACTACGCCGTCAAGAACCGCCACACGATCGGCGTCGACAACATCATGTGGTCGTCCGACTACCCGCACCACGGCTGCGACTGGCCGGAGACGCGCCGCGTGGTCGACGACATGTTCCGCGACGTCTCGCAGGAAGAGCGCAACAAGATGTGCGCTCTGAACGCCGCGAAGCTCTACAAGCTCGTCTGACGAGACGGCCGGCCCGAGACACGTCTCGGGTCGGCCCTCTCAGCTCTTCGCGCGGCTGACGAAGCGCGCTTCGCGCGTGTCGACGATGACCAGCTCGTCCGACTCGAGATACGACGGCACCTGGATGACGAGCCCGGTTTCGAGCGTCGCGGGCTTGGTCTGCGCCTGCGCGGTGGCGCCCTTCAGTGCCGGCGCGGTCTCGGTGACGAGCAGCACGACGGTCATCGGCAGGTCGATCGAGATGACGCGGCCGTTGAACACCACGGAGCGGATGCCCTCGAGGCCTTCCTTCAGGTAGCCCGCCGGGTCGCCGACGTCGTCGCGCGACAGCGAGAACTGCTCGTAGCTCTGGCTGTCCATGAAGTGCATGCCCTCGTCGTCGGAATAGAGGAACTGCACCGGACGCAGCTCGAGGTTGGGCTCCTCGATCTTGTCGCCGCCGCGGAACGTCTTGTCGAGCACCTGACCGGTGCGGAGGTTCCGGACCCGGATCTTGCTGAGCGAGCTGGCGCCCCGGGCCGACGGCGACTGCACGTGCACGTCGAGAATGGTGAAGGGGTCGCCGTCGATGAGGATGCGGGCCCCGCGCTTGAAATCACCCGTGGAAATCACGGGGGTGGTTCCTAGCGGATTCGGGGCGGGACACCAACCGCTTTCTGCGACGCCTCCTCGGGCTCCTCGGCGTCGGACGGCCCGCCCTGCGCGATGTAGCGCAGCAGCGTGGCCTTGCGGAGCTCGGCGACGAGCTCGTTCATGATCGTGATGCCGTCCTCGGCCATGCGCGCCGAGGTTTCGGTGTCGACCTTGCCGGTGACGCCGGCCGTGAAGATGCGTATCTCCTCGCGCGCGAGCCACTGCACCATCTCGAGGTAGAGGCGCAGGTTCTGCGTGCCGATGCCGAGCGCCTCGGTGAAGCCGGCGCGGCGCACGCGCCCCCACAGCTCGACGACGCGGATGCCGTCCGGCTCGATCCACTGCTTGCCGTTGCGCGTGGCGACCGTGATCACCCCGATGTCGGCCATCTCGCGGATCTCGGTCGCACGCAGTCCCACGCGCTTGGCGACGGCGCTCAATATCTCGGGCGGACGCGGCGCGCCGTCGACGACCTGCGAGAACACCTTGCCCTCGAGGTCGTGCAGCGTCCGGACCTCGGCGTCCGGCAGCGGCACGTCGCCGGTGACGACCGCCTTGATGACGTGCAGTGGCAGGAACCGCTTCTGCTGCAGCTCGCGGATCGCTCGCAGCCGTTCGACGAACTCGGGCCCGTACCACGCGGTGTTGCGTCGCGGGCGCTCCGGCTCGGGCAGGAGCCCTTCACGGATGTAGTAGCGGATGGTCTCCCGCCCCACACCCGTGAGACGCTCGAGGTCCCGCATCCGGAAGCGCCCGGCGTCGCTCACCCGCCGGCACCCACCGCGGCGACGCGCTGCACCTCGTCGCGCCGCGCGTCCATCTCGTCGGCGACCTGCTCGTCGCGCGCCGACATGGCGGCGGCGTCGACGTCGGCGTAGCCCATGATGCCCATCTGCTCGTAGCCCTTGCGGATCTTCGGGCCCCAGAGACCGATGTCCTTGATGGTGGGGACGATGCGGCTGAAGAGCGCCGAGCGGTACATCTTCATGAAGCCCGACTCGAGCATGAACTCGGCGCACTCGTCGACGGGGAGACCCACCGTCGCCCACACCTCTTCCGCCTGGAAGCGGTCGCGCATCAGGTAGCAGGCCTCGACGGCGAACTCCTCGCGCTCGTCACGCTCGGCCTGCGTCAGCTGCGGATAGTAGTCGCGCAGCGCGAAGCGTCCGAAGGCGACGTGGCGCGCCTCGTCCTGCATGACGTAGGCGTTGACGGCGGCGGCGAGCGGGTTCTGCGACTGGTCACGGATCTGCGCGAACGCCGCCAGCGCCAGTCCTTCGATGAGCACCTGCATGCCGAGGTACGTCATGTCCCAGCGCGAGTCGCTGAGGACCTGGTCGAGGAGCCGCTGCAGCGTGGGCGTGATCGGGTACGCCAGCGAGAACTTGTCGTGCAGGAGGCGCGAGTACGCCTCGACGTGGCGCGCCTCGTCGACCACCTGCGTGGCGGCGTAGAACTTGGCGTCCATGCTCGGCACCTGCTGCACGATCTTCGCGGTGCAGATGAGCGCGCCCTGCTCGCCGTGGAGGAACTGCGACAGCTGCCATGCCTGGAAGTGCCGCCGCACGTTGGCCTTCTCCGACCTGGTGAGCCGCGCCCACGGCGCCGAGCCGTGGATCGGGATCGACTCGTCGGGCAGCTGCTCGGGGTTCTCCGGATCGAGGTCCTGCGACCAGTCGATGCGGGTGTCCGCGTTCCACTGCTTCTCCTTGCCCTTGCGGTAGAGGCTCAGCAGCGATTCGCGACCGTCCTGGTATTCCCAGCGGAAGGTCGTGTCGAAGGTGCCGGACACCTTCCAGGCGATGCCCTCGGACGGCTTGGCGTAGCGTTCCTGTGTAGACATCGGATCGACCCCCCGTTTTGCGTAGCCACGCTACGCGTAGTTGAACTCCGCATTATCCGCCGGAGCCCGGGGTGTCAATCAAAATCTACTCGTCGATGACCCGGGCCGCCTTGTATGCGAAGCGCGGCAGCCCGCCCCGCTCCACCAGCTCGAGCTTCACCGGAACGCCGAGGAAGGCACGGAAGCGATCGGCGACCCGAGCGGTGAGCGCCGCGGCGTCGACGCCCGGCGCATGCTCGCAGCGCACGCGCAGCTCCGGTGCGGCGACGGGCGGGCGAAGTATCTGGAACTCCGCCGACGGCGTCGACAGCTCGGGGAACTCGTAGAGCACCAGCGAGACGTCGATCGGGAGAATCTTCCGCCCCTCGACCATCGTGACGTCGCGAACGCGACCCTCGTAGAAGAGCCGGCGGTGCGTCTCGCCGCACGAACATGCCGTCGTGTTGAGACGGACGACGTCCTCGAGGTCGTAGCGCAGGAGGAAGTTGTCCTTCTCGAGCACGCTGACGACGAGGTTGCCACGCTCGCCGTGGCCGAGCGGCTTGCGCGTGGTCTCGTCGATGACCTCGACGACGGCGAGATCCTCGGCGAGATGCGCACCGTCGCGCTCATCGCACGCGCTGCCGAGCAGCGGCAGCGCCTCGAGGCCCGAGCTGGCCATCATGTACTGCTCCGACGGGTGATCGCCGGCGATCGTGAGGTTGAGATCGCGAACCGGATCGAGCCCGCGCCCGCGCGCCGCATCGGCGTACGTCGTCGCGACGTTGCCGAACAGCCGGTACATGTCCGGCCGGATCCGCCGCCACACCTCGAGGACGTCGCGGACGTGGGCATCACCGACGGGCGGGCCGGACGGGATGTTGAGCACGCCGAGCGCCTCGACGCCGTGGCTGAAGTGCCAGCCGCCCGCGTTCATGCCGAACGGATGCGCGTTGGCGAGACTCATCCCGGGGCGCAGCCCCCAGCGCCAGCGACCACGCGCCGACGCGGCATGATCGACGGCGAGATCTTTACGCGTCCACAGGATGAGCGTGGGCCGCCCGCTGGTGCCGGTGGATGCACCGAGCCGCACGGCCGCGCTCACCGGCGCGCCGCGATAGTCCCCGAACGGCGGATGCTCCTCCTCGCTGGTACGGAGCTCGCTCTTCACGGTGGTGGGAATGGCGGTGAGGTCGTCGAGGCTGCGCAGGTCGGCGCGCTTCAGCCCCGCCGCCTCGTATTTGCGACGGAAGAACGGCACCGGTCCGTCCCACACGCGATCGAGCTGATGGCCGAGCCGCTCCCACTGCAGCGCCCGCACGCGCTCGAGCGGCATCGTCTGGATCTCGGGATCGTAGTACGGGCGTTCACCCGTCGGACGCGTGCTCACTTCTTCCTCCGATCGAGCATGGCCTCGGCGAAGCGCGGCGCCGCCGCGGCTTCCGGCACGTCGGCCTCCGCCACCACCTCGACGTCCATCGAGATGAGCGCCACCGCCTTCACCTTCTCGGCGACGAGGCGCGCGAACGCGACGCGGTCATCGGGCTCCGTCGTGACGCCGACACGGAGGACGGCGCGGTCGTAGCGCTCACCCTCGGGATGGTCGACGACGATCTGGAACCGTCCCGCGCCGGGCACCTCCGTCAGCGCGCGATGCACCTGCGCCGGATGGACGAGCACCCCCTTGATCTTGCGGATGGCACCCTTCTGCCCGACGAACACCAGCCGCGGCGACCGATCGCCGCACGCGCACGCGCCCGACAGCATGCGAAAGACGTCGCCCGGGGCGTACCGCACGAGCGGCAGCGCGCGCGGGCCGAGCTGCGTCGCCACCAGCTCACCGGTGCCACCCTCGCCCACCGGCTCGCCGGTCTCGGGATCGAGGAACTCGCAGAAGAGGTCGACGGCATGCAGGTGCATGCCGTCGTGGACGCGGCACTCGCCGGCGAGCGGACCGATCTGCGCCTCGCCGCAATGATCGAACAGCTCGATGCCGAACGTCTCCTGCAGATCACGCCGCAGCGGCGGCGTCAGCGCCTCGGCGGTCGAGAAGCCGATGCGGTACTTCAGGTCACGCCGCGGATCGAGCCCCATCTCCTTCGCGGTGTCGCCGAGGTTGGCGAGGAAGCTCGGCGTGCCGGCGTAGACGGTGGCGCCCCAGGCCTTGGCGACCTCGACCTGGAGGCGGCTGTTGCCGGTGCCGCCGTTGATGACGAGGCAGCCAGCCTCCTCGAAGGCACGGTGCAGCCGCAGGCCGCCCGGCATGATGTGGTACGAGAGCGTGATGTGCGCGATGTCGCCGCGCTCGACGCCCATCGCCTTGATCGACTCCTTCAGCACCGGCGTGCCGCCCGCTTCGGACGCGAGGCGCGGGATCAGGATGGGACCGGGCGACGTGTGCAGCGAGCCGAACTCCGCGCGCGTGGCGGCGAGGAACTCACCGAACGGCGGATGCGCGCGCTGGTTCTCCACCAGGTCGACCTTCGCCGTGCGCGGGATGCGGCGGCGGAAGGCATCGTAGTCGGTGACATCGTCGACGCGGACCCCGGCCTGGTCGAAAGCTCGCCGGTACCAGGGCGAGCGCTCGTAGACCCAGCGCAGCGTATCGCGGAGACGGGTGAAGTCGGCAGCGGACGGTGGCCATTCCATGGGAACCGTAGCGCGCTATCAACCGCCCACCCCGAACGTCAAGCCGGAAACGAGAACCGCCGCCCACCGGCGGACCGGCGGACGGCGGCTCTCCCGGACGATCGGGCGGCCCCCTCTAGAAGAAGGGGCACGACCCGGTCGAGAACTTCGAGATACCCGCGGCACGGCGGGTGCAGTCCGACGCGTAGGTCAGACCATCACAGCCGCACACCGTGCCGAGGTACTCGC
This sequence comes from Binatia bacterium, assembly GCA_036009625.1. Taxonomy (GTDB): domain Bacteria; phylum Desulfobacterota; class Binatia; order DP-6; family DP-6; genus DASYLJ01. The sequence continues at coordinate 60,912 of DASYLJ010000193.1, forward strand.
CACACATCGTGCAGGCGGCGTCGTCCATCGGCTGGCACGCCCCCATCTGCGACTCGCCGCAGTCGCCGGCGGGCAGATCGCAGAACTGACCCTGACCGCAATCCTCGTTCGAGAAGCACCCCACCGAGCATGCCCCGTCGTGGCCGAGCACGGCCCCGGCCATCACACGCGCGCAGTTCGACGCGTAGGTCTGACCGTCGCAGCCGCAGACCGGCGTCCCCGGGTCGCAGGCGGTCGGCGTCGTGACGCACACCCCAGCGCCGTCGGGCATGCCGCACATCGGGTCGGTGCGATCGCAGACCATGCCGTCCGGGCAGGTGACGCCGTCGGCGCCGCCACAGAAGAGATCACCCTCGCAGGTCGGCGGCGGATCGGTCGGATCGCCCGGATCCTCCTCGCAGCTCGCGCCGTCGAGACACATCGACGCCGGGAAGATGGCGGTGATGCCGGCGGCCTGGATGTAGCTGCACGCCGCCGGCGCCATGCGCACGATCGACTCCGCCTCGGACGCGTGCAGGTTCTCGGCGAGGCAGGTCGCGAACTGCACGGGCGTCGTCACCGTGCAGTCCGCCATCTGCTGGTTGAACTTGAGCCCACCCACCAGCTTGTCCATCCCCATGCCGCTGCATGCGCTCGCGACCCGCGACACGAAGCGACCCTTCAGCCCGGCCACCTCGCCGGGCAGGCTCCGGCAGGCCCGCGCGGCCCGATCGCACGCGCCCGGACGGCCGGCGCTGTCGACGCTGCAGTCGCCGAGCGGCAACACGCAGCGCGCCATCTTCCAGCTGAGCCGGCCGGTCAAGGCGATGCCCTCGTCGGCGATCTGGCGCTGACACTTGACCATGATCTTCTCGTCGCGCGATGCGCCCGACGACCCGTGTGCACCGGCCGTCGCCGCCAGTCCCACCATGGCAATCACCGCGGCGATCGCGGTGCGCATCACATGACGTCGGTTGTCCCTTACCATGACCATGTCCTCCCGGAGCCGCTCGGCTCGTGCTCGTGTTCCCCAGCGGACCGAAAGCGGCTTCCGTGCCAGGACGATTCGACGCGACAAAACGCCCCGTGCAGTCCCGAACACACAGCGGCATCCGCGTCGCTCGCTGACTGCTGCGATGACGCTCGACGCCACGATGACGCCGGTGCCTCGCGACTTGCCCCCCGTAGATCCGTGTGTCACGTGCGAGTGGCGTGCGCGGCGCCAGTGCGCCCGCCATCGACGACCGCAGATGCGGAGGGACAAATTGGTAACACCCGCTCGACGCGCCACCGCGTGTCCGTTCGAATGTGTCGCACCGAGTGACTGGGGCGTCGCTCCCCGATCGGCAGGTTCGTGATGGCCGCGCTCGCTCTCGATCCGGCGCGCGCTGCGCTCTGCCTCGTCGAGCTGCAGAACGACATCGTTCACGAGTCGAACGTCGGCGAGAAGGGACTCGGCGGCGTGCTGGCGCAGCAGGTGCAGCAGCGCGACATCATCGCGAAGCTCGAAGCCCTCACCGCCGCTGCCCGCGCCCGCGGCGTGCCGGTGCTCTACATCAACTTCTGCGGCAAGCCCGGCTTCCCGCGTCCCAATACCCGCCTCCACCGCGTGGCGGGCAGCAAGCCGCGCCTCGTCGAAGGCACCTGGGGCGTACAGGTGCACGAGCGGCTCACGCCGCAGCCGCAGGACTTCGTCCTCGAGCGCACCGTCGGCGTCGACGGCTCCTACGGCACGCAGCTCTACCCGGTGCTGCGTATGCTGCAGCGCACGACGATGCTCGTGACCGGCGTCTCCACCAACATCGCCGTCGAGAGCATCGTGCGCGCATCGGTGAACCGCGGCTTCGACATGGTGGTGATCGAGGACTGCTGCGCCAGCTACCCGGACAGCTGGCACCGCTTCTCGGTGGAGAACATCATGCCGCTCCTGGCGACGGTGACGACGTCCGACGCCGTCCTGGCGGCGCTGGCATGACGATGGACCTCACCGAGCTCATCGCCCGAGAGGACATCCGCGAGCTGGCCGCCGCCTATGCCCACGCCGCCGACGGCGGCCGGTTCGACGACTTGCTCGCCCTCTTCACGCCCGATGGCTCGCTCCAGGTCGACGATCGCCCACCCCTCGTCGGACCGGACGCCATCCGCGGCTTTCTCGGCGGGACGCAGACCAGCGTCCAGGATACCGCGAAGCAGCGCGGCTACATCCGTCACCACGTCACCAGCCATTCGATCACCGTCGACGGCCCCGACGCGGCCCACGGGGCGGCCTACTTCTTCGTCGTCACCGAGCGCGGGCCTGATCACTGGGGCCGCTATCGCGATCGCTATGTGCTCCACGAGGGTCGGTGGCGGTTCGCGTCCCGCCGCGTCCGCGTCGACGGCATGGCGCCGGGCTCGTGGGCAGCCGAACGACGGGCCGCCAAGACATCGTGAATGGGATACTGCGCGCGCTAGTCGGCATACTCTCAATGTAGGGTGCGCGCCCGAAATTCCTTGACGCGGTGAAGACGACACGGGTAGCGCTTGTCGCATGGCCAGGAACGTCGTCAGGGCCGTCTGCCTCCTCTCCGTTCTCGGCCTTGGCGGTGACGCTGCCCATGCCCGGAAGCCGAAACCGCAGCCCTGTCCCGGCGGTCTCTTCGCCGTCGAGGGCATCGTCGCCACCGGACTCGCAACGCCGATCACACGGATCACGCTCGACGCCGCGGGCATCACGGTGCTCGACGCTTGCCCGACGCCCGCACCCGCGACGGTGAAGACCCGCGCCAAGGCGACCAGCATCCGTGCGACGTGGGCGACGTGCCCCGGATTCCCGGGCAAGGTCACGCTGAAGGCGAAGCTCACGGCGCCGGCCTGTACCACGATGACCGCCGTACTCACCGGCAAGAAGGCGAAGCCCAAGCGAGCCTCGTTGCGTGCCACACGGCTCGACGGCGCGGGACTGGTCGGAGCACTGCACGACGACGCCGTCGCCGAACGCATGGCCGACGAGAACTTCCCGACACTGATCCGCGCCGCGGCGGAGGTCTACAATCCAGAGCTCACCGCGCTGATCGCCCTCGGCCCGGCGGCGCTCGATCAGATACTCCCCGCGTTCGAACGGCACGCGACCCTCGCCGACGACACCGCGCTCTCGCTGCTGGCGTATGCGCTCGAGCGCCTCGGAGATGCCCGCGCCGTCCCCGTGCTCACCGACTGGCTCGAGGCACACCTCTTCACCGCGCTGCCGTGGTCGACCGACTTCGTCACCCACACGATCAAAGTGCTCGACGGGCAGACCGACCTGCACACGGCGAGCTACGCCTACCTGATCGACGACAAGCTCGACACGATCGCGCAGGCGCGTGCGGGCCAGGCGGCGGCGGTGGCGATCGCCGCACGCAGCGCGCTGAAACCGCAGGCCACGATCGCCGCGGCGCAGAACCAGTGCGCCAAGAGCATCATCGTCACCGGCATCACCGCCACCGGCGAGCAGCAGTCGATCACGATCGGCTACAACACGGTCTTCTTCGACATCGACCAGCAGATCGACCTCGAGACGGATGCCGCCAGCAAGGCGGCCCTCATCCGACAGCGCGATCGACTGCGCGACGGCGACGAGGAGTTCTACGGCGGCACCGACTACCGACCGACGGGCGACGTCAGCACCGCCTCGAACTGCGGCGGCTCGGTCACCGAGCGGCTGCTCACCGCGGTCGCGGCGCGCAAGGGCCTGACGCAGAGCCTCGGCGCCGGTAACGCCACCGGCGGCAAGGTCGACGGCGTCGACGTCTCGGGTGCCGACATCATCCGCGACATCGCGCGCAAGTTCGGCAGCGAGATCAGCGAAGACCAGATCGACACCCTCACCGTGATCGCCCACGAGCGCGAGAATGGCGCGTCCGCGCACGTCGAGATCCCCATCTCCGACGGCGCCGACTCGGTGACGGTGTACAGCAAGGACAACCAGGGCCGACCGCGGCTGCACACCGTCGACAAGTTCTCGGCGCTGAATCCGTTCGCCCCGATCCAACGACGCTACAACTTCCGCCCGTTCCTCAACTACGGGCAGACGACGCCGAAGTTCTACCGCATCGACCCGAGCCGCATCGTGAGCGTCGTCGTCGACTCCAGCGCCTGCCCCTGCTCGTTCGCCTACGGCGGCGTCATCCCCGTCGCCTTCACCGAACCGACGGACCCGGAGACCGACCAGCGCGTGATCACCGTCGCCGGCACCGTCGGTGACGCCGACGCCAGCGACGGCAGCCTGCGCGTCAACGGTTCACCACAGGCGATCACCGTCGGCGGCGGCAGCTTCGCGAGCCAGGTCGTGCTGACCAGCGGCGACAACACGCTGCGGGTGGCGATCGACGGCCAGGACGGCCGTCGCGGCTGCGCCGAGCGCACCATCCGCTCCACCACGCCGAAGACGACGATCTCGGCGACGCTGACATGGAACCTTCCCGGCGCCGACGTCGATCTGTACGTCACCCAGCCCGACGGCGAGACGGCGTGGTACTCGGGCCGCACGACGAGCATCGGCGGTCGCCTCGACGTCGACAACACCTCGGGCCACGGCCCCGAGAACTACTTCCTCAGCTCCGAGGAGGGCGACACGATCCTGCCCGGCACCTACGGCGTGCGCGTGCACTACTACTCCGACCACGAGGCCAACGACGAGACGCCGACGCGGCCCGTCGAGTGGCGCGTGGTGATCATCCTCAACGAGGGGACGCCGCAGGAGAAGCGCGAGTTCCACAGCGGCACGCTGTCGATGGCCGCGTCGGGGAACAGCTCGCCGGGTGGCAGCGGCGGCGACTGGGCGAGCGTGGCCGACGTGACGCTCGCGGCACCGTAGCGCCTTGCCCGAACGCGCCACCCTGCGGTGACGTGCGCGCCCGGTCGTGGTATCGGGATCGCCCCCAACGATTGCAGCGCCGGCCCGATCGGAGCCGGTGGGAGGCGGCGACCATGATGCTGGCCCGGAAGTCTTCGATGATCACGACGCGCATCGCCCTCGCGATACTTGCCCTCACCGTGTGCGACCGGCCCAGCCTCGCCGACGACGTTCCCAGCAAGGACGCCGTCGCGCTGATCACGGCGAAGCAGTACTCGCCGTACGCGGGACGCAACTTCCCGACCCGCGTCCTGTGGGGTGACACCCACCTGCACACCGCCATCTCGGTGGATGCCGGCACCATGTGTCGGATCGGCCAGGAGGACGCCTACCGCTTCGCACGCGGCGAGGAGATCACCACCACGCACGGGCTGCGTGCCAAGCTGTCGCGGCCGCTCGACTTCCTGGTGATCACCGATCACGCCGAGATGTACGGGCTGATGCCGCAGCTGCTGGCCGGCGATCCGGAGATCGTCTCCACCCCGCTCGGCCGCAAGTGGTACGATGCGTTGCAGAGCGGAAATACCGACACGGTCTTCGCCACGGCGATGGAGATCGTGGCCTCGCTCTCCGGCGACACACCGCCGATCAAGAGCGACCAGGCCGTACGCAACGCCTGGCAGGCGTACACGGCCCTCGCCGACCGCTACAACGACCCCGGCCGCTTCACCGCGCTCATCGGATTCGAGTGGACCGCGATCGGTGGTGACAACCTGCACCGCAACGTGATCTTCCGCGGCGACTCGGCGATCGCGAACCGCACGGTCCCGTTCTCGCAGTTCGACAGCAAGAACCCGGAGGACCTCTGGAAATACCTCGACGGCCTGCAGAAGACGACCGGCGCCGAGGTCCTCGCCATTCCGCACAACGGGAATCTCAGCAACGGGCGCATGTTCACCGTCGAGACCTTCGACGGCAAGCCGCTCACGCGCGAGCTGGCGGCGATGCGGATCCGGTTCGAGCCGTTGATCGAGGTCACCCAGATCAAGGGCGACGGCGAGGCGCATCCGATGCTGTCGCCGAACGACGAATTCGCCGACTACGAGAAGTGGGACAAATCGAACCTGAACGGCACCCAGGCCAAGACGCCCGAGATGCTGCAATGGGAGTACGCCCGCGAGGCGCTCAAGAATGGGCTCCTGCTCGACCGCAAGCTCGGCGTCAATCCGTACAAGTTCGGGATGGTCGGCAGCACCGACGCCCACACGGCGATGTCCGCGGTCGAAGAGGACAACTTCTTCGGCAAGCACTCCGGCGTCGAGCCCGAGCCGCATCGCTGGGAGCACGTCGTGATCGGATCGCCCGACCCGAAATTCGTGGTCAAGGGCTGGCAGCAGGCCGCCGGCGGCTATGCCGGCGTCTGGGCGACCGAGAACACGCGCGAGGCGATCTTCGATGCGATGAAGCGCAAGGAGACGTACGCGACCACCGGCCCGCGCATGACCGTGCGCTTCTTCGGCGGATGGGAATTCGGCGAGGAGGACACCCGGTCACGGCTCCCGGCCGCCGCCGGCTACGCCAAGGGCGTTCCCATGGGCGGTGATCTGCGCGCCGCACCGGCGGGCAAGGCCCCGAGCTTCCTCGTCGCGGCGATGAAGGATCCGTACAGCGGCAACCTCGACCGCATCCAGATCATCAAAGGATGGCTCGACGCGGCCGGCAAGACGCACGAGAAGGTCTACGACGTCGCGTGGAGCGGCGATCGCAAGCCCGGCTCAGACGGCAAGGTGCCGGCGGTCGGCAACACCGTCGACGTGAAGAACGCGACCTGGAGCAACAGCATCGGCGCGCCCGAGCTCATCACCGCGTGGGCGGATCCGGATTTCGACACGAAGCAGCCGGCCTTCTACTACGCTCGCGTCATCGAGATCCCGACGCCGCGCTGGACCGCCTTCGACGCGAAGCGATTCGGCGTCGAAATGTCGGCCGACGTGCCGATGACGACCCAGGAGCGCGCCTACACGTCGCCCATCTGGTACACGCCCAGCACCTAGGCACGCGTCGATGCGTCTGCTCCGGGAGCCGTTTCTCCACTTCCTGCTGCTCGGCGCCGCGCTCTTCGCGCTGTTCCACCTCGGCGGCCGCCGCGGCGCAACGGATCCGGCCACCATCGTCGTCAGCTCGGGGCGGATCGAACACCTGACGGCGACCTTCGTCCGCACCTGGCAGCGTCCACCCACCGCCCAGGAGCTGCAGGCCCTGATCGACGACGACGTACGCGAAGAGGTGCTCTACCGGGAGGCGCTCGCCCTCGGCCTCGACCGCGACGACACCATCATCCGACGCCGCCTGCGGCAGAAGATGGAGTTCCTCGCCGAGTCGGCCGCGGCGGAGGTCGAGCCGCGCGACGAGGAGCTGCAGGCGTATCTCGCGCAGCATGCCGACGCGTACCGGATCCCCGACCGGTTCTCGTTCCGCCAGATATACCTCGACCCCCAACGCCACGCGGGACGGCTGCCGGCAGAGATCGACCGCATCCGCGCGGCGCTTGCGAATGGGGCGGATGGCGCCGCGCTCGGCGACGTGTCGCTGTTACCGTCCACGTTCGACGAGGTCACGGTCGCCGATGCCAACGCGACCTTCGGCGAGGCATTCGGCGCTCGGCTGATCGACCTCCCCGTCGGCCGGTGGGACGGGCCGGTGACCTCAGGGTACGGCGTGCATCTGGTGTACGTCGACGATCGGACGGACGGACGACCCGCGACCCTCGCCGAGGTGCGCGACGCGGTACGACGCGACTGGGCGAACGAGCGGCGGATCGCGGCGGTCGACGCCCAGATTCGCCGTCTGATGGAGCGCTATCGCATCGACGTCGAGCGCCCAGACACCGCCGGCGTTGCACGAGCGACGCCGTGATGCGTGCCGTCGCCATCGCGCTCCTGCTCGTCGCGTCGAACGTCGCGCGCGCCCACGAGCTGCGCCCGGCCTACCTCGAGCTGCGCCAGACCGGCCCCGAGTCCCACGACGTGCTGTGGCGGGTTCCCGCACGCGGCACCCTGCGACTCGGCCTCTACGTCCACCTGCCCGACCAATGCCGGGAGCTCGCTCCGCGCGAGGCGGTCGTCGCCGGCGATGCCTACGTCGAGCGCTGGCGGGTCGAGTGTCCGGGGGGCCTGGCGGGACGCGCCATCACCATCGACGGGCTGCGCTCGACCATGACCGACGTGCTCGTCCGCCTCGAAGCGCTCGACGGAGCCTCGCAGATGGCGCGCATTCTGCCCTCGAACCCGACGCTCGTCGTCGCCACCGACCCCGGAGCCTGGCAGGTGGTTACGACCTACCTGCGCCTCGGCGTCGAGCACATCCTCTTCGGCGTCGACCACCTGCTCTTCGTGCTCGCACTCCTCCTGCTCGTGCACGGCTGGCGACGGGTCGTCGGCACGATCACGGCGTTCACCCTGGCGCACACGCTCACGCTGGCGGCGGCGACGCTCGGTTGGGTGACGATACCGACGAAGCCGGTCGAGGCCACGATCGCGCTCAGCATCGTCTTCGTCGCGACCGAGATCGTGCGCGGCAGCCAGGGGCACCCAGGCATGACGGCGCGCTGGCCCTGGGTCGTCGCGTTCACCTTCGGCCTGCTGCACGGCTTCGGATTCGCCGGCGCGCTCCACGAGATCGGCCTACCGCAGCGCTCCATTCCGCTCGCCCTGCTCTGCTTCAACGCCGGCGTCGAGCTCGGCCAGCTCACGTTCGTCCTCGGCGTCGTGGTGCTGCGATCCGCGCTGCGCGCCGTCGTGCCGGCTCTCGTCCCGGAGCGGATGGAACGTGCGGCGGCCTACGTGATCGGCACGGTCGCGATGTATTGGGTGATCGAGCGCGTGTCGACGTTCTAGCGTCCCTTCCACTCCGGCTTGCGCTTCTCCATGAATGCGCGCGGCCCCTCGCGCGAGTCGTCGGTCTGCTCGACCACTTCCAGGTAGCCAGCCGCGATCTCCTCGGCCTGCGGGATCGGCAGCCCGAGGCCCTGCAGGATGCCCATCTTCGTACCCCACACCGCGAGCGGCGAGTTCTGGCAGATCATCCCGGCGAGCTCGCGAGCGCGAGCCATGAGCTGGTCGTGCGGCACGACTTCCGTGACGAGGCCCACCTCGTAGGCGCGCTGCGCGCTCATCTTCTCGTGACGGCCGAGCAGCGCCATGCGCAGGCAGACCGCCACCGGCACGCGACGGGCCATGTTCACCATCTCGTGCGACGAGACGAGCCCGAGCGACACGTGCGGGTCGACGAAGTACGCCTTGTCGGACGCAATCGGAATGTCCGACTCGGTCACCAGATCGAGCGAGAAGCCGGCGACGGCGCCGTTCACCGCCGCGATGACCGGCTTGTAGACGCGCTGGCGACGCGGCGTCGGCAGTTCGACGATGCTCTCGATGAGCGCCAGCTCGCGCCAGCGATCCGGGCGCGTGAAGCCGCCCGTCGCGAGCCCTTCGACGTCGGCGCCGGTGGAGAAGCCCTTTCCCGCGCCGGTGATGATGGCCACCCAGATGTCGGGATCGTTCCGCACCGTGCGCCACGCCTCGCGCAGCTCGTCCTTGAGCTTCTGGTTCATGGCGTTCATCCGCTCGGGACGGTTGAGCGTGATGGTGGCGACGCGATCCTGCACGTCGAAGAGGATGGTCTCGTAGCTCGACATCGTGGTCACTCCTTCAGGCGGCGCTCGGCCTCGCGGCGCAGCGCGGGCTTCTCGATCTTCCCGGTCCCCGTGCGCGGCACGTCGCCCTCGTCGATGACGAAGACGTGGCGCGGCACCTTGTAGCTCGCGAGCGTGTCGCGACAGAACGCGATCAGCGTATCCGCGTCGGCGACCTGACCGGCGTGCGGCACGACGAACGCCGCGACGTTCTCGCCCCGCGTCTCGTGCGTCACGCCGACGACGTGCGCCGCCTTCACCGACGGATGCTTCGCCAGTGCCTCCTCGACCTCGACCGCGGCAACGTTCACACCCGCCGTCTTGATGACGTCCTTCAGCCGCGTGGCGAAGTGCAGGCAGCCCTGCGCGTCGAGGTAGCCGAGGTCGCCGGTCTTGAAGAAGCCCTCGCCATCGAACGTCTGCGTGCGCGGCACACGGTAGTAGCACTCCATCAGCGTCGGGCCCTTGACGAAGATCTCGCCCGGCGTGCCCGGCGCCGCCACCGCCCCGGTCTCGGGATCGACGATGCGGACCTCCATGCCGTCCAGCGGACGGCCGAACGTCTCGCGACGGATCTCCACCGGGTCGTCCGAGCGCGCGCAAGTGACGCAGGTCGCGGTCTCGCTCATGCCGTACATGCCGACGGCGTGGTGGTCGGGCCCCATCAGCCGCTCGGCGAGCGGATGGTTCGAGCCCTTCGACAGCCAGAGCTTTCGATTCGGGAAGTCGGGATGCTCGAGCAGCGGCCCCGCCTGATGCCAACCCGCCATGATGGTGCAACGTTCGGCTTCGAGCAGCGCCAAGGCGCTGCCGGCGTCGACCTGCTCCTGCAGGACCAGCCGTCCCCCGCCCGCCATGGTGGCGAGCGCGCCGATGACGAAGCCGCCGCTCCAGAAGAGCGGCATGTGACCCCACCACGCATCGTCGGGTGTGACGCCGAGGCACTCGCCGACGCGTCGGCCCGACGTCGCGAGCGCGGCGTGCGTGTGCATCACCGCCTTCGCCTGCGCGGTGGTGCCCGAGGTGAAGAAGATCGTCGCGCGGTCGGTCGGCGACACGGCGGCCTCGAGCCCGTTCAGGATGCGGTCGTCGAGCGACGACGGCAGCGCGTCCCAGCGATCGATGCGCGCCAGCTCGCCGTCGAGCAGGATGACGCGACGGAGCGCGGGCGCCGCAGGAGTGAACAGTCGCCCCGGTGTCGCCGTGGCCAGCTCGGGGACGATGTCGCGCAGGCTCGCCAGATAGTCGTGACGGAGGAAGCCGGAGCGCGTGAGCAGGATGCGCACGTCGGCGTGCGTCAGCGCATAGGCGATCTCCTCGCGCTTCCAGAGCGTCGAGAACGGCACCAGCACGGCGCCGACGCGCAACGCCCCGAACGCGATCGGTAGCCACTCGGGTCGGTTGCCGCACAGGAAGCCGACGCGGGTACCTTTCCCGACGCCGGCCAGGACGAGCTTGCGGGCGGCGATGCGGCTCTCGCGGCGCAGCTCGGCCCACGTCATGCGACTGGTGACGACGTCGCGCGGCGCGCACGCCACCGCCTCGCGGTCGGGCGACCGGGCGGCGACCTCGTCGAGATAAGCGCCGAGCGTCTCCATCACGGCTTCTTCTTCGCCGGCTGTCCGGCCGGCGGCATGCAATCGAGATCGGGAAGGTCGGTGGTGGCGCTCATGGTCCACTGCGGCGTGCGCTTGTCGAGGAAGGCACGAATGCCCTCCTTCGCGTCCGGCGACTGCGTCGTCCAGCCGAACACCTGCGCGTCGAGGTGCTCGGCGGCCTCGGGATCGTTCTCGCCGGTGAAGCGCCACAGGAGCCGCTTCGTCAGCGCGACGGCCACCGGCGCCGTCTGCGTCGCGATGTCGCGCGCCATGGCCTGCGCCGTCGACACCAGCTCGGCATCGGGCACGACGCGCGACACGAGGCCGTATTCGAGCGCTTCGCGGGCATTGACGAGACGGCCCGTCAGCAGCAGCTCGGCGGCGCGGCTCATGCCGATGATGCGCGGCAGCGTCCACGTGCTGGCCGCCTCGGGCACGAGGCCGCGCCTCACAAACACGAAGCCGATGCGCGTGCTCTCGCCGGCGAGCCGGATGTCCCACTGCAGCGGCAGCGTCGCACCCACACCCGCCACCGCGCCGTTCAGGGCCGCGATGATGGGCTTGCGGATGTCCCACGCCTTCAGCGTGAGGCGCGGCCCGCCCCCCGTCTCCTCGGCGCGCGCACGCTCGAACACGGTGCCGCCGCCCTCGAGATCCGCTCCGACGCAGAAGTCGCGTCCTGCGCCCGTGACGACGATGGCGCGTACATCGTCGCGCTCGTCGGCGACCATCAGCGCATCGCGGATCTCGATGCCCATGCCGCGCGTCCAGGCGTTGCGACGCTCGGGGCGGTTCAGCGTGATCGTCGCCACACCGTCGGCGACGTCGAAGAGGATGTGCTCGTAGTCCATGTGTTCTCCCGCCGTCAGTCCGGTGTCACCAGCTTGAGCCCGATGACGCCGGCGAGGATCGCGCCGATGGCCACCAGCCGCATCGGGTCACGGCTCTCGCCGAGGACGAGCATGCCGAACGCCGCGGTGCCGACGGCGCCGAGCCCCGTCCACACGGCGTAGCCCGTACCGACCGGCAGCGAGCGCAGTGCCACCGCCAGCAGGTACATGCTCGCCGCTGCGCCGAGGAGCGCAATGACGGAGCCGCGCACGTCGGTGAAGCCGTGGCTCGCCTTGAGCCCCTGCGCCATCACCACCTCGAAGGCACTCGCCACGAGCAGGATGAGCCATGCCATCACGCACCTCCGAACTGCTGGCGCAGGACGTGCGTCTGCACCTTGTTGTAGGCGTTGCGCGGCAACGTCGCGACGAACTCGATGCGACGCGGCTTCTTGTAGCCGGCGAGTCGCGTGCCCGCGAAGTCGCCGAGCTGCGGTCCGTCGAGCACGGCACCGTCGCGGCACACCACGATCGCCGTCACCTGCTCGCCCCAGCGCGGATGCGGCGTCCCGATCACCGCCACGTCGGCGACGTCGGGGTGCGCCCGTAGGACGGCCTCGACCTCGGCGGGCGAGACGTTCTCGCCGCCCGTGATGATGAGGTCCTTCACGCGCCCGGTGAGGAAGAAGAAGCCGCCATCGTCGCAGCGCCCGAGATCGCCGGTGTGGAGCCAGCCGTCGCGCACCGCGGCGGCGGTGCCGGCAGGATCACGGTGATAGCCCTGCATCACCGTCGGGCCGCCGACGACGATCTCGCCCTCCTCGCCCGGCGCCGCCAGCGTCCCGTCGACGCGACGGATGGCGACGTGCACGTGCGGGTTCATGCGACCGACGGTGCCCTCGTGGTCGAACACGCTGGTACCGCGCGCCATGAGCACGCCGTTGGTGGACTCGGTCTGACCGTACGCCTCGATGATCTCGGCGTCGGCGAAGAGTGCCGCCAGCGCGCGCTTCGACGCCATCGGCGTGGGCGCGCCGCCGACGCTCACCTTGCGCACCGTGCGCTGCACGCCGGCGGGCACGCTGCCCTGGGCCAGGACGTCGAATACCATGCCGCCGATCAGCGGCAGGTCGGTGACGGCGAAGCGCTCCGCTGCGTCGAGCACCGCGGGCACGTCGAACTTCTCGAGCAGCACCGCTCGCGCACCGAGCAGGACCCGACAGAGGAGATGCGACACCAGGACCGGCACGTGCGTCAGCGGCGACAGGCACGCGCCGACGCCGTCTGCCACGTCGCCCCGCGCCTGCGCGCAGGCGAGTGTCGCCCACAGGAGATTGCCGTGCGTGAGACGCACGCCCTTCGGCGCACCGGTGGAGCCCGACGTGTAGGCGATGGCCGCGAGACGATCGGCCGCCGGCGCACGCGCGGGTGTCGCACGACCGGCACCGCTGCGACGAAGCAGCTTCGGTGCGAGCGGCAGGTCGGGGCCGCAAACGATGGCCGGGATGCCCGCGGCCGTCGATGCGTCACGCGCGACGTCGGTGCGCGCAGGGTCGCAGAGCAGGAGCCGCGCTCGCGCGTGCGTCAGGAGCCGCGCCGCCTCGCCCGACGTCGAGCGCGCGCTGATCGGGACCGCCACGCCGCCGAGCCCCCACACCGCGTACAGCATCGCCACGATGGCGGGCTCGTTCGCCGCCATGATCCCGACGGGGCTCCCGGCGCCGACGCCGCGTCGCGCGAGCCACGCGCACAGCTCGTCGGTCGCGGCGGCCAGCTCGCCGAAGGTGCGGACGTTGCCACCGAAGACGAGGCCACCCGACGCGCCACGGCGTCCGGCTTGCAGGCGCAGGAACGCCGGAGCAGTGGGAAGGAGCGGCATCGAAGGGCGTACGATCGGCATGGGGGGCGAGACGAACGATCGTTCTTGTAGTCCCCGCCGCTCCGGCGGGTCAACGGCGCAGCGCTTCGATCACACCACGGTCGCGCCGCCGTCGACGGCGATGATCTGGCCGTTCACGTACGACGCGTCGGGACCGAGCAGATGACATGCCACGCCGGCGATCTCGTCGGGCTGCGCGATGCGGCGCATGGGAATGCCGCTGGTGAGCCGTCGAGCGAACTCGGGGTCGTGCTGCACGCCGCCGGTGAGCGGCGTGTCGGTGAAACCGGGGCAGACGCAGTTGGCGCGCACGCCCTGCTCGCCGTACTGCATCGCCAGCAGCCGCGTCAGCGCGACGACGCCGCCCTTGCTGGCGGTGTAGCCGGCACCGAAGCCATGACCGCGCAGCCCCGCCGTCGAGGCGACGGTGACGATGGCCCCGCCCCCGGCGGTCAGATGCGGCAGCGCATACTTCACGGCCAGGAAGGTGCCGCGCAGGTTGACGGCGAGGACGTGCTCGAATGCGTCGACCTCGACATCGGCGAGCGGGCGCAGGTCACCGGGATCGAAGATGCCCGCGCTGGTGACGACGCCCTGCAGTCCGCCGAGCGCCTCGGCCGCCTGCGCGACCGCGGCTTCCATTGCTGCGGCCTGGCTGACGTCGACCGGGATCGCGATGGTCCGCGCGTCGCCGAGGCTCCGTCGCGTCTCGTCGAGGAGCGCCGCATCGCGATCGAGGAGCGCCACCGCTCGGCCGTCGCGCGCCAGACGTTGGCAGACGGCGCGACCGATGCCGCTGGCGGCACCGGTGACGAGAACGGGCCCCGTCATGCCGACCCGGGCGGCGTCGTCTTCGCCGGGTCGTGGTAGTCGACGAACACCGTGCGCCCGTTCTCGATGCGACGGAGCACGAGCCAATCGCCCTTATACGCCTTGTGGTCGAACGGGCCGATGCTCATGTGCGTGCGCGGTCCTCCGTTCACCGCCGGCAGCATGCGCACCTTCTCGAGCCCTTCCTTGAGCCCTTTCGGCGTCAGCAGGTTCGCGCGCGCGAGACCCTCGGCGACGAGGCGTGCGGTGTCGTAGCTCAGCGCAGTGACGGTGTGATCGCGCCGTCGGCCGAGATGCGCCGCGAAGCGGTCGAACATGGGGCCGAGGAGCGGGTTGTGCTCGCACATCTGATCGACGCCGACCCAGCCTTCGAGCGCCGCCATCCACTCGGGCTTGGCGTAGCAGAACTGGAACGCCGTGGTCATGACCCGAGGCGGATTCCAGCCGAGCCGCGCCCACATCGGTCCCATCAGGATCGTCGGGAAGCCGTAACCGAGGTAGGCGAGGCAGTCGGGTCCCTGATCGCGGATCTTGCGCAGCACGCCCTCGAGGTCGTCGGGAATCTGCGTGGTGTAGGCCTCGATCAGGACGTCGAGGCCCTCGCGCGCCGCGTACCAGCGGAAGTTCGCCGCGTACTCGACGCCGCCGGGGCTGATCTCGTGGATCATGCCGACGCTCTTGTAGCCGCTGCGACGGATCCACGTCGCCATGATGGCCGCCTCCTCGGCGAGCCCGCCGTTGCCGAGGTTGAAACAGTACTCGCCGAAATAGCGATCGGTGCCGGTCCACGTGATCGCCGGCACACCGGTGGCGTTGATCGTCGGCGCCAGCGCGATCGAGTTGTCGGTGATGAGCGGACCGATGGTGCAGAGCACGCCCTGGCTCACCAGGTCGAGGTAGCCGTCGATGGTGTTCTTCGCCTCGAGCCGCGGCAGCCCGACCGCCTCCTTCACCACCAGCTCGACGGGTCGCAGGATCACGCGCTGCTCGTAGGCCTCGTCGAACGCGAAGCGTAGGCACGCGAGGAAGTCGTCCTTCGTCCCCATGTCCATGTCGATGAGGACACCGATCTTCGTCGGGGCAAACGGCAGGCCGTGGGGCACTTTGCGGGAATCCGCCATGCCGGGCAGCTACACCGCACCGTCCGTCGCTGACAAGGCCCGCGCCTTGCGCACGAGGCGCGCGATCGTCAGAAGAGCCGACGAACATCGTGCTCCGGCGAACGCGCACCTGGATCGCACGCCTCGCCGCCGCCTTCGTGGTGGCGTCGCTGCTCGGCGTCCTCTTCTATCGTGTCGTCGATCCGCCGCTCACGCCGCTCATGGTCATCCGCCGCTTCGAGGGCTTCGGCATCGACCGGCAGTGGGTCGATCTCGACGCCGTCAGCCCGGCGCTGCTCCGCGCCGTCATCGCGTCGGAGGACGCGCGTTTCTTCCTGCACGGCGGCATCGACTTCGCCGCCATCAGTGACGCGCGGAAGTACAACGAGAAGAACGCCGGCAAGCGACGACGTGGCGGCAGCACGATCACGATGCAGTGCGCCCGCAACGTGTTCCTATGGCAGGGACGGAACTACCTGCGGAAGGGGCTCGAGGTGTGGTTCGCGTGGCTGATGGAGCTGGTCTGGCCGAAGCGCCGCATCCTCGAGGTGTACGTCAACGTCGTCGAGTGGGGACCGGGCATCTACGGCATCGAGGCGGCGGCACGGCATTGGTTCCACGTCCCGGCGATGAAGCTGAATGCGCGGCAGGCGTCGCTGCTGGCCGTGATGCTGCCGGATCCGCGGCGATGGAATCCCGCCGCGCCGACGGGCTACCTGAGCTCGCGGGCACGGGTCATCGCGCGGCGGGCCGGTCAGGTGTCGCTGGCGGGGCTCGGCGAGTGAGCGTCGCTTCCGGTAACCAATGTAACTCGACAGGACTCTGCGGCCCTTGGCGGCTCAGCGAAACGTGGTCTCGTCGACCCGCACGCGTCCACGCCATCTCATCGTCGGCGACCAGTCGACGTAGGTATCCATTCGCTGGCCTCGGCGTGGTTATCGCCCCGAAGTTCCAGGCGAAAATTCAGCCGCAAACTGGCAGGCGTTGGTGATAGGTTGTCCGCCCGTGACATCCTCCTCGGTCCTGTCCTGCCGGCTCCTCGCCATCGTCCGTCACATGCTGGCCGCCGTCGCAGCCCTCCTCGTCTGGTCGTCCGGCACCGCCGGCGCGCAGCCGATGGACCGGCTCACCATCGACTTCTTCTCCGGCCTGAGCCTGTCGGGCTTCACCAACTTCGCCCAGCCCGGCGAGACGTTCACCCTCGAGTTCTCGGGCAACATGCACGAGGTCCCGGATTCCGGCGTGGCCACGCTCACGGTCCCGAGCTACTTCGAGATCCTCAGCTGGCAGTGGCAGAACGGCAACGTCAACGACGTCCTCATCGAGGGCTCGCACGTCACCGTGATCATCGCTCCCGGCGGCGTCGCCGGCGGCAGCGCGGTGGACGAAGGACGGTTCGAGGTCTGGCTCCGGGTCAAGGTGGCGACGCTCGCCAACCTGCCCACGATCGCGCCCGAGATCTCGATCCCGATGGCCTTCAGCATGTCGGACGCGAACGGCGACTGGCAGCACGAGGACACGTTCACCGGCTTCATGTTGTACCAACGCCCGAGCCTGAGCTGCACCGGGACGGCGGCCGCCGGGCAGGAGATCACCTGCCAGATCACGACGACGCAGTATCCGATCGCGCGGCCGCGAGCGCTCACGATCGGCCTTCCGGTCGCGCGCGCCACCGACATCGTCGAGGGTTCGGTCAACGCCGGCGGCGGGACCGTCGGGACGAACTCGGTCACGTGGGACGGCGTCGCGAGCACGCCGAGCCAGGTCACGGTGAGCTATCGCCTGCGCGTCCGGCCGAAGGAGCAGTGGCCGTCGGACCTGACCGAGATACGTGTCCCGGGGGCGTTCTACCGCTTCGCCGCGCAGTCCGACTACACCGGCAACAAGAACGATGGCACCAAGCATCGCCGCAGCTACCTCACCAGCACGAACGAGGTGGTCTTTCCGCTGCCCGGTGCCGGGGTCGCCGTCAACGTGACGGGTGACGACAGCAATCATCCACTGAGCCTCGCCGCCGACGTATGCGACGTCGACCGCAACACGGCCGGGGCACAATGTACGCTGCGTGCGGCGATCGAGCTGGCCAACGCGCGGGGCGGCGACGAGATCACCTTCGAGATTCCGGGTGCTGCGACGCCGACCATCCACGTGCAGACCGCGTTCTCCTCGTTGCCCGCGCTCACCGAGGCCATCCACATCTACGGCGACACTCAGCCGGGCGCTGGCCAGGTGATCCTCGATGGCCTCGGCACAGCCGTGACCGGCCTGCGGATCGACGGGGATGGCTCCACGATCACCGGCCTACGGATCACCAACTTCGCGGGCAACGGCATGGTCGTGACCGCGAGCGACGTCGAGCTGCTGCACAACGTCGTCACCGGCAACGGCCTGCATGGCGTGCGGGTGGAGGGGACCGTCGCCGGCGTCTCCATCCGAGAGAACGTCCTCTTCGACAACGGTGGGCTCGGCATCGACCTGGCCGGGAACGACGATCGCACCGACGGCGTGACGCCGAACGATCCCGACGACGCCGACGGCGGCCCGAACGGCCTGATGAACTTTCCCGTCGGCGTCATCGCCGTCGATCGCGGCGACGGCACGACGATCACCGGCGTCGTGCCGGGCTGGGAGGACGGCGGCATCACGGTGGACGTCTACGCGACCGATACCGTCGACCCGAGCGGGCACGGGGAAGCGAAGCGGTTCCTCGGCGCCGTCCTCACTGCCGAGGGTGGTGGGTTTCGACTCGACCTGGACGAGCACGTCAGCGAGCCGTTCGTCACCGCGACGGCGAACGCGCCGGACGGCTCGACCTCGGAGCTCTCGGCCGTCTGCGGCGATCCCGACGGTGACGGTCGCACCGACAGCGACGGCGACGGGCTCTGCGACGACTGGGAGATCGACGGCATCGACTACGACGGCGACGGCACGTTCGACCTGCTGCTGCCGAACCCGCCCTACCGTGCCGATCCGACGCGCAAGGACCTCTACGTCGAGATCGACTGGATGGACTGCTCGCTCACCACGTGTCTCGCAGGCGACGTGCCGCACCAGCCCGACGTCGACGCGCTCCAGGACGTCGTCAATGCGTTCGCGGCGGCGCCCGTGGACGGCGGCAAGGGCGTCGCGCTCCATCTGCTCGGCAGCAACGGCGTGATCGACGAGCCCTTCCCCGAGGCACCGCTCCTGGACTTCTACGCAGGGCCTGGCGTCCGCGACGACTTCGACGACATCAAGCTCGGCAATCCACGAAACGCGTGCGGCACCAACAACACGGACGGACACTTCGGCACGCCGGCAGACCGTCAGTCGCCGAACTGTCCGAACATCCTCGGCGCCAAGGGGTTGGTCTTCCGCTACGCGCTCTGGGGTCATGCCGTCGCGGGGCTGCCCCGCGTGCTGGGCATCGCCGAGATCGGCGACGTCGACGAGGCGGGCACGTTCGACGGCGCCGGGAACGATCTGCTGATCGCGCTCGGAAGCTGGGAACCCGACGAACCGATTCTCGGCGGCCGCCGCGGCATCGAGGCCGGCGTGTTCATGCACGAGCTCGGGCACACCCTCGGGCTGCGGCACGGCGGGGACGCGTCGAGTCCCAACTGCCGGCCGAACTACCTGAGCGTGATGAGCTACTCGCTGACGCTCGAGGACATGGACCCCACGCGTCCGCTCGACTACTCGCGGCAGCGTCTCCCGACGTTGAACGAGCTGGCGCTCGACGAAACGCACGGTGTCCACGGCCCCGCGGATCGCAACGTCGTGTACTCCGCGCTGCTCGCGCCGAGCTCGGACGACACGGCCTACCACGTCGGCCCGGCGAGCGGCCCGATCGATTGGGATCGGACGCCACCGGCGACGTCCACCGGCGTCATGCAGGACGTCAACCACGCGGGATGCAACGAGCCCGAAGAGCTGTCGTCCATGACCGGATTCGAAGATTGGTCGCACCTCGTGTACGGGTTCCGCAGCTCGACCGACTACCTGTTCGCAACGCGAACGCCGCCGGTCACGCCGATCGTCGAGCCCACGATCGATGAGGTGCTCGAGCGCGCCGCGCGCATCGACACCGACGGCGACGGAATCTCCAACGCTTCAGATCGCTGCCCCACCGTGCCCGACCCGGCACAGCTCGACACGAATGGCGACGGCGTGGGCGACGCCTGCACGCCGAACAGCCACGCCGATCTGCGCGCGGTCATCGTCCCCGACCTCGGCGAAGCGGCGCCGGGCACCGCGGTCGCCCTGACGGTGACGGTCACGAACGACGGCCCCGACACGGCGCCCGCGGTGTCGATGGCCAGCGCCGTGCCCTCGGGCCTGACGCTGATCTCCGCGCAGCCGAGCCAGGGCAGCTGCACCGGCTCTCCCGTGGTGTCGTGCGCGCTCGGCGCGCTCGTCGCGGAGCAGAGCGTCGTCATCGTCCTCGCGACACAGGCCGCGACACCGGGACCCGTGAGTATCACCGCGCACGCGCGCTCCACCGCCATCACGAGCGGCGATCCGAATCCGTCCGACAATTGGAGCACCACCGACGTCGCCGTGACCGACGCCACGACGACGACCACCACGATCACGCCACCGGCGAGCACCAGCACGACCACCCCCATCGGCTCGACCACGACCACGACCCTGCCGAGCGAGCCGGAATGTCGCGCCGAAGCCAGCATCACGTCGCTCGACTGCCGTCTTGCCATCGCGATCCGCGACGTCACCGCCGCGCCGCCGTTCGGCAAGAAGCAGCAAGCGCTCGCCAAGCGACTCACCAGCGCGCAGACGCTCGTCCGTCGCGCCTCATCGGCGACGAAGGCGAAGAAGGCGAAGGTGGCTCTCAAGTCGGCCCGAAAGCAGATGCTCGCGGCCAAGAAGATGCTCGGCGGGAAGACGGTACCGGTGTCGGTCCGGACCAGCATCCTCGACGTGCTGACCGCGATGATCGCCGACGCGGCGCGGGTGCCTGCGGTGCCCTCGGCCTGACGTCAGGCGTCTACTCCAGCGCGTGCGCCACCGGCACCTCACGCATGCGCAAAGTAGCGCGACGCGAAGCGCTCGAGGTACGCGACGAGATTCGCACGCGCCAACGCCGCGTCCTTCACGGGACTCGCGATCGGCACGTTCATGATGTTGGCGAGCAGACCGTACGCGATCGCGTCGATTTCGGTCGCGGTCTCGCCCATCAGGTACGGCGTGTCGCCGAGGACGTCGGCGATGGCGGCGACGTCACGCCTCCCGATGGCGTGGATCTCGTCCTTCGCATGCCGACCGATCCCGTGGCCCTGGAGTTGGCGCCGCACGCCACGCCGAGCCACCACACCGACGAGCGGACGAACCGGCGCCGGTATGCTCCCGAGGACGACGCCGCGAAAGTGTTGCCAGTTCTCGTCGACGATCCACCGATCGTAGACCATCGCCCAGTAGAGGTTCTCCTCGATGAGCCGGCGCAGCGAGAGCGCAACCCCCCGCTCCGCGGACGAGAGACTCGCGTTCGGATCGCAGCCGAATCGCCGTTCGAGGTACTCGATGATGAACCCCGAGTCGCCGATCTTCTGCCCTTCGTGCTCAAGCCACGGGAGCTTTCCCTTCGGACCCCCGAAGGGCGTCGCGTCGACGACCGTCTGGAATGGGATGTCGACGATGCGGAGATACGCGTCGATCTTGAGGCAGAACGGGCTGATCGACGGCAGGCCCCAGCCGCCGGGGAGCTGGTGCACGACGAGGGTCGCCACGTCCGCTACCGCTTCTCGCCCGGGCGACGAGCGGGAGAGCACGGGTCCCGCATCGTGCGCGACCGTCGGCATGCGCCGTCACGCGATGGATTCGAATCGCTCATTCCGGAGAGCAATAGCTGGCACGTGGCACTCGATCCATCACGACGTCGAGAACTTGCCGAGGCCGATGTTCAGCTTCTTCACGCCGGCGCCGACACAGGCGAGCCCGACGGTTCCGATGTCCTGGCTGGAGATCAACGTGAGGAACGGCTGCGTGAGAAGCCACCGCTCTCGATCCGCTTTCTGTTTCCTCGCCAGACAGCCGGACCTCGCACCGTCGGAGGTCACGCTTGTACTGTCGTTCGCCACGGACGTATGCCAGCGACTTCGACGAAAGGAGCGTGACCCATGCGTGCCGTCGTGATGCGAAACAGCGCCCTCGTGGTGGACACGGTCCCTGATCCCGAGCCGCAGCCTGGCGACGTACTGGTGCGGACCATCGCGTGCGGCATCTGCGGCTCCGACCTGCACGCCCTGCAGCACGGCGCGGCGCTGGTCGCCGCGCAGCGCGACATGGGGGCGACGAACGTCATGGACCTCGGCCGCGACGTGATCATGGGCCACGAGTTCGCCGGTGAGATTCTCGACTACGGCCCCGGCACCATGCGCTCGTGGCCGGTCGGGACGCCGGTCTGCAGCGTGCCGATGGTGCTCCGGCCCACCTCCATGGAGGCGTTGGGGTTCTCGAACGAGCTCCCCGGCGGTTACGGCGAGCGCATGGTCCTGTCGGGCGCACTCCTCCTGCCCATTCCCAACGGTCTGCCGCCCGAGCTCGCGGCGCTCACCGAGCCCATGGCGGTCGGGCTGCATGCGGTCGGACTCGCGCACCTCGCGCCACACGACGTACCGCTCGTGATCGGCTGCGGTCCCGTCGGGCTCGCGGTGATCGCTGCTCTCAAGCTGCGAGGCGCGGCGCCGATCGTCGCCGCCGATTTCTCTCCCGCCCGCCGCGCGCTCGCGGTCCGCATGGGTGCCGACGTCGTCGTCGATCCGGCGGCGCAATCGCCGTACGCGAGCTGGCGCGAGGTCGCGGTCGCCACGTCGGCCGATCAGGCCACGCCACCGAGTTTCCTCCTGCCGAGCGACGTGCCGCTGCGGCCGGCGGTCGTGTTCGAGTGCGTCGGCGTGCCGGGCGTGGTCGACGCGATCGTCGCGGGGGTGCCGCCCCATGCTCGCGTCGTCGTGGTCGGGGTCTGCATGGAGCGGGACGCGTTCCGTCCGCTCTTCGCGCTCGTCAAGGAGATCACTCTGCGCTTCGCGTTCTACTACTCGCCCGAGGAGTACGCCGAGACGTTGGCCGCCCTCGGGGACGGTCGCATCGACGTCGCGCCGCTCGTGACCGGCCGCGTCGGACTCGACGAGGTTCCGGAGGCGTTTCACACCCTCGCCACGCCCGCCCAGCACGCCAAGATACTGGTGCGGCCCTAGTCGTCGCGAGTGACGGTTTTCTGGCTTTCGAGCACCTCCTCAACTCGGGACCCAAGACCGCCGAAACTCCGTTCATGCGTCCAGGCTCTCTGTTGGCGATGGCGTTCGCGACCGTTGTCGGCCTCACGGCCCTTCCAGCTCGCGCGACCGACACCGGTCTGCCGGTCACCCGCCTCGCCGGGAAGGCCTTCACCTTCGAGTACCCGCAGGCATGGCGGTTGTGGAACGACGAGGCGACGTCGGGCGCGGTGTCGGTGTCGCTCAAGCGACCCGTGCCGTGCGCGGGAGAGGTCGTCACGATAGTCGACCTGACGATCCGCACGGCCGAGGAGCCCCCCGACACGCCGACGACCTCCGCCGACTTGAAGGACCTGCTCGACTTCGAGCTGTCGGCAGTGGACATGATCGAGAAGGAGACTGCGACCACGCAGCTCGGCAAGGTCAGCGGTCGAGGCGTCCAGATCACCGGCACGGTGGATGGTGGCAAGGCGCAGATGCGTCTGGTGTCGTTCTTCCACGACCTGGGCCTGGCGGGCGATGTGATGAACCCCACAGCGCGCCGCGCCTTCCGCGTGACGGGGCTGTGGATGACCGCCTGCGACGGCAAGCCCGTCATGTCGGCCGAGGAATCGAACGCGCTCGAGCACTTCCTGGGCAGCATCGCGCTGGCAGACGGCCGCTGAGGCGATCGCGACTTCCACCCGCCGGCACGTGACGAACACGGAGGAGACCCGATGCGCCACCCCCGCCTGATCGCCGCCGCGGCCCTCGCCCTGCTCCCCACACTCGCCTATCCCTGCACGCGCTTCCTCTGGAACACCAACGCCCTCGGCATCTACGTCGGCCGCACGATGGACTGGCCCGAGTCCACCGAGCCGATCATCACGGTCTTTCCGCGCGGCATGAAGCGCAACGGCGGCACGCTGGGCGACGAGGTCGTCGTCCCCGACAACCCGGCGAAATGGACGTCGAAGTACGGCAGCATCGTCACGACGGTCTACGGCATCGGCGCCGCCGACGGCTTCAACGAGAAGGGCCTCGGCTTCCACATGCTCTACCTGACCGCCACCGACGTCGGCCCGCGCGACACGGCGAAGCCCGGTCTGCACGCCGGGCTCTGGGGACAGTACGCCGCCGACAACGCCGCGACGGTCACCGAGGCGCTCGCCGTCCTCGAACGGGTGCAGGTCGTGATGGCCGAGGCCCGCGGACGCAAGGCGACCGTGCATCTCGCGTTGGAGGACGCGGCCGGCGACTCGGCGATCGTCGAGTACATCGACGGCAAGGCGGTGATCCATCACGGCCGGCAGTACACGATCATGACCAACGATCCGTCGTACGATCAGCAGCTCGCGCTGCTGAAGCAGCAGGACTTCGCGAAGCCGAGCAGCGACATGCCGCTGCCCGGGAACGTCAATCCGCGCGACCGGTTCCAGCGCGCCGCCTACTACGCCGCGCTGCTGCCCGAACCCGCCGACGACCGCCAGGCGATCGCCAGCGTCTTCGCCATCGCGCGCAACGTCTCGGTGCCGTTCGGCGCGCCCTACCGCGGCTTCGGCATCTACGACACCGAGTACCGCACCGTCATGGACCTGACGACGCTCCGCTATTTCTTCGAGCTCACGACGAGCCCGAACGTCATCTGGATCGACTTGACGAAGCTCCCACTCGCTCCGGGCAATCGGGTGCGCACACTCGATCCGGACGACATCGCCCTTTCCGGCGACGTGACCGCCAAGCTTCGCCGCAGCCGGATCGAGCCGTTCTAGCGACGCTCACGCCGACGGTGAGCAGGTGATCGTGACTCCAGGTTCGACGAGTCTTACGTGCCGAGCGACCTGGGTTGAACTTCGTGTCATTTTCCTACAGCGGCGCTAGCTAGCGGGCACACCGGAAGCCGACGTAAAGGCTCGCGGACGCCAGGGTGTTGCCGGCGATCGCCGCGAAGATCCCGGCGCTAGCGCCGTCGTTCCAAAAGCCGCCGCGATACAACGCGCCCGGAATCCGGTTGACGGCGATACCGCTGCCATTCCCCGCGAAGCAACTGACGTCGCCTCCGGCAAGGCCGGTCTGGCTCGTCCAGTCGGTGCAGCCCGCGTTTGCCAGGTCTTCCCAGTCCGCGACGAGCTCGTTGACGTTCCCTACCATGTCGAAGGTTCCCCAGCTCGACACGCACGCGGACCGCGAGCCCGTGCTCGACGGACTCCCCGTCACGCTGACGATGTTGCAGAGCGTCGCGCCGTCGTCGACACCCGAATCCGGCGTGCCGGCCGCCGCCCGCTGCCACTCCTGGTTGGTGGCGAGCCGTTTGTTCGAGAGTGCGCACGCCTGCTCGGCCTGGAACCACGTGACGCACGCGCTCGGGAGCACGCCGACGATCGAGACGGCGTAGATCGGCTCGGTCCAGTTGCCGCTCGCCGGGAAGGTGGCCGGAATGGCCGCGTGGCCGAACGAGACGTCGGTGCACCCCACCTGCGTTGCTCCGGTGGCGGTCAGGTCGCTCTGCGTCACCGTCCCATTGCGGACGGCGGTGAGCACCGCCGCCGCTGCCGCGGGCACCTGCCAGAGGCTGCTCTCGAACCGGTCGATGCACGCCGTGCCCACCAGAACCGCGTCGGGCGGGCACGTGGTGAGCGGGCCGACGCCGGGAGTCCCTTGCGGACCTTGGCTACCCTGAATCCCCTGGGAACCGGGGGGCCCCTGGAGACCAAGCGCGACCGGGTCGGCCACCCTCTCCTTTCGCTTGCACGCCTCACGCACGACGAGCACTCCGGTGCGCTTTTGGCAGAGCACGGCCTCGGCCATGACCGGGGCGGCGAGCGTGGCACCCGCCGCAATCGACGCGATCAGATTTTGCAGGTTCATGCATCCTCCTGGACGCGCGCTGAGCGAGCCGTCAATCGACGGCCGCCACGTCTACGTCGGCCGCGTCGGCGTCTCGCACGGTTGGGGCTCGGCGTCCACCGCGTCGAGCACGCCAGCACGATGGCGTTTTGACACGCGCGCTTCCGGCACAGGGCGCGTTGTGGTTCAGCACCGCGAACGCGACCGTCCCCCACTTGCGCGAAGGCAGGAGTGGGATCGGGGCCGAAGTGGGCAGCGTTGCGGTCGGGCTTCGTCGCCGGGGCCGTGCTCACACGACGACGACGTGCATGGGGGCTCCGTGAGCTCCCAGCCTTGCCTATCGCCCGGGGATGGCCAGCGTCAGGACGTCGCCGGACACGCTGCCGCCGCGGAGCCCCGTGGCATAGGCGCCCCACGGTCCGTCGAGCACGAGCTCGCCGTCGACGAGCGACGCGCGCACTGCCGTGTCGATCCGGTATCGACCGTCGTCGGTGTCGGCGCCGGCGACGAAGCAGGCGGCCTCCGGCATGGCGAGCCAGGCACGCTGCCAGCCATGGAATGCCGCCGGGACGGCAGGACGCGCCGACCGGCCGGCGCGGTCGAGCCACACGATGCCTTTCCACCACGGGCGCGGGATGTCACCGGCGGCATCGAGGAAGGTGGCTGCCGACTCGGGCGCCAGCACGACGACCTCGCACTCGACGCGATCGACCAGCTCCCACGCACCGCGCGACGCGGCCGCGCTCTCGACGACGCCGAGCGGAACGTCGAGCGCGCCGATGCTCTCGTTGACGTCGCCCAGCAGCAACGCGCCGGGCGTGGCAAGCGCTCCCGGCAGCGTGTTCGCGACCCGCATGCCCGGCGCGATCCCGAGCCGTCCGAGCACGCGCACCCCGGCTTCGATGTCGCGCGCCAGCTCCGTCGCCGACCACGCCAGCAGCAGCAGATCGTCTCCGCTACCCGTCGTGCCCGTCCGCACCGGCGGATCGTCGGCGGTGAAGCCGCGATCGCCGAACGGCGGGTGCGCGAGCTGACGGGAGAGCAGGTCGGGGCGACGGCTGGGCGACGGCATGGCCGCCCTTCCTAGCCCACAACCGCCCTCCCGTGCACGCGCTCAGGCGTCGCCGAAGACGTCGGCCGGCGGCTCGCCCAGAGCAGATGGATGCGCCTGGGCAATCCCACGTCCGTTGCGGTCGGCGACGCTCGCACACTCGACGCAGCGGACCGCCGTCGGGATCACGCGCAGCCGCTCGACGGGAATGTCCTCCTCGCAGTCGACGCACATGCCGAACGTCTCGTCGGCGATCCGGTCGAGCGCGGCATCGATGTCCTCGATGGCGCGCCGCCCGCGGGTGTCGAGGTGGGAGAGAAGACCGGCCATGCGATCTTCCTGCGCCGCCTCCTCGAACTCGGCTTCACGCTCCTCGGCCAGCGCTCGCAGATCGGCCACCGCTCCGGTGACGCCGTGCAGGCGCGCAGCTCGCTGATCTCGCAGCAGGGTGGTGAACTCGTGCAGCGTCTTGGATGTCATGCGGGGAGCCTGAGCAACCCGCGTACCATCGTCGAATCGCCGTCATTTCCCGTGAGGGACCCCCGTCGCGCTCCCGCGTTTGTACAAACTGCCGCCGACGCCGGGCAGCGTCAGCATCAGCACCAGGCCGGCGCCGAACAGCACCAGGACGCTGGCCATGCCGACGCGTTGGCTGCCGGTGCCCCACGTCACCCACCCGACCACGAGGGGACCGACGAATGCGGTCGCCTTTCCCGACAGCGCATACAGTCCGAACATCTGGGTGCGCAGCGCCGGCGGCGCCACCCGCGCCAGGTACGAACGACCCGACGCCTGCACCGGGCCGACGAAGACGCCGAGCAGCATGCCGAAGACCCAGAACGCTGGCTGCGACTCCACCAGCAGCATCGCCGAGGCGGCGACGATCAGTCCCACCAGCGACAAGACGATGGTGCGCTCGGCGCCGAGCCAGTCGTCGACCCAAGCGAAGCCTGCGGCGCCGAGTCCCGCCGTCAGGTTGAGCGCGATGCCGAAGAGCAGGACCTGCTGCTCGGTCATGTCGAACGTTCCCGCGGCGTAGACACCGCCGAAGGCGAACACGGTGCCGAGCCCGTCGATGTAGAGCATGCGCGCGACGAGGAAGCGGACGATGTCGCGATAGCGACGCACCTCGCGGAGCGAGTCGGCGAGTTGGCGGAAGCCGGCCTGCACGGCGGCGCCGGCGGAGACGCCGGTGGCGGGAACGTCTGGCGTCACCAGCAGCAGCGGCAGGGCGAACACGGCGAACCAGACCGCCGTCAGGACGAACGTTGCGCGCACGGGCTCGGCCGTCGCGGCGTCGAGCGACAGCCACGCGCCGCCACCCTGGATGAACGCGAGGAGCGCCACCACGAGGCAGACCAGACCGCCGGCGTATCCGGCGCTCCATCCCCAGCCCGACCAGCGGCCAAGCCGGTCCGGCGGCACCAGATCGGCCAGCATCGCGTTGTAGAGCACGCCCGCCAGCTCGCTGCCGACGATGCCCATCCCCACCAGCAGCATCGCCGGCCACATCGACGCCGCATCGGGACGGACCGTCCACAGCATGGCCGTCGCCACCACGCACCACGCCGTGAAGACGGCGATACCGGGCTTCCGCCGTCCGCCCTGGTCGGCGATCGCGCCCACCATCGGGCCTGTCAGCGCCACCACGAGCGACGCCGCACTGACGGTGTTGCCCCAGAGCACGCTGCCGGTGGCCTCGTCGGGCGCCACCTGACGTGTGAAGTACGCCGCAAAGACGAACGTCTCGACGACGGTGCTGAAGCCGCTATTGGCCCAGTCGTAGAGCGCCCACGATACGAGCGCTGCACGCGATGCCGGCGCGCGATGCGGGGCCGAGGTCAGGCGGCCATCATGGCCGCCGCGTGTAAGGGTTGCCACACGAGCGTGCGCGTCTCGGCATTTGTAGAAACTACTCGATCCGCGAATCGCCGAGCGCGCGCTTCCGCCACCGCACGAGACCGGATCGAAGGTATGCCACGTCGATCCCGAGGGCATGGCAGATGTTCACGAACGAGTACGGCCAACGCGTGTCGTCCGACGCGCACCACGTCTCGGCCTCGCGGAAGAGCCGTGCAGCGCGGTGCGTGCGCGCGCCGACGTACTTGCAGTACGTGCCGACCGCTTCCTCGAGCACCGCGAGCATCAGAAGTCGTTCCGGCTGCAGGCTGTCCGGCAGCGCGGTGGCGTTGCTGCGGCGCGCACCATGCGCCGTGTTGGACACGCTCCCTGAAGGTCGCAACAACCGTGCCCAGGCCCGAACGAGGCTAGCGGGACACGTCCCGACCCAGTACAGGGGACGGCGATGTGGATGAAGATGCTGTTGCTGATGGTCGCCGTCACCACGTGGCCCGCCGTCGCCGCCGAGTCGGACACGACGTGCGCATTGACGGACTGCATGCCGGCGATCGAGAGCTTCCCGCCGGAGCCGTGCGCCGGGCAGAAGATCCCACGCGACGTCCGTCGCCGCATGGTGCAGGTGAAGAGCGTCGTCACCGCGTCGGTGGACGGGCAGCCCGCCGGTCCGCGACCGGCGCGGACGGTCCTCAAGTGGCTGCGCCGGGCGAGCCGCGACACCAAGGAAGCCGGCGCCGAG
Organism: Binatia bacterium; assembly: GCA_036009625.1. Taxonomy (GTDB): domain Bacteria; phylum Desulfobacterota; class Binatia; order DP-6; family DP-6; genus DASYLJ01. The sequence continues at coordinate 90,322 of DASYLJ010000193.1, forward strand.
GGCAAGCTCACCGCGGTGTGCGCCGACGTCCTCGAAGGTCTGCTGCGCAACGCCAAGGCGTGCGCCTCCTGCCCCGCGTTGCGGGAGATGCCGAAGGGCATGGCCCCGCCGTCGTAGACCTGCCTCGGCCCCGGGAGTATCGATGGCCGCATGAAGGTCCGCATCGGCCTCGGGTTGGCCAACTTTCCGTTCAGCGACGCGCACGCGTTCTGGCGCTACGTCGAGCGCTGCGAGGACAGCACGGTCGACTCGCTCTGGCAGAGCGACCGCCTGATCTCGAAGCAGCCGAACCTCGAGACCATGAGCGTCATGGCGGCGCTCGCCGGCGCGACGCGGCGGCTCAAGTTCGGCATGAACGTGGCCGTCGTCACTTTCCGCGATCCGCTGGTGCTGGCGAAGGAATGCGCCACCATCGACTTCCTGAGCAACGGCCGCCTGCTGCCGGCCTTCGGCGTCGGCCCCGCGATCGCGCCCGAGTGGGCCGCGACCGGCCGGTCGCCGGCGGGCAGCGGCGCGCGCGCCGACGAGGCGCTCGACATCATGGGACGGCTCTGGACCGGCGAGCGCGTCACCCACGCCGGCACGCACTACCAGTACACCGACGCCCGCATCGGCCCGCTGCCGGTGCAGCAACCGCTGCCGCTGTGGATTGGCGGCAGCAGCAAGCCGGCGATCCGTCGCACGGCACGCATCGGCACCGGCTGGCTCGGCGGCATCCAGTCGCCGGAGCAGGTGGGGCCGGTGATCGCGGCCATCAGCGCGGCCGCCGCCGAGGCGGGGCGTCCGATCGATCCCGACCATTACGGTGCCTCCTTCGCCTACCGCTTCGGCAACTGGGACGAGCCGCTGGTGCAGAAGACGGCCACGGTGCTCGCCGCGCTCGGGAAGGGCGAGCCGCAACGCTACGCCGCCGTCGGCAGCGCCCAGGACGTGCTCCGCCGCATCCACGAGTTCGTCGAGGCCGGCGCGTCGAAGTTCGTCCTGCGCCCGATCGCCATCGGCGACGCCGACGTCTTCGACCAGACCGAACGCCTCATCGCCGAGGTCCTGCCCGCGGTGCACGACGGCGCCCGCGCGGCGTAGCCATGTGCACCATCCTGCTGCGGCTCGACCCGGGCGCGGCCGAGCCCGTCGTGCTGGGCGCCAATCGCGACGAGTTCCGCGCCCGTCCCACCGACGATCCGATGGTGATCGTGCCCGGCGTCTTCGCGGGACGGGACCGCGAGGCGGGCGGCACCTGGCTCGCGGTCGGACGCGGCGGTCTCGCGGCCATCACCAACATCTCGGCGGCACCGCGGGTCGCGAATGCGCGCAGTCGCGGTGCGCTGCCGCTGGCGGCACTCGACGGCACGCTGCCGCGCGACTACCACGACTACAATGCCTTCAACCTGCTCGTCGTCGACGCCGCGGGCGCACGCGTGCTGACGCATCTGGGCGAGGGCCACGTCGAGGGCCCCGTCATGCTCGGCCCAGGGACGCACGTCATCGTGAACGAGCCGTTCGGCGTCGGCACCTGCACGCGCGCGGAACGCGCACGCTCGATCCTCGACGCGCACATCCCCGACTTCGACCTGCTCGCCGACCACGGGCCGCCGGAGGGACTGTGCCACCACGGCGAGACCTACGGCACGGTGTCGTCGACGGTGGTGGCGCTCGACGCCGAGCTCCGCGTCGTCCGCTATCTGCACCGTCCGGGGTTGCCCTGCGTCACGCCGACGCAGGACCTCACCGCGGCAGCGTCAGCTCCGCGGTAGTCCGAGCGCCTGCTGGGCGAGGAGGTTGCGCAACACCTCCGACGTGCCCGACGAGATCGTCACCGAGCGCGAGTAGAGATAGCGCTCGAGCATCTCGCCGCGATCGAGGCCGAGGTCTTCCCCGATGCCGAGCTGGCCGTACGCGCCGGCGAGCTGCATGCCGACCTCGCACGCCCGCTGCTGCACCTCGCTGCCGAAGAGCTTCTGCAGCGCCGCATCGGTGCCGGCATCCTTGCCGGAGTGGAGCTTCGGCAGAATGCGCAGCGTATGCGCCGCGAACACCTGCGACTCGATCCACGCCTGCGCCACCTGCTCGCGCAGCGTCGACACGTCACTGCCGCGACCGGCGCCACCCGCCTGCGCGCGGCGATAGAGATCGGCGAGCGCCAGCGCACCGTTCTGCAGGCGGATCTTGAAGTCGAACGCCCACAGCGTGCCGCGCTCGTGCGCCAGCGCGGTGCGGATGAGCGGCCAGCCGGCGTTGACGGCGCCAATCGTATTCTCGACCGGGACGCGCACCTCTTCGAGGAACACCTCGTTGAACTCGCGCCGACCGCTGATCTGCACCAGCGGACGCCAGGTGACGCCGGGCGCGTGCATGTCGACGACCATGCACGTGATGCCCTTGTGCCGCGCGACGTCCGGATCGGTGCGTACGAGCAGCAGGAGCCAGTCGGCGAAGTGCGCCTTGCTCGACCACACCTTCTGGCCGCTCACCACCCAGTGATCGCCGTCGCGCACGGCGCGGCAGCGCAGCGACGCGAGGTCCGACCCCGCGTTGGGCTCGGAGAAGCCGAGGCACCAGACGTCGTCGGCGGGCAGGATGCGCGGCAGATACGTCGCCTGCTGCTCGGGCGTGCCGGCGTGAATCAGCACCGAGCCGACGATGTTGACGGCGACGGCGTCGAGGATCTCCGGCGCACGCGCGGCGGCCATCTCCTCGGTGAAGATGATCTGCTGGTTCAGGGACGCGCCGCGGCCGCCGTGCTGGCGCGGCCACTGGATGCCGACCCACCCGCCCGACGCGAGCTCGCGCTGCCACGCGCGCTGGAACTCGCGGCGCTCGTCCTCGTCGTCGGGGGGACGGGTGGCCGGCAGGTGCGCGGCGAGCCAGGTGCGCAGCTCTTGACGGAATGCTTCTTCCTCGGCCGTGAAATCGAGCCCAAACATGCGTTTGGGTCGTAACCCACATTCGACGGGTGGGGCAAGGCGAACTGCCCTGCCCCACCCGTCGTACGGTCACGGCACGAGCGCGCGACGGAACAGATCGGCGTCGGAGTCGAACGGCGCAGTGCCACCGTCGATGGAGCCGAGGAACGTGGTCAGGTCCGTCACCTGCCCCGCCGACAGGGTGCTGGCGATGGTACCGCCGCCGAGGGCGTGCGCCGCGAAGACATCCGTCAACGTCGGCGCCGAGCCATCGTGGAAGTACGGTGCATGATGCGCGATGCCGAGCAGCGAGGGCACGTTGTAGCCGAGCGCACCGAGCGCCGTCGTGCCGTCGGAACGGATCTCGAGCGGGTTGGCGACGTCGAAGGTGTCGATCGGCTCGAGGAACTGCAGGACGTTGCCCAGTATCTGGTACGACACGATCTGCGGGCCGGCGTTCGTCAGCCCGGGGTCGAACGGCACGCCGCCCTGCGCCGGGTTTTTGTCGAAGGTCGGATTGTTCAGGTAGATGGTCTGGCTCTTCGTCCACTTGGCGCCGCCGTGGCACGACGCGCAGTTGCTCTCGAAGATGGTACGGCCGCCGCTGACGTTGGCCGGCTGCGGGCGATTCAGCGGGCGAATCGTCTGCACCCAGAGCGTTTCCAGATCGAGCGCCTCGCTCGCCCCCTGCGTGAAGCCGTGCTGGAAGATGAACGGGCTCGGCGGATCACCTGCGAAGCCGATGCCCCCCTGCACGCCGCGCGAGTTGTTGTTGAAGTCGGTGATGCTGCCCATCACGCCGCTGTAGTTCGAGATGCGCTGATCGGCGGGGTTCTTCTTCGAGAAGAACGCGTCGAGCGGCAGCGTCTGCCGCGGCCCGGTACCGAAGATCCACGTCACGCCGTCGGCGAGCCCGTCGGGGTGACACGATCCGCACGAGCTCCAGCCGTTGTCCGACGCCTTGTTGCGGAAGTCGACCGGCACGACGTCGCGGAGCGGCGTGCCGGAGAGCCCGTCGTCGGGCGTGCCGAGTGCGGTGTGGAACACGAGCCGCCCCATCAGGGCCGCGTGCGCGAACGAGCCGGGCTCTGGCGGCGTCGACGTGGCGAGGTCACGCGTCAGAACGCCGTTGGTGGTGAGGTCGAGCACAGACACCGACAGGTTGGCCTCGTTGTTGACGTAGGCGCGACGCCCGTCGCGGCTGACCGCGATGCCCGTCGGCAAGTTGCCGGTCTGGAAGCGGACGACGTTCGGCGCGCCGATATTGATCGCCCCGCTGGCATCGACGGCGGCACGCAGCACGTAGTTGCCACCGCGGCTGACGATCAAGAGGCTCGACCCGTCGGCGGTGCCGTCGAGGGCCACGATGTCGTTCGCGAACACCCGCACCAGGCTGCCGGCAGTGTTTGCGGGCTGCGCCTCGGCCTTGATCTGGTTGTTGAGATTCACCGTCAGGTTCGCCTGCTCCTGGTTCGTCGCCGTGTCGATGACGTGCACGAGTCCCTGCACGTTGACGTTGAACTTCACCGGCGGCTCCGGGCCGGCGGCGATGCTCGGCACGAAGACACGCGTGCCGCGGATCAGCAGCGACCAGAGCTGGTTCGGATAGGCGCCCTGCGGATCGGCAGCGACGACCGGGTTGGTGGCGTCGAGCACCGTCGTGTCGGGGCAGAAGAGATCGCTGTGCGCCTGCGCGTTCAGCTGCTGGCAGAACGGCGACCGGTCGCCGGCGAAGCCCGCGTTCGCGAGCGGCGACAGCGTGACGCGGCCGACGGCGCCGGCACCGCTGGCAGCGAAGAACTGCACCACGGCCTGCTTGCCGTCGTCGAAGCCCTCGCCCGGGCCGTTCGGGATCAGCTCGGCGAAGAACTGCGTGACGAACACGGTCTCGTCGTCGTCGGACTTGTCGCCGTCGTTCGTCACCGCCAGCGCGAACGGCTGGCCGCCGACGTTGATGGTGCTCTTCACCGTGCGCGACTTGGTGTCGATGATCGACACCGTCCCGTCGGTGTAGTTGGCGACGAACAGCAGTCGTCCATTGGGGCCCGCTGCACAGCCGCGCGGCTCGTTGCCGACGGGAATCTCCGCGATCACCTCGTTGGCACGGTCACCGAGGAGCGCCACCACCGACACCGTGCCGCTGGCGGCGTTGGCGACGAACGCCTCCTTCTCCTTCGCCCCGAGCGCCACGCAGCGCGGCTCGAGGCCGACCGTCACCTCGGCGATCTTGGTGCCGAGATCGGCGCTCTTCTTCCGCACGGCGAGCACGCTCAGGCTGTTGGCCTCGCGGTTCGCGACCAGCAGGCGGGTGTCGTTCTTGAAGAGCACGATATCGGTCGATCGGGTGGCCAGCTTGGGCTTCTTCTGGGCGGTTGCGACGCTCGGGCCGACGACGAGGCCGGCGGCGAACATCAGCAGCAGGGCTGCGGACTTCATTGGGTCTCTCCTCCCTCGGGAACACGTTGACATACAGACAGTACGTGTTATCCGTACTGTCTGTATGGATGTCAAGGGCCGAAGGAATCGGGTATGGGCCTCCGACGCGCCCATGAGTCTCAAAGCCCTGCAGTCGGAGAACACGAAGACCCAGCTCATCAAGGTCGCGCGCGAGCTCTTCACCGAGCTCGGCTACGCCGCGACGCCCACCGAGGAGCTGGTTCGTCGCGCCGGCATGACGCGCGGCGCGCTCTACCACCAGTACCGCGACAAGCAGGACCTCTTCCGCGCCGTCTTCGAGACGGTGGAGCGCGAGCTCAACGACAAGGTGACGCAGGCCGCGCTCGCACAGGCCGAGCCGATCGAGCGACTCAAGGCAGGCTTCCACGCCTTCCTCGACGCCTGCCTGCAGCCCGACGTCCAGCGCATCGTCATCCTCGACGGCCCGTCCGTTCTCGGACTGCAGACGTGGCGCGAGATCGACGACGGCTACTCGCTGCGCGGCGTGCGGGCCGGGCTCGACGGGCTCATCGCGAGCGGACATCTCGAGGCGCAGCCCGTCGAGGCGCTGGCGCACCTGCTGGTGGGCGCGCTCAACCAGGCCGCCGTAGCGATGGCCGTCGCCACCGACGAGCCCGCCGCGCGGCGTGAGTTCGGTGCGGCCCTCGACCGTCTGCTCGACGGCCTGCTGAAACGCGACGCCCCGGAATCCGCTACGCGGCGAGCCGCTCGACGGCGGCCTCGAGCCGCCGGCCGTAGAACCTGAGGCAGTTGCCCGCCAGCAGCTTGCCGAGGTGCTCGCGGCCGTAGGGACGCACGGTCGCGACGTTCTTCACGCAATCGGTGAGCACGCCATCCCAGTGCCCGTAGTCGGCGCTGAAGCACGCGACGTCCTCGCCGATGTCGCCGAGCGCCTCGCGCAGGTAGGCCGGCCCGGGATCGTCCGACTCGAAGCTGACGAAGATCTGGCCGCGGCGTAGGAAGTCGGTGGGGTCGTGGTCGAGGTGACGGTGCTCGAACAGGAACGCCTCGACGTCGGGCGTGCGCTCCTCGCGCGACGAACGCTTGTAGAGGTCGTAGGCGCGACGCGCCTTCGCCATGATGTTGCGCTTGCCGTCGCGACCGCCGCGCTCGCGCAGCAGCTCGCGCGTGAACTGGCCCATGGGCACGCGCGTATCGGGTGTGAAGTCGCGGATGCGCTTCTCCCAGTGCTCGTGGAACGCGTGCACCAGATCCGGGAGCCAGCCGCAGCCGGCTTCGAGGAAGCCCATGCGCAGCGTGGGGAAACGGTCGAACACGCCATCGAAGACACACGTCGCAAGCGCCATCTGCATCTGGTTCCGGTGCCCGAAGATGTGCGACAGGATGAACGAGTCGACCTGCTCCGAGATGCCGCCGGGCATGTAGACGCCGGGCGAGCCGTGCACGCCGACCGCGACGTCGAGATCGGCCGCGGCCTGCAGGATCGGTCGGAAGTCGGGATGGCTCAGGTGCTTCGGCAGGCGCACGTTCGGGAAGGCATCGGGCGCCGCGGGATTCGGAACGGGGACGCTCGGCGGTAGGTGGATGCCGATCATGCCGAGATCCTCGACGCACCGACGCACCTCACGCACGGCCTCGTCGACGTCGGCGAGCGAGATGAACCCCACCGGCAGCAGCCGCCCTTTGTAGCCGCGGCAGTCGTCGGCCATGTAGTCGTTGTAGGCGCGCATGCACGCGACGGCGAGGTCGCGGTCGAGCAGCGCCTCGAAGCTGAGCGTCATCGAACCGTACAGCACCTGCGCGTCGATGCCCTCGCGATCCATGTGCGCGATGCGGACGCGGTTGAAGACGCCGCCGATGGCGGTCTCGGGATGGATGGCGGCGAACGCGCCCTTCCCTGCGCCCTCGGGTTGCGGAAACACGCGCTCCAGCTCGGGGCGCCCCGTGCGCGGATCGCGGTCGCGGATGACGAGTCGCTGCTGCCCGAAGCGATCGCGCCGCGACTCGAAGCGATCGCGGTAGACCGGATCGAGGTAGTCGAAGAAGACGACCGGGTTCTCCATCTTGTGGGCATCGGCGTCGATCACGGGCAGGCCGTCGTACATGCGGTTCGTATAACGGCGGCCGTCTCGGAGCGTCAATCCAGCCGGTGCGTCTTGACGCCCCGGCGGCGCTCGGGTGAGGGTTTCGCGCATGAACGCGAAGGACGGCGTGCAGGAGCACATCCGACGGAGCGAGGCCGCGCTGATCGACCTCAGCCACCGCATCCACGGCCATCCCGAGCTGGGCTTCGAGGAGGAGCGCGCCGTCGGGTGGCTCGCCGACAGCCTCGACGCACAGGGCTTCCGCGTCGAGCGTGGCATCTGCGATCTGCCGACGGCGTTCATGGCACGCGCCGGCTCGGGGCCGCTCGAGATCGCCATCTGCGCCGAGTACGACTGCCTGCCCGACATCGGTCACGCCTGCGGCCACAACCTGATCGCCGCTATCGCCGTCGGCGCCGCCGCGTCGCTGGCCCGCGTCGCCGACGACGTCGGTCTCACCATCCGCATCATCGGCACACCGGCGGAGGAAGGCGGCGGCGGCAAGATCCTCATGCTCGAGCGCGGCGCGTTCGACGGCGTACACGCCGCGATGATGGTGCACCCCGCCCCGCTCGACATGGCCGAGCCGCCGATCATCGCGTTCACCGAATTCGACGTGCACTACACCGGCAAGGCGTCGCACGCGTCGGCCGCGCCGGAGCGCGGCATCAACGCCGCCGACGCGCTCACCGTCGCGCAGACCGCCATCGGCCTGTTGCGCCAGCACATCTGTCCCACCGATCGCATCCACGGCATCGTCACGCGTGGCGGCGAGGCGCCGAACGTCATCCCGGCGCGCACCAGCGGACGGTGGGTGGTACGCGCGTCGAGCGTGAACGACCTCGCCGACGTGCGGGCGAAGGTGATGCGCTGCTTCGAGGCGGGTGCCGTCGCCACCGGGTGCACGATGGAGGTGCAGGACACCGGCGCGCCGTACGCCGAGATGCTGCACGACGGCGCGATGGCGGCGCTCTATCAGCGCAACGCCGAGGCCCTCGGGCGCTACTTCCCGGACCTCGGCCGCTCCATAGAGCGCTTGGCGGCGTCGACCGACATGGGCAATGTGTCGCAGGTGATCCCGTCGATCCACCCGATGATCGGCATCGCCTCACTGCCGGCGGTGAACCACCAACCCGAGTTCGCGGCCCACTGCGCGACGCCACCGGCCGACAAGGCGGTGCTCGACGGCGCGACGGCGCTGGCGTGGACCGCGATCGATCTGGCCAGCGACGACACGCTGTCGGCGCGGTTGCGCGCGCGTACCGCCTAGCCCGTCAGTGCGGCGCGACCGACGCCAGCATCGCATCGAACTCGGGCTTGGCGTCAGCGACCGTGGCCTCCGGCCCCGTCAGGCGGAAGAACCACGGCCCGCCCTGGCCTTCGATGACCGCGGCCAGCATGCGCCACTTCTCCTTCGGCGCACCGGCACCGCCGCCCATCGGCGCCGGCTTGTAGGTCCCACCCAGGTCGACGCTCGTCACCTTGAGGCCGTTGATGGTGCGGATCGTGACGACCGCGGCGTCCTTCACCGGCTTGCCGTCCGTGCGGGAGAACTGCCCGTACCAGCGCTCGAGGTTCGCCTCCGGCGTACCGCCCTGGCCGGGGCCGAAGAAGAACATCACCAGCTCGGCGTCCTCGGTGTCGCTCCCTACCTTCGGCACCTTGTACTGCGCCGCCCGCATGTCCGACGGCGCCGGCACGCGCACCCACGTCGTCGGTACCTCGTAGCGCAGGTGGGCGTCCTCCTTGCGCGCGGTGTCCGCGGCGAAGGCGACGGCAGCAACGAGGGCGAGTGCGACGGCGATGGTGCGCATATCCGCGCTCCTAGCGTCCGCGCCCGGCCGAGGTCAAACCCTTCAGACCACGAGACGGCGACGCACGAGGCGCTCGGCCACGGCGAAGACCCCGGCCGTGACGACGAGCATCCACATCACGTCCCCGAGCAGGCCCATGGTGGGGGTACCGGACACCAGCGCGCGACAGATCGCCACGCCATGGCTGAGCGGCATGAGCCACGCCGCCGCCTGCGCCCATCCCGGCAGGCTCCCGAGCGGGAAGAACACGCCCGAGAAGAACAGCATCACCGACAGTCCGAGCGTGAAGTAGTAGTCGAAGAACTGGTACGACGACGCCCGCGCCGTGACGACCATCCCGAGCGCGCCGAAGAGCAGGCCCATCAGGAAGGCCACGGGAATGCAGGCGATGGCGAGCGGGCTCGGCACCAGCCCCCATGCCACCGTCACGCCGAGGACGATGGTCACGGAGAACACGCTCTTCGTCGCCGCGAACAGCACGTCGCCGCCAACGATGTCGGCGACGGAGCAGGGCGTGGCCAGGATGGCCAGGTAGGTGTTCTGCTCGGCGAGGCGCGTATACGAGCCGAAGGTGGTCTCGAACGTCGCCGTGTTCATTGCCGCCGACGCCAGGATACCCGGCACCAGGAACACCGCGTACGGGATGCCGTCGATGTCGGCGACGAAGCGCCCGAGCCCGTAGCCGATGGCCACGAGATAGAAGATCGGTCCGCCGAGCGCCGCCACCACGAACGACAGCGCGTAGCCCTTCCAAGACTGCCAGTTGCGGTGCCACACGTGCAGCGCTCCGATGCCCGGCAGCATGTCAGTCGCGCAGGGTGTGGCCGGTGAGGGTCAGGAAGACGTCTTCCAGCGTGGCCCGACGACGCGAGTACTCGAGCCCGCCGAGCCACGGCAACGTCGTCGCCGCGTCGACGTCGCGCAGATAGAGGTAGACGGTCTGCCCTGCCCGCTCGAGCCGCCACGGCCCGCCCGCGAGCCGCGCCACGATGGGCTCGGGATGGTCGTCCTCCGGGACGTACACCTCCACCACCTCGGTGCCGACGCGCTCGGCGATGAGCTCCGGCGCCCGCCCCTCGGCCAGGATGCGGCCCTGATCGATGATGATGAGCCGGTCGCAGAGCTGCGCCGCCTCCTCCATGTAGTGCGTCGTGAGCAGGATGGTGGTGCCCGAACGCTTGCGCGCGCGCACGCGCTCCCACACCAGCCGGCGCGCCTGCGGATCGAGCCCGGTCGTGGGCTCGTCGAGCACCAGCAGCGCCGGCTCGTTGATGAGCGCGCGTCCCAGCATGAGCCGTCGCCGCATGCCGCCGGACAGCGTGCGGATCGGCGCGTGGCGGTAGTCGCCGAGCTCGGCTGCGCTGATGAGGACGTCGGCGCGACGCGCGGCCTCGGCCCGCCCGATGCCGAAGTAGCTGGCGTAGACCAGCAGGTTCATCTCGACGGTGAGATCGGGATCGAGGCTGTCGTCCTGCTGCACGACGCCGAGCCGTGCCTTGATGGCGCCGGCCGTACGCGGCGTCATCGGCATGCCCAGCACCGACAGCGTCCCCGCGCTCGGCAATGCGAGGCCGAGCAGCATCTTGATGGTGGTGCTCTTGCCGGCGCCGTTGGGACCGAGCAGCCCGAGACACTCGCCGGGCGCGACGGTGAAGCTCAGGTCGACGACGGCCGGCCGCGTCCCGTACGATTTCGAGAGCCCGCGCGCCTCGACGACGGCCGCCGTCACGGGATCGGCGCGAGCTCGACGAGACGCTCGCCCCGACCACGGCAGCGCAGCGTCGCCACCTGCCCGCTCGCGTCCATCGCGGGCGTGACGACCGCGCCGTCGCAGCGCACGGTGAAGCCGTTCGGGTAACGCCGCGCGGGGACGTAGAGCTCGAGCTGGCCACCGCCGCGTCCCAGCCAGCGCAGGCGCAGCGTGTTCGCCGCCTCGTCGACGGTGTGCTCGAGGACGCGTCCCGGCACCGCCCGCGCGAACACGCGCGACAGCGCATGCGTACGCGTCAGCCGCTCGCCGCCGGGCTCGGAGCTCTCGCCGTCGAACAGGCCCCAGCGTCCCTCGCTGATCTCCTCCCACACCCAGAACGTCGAGTGCGCGCGGACGCGATCCTGCAGATCGAGCTGGGCCGTGATCCACGCGTTCGCGTACGGCGACTGTGGATCGATGCCCCACTCGCCGACCAGCAGCGGCACGCCCCACGCCGCCGCCTCCGCCGCCGCACGCTCCATAGATGGTGCGAGCACGTGCAGGCCGCCCGACAGGTCGGTGGCGTCGAACACACCGGTGTAGATGTGCGGCGCATACATGCCCCCCGCGACGGGGAACGGCGCCGACGGCACCGGCGCGGCGTTCGTGAAGTTGCGGATCGTATCGGGCTCGAAGACGACGAGGTGGTGGCGGTCGACGCGACGGATGGCCTCGGCGACACGGACGTTGAACGCGCGCAGCTTGTTCTCGCCGTCACTCGTCACCACCGCCAGTGGCTCGTTCATCGTCTCGTACCCGAGCACACCCTCGTGCCGGCGGAAGCGCCTGGCGACGACGGCCGCGGCCTGCGCGGCCAGCGTCTGCACGTCGCGCACATCGTCGAAGAAGTTGCGGAACGCGGCGATGGTGTCGGGCGCCAGGCGACGGGCGGCGAGGTCGTCGAGCGGGCCACCGAGGTACGGGTAGTTGCTCACCCCGAGCAGCAGATCGAGTACCCAGCGCGGCGCGCCGTCCTGGCCGATCTCCTTCGAGAACGCGTCCTGGTGGAAGTCGAGGAGGACGACGATGCCGTGCGCGGCACAGGCGTCGACCACCGCCTCGATGCGATCGAGGTACGCCGGGTCGTAGAAGCCCTGGCTGGGCTCGAGCGCGCTCCAACTGATCGGCAGACGCAGCAGGTTGAAGCCCAGCGCCTCCATGCGCCCGGCGTCGCCGTCGTCGAAGCCGGGAACGTCCTGCAGCGGCAGACGGCCGTCGGTGAAGGTCACGTCGAAGATGCCGAGCGCGCGCGCGTTCACGCCGCGGAGCGTGATCTCACGGCGCCGGCTGTCGACGAGCCGCCCATCGTCGACGCGCAGGCGGCGGCCGTCGAGCGCGCTGGCGGTGGAGGCGAGGAGCAGGACGGCGGTGAGGGCAAGCAGACGGCGGCACATGCGAGCCGCGAAGCTATGCGCTCACCCCCGTCGTGGCAACCCATTTTTCCATGCCACTTGCGCGATCGCGCGGGCTCCTCCTATGAGCGGAGCGTGGGCGAGAAGGGCGCCGTGCTCGGGCTGGACGAAGCCGCGGCATTGATCCGTCCACGCGACACCGTGAGCTTCGGCTTCGCCTGCGCTCAACCCACCGGGCTGCTCGAGGCGTTGGGTGCCCGCACCGACCTCGAGGACGTGGCAATCTACTCCGGCCTCTTCGTACAGCCCTATCGCTTCCTCACCACGCCCGGCGTGCGCGTGGTGAGCGGCTTCTTCGGTCCCATCGAGCGCATGGCGCGAGCGGCGGGCGCGCGCATCGAGTTCCTGGCCGCCGACTTCCACGGCCTCGAACGGCTGGCGCTGACGCTCGAGCCGCGCGTGGTGCTCGCGGTCACCACCCCGCCCGACGCCGACGGCTGGCTCAGCTTCGGCGCACACGCGGGCGCGCACTTCACCCCGTTCCTCGACGCCGCCCGCGATCCCGAGCGACTCGCCGTCGCCGAGATCAACCGCACCATGCCGCGCATCGCGGGACTGCCCGAGCTCGGCGGCAACCGCATCCACGTCTCCGAGGTCGACGCGGTGGTCGAGCACGACGCCGCGCTGCCGACGATCCCCACCATTCCGGCCACGCCCGAGGAGCTCGCGATCGCGCGTCACGCCGTCGAGCTGATCGCCGACGGCTCGACGCTGCAGTTCGGCATCGGCGCCGTACCCGACGAGATCGCCGGCCTCCTCGCCGCCGGGCGATGCGGCGACTTCGGGATCCACACCGAGATGTTCTCCGACGGCGTCATGCTGCTGCAGCGCGCCGGCAAGGTGACGAATCGCAAGGGCCTCTACGACACGGTGTCCGTCGCCACCTTCGCCCTCGGCAGCCCCGAGCTCTACCAGTGGCTCGATGGCAACCCCGACGTCCGCATCCTGCCCGTCTCGGCAGTGAACGAACCGGCGCTGCTGCGTCGGATGCGGCGCTTCGTCAGCGTCAACGGCGCGCTCGCCATCGACCTGCTGGGCCAGGTGGCGGCGGATCACATCGCAGGGCGGCAGTACTCCGGCGTAGGCGGCCACGAGTCGTTCGTCATGGGCGCCACGGAGGCACCGAGCGGCCGCAGCCTCCTCTGCCTGCGCTCGACGGCCACCGTCGGCGGCACCCGCATCTCCACCATCGTGCCGCATCTGGGCGCCGGCACCACGGTGACGACGCCGCGACACCACGTGCAGTGGATCGTCACCGAGCACGGCGCCGCCGACCTATCCGTCCTCGGCGATCGCCGTCGCGCCGAGGCGCTCATCGGTCTCGCGCATCCCGACTTCCGCGACCAGCTGCGCGCCGCGATCGACTGATCGTATCTGGCGCGCCGCGCGGTGATGCGGCAATATGCGACGCCATGGGCACTGCCACCGTCGGCACGGTCGATCTCCACTACGAAGAGCATGGCAGCGGCGATCCGCTGCTGCTGATCATGGGGCTCGCCGCCGACTCCACGGCGTGGCTGTTCCAGCTGCCGGAGCTCTCGCAGCACTACCGCACCATCGTGTTCGACAACCGCGGCGTCGGCCGCAGCTCGAAGCCGGCGGGGCCGTACACCATCCACGAGATGGCCGACGACGCCGCCGGGCTCCTCGCCGTCCTCGGCATCGAACGCGCGCACGTGGTGGGCGTCTCGATGGGCGGCATGATCGCGCAGGAGCTGGTGCTGCGTCATCCACAGCGGGTGCGCAGCCTGGTGCTGGCCTGCACCTACCCCGAGCCCGACGAGAAGATCGAGCAGCAGCGGCAGTTCTCGCTGACCCAGCTCGGCGGCTCGGTGACGACGTCGGGCGAGATGCAGATCGACCTCTCGAGCCTGAACCCGATGACCTTCTTCCAGCAGATGCTGCCGATGGTCTTCAACCAGGAGTTCATCCTGCGCGACCTGCCGAAGCTGATGCAGGTGTTCTCGGGCGCGCTGCAGTACGGCTTCAGCATGGAGGCCATCCTGGGTCAGGTGTCGGCGGTCATGGGCCACCGCGCCACCGATCGCCTGCATCAGATCACGGTGCCGACGCTCGTCCTCACGGGCGACGCCGATCTGCTGGTGCCGCCGTCCAACTCGGACGTCCTGGCGCGGGAGATTCCCGGCGCACGCCTGGTCAAGGTCCCGGGCGGAAGCCATGGTTTCAATTTCGAGACGCCCGACGTCTTCAACCGCGAGGTGCTGACCTTCCTCGCGAGCGTGACCTCGTAGCGCTCACGCGGCACAAAACGGGCGGCCCTGGCACACGCCGTTGGCGCGCAGGCCCGTGTTTGCTGTCTCCAGCGGACGGCCACGAACTTGCTACGCCATACCTCCGTGCAGGACGGAGCGGATCGCAACTCAAACCAACACGGAAGAGGTGACGGAGTGGAGCAGAACGTTGTCGAGGAGCGTCCGAAGACGGTGGCGAATCGGTTCGAGCTTGCGGCGAGCCGCATGGCGGAAGAGTGGCTCAATGCTGGCCACATGTCGGTCTCGGCCGGCGACCTGCGCATCGCGCGGGAGTTCCTGGAGCAGGTTGGTATCACCGTCGAGGAGACGCCCGGCGTCCTGGTCCGTCTGAACTACCGCGACGGTCGCTCCCAGGAGATGACGCGCGAGGCCGCGGTCATGCTCGCCCTCCGTCGTCTCGCCGGCCGCGCCTGAGCGGCTTTCGGTTGGGGTTTGGGGTGCGGGCCGGGGGCGTGGGTGCCGCCGGCTTGCTCGGAGCTCGCACAGCACCGCTCCACCCCTTTTCCCCACCCGTGTGCTCGCAACTCGCCGCTCGGCGACACCCACACCCCCGACCCGCACCCCATGACCAGACCGTCCAGCACGTCCGGCGCGACGCCGTAGGGCGGCCGCATGGCGGGGCCTGTGCGTTGGATTTGATTTTTCCCTATCCAACCAGGAGGCGGACGCCGCGCGCATGATTCGGCGACGGTGACATTGGCGCTATCCGAACGTCACATGGGTGGTGGTGGTGTGGCGGCGGTCGGGGGCCGCCGAAGGAGCGCGTTGTGAGTGAGCGTGGTGGGGAAATGGGGCGGCGGGGTGCCGAGCGAGCTCCGCGCGGACCGGCGGTCCCCGACCGCCGCCACGCCACCACCACCCGACCGCGACGCTACGATGAAGCGATACTCGACGCCGCCAGCCGGATCATGCCCGTGGCGACCGACTCCCCACCGCTCATGCGATCGTCTTTCGTCTGGCCCAGCTTCCAGCGGTAGTAGAGCTGCTGGACCACGACGGCCATCTTGAAGAGGCCGAAGGCGTAGTAGTACGGCATGCGGCTCACGTCGCGGCCGCTGCGCTCGGCGTAGCGTGCGACGGCTTCGGCGCGCGTCATGAAGCCCGGGCTCTGCGAGGGCATCGCGGCGATGAAGGCGTACGGCTCGCCGGGCTCGTACCAGGACGCGAGCAACGTGCCGAGATCGGTGAGCGGATCGCCGAGCGTGCACATGTCCCAGTCGTAGACGGCGACGGCACGGCCGGGGTCGTCGGCGGCGACCGCCATGTTGTCGAGGCGCCAGTCGTTGTGGACCAGCGTCGGCGACGGTGACGGCGGCATGTGCTCGACGAGCCAGCGCACGACGTCGTCGGCCTCCGCGAGCTCCTGCGTCTTGGCGCGCACCCAGCGATCAGTCCAACCCTTCACCTGGCGGGAGAGGAAGCCGTCGGGCTTGCCGAGCGCGCCGAGACCGATGGCGTCGTAGTCGACGGCGTGGAAGTCGGCGAGCGTGTCGATCATCACCTGCGACAGCTTCCGCGTCTGCGCGGGATCGGCACCACCACCGAACTCCGGTGGCACCTCCTTCCGCACGACCACACCGTGTCGGCGCTCCATCACGAAGAACGGGGCGCCGATGACGCTCGCGTCGTCGCAGTAGATGAACGCGCGCGGTGCTGCCGGGAAGCCACGGTAGAGCGCCGACAGCACGCGATACTCGCGACCCATGTCGTGCGCGCTCGCGGGGATGTCGCCGTGCGGCGGACGGCGGAGCACGTAGCTCACCGTCGGGTAGTGGATCAGGTAGGTGAGGTTCGCGTGCCCGCCGGGGAACTGCCAGATGTCGGGCGTGCCGTCGGCAGCGGGAATCTTGCCGGTGAGCCAACGACCGACGGCGCCGGCATCGAGCTCTTCGCCGGCACGGACGGGAACGACGTCGGGATCGGGAGCGACGTGCGACACGATCGACGTCGCTAACAGGGGCGTCCCCGGAACGTCAATCCGGTGGATGGCAACGATCGTCGGCGCCACAGACCCCGCCGATCATGGGCTGGCTACGGTTGAACAGACACTGGTACGTCGGCCCGTGATAGCCCTCCGCCGTCGAGAATGGCTCCGTCGTGCATCCGGCGTCCGTCGCACAGCAGACGACGTCGGGTTCGACGACGAGCGGAACGCACGTGCCCGACGTGCAGGTCCCTCGCACGTAGGGGTCCGGCTGGCAGCTGAAGTACATATCCGCCGAGAGGAAATACTGACGATCGCGGCAGGTATTCTCGCCCTGACAGCACCCGACCGCATGGATGTGACAGTCGGCGGTACAGAAGCCCTGGCCGTCGCACTGCTCGCCCTCCTCGAGCTGCCCGTTCCCGCAGACGGCGGGCGCGACGCAGCCGGACGCATCGCACGCGTCGCAGACGCTCGTGGCCACACCGACGCACGCCGCGCCGCCGCGTGGCGCACGACACTGCGACGCCGATCGCACCCCGCTGCCCTTCGTCTCGCCGGCCGCGTTGGTCTTGCAGCACACCGCGGCGCCCGGTCGACCACACGTCGACTTCGCGGCGCAGCGCACGACGGTGGAGAGACATCCGAGGTTCGCCAGGGTGGCGCGCGCGGTGTCCTTCGCGCACCGCTTGTAGGTCGCGGGTGACGTCGCCGTCGCGCAGTCGCAATTCGCGGCGATCGCCCCGCGGGCGGTCGCGACGTCGGGCGCGTCGGCCGCTGCCGGATCGCAGGCGGCATGCACCGACGATGCGAGCACCAACAGCATAGCGGCGAGGGCGGCCATGGAGGGCATGGACGGCTTGTCCCACATGAAGCGCTCGTGGGTAAAGAGACTTTCAAGCAATCGGGACGCACTGGACGCGGTCCGTTCGCAGGCCGGGTGGAAATCGGTCGATCGTTCGATTATGGAACCCGCCATGGAGACGCCCGCCGCCGAGTTCGACCCGCAGATGCTCTTCGACCATCCGGATCCGTACCCCATGTTCGCGGGGCTGCGGGCGACGATGCCGGTGATGCGGTCGGAGTTCATGAATCGTGTCAGCTGGGTCGTCACCAAGTACGACGACTGTTTCGCCATCCTGAAGGACGCCGAGACCTACTCGTCACGATCGAACGCAGAGGTCGGCAAGGTGATGGGCCGCACCGTCATCGAGATGGACGGCAAGGAGCACACCCGCCACCGAGCGCTGGTGCAGCGCGTGTTCGTCCCGAAGGGCCTCGACGGGCTGCAGCCGGTGCTCGAGAACATCCTGCACGAGATCATCGACGGCTTCGCGGCGGATCCCGCCGTCGACCTGATCGCACAGTTCACCGAGCGCTTCCCGGTCCAGGTCATGGCGCACATGGTGGGCATCCCGCGCGCCGACTATCCGCAGTTCCAGAAGTGGGCGATCGAGATCATCGGCTTCGTGAAGGACTACCCCCGCGGCTACGAGGCGTCCGCCGCCATTCGCGAGTACCTCCTGCCCATCATCGCCGAGCGCCGCGCGCATCCCCAGGACGACGTCATCAGCCACCTCCTCGCCGGCACCGTCGACGGCCAGGGGCTCAGCGACGACGACATCGTCAGCTTCCTGCGCCTCCTCATTCCCGCCGGCGCCGAGACCACGTTCCGGCTCATCGGCAACATGCTGTTCGCGCTGCTCACCGAGCGCGACCGCTACGAGCGCGTGCGCGCCGACCGCTCGCTGGTGCCGTGGGTCATCGAGGAGACGCTGCGCTGGGAGACGTCGGTGCTGATGGTGTCGCGGCAGACCAACAAGCCGGTCACCATCCGCGGCGTCGACGTGCCCGAGAATGCGCTGGTCTCGATCGTCGTCGCGTCGGCGAACCGCGACGAGGAGCACTACCCGAACGCCGACGTCTTCGACCTCGACCGCCGCGCCGAGGACCACCTCGGCTTCGGCTTCGGCCGTCACCACTGCCTCGGCTACCACTTGGCCCGGCTCGAGGCGCGCGTGGCGTTGAATGCCATCCTCGACCGCCTGCCGGCGCTGCGCCTCGACCCCGACGAGCCGGCGCCGACGATCACCGGTCTGGCGTTCCGCTCGCCGAAGACGCTGCGCGCGCTAACGTAGCGGGACGAGGATCGTCCCCGGCACCGCGAAGCGATTGCCGGCGTCGTCGAACACCGTCAGCGAGACGAACTCGGAGCTGATGGGGACGTCGGCGCATGCGGGCTCGAGACACGCGATGGGATGCAGCGTGCCCTTGCAGGTGCCGTTGGTGCACGTCGCCGTCCCCTGCAGGCTCCCGATCGTGATCGGTGGGATGCCGGCGAGCTGACAGTCGCCGGTCGGATCGACACCGAAGCTGGTTCGGAGGACCACCTCCACCGGCAACGCGCCGCTGAACGCGGCACCGTTCTTGGTGACGCCCTTCAGGGTCACCTGACCTCCCTTCGATTCCGTCGGCGACCCCGTGCGCGGGCACGTCGGACCGGGCTGCTTGGCACTGGTGAGCACCGCCGTGCCGCTGCGGAACGCGAACGCGGACGAACACGGCGTGGGCGGCGTGGTGTCGCACTGCGCCTGGATCAGCGTCAGCGCGCTGGGCGCGATGCCCGCACCCTTCTTCGCCTCGGCGAGTCCGAACGACAACGCCAGGATCAGGACGAACGGCAGCAAGGGACGCATGTGTGCTCCTTCTCTTCGACGACTACGGCTCGATGCGGAACGGCTTGCCCATGCCGACGCCGCGCTGCCCGGCCTGACTCCAGGCGACGACCTTGATCACCGCCTGCTCGCTCGTCGTGCCCGCGGGCACCGTCCACGAGACCTTCCGCACCTTGCCCCCGAGCCCGGTCTCGATCAGCTCGAACGTGGCGCCGCCATCGAGCGAGTAGAACACGTCCTGCACGCGCAACGCCTTCTGGCCACCCTTCATGTGCGTCTGCCAGGCTACTTTCACGGTTCGTCCCGCGCGACGCGTCTTGCGACCGCCCTTCACCTTCACCCGCGGCGCGGGCTCGGTGGCGCTCGGGCCCGCCAGCGTCACCGGCACGATGCCGATGTTGTTGTCGGGGTTGCTCTCGCAGATGCCGCCGACGCCGCACAGCACGCCGCCCGG
The DNA here is from genome assembly GCA_036009625.1 of Binatia bacterium. Classification (GTDB taxonomy): domain Bacteria; phylum Desulfobacterota; class Binatia; order DP-6; family DP-6; genus DASYLJ01. Next base: position 110,029 of record DASYLJ010000193.1, read on the forward strand.
GTTCAGGATGACGACCAGGTCGTAGTCGCCGGGGGGCACCTCGGTGACGTCGATCCACTGGCAGTCGAGCGTGCTGCCGTAGAGATCGCCCCACCCCACCTGGATGCCCTGGATGCCCGGCATCTCGCAGGCGTCGGTGCCGCGACAGCAGTAGCGACGCGTCGGACCGGCGCCCAGGCTCTCCTCCGGCTTGGTGTCCTCGATGCAGAAGGACCGCTTCTGCCCCGTCATCACCGCCTCGGTGCCGCCACGCGCGCGCAGCTCGTAACGGGCGAAGGCCTGGAAGTGCCAGTGGTTGTGCGACGGGCACGCGCTGAAGACCCAGGTCGGATCCCCGTTCGGGAGGACGTCAGTGGCATTCGGCGTGCCCATGACCAGGTCTTCGTCGCCGACGTTGGTGGCGAGAACGCCGAAGCGGAGCAGCTTCCGCGCCCCCGGTCCGCCGACGCAGAGGTCGGCGGGCTGCAGCTCGCACGCCCCGGTCGCGAACGACTTCACCTCAGTGCGCACGTCGCCGGCGAGGATGTCGACGTCGAGGCGCAGGTCCGGCAGTGCGTGCGCGGTGGCGGCGGTGAGCAGGAGCAATGTGAGCAGAGCGCGCATGGAACCCTCAGCTGGTGACGTCGGGCAGGATGGGAAGGCGAAGATCGGCGGTGATGCGCCGGTGCAACGCGGGGAAGAGCGCACGCAGGACGTACGCCAGGTTGACGTACCACGGCACCGTCACCTCGTGCTGGCCACGTTCGAGCGCGCGCAGCACCGCACGCGTGAACGTCGGCGCGTCGATGAACGTCCGCGTGGCGCGTTCCGGCATGCGGGCCAGGATCTCCGGCGTGAACATCTCGGTGCGCACCAGAGCGGGATACACCGCCATGACGTGGATGCCGAGGGGGGCCAGCTCGAGCACCAGCGCCTCGGTCAGCCCGGTGACGGCGAACTTGCTCGCGGTGTACGCCGCCTCGTCGGGCTGCCCGAGCTTGCCGGCGACCGACGACACGTTGACGATCCAGCCCTCGCCGCGCGCCCGCATGGCCGGCAGGACGGCGCGGATCGTCCACACCACGCCGAGATAGTTCGTCCGCATCATGCGCTCGAACTCGTCGAGCGGCTCGTCCTTGAAGAGACCGTGATGGCCGTAGCCGGCATTGTTGACCAGCAGATCGATGCGGCCCCACTGCGCGTGCACCGTCGCCACGGCGGCATCGATGCTGGCGCGGTCGGCGACGTCGCAGGCGACCGCCATGGTGCGATCGACGCCGAGCTCGGTGGCCAGCGTCTGCAGCCGATCGACGCGTCGGGCGAGCAGCGCGACGCGCATGCCGCGAGCGACGAGGTCGCGGGCGAGCTGTGCGCCGATGCCGCTGGATGCGCCGGTGACGATCGCCGTCCGGTCGCGGAATTCCGTCAGGCCCGGCATGGCACGCGGCTCAGCCGCGCGCGCCGGGAACGAAGCGCAGCGCGAGCCCGACCAACGACGGCACCATGCGGGGCCGCAGCAGCTCGGGATCGTACTGCGCCAGGCGCCGCTCGTTCTCGCCGACGCAGGTGCGCGCGAGCGTCTTCAGGTCGACGTCGCCGATCTCGTCGGGCACCTGCATCGTGAAGTCGTCGCCGGCATCGTTGTCGCGCAGCTGCAGCGCCGTCTTCACGCGGCCGATGGCCTGCAGCGCGACGCCGGCGACGCGACGGACGAGGAACCATGGCTTCTGCACCACCGGGAGCTGCACTCCTCGATAGGCCGCCCAGTTCGAGAAGAAGAGGATGTGGCGCGCCTCTTCCTGCATGACGCCGTCGAACACCGCGGTGAGCGGCTTCGGGAAGAAGCCGGTGTCGGACGCGACCTTGAACAGGCCGAAGGCGAAGAACGAATCGAAGCACTCGCCGTAGCCCATCCGCATGAAGCCCCACTCGGCGTCGCGTGGGATCTCGGCGGCGTCGTCGGGGAACGGGATGTCGTAGTGGTGCAGCAGGCTGTCGAGGAGCTTCGCGTGCCGCTCCTCTTCGTACGCCTGCATTGCGATGGCTTCGCGCAGGACCGGATCGGGCTCGACGTCGGCCATGGCGCGCACGCGCGCTGCCGCGGTGCGCTCGCTGCCGACGGCTTCGCCCCAGAACGGCAGGCCACGGAGCCGTTCACGCGCACCCTGGTCGAGATCGGGCCACGGAACCTCGTGCGGCTCGTAAGCGTGATGCGTCTTCACGAACTCGCGGCAGAAACGTGCCTTGTGTTCGTCGCTCCCGATCCGGAGTCGTCCCATGACGTGCGTCGCGTATAGCGGTCGATGGGGGCCGGAGCAACCCGTTTGCACACCTCCATGACGTGCAAATTTGACCGGCCCGTCGCCGCACCGTAAGAAAACTCGCATGCTCGATCGCACCGTCGCCGCCATCGTCCTCTGTGGTCTCGTCGTGCTCGGCGGATGTGGCGGCGACGACACGCCGCGGGCCGTCCGGCAGCCCACGCCGCTCGACGAGAGCACCACGGGCAGCATCACCGTCGACGTCGGCGTGGACGGCACCGTGCCACCCATGGAGCAACTACGTATGAGCGGCTTCGCGGAGTGCACCGCGCAGCATCCCGACGGCGTCGCCGTAGGCGACAAGCTGGTCGCGAACGGCAAGGTCCAGAATGCCTTCGTCTACATCAAGGACGGGCTCGGCGACCGTGTCTTCGCCGTCCCCACCGAGCGCATCGTCATCGACCAGCTGGGCTGTCTCTACGTGCCGCGCGTCGCGGGGGCACAGGTCGATCAACCGATCGAATTCAAGAACAGCGACGACACGCTCCACAACGTCCACGGAGCGCCGAAGCTCTCGAGCCCGTGGAACGTGGCACTCCCCCGCAAGGGCACCGAGCGGACGATCGCGGTCACCCGTCCGGAGGTGATGATCAGCGTCCGCTGCGACCTCCACCCGTGGATGCAGGGCTGGCTCGGCGTGCTCGATCACCCCTACTTCGGGGTCTCGGGCGCCGACGGCCGCGTCGTGCTGAAGAACGTTCCGCCGGGTGACTACACGATCGGCGTGTGGCACGAGCGCTTCGGCACGCGCGAGCAGAAAGTCACGCTGCCGGCGAAGGGCACCGAGTCGCTCACCGTCACGCTCGCCGTCCCGTGATCGCGTTGACTCGCCGCCATAGCGCTTGATAGGTCCCGTTGGTCGCGTCCCGCAACCCCTAGAGGAGACGAACCATGGAAACCACCGAGCTTCTCCAGGCACTCTTTCGCTGGATCCACATCTTCGCCGGCATCGTGTGGATCGGGCATCTCTACTTCTTCAACTTCGTGAACGCGCCGTTCGAGGCGTCCATCCCCGACATCAAGGGGAAGGTCATCCCCGAGCTGCGACCGCGCGCCCTCTACTGGTTCCGATGGGGTGCGGCGTGGACGTGGGTCACCGGCGTGCTCCTCGTCCTGCTCGTGTTCTACCACGGCAAGCAGATGGGCTTCGCGGAGGGCGGTTGGAGCATCGGGGCCATCGTCATGGCGCTGCTCACGTTCCTCGCCTTCGGCATCTACGATCCGGTCGCGAAGAGCATCAAGGACAACAAGCAGATGGCCGCCGTCGGCTTCGGGCTCACCGCCGTCGTCGTGCTGGCGTACGTCTACGTCGGTGGCTTCGGCTACCGCGCCTACGTCATCCACACCGGCGCCCTCTTCGGCACGCTCATGGCGGCCAACGTGTGGATGCGGATCTGGCCCGCGCAGCAGAAGATCATCACCGCCATCAAGGCCGGGCAGCCGCCCGACGCGGCGCTGGTCGGTCTCGCCGGCACGCGCTCGCGCCACAACACCTACATGTCGGTTCCGTTGGTGTGGACGATGATCAACCAGCACACGCTGGCAGCCGCGCCGGCGTCCGCGATCGGCGGCGTCATCTACCTGCTCGTGGCGGTCGCGCTGGGCTGGGGCGCCGTCCTCCTCTGCTACAAGAAGTCGGCGCAGATCAAAGGCTTCTGACGCAGGTTTGAGACCCGCATCGCCCACTGCTAGCACCGAGGCAGTGGTGGAGGTGTGGTGATGCGGGTCTCGAAGCTGCTGATCGGGCTCGGGGTGGCCGTCGCGTGCGTCGGTTTCGGCGTCGGCTGGGCCCAGCCGGCGCGTGACATGATGGGCACCGTCCGCGCCACCGGCGCGGTCGACGTCTCCCTGGACGGCACCACCTGGGTGCCGATGACGGGCGGACCGATCGCCGAAGGCGCCTCCATCCGCACCGCCCTCGGGGGCTCCGCCACCCTCGAGCTGCGGGCGGGCGACGTGATCGGGCTCAGCGAGGGCGCCGAGCTCCACCTCGACACCGCCGTGCCGCCCCGGCTGCGGCTCGACTCAGGCCACGTCCTGGTACGGTTGCAGCCGACGTCGGTCACCACCATCGACACCCCGGCGGGCATCGTGCGCACGCCGCTCGCCACCAGCGGCGCGGGACCTCGCCGCGAGGCGACCATCGTCGTCACGAGCGACGAGATGTCGGTGCACGCGGTCCGCGGCGACCTCGACGTCCTGCAGCACGGGTCCGGGCTCGTCGAGCTCGAGCCGGGGCAGGTCGCGACGTTCAGTCCCGGCAACCCCGAGCCCGAGATCACGAGTCTCGCGGGCACCGCCGACGATCCGGACGCGCCCCGCCCGAACGGCAACCCGAAGTCGGACCCGAAGATCCTGGCGAGCCCGCTGATCGCTCAGCTCGTGGTTGCCGTCGGGGTGATCACGGGCGGCGTCTTCGGCGGCTTCACGGGATTTTAAGATCCGCCCCGAGCTACAGCTCGGGGCGGGGGCGAGAGTGGGGCTCACGTGTCCGCGCCATCCTCGTGCAGCGGCCGGCGAAGCCGGCGCTGCATGGGGGGTACGCCTGGGCTCAGTCCTGCGGAGCGGACGTCTTGCGGCGGACGCCGAAGGTGCCCAGGGCTTTGGCGATCAGGGTTCCGCTGGCGTCGACGATCTCGCCTTCGACGATCGCGACTGACGTGCGCAGGCTGACGACGCGGGCGTGACAGTGGAGCACGGGGTCGTTCGAGAAGGCGACGAAGCTGACATTGAGGTTGTGGGTCGCCACACGGTCGTTCGGGTCGAGGCGGCGGGCGACGGCAACGGCGAGACCGGTGTCGAACATGAACGCGATGGCACCGCCGTGGACGGCGCCGAACGGGCTCATCAGGAAGTCGGGCGCCGTCATGCGCACGACGACGCCGTCGTCATCGGCAGGCTCGACCTCGAAGCCGAACAGCGTCCAGAACCCGGGCGGCTGCATCACGGGCGATCCTGACGGGCGAAACGGCCGGTGTACACGGCACTGCCGTCGCAGCGCTGCAGGATGATCTGACACAGGCGCACACCGGCATGGATGACGAGCGGCCGGTGCGCCACGTTCGACATCTCGAGCACCTGCCGGCTGTCGACGCCGGGCGCGATGAAGCCGGCCGTGACGTGGATCATCAGGCCGAGGCGCGCGAAGCGGCTACGCCCCTCGAGCCAGCCAGCGATGTCGCCCGGTAGCTTGATGCGCTCGCGGGTGATGCCGAGGATGGTCTCTCCCGGCTGCAGCACGTGCGGCGTGTCGAGCGAGCGCTCCGTCGTGGTGCGACGGTAGTCGGCGTCGTCGGTGACGGCGACCGGCTCGGGGCCGTCGCCCATCACGCGGATCTCCGATCCGAGGTGCAGATCGATGGAGGCGGGCCCGACGTGGGCGGGGTCGAGCGGATCGACCTGCAGGCGGCCAGACGCGAGCTCGCGCAGGATCACGTCCCGGGTGAGGATCATGACACGGCACTGTAGCAGACGGTCGACGGTGCTATACAGCGCGCGATGGCCTACGCGCACATCCTCGTCGACGTCGACGACGGTCTCGGCACGATCACCATGAACCGTCCCGCGCAGCGCAACGCGCTGTCCGAGGCGCACCTGGCGGAGCTGCTCGACGCCTTCCGTCGCCTGGGTGACGACGACCAGTGCCGCGCCGTCGTCCTCGCCGCGAACGGCCCCGTCTTCTCCGCCGGCCACGACTTCTCGGACATGGTGGATCGCGACGAGGTCGGCATGCGACGCCTCCTCGAGCTGTGCGCCGAGGTGATGGCGACGATCCAGGCGCTGCCCCTCCCCGTCGTGGCCCAGGTGCAGGGTCTGGCCACCGCGGCGGGTTGCCAGCTCGTCGCCACCGCCGACCTCGCCGTCGCCGCCGAGGAGGCCGCGTTCGCCGCACCCGGCGGCCAGGGCGGCTGGTTCTGTCACACCCCGATGGTCGCCATCGCGCGCGTCGTGAGCCGCAAGCGCGCCGCCGAGATGGCCTTCACCGGCGATCGCATCGACGCCGCCACCGCGCTCGCCTGGGGGCTCGTGAACCGCGTCGTCGCGCGCGAGCGCCTGGTCGAGGAGACGGTCCGTCTCGCGCGCGCCGCGAGCCGCGGCAGCCGCGCCTCGAAGGCGCTCGGCAAGCGCGTCATGTGGGAGACGTGCGGCCTCGACACCGCCACCGCCTACAGCCGCGCCACCGACGCCATGGCCGCCAGCGCGGTCACCGCCGACGGCCGCGAAGCCATGGCCGCGTTCCTCGAGAAGCGACCCGGCGTCTACCCGACGCGACGCTGAGCCGCGCGGGTTTGCGTCCCGCCGATCAGTTCGCTTTGTATGCCCGGCATGCCGGCACCGGTCGCGTACTTCTGCATGGAGTTCGGCCTCTCCGAGGACTTCCCCATCTACGCCGGCGGGCTCGGCATTCTCGCCGGCGACTTCATCAAGTCGGCGCACGACCTCTCGCTGCCGGTAATCGGCGTCGGCCTGCGCTGGGCCCGCGGCTACTCGCGCCAGCGCATCGGCGACGACGGCCTGCCCGTGTCCGAGTTCCCGTCGTATGCGGCGGACTTTCTCGAAGACACCGGCGTCCGCGTCCGCGTGCGTGTCGGCGACCGTGAGGTCGAGGCTCGCGTCTGGCGCACGCAGCGCTACGGCAACGCGCCGCTGCTGCTGCTCGAGCCCGTCAACGCGCGCGATGCCTGGATCACCAACCGGCTCTACGATCCGGCCATCGAGAGCCGCGTCGCGCAGGAGATCCTCCTCGGCGTCGGTGGCGTGCGCGCGCTGCGCAAGCTCGGCATCGACATCGACACCTACCACTTCAACGAGGGCCACGCCGTCTTCGCGGGCATCGAGCTGATCGCCGAGCGCATGGTGGCCGGCGAATCGTTCCGCGACGCGTGGGCGGCGGTGCGCGAGCAGATCGTCTTCACGACGCATACCCCCGTGCCCGCCGGCAACGAGGTGCACGACCCTGCCCTGCTCCGTCGCCTCGGCGCGTGCTGCGAGCTGGTCGACTGGGAGATGCGGCAGATCGGCGGCGATCCGTTCAACATGACCGTCGCCGGGCTGCGGCTGTCGCGACGCGCGAACGCGGTGGCCGAGCTGCACGCCGAGGTGTCGCGCGAGATGTGGCGCGACGTGACCGGTGCGAGCGAGATCATCGCGATCACCAACGGCGTCCATCCCCCCACCTGGCAGGATGCGCGCATCCGCGCCGCCGCGACGTCGCCCGACGCGCTGTGGCGCGTGCACCAGTCCCTCAAGGCCGACCTGCTGGCGACGGTGGCGGCGCGCACCGGCGTCCGCCTCGATCCCGACGTCCTCACCGTCGGATTCGCGCGGCGGGCGGCCTCGTACAAGCGCAGCGATCTGATCTTCCGCGATCCGGAACGCATCGCGGCCCTCCTGCAAGAGCGCACCCTGCAGCTCGTCTTCGCCGGCAAGGGTCATCCCGACGACGAGCTCGGCCGTCGCATCATCGGCGTGCTCGTCGAGATGGCGAAGCGCTTTCCGCAGTCGGTGGTGTTCGTCCCCGACTACGAGATGGCGCTCGGACGCGCGCTCACGCGCGGCGCCGACGTCTGGCTCAACAATCCCATCCGTCCGCTCGAGGCCTGCGGGACATCGGGCATGAAGGCGGCGATGAACGGCGTGCTGAACCTGAGCGTGCTCGACGGCTGGTGGCCCGAGGCGTGCGCGCATGGCGTCAACGGCTGGGCGATCGGTGACGGCACCACCGGCGCGCCGGATCAGGACGATCGCGATGCGACGGCGCTGTATGCGACGCTCACGGACGAGGTCATGCCGGCGTATGCGAATCGGGCGCGGTGGGTGGGGATGATGCAGGCGAGCATCGCGTCGACCCAGGAGGGGTTCTCGTCGGACCGCATGCTGCGGGATTACTTCTCGCGGCTCTACGCGCGGTGAGGCCGTTCGGGACGGGGTTCGGGGCGCGGATGCGCGCCGGCTGCGCGCGGCGTTCGCTCGGCGCGCATCCGCACCCCGAACCCCGCCCCGCCGTTGCGATGATGCTGTTTGCTGCGTAAGGCGCAGCGAGCGGTCTACTCGAGTTGATCGGTGATCGTCTTGGCGACGATCTCGAGTTGATCGAGGTAGTGCTTCAGGCTGGTGTGGCGGAAGCGTAGGTTCACGATCGTTGCGCCGATGTCGCGGTAGCGGTGCAGGCGGTCGGCGAGGTCCTGGCGCTGGTTTGGTTTCGTCGGGTCGAGTTGGACGTCGATCGGTAGGACCAGGTCGAAGGCGCGGGAGCGCTCGCGCCAGGGGCGCATCGCTCGCGCGGCGGTGATCATGGCGGTCATCGCCTCCAGGTCGAGGCCGAAGGGAGCCCAGCCGTCGGCGAGCTCGAGGGCGCGACGTAGCGAACGCGGGGTGCGACCGCCCAGCCAGATCGGGATGTTCTGCTGTACGCCGCAGGGGTCGATGATCATGTCGGCGAAGCGGTGATGCGTGCCGTCGTAGCGGGGCTCGCGTTGGCCGAAGGCGGTGCGGAGGGCGCGGATCGAGTCTTCGTACATCGGGCCGCGGCCGGCGAACGTCGCACCTAGCAGCGCGAACTCCTCGGCGAGGGTGCCGACGCCGACGCCGAGAGTCAGACGGCCTCCGGACAGGCGGTCGAGCGTGCCGTAGCGCTTCGCGATCTCGAGCGGGTGGTGGTAGCCGAGGACGAGGACGTGCGTCACGAACTTGAGGCGCGTCGTCTGAGCGGCGAGGAAGCCGAAGGTCGCCAGCGGGTCGTAGTAGCGGGTGCCGCGGGTCGTGGCGGCTGACGTCGGGATCGCCACGTGCTCGCTGCAGGTCAGGTGGTGGTAGCCGAGCCGGTCCGCGGCAATCGCGATGCGGGACAGGTCGGCGGGGCCGGCGTCCTCGGTCCAGGCCGCGTCGTTCGTCGGATGACGGGTGACGATCGGGGTGACGAGGCCGAGCCGCATGGCATCGCTCTAGCATCCGTCGCTTCCGCGGTGGTAGACGGCGCCGTGGATTTCGCCTGGTCCGCCGACGACGAGCGCTTCCGCGCCAGCCTGCGAGCCTGGCTCGCCGACCACGCGCCGTCACGCGCGGAGACGATTCCGCACGACGACGCGTCGCTCGCCGACGAGTTCGCCTTCCTGCGCGACTGGCAGCGCCAGCTCTACGACGCCGGCTACGTCGGTCTGCTGTGGCCGCAACGTTATGGCGGTCGCGAGGCACCACCGACGCAGCAGGCCATCCTGAACGAGGAGCTGGCGCGCGTGCGCGCGCCACAGCTGCTGAACCGCGTCGGCATCAACAACGCCGGGCCCACCCTGATCGCGCACGGCACCGAGGCGCTGAAACAGCGCCTCCTGCCGCCCATCCTCTCCGGTGACGAGATCTGGTGTCAGCTCTTCAGCGAGCCCGGCGCCGGAAGCGACCTTGCTGCCGTCCGCACCCGCGCCGAGCGCAGCGGCGACGGCTTCCGCATCACCGGGCAGAAGGTGTGGACCAGCTACGCGCAGTTCTCGAAGTGGGCCATCCTGCTGGCGCGCACCGATCCCTCGCTGCCGAAGCATCGCGGCCTCACCTACTTCCTCCTCGACATGGAACGGCCGGGCATCACCATCCGCCCACTCCGTCAGATCACTGGCTCGACGGAGTTCAGCGAGGTGTTCCTGGAGGATGTCCTGGTTCCTGCGGATCACGTCATCGGCGACGTGAACCAGGGCTGGGAGATCGCCATGACCACGCTCGCTCACGAGCGCGGCACCGGCTTCGCCTTCAAGGAGCAGGTTCTCCAACGCATCGCGCTCGAAGAGACGATCGCGCTCGCACGTCGACGAGGGGCATCCGTCGACCCGACGGTACGCCAGAAAATCGCAAGCGCATGGATCGACGTCGAGATCATGCGCTTGTTGAATTGCCGGACGCTTACCCGACTCGAGCGCGGCGAAGAGCCTGGCCCGGAATCGTCACTGGTGAAGCTCTTCTGGGCGAGCCTGACGCAGCGATTGCACGAGCTCGGCATGACGATCGAGGGTCCGCACGCGACGCTGCTCGGCGCGCGTCAGCTCGCGTATCTGTGGTCACGCGTCGGCGCGATCGCGGGTGGGACGTCGGAAGTGCAGGCCAACATCATCGCGCAGCGCATGCTCGGATTGCCGCGTACGTAGTTTCAACTTGACAGCGCGAGACAGCCTGTGGTGCATGACATTCGGGTGAGGGAGCGGGTTCTGGTTGGGGCGACTTTGGTCGGGAGAGCTCCATGGGAAAGGTTATTCCGCTTCACGAGGTCGACTCGCTCGTCATGCCGCTAGCGGAGGGGGCTTCGCTTCGGGTGACGCGATTTCTGGAGTCGCCGCGCGTAGCGCTATCGGTGCACGGACCCGGCGGCGGCGACGCCGGCGGTATCATCCTGCACGCAGATCGCGCGAGGTTGCTCGCATCGTGGCTCCTGCGCATGGCCAACGAGTGTGGCGCAGATGATCCGGAGGGAGGACGCGGCGCGCTGAACGCACGCCCACTGGCACCCTACCCGGCCTGAGGCGGCGCCGCCGGATCGCCCGGGGCCTGGACGAGCTCGATCAACTGCCCGTCCGGGTCCACGACGAACGCGGCCGCGCTCTCGAACTCCGGGAAGCGAATCACGGTCTCCTCGACGACGCGCTCACCTGCGGCGCGTAGCCCGTCGAGGACGGCGTCGAGATCGCTGACCCGGAACGAGAGGTGCGTCAGACCCGGCTCGTTCATCACGCGCTCGCGCCGTGCCGGAGCCGCCGGCGTCTCGAAGTGCAGCAGCTCGATGCGCACGCCGTCGCGCATCAGATAGATGGCCCGCAGGTGCGCGTCGCGCAGCCGCAGCAGCGTGTCGACGGGCGGCCCCGCGATCTCGAGCCGGTGCTCCTCGGTGAAACCGAGCAGATCGCGGTAGAAGCGATGCGAGCGGTCGAGATCGGTGACGCAGATGCCAATGTGTGTGAAGCGCTGCAGCGGAAGCGTCATCAGACCCCCGTGTGGTGTTCCTCGATCGCGGCACGCACGCGCGCAGCGAGCGCATCGCGGTCGTCGAAACCGAGACCGGTGGTGGGAATGGGCGGGGCGATCACGATCTCGATCTCGCCCGGCACCACGTTGAGCCGGCTGCCGCGTGGCATGAGGCGCCGCGTGCCGCGGCAGATGACGGGCACCACCGGCAGGCCGAGACGGATGGCGAGTACGAACGCACCCTTCTTGAAGTCGCGGAGCCGTCCGTCGCGGCTGCGCGTGCCCTCGGGAAAGATCACGAACGACTGACCGTCGGCGGTGACGTGGTTGAGCGCGTCCTGCGCCTGCGTCGAGCTTTCGCGGTCGATCGGCACCATGCCGAGCGCGTCGAGCACCGCCGCCACCACCGCATGTCGCCACAGGCTGCGCTTGGCCGCGAAGCGCGTCGCGCCGGGGAGATGGCCGAGCAGCGTCAGGATGTCGAGGTGACTCTGGTGGTTCGGCGTGAAGACGTAGGCCCTGCCGCGCTCGAGATGCTCGAGACCGATCAGTCGCACGCGCACGCCGAGCAGCCGCTCCAACGTGCGGGCGCGCCCCTTCGCGAAGCCCCAGGCCATCGCCTGGCTGCCGGTGGCACGATGGATGGCGACGGCCACCGCCGCCATGCCCACCATCATGCCGCGGAAGAGGAACGGCGACAGCGCGACGCGCAGGGTCCGCGGGTCATGCAGCTCGTCGGTCGCAGCAGCGGCGGCCCGTACGGATTCGGCCATCGGGGCCGGAAGTAGCAGCTTCCCCGCGGGGACGCGACCCCGAAACGTCAGGATGCGAGCTCGGCGGGCGGCACCTCACCGGCGAGACCGTCGGCCCCCGCGACGAGCACCGGGTAGCGACGACCCGCCTCGAGCGTGACGTCGTGCCGCGGCCCAACCAAGAGCCCTGCTCCTGCCGCCATGCCCGAGAGGACACCCGAGCTCTGCGACGCCGCCGGCGTGGCGACGAACCCGTCCGGACCCTGCGTCAGGCGTACGCGGACGAACTCCGTCAGATCGCTCGCCTTGCGCGTCGAGACGGCGAGCGTGGCCTCGACGACGGGCAGGTGCAGGCGGCGATGGCCCGCCATGCGACGCAGCACCGGTCGGACGTACACCTGGAAGCACACCAGCGCCGACACCGGATTGCCCGGCAGCCCGACGAACAGCGTACCGTCGCGACGACCGACGGTGAGCGGCTTGCCCGGCTTCTGCGCCACACGCCAGAAGAGACGCTGCACGCCGAGGCCGTCGAGCGCCTCCTTCACGAAGTCGAACTCGCCCACCGACACGCCACCCGTCGACAATACGACGTCGGCGTTCGCGGCCTCGGCGAGGCACGCTCGGATGTCGTCGAGCCGATCGCGCGCGATCGGCAGCACGTGCGCCTCGCCGCCGGCCTCGGCGACGGCGACGGCCAGCAGATACGCGTTGCTGTTCACCACCTGCCCGCGTCCCGGCACCTCGTCGACCTCGACCAGCTCGGCCCCGGTCGACAGGATCGCGACGCGCGGCCGGCGATGCACCGCCACGGTGGCGCGACCGACCGAGGCCAGCACGCCGACGTCGGCCGGTCCGATCACCGTGCCACGGCCGAGTACCACCGCCCCGGACATGACGTCCTCGCCCGCGAGCCGCACGTTCGCGCCGGTCTTGATCGGCACGCGCACGCTGACGATGCCGTCGTGCTCCTCGGTGTCCTCCACCCGCACCACCGTGTCGGCGCCGTCCGGGACGACCGACCCGGTGAAGATCTTGGCGGCCGTGCCCGTCTCCACCGGCACGTCGAGCAACGTCCCCGCGGGGGCGCTGCCGATCACGCGCAGCGACGCCGGCGCGGTGCCGACGTCGGCGCCGCGCACGGCGTAGCCGTCCATGGCGGAGTTGGCAGCAGCCGGGACGGTGCGCGCCGAGACCACGTCCTCGGCCGCGACGCGATCGGCGGCGGCGAGCAGCAACACGCGCTCGGCGCCGAGGACGGGCGTCACGTCGAGCATCGCGCGCAGCGCCTCGGCGACGGAGATCACCAGCGAGCGATAGCGCGGGACCACCAGTGCTGCAACGCTGGACTCGGAACCGGCGCCGGGCTACGCGGGCGCGATGCCGTTGCCGCGCGACGATCGCTTCGTCCATCGGGGTCTCCGCTTCCATGCGCTCGACTGGGGTACCGTGGGTCTGCCGCCGGTCGTGCTGCTGCACGGCGGCGCCCAGACCGCGCACAGCTTCGACGAGGTATCGCCCGCCCTCGCCCGTCACCACCACGTGGTCGCACTCGACCAGCGCGGACACGGCGACACCGACTGGGCACCGCGCTACGACCGTGACGCGTTCGTCGGCGACGTGAGTGCGCTGCTCGATCAGCAGGGCTGGGGCAGCGCCGCGGTGGTGGGCATGAGCCTCGGTGGCCTGAACGCGATCGCGTTCGCGGCAGCCCATCCCGAGCGCGTGACGGCCCTCGTCGTGGTCGACGTCGTGCCCACCGTCGCCCAGGCCGGGAAGGAGGCCATCGGCAAGCAGCTCGCGGTGCGCGATTTCGCGTCGTTCGACGAGGCGGTGGCGATGGCCCAGGCGTTCAACCCTCGCCGCACGCTCGAGAACATCCGCGAACGCCTCGGACACGCGATGCGCGAGGGCGCCGACGGCCGCTGGTCGTACAAGTTCGATCCGGGCATCGGTGCCGGCGCGGGCGACATCGAGTCGCTGTGGACGGCCGTGCGGCGGCTCCACTGCCCCACCCTGCTGATCCGCGGCGCCGACAGCCCCATCCTGGCGCCGGAAGCGGCCGAACGCTTCCAGCGCGAGGTGCCGGGCAGCCGCTTCGCCGAGGTCGCGGACGCGGGGCACTCCGTCATGGGCGACAACCCGCCCGGTTTCCTCGCCGCCGTCGAGCCGTTCCTCGCGCGCTACGCGTGAGTGTCCCGAGTACTGGCCGGCAGTCGCACGCGCACCGTCGTTCCGCGCCCGGGCGCCGTGTCGATGGTGACGTCACCGCCGAGCAGGCGCAGCAGACGCGAGACGATCGCGAGCCCGAGACCCGAGCCCGCCTCCGCGCTGTCGCCGTGCACGAACGGCTCGAGCGCCTGGCTGGCGATGCCGGGCTCCATGCCGGGCCCGGTATCGGCGACCGTGATGTCGACCTGCTCGCCCATGCGCGCGGCGACGAGCCGGACGCAGCCCGCCTGCGTGAACTTGGCGGCGTTCGCCAGCAGGTTCACCAGTATCTGACGCAGGCGCTCGCGATCCGTGCGCGCCACCGCGTCGGTGGCGATCTCCACCTCGAAGCCGACGGGCCGATCGCGCAGCAACGCGTCCATCATCTCGCGCAGCGCACCGACCAGCTCGCCGACGTGCACCGGTCGCATGGTGCAGCCGAGCTTGCCCTGCTCGATGCGCGCCAGGTCGAGGAGGTCGTCGATGAGCGTCAGCTGCGCGCCGGCAGTGCGCTGCATGCGGGCGAGCGTATCGGCCTGCGCCGCCGTGACGTCGCCGAACGTCCCCTCGGCGATGAGCTGGGTGTACCCGAGGAGGATGTTGAGCGGCGTGCGCAGATCGTGCGACACGCTGGCGAGGAACTCGCTCTTGGCGGCGCTGGCGCGCTGCAACGCCTCCAGCAGCATCACCTTGCGCACGGCGACGGTGGCGAACGTCCCGAGCAGCTGCGCGTCCTCGGCGTCGATCGGACCGAAGCGGAACTTCTCCTCGAGGTCGACGACCGTGAGCGCGCCTACCGGTCCGCTGGCGTCGGTGAGCGGAATCACCAGGAGTGCCGCCGGCCGCAGCATCACGGCCAGACGGGAGCGGCCATGGGGCGTGTTCATGAAGTCGTTCAGGACGAGCGGTGTGCCGGTGGCGATGGCCTCGCGCAGCATCGGCTCGGCGTCGAAGGCGATGTGGACCGGCGTCGACGGCGGGAAGATACCCGCGGTCGCACGCCGTACCAGGAGCCCGTCCTCGATCAGCAGCAGCGCCGAGCGCGTGGCGCGGAACAGGGAGCGGCTGGCGGCACAGAGTCGCGCGCCCATGGTCTCGAGGTCGCCGGCGGCGAGTACCTCCGCCGCCCAGCTCGCCAGTCGCGTCCGCCGGTCGGCGAGCCGCGCGTGCGCCGCTTCGAGACGCGCCGTGCGGATCAGGAGGGCCACTTGGGGAGCGATCTGATCGAGCACCTGTGCCTGCTCCGCGGTGAACCCCGGCGTCGCGTCGAGACCGCAGGACAGCGTCCCCTCGGTCTGGTCCTGGAAGATGAGCGGGACGACCCGCAGCGCCCGCAGGCCGGTGAGCTGGAGTATCTCCTCCATGCCCGGACTGGCCGAGCCACGCTCGGCGTAGACCGACCGTCCGGCGACCAGCTCGTCCTCGTGCGGGAACGTTCCCGGGCCGTAGCCTTTCTGCACGAACGCCTGCACGACCTCCGGCGGCGTGCCGTGATCGGCCGCCGGCACCCACATGCCGCGACGGCGCGAATGCACGTAGACGGTGGCGCGATCGCACGGCACGGCGTCGGCAACGGCGCGCGCGATCCGGAACAGGACGTCCGGGTAGCCGGTGGACTCGCGCACCGCCGTCAACACGGCCCAGAGGGCACGCAGCGTCTGCGGGTCCATCCCTGCCCTATCGGCAGGTCGTCGCCGGAGCGTGAGATGTCGGAAATCTGACCTGGCGATCGGCTGGCGACGGTGCTAGCTGGCGCGGGTGCGATGGCGTGCGCTGCTCGTGGCGGCCGGGGTCGGCGCGCTGGCGTTCGGGGCGATCACCCTGGTGGCGCTCGAGGGCGTCGAGGTGGTCGAGCTGCGCACGCACGACGGCGCCGGCGCACCGCGCACGACGCGGGTGTGGATCGCCGATGCCGACGGCGCCTCGTGGATCGAGTCGGCCACGCCGGACCGTCCCTTCCTGCGCGACATCGTGGTCGATCCGACGATCGAGGTCGTGCGGGGCGGCCGCGTGCTCGCGATGCAGGCCACCCCCGAGCCCGGCCAGGCCGGCCATGACCGCATCCGCCGGCTGCTGGCCGACAAGTACGGCTGGGCAGACGTCTGGATCGGCCTCGTCGCCGACACCTCGCAGTCGGTCATCGTGCGACTCGACCGGCGCGACTTGCAGGAACCTCGTCCGCCGTCGCATGACGGGTGACACCGGCCATGCCAGTCGTCGCATCCGCTACCGCCGTCATCCTGGCACTCATCGCCGCCACGCTGCTCGAGTCGGGCACCGGCGAGGACGGCGTGCGGGCAGTGATACGCGTGACGGCACGGACGTCGGTGCTGTTGTTCGCGGCGGCGTTCGCCGCCCGTCCGCTGCGCACGCTCTGGAAGTCGTCGTTCACCGCCTGGCTGCGACGGCGCCGCCGTCAGGTGGGGCTGGCGTTCGCGGTGTCGCACCTGCTGCACCTGATCGCCATCGTCATCCTGTTCGCGCGATGGGACGCCTCCACTTCCGCCGTCACGCTCGTCTTCGGCGGCCTCGGCTACGTCTTCATCCTGCTCATGGCCGTCACGTCGAACGACGCCAGCGTGCGATGGCTCGGCGCGCGACGCTGGAGTCTCCTCCACACGACGGGCGGCTACCTGCTGTGGATCATCTTCGCGAACTCGTACATTCCACGCGCGATCGCGGAGCCCGCCTATGCACCGCTCGCGCTCCTGGTGGTGGGCACGCTGGTGCTCCGCATCGTGGCGCGACGGAACACCGCGCCGGCACGGCTCACGCCCGCAGGCGCAGCTCGCGACGGACTGCCGCAGTGATCGACTGTCGCGTCGTGGCCATCGCCTTCCACGGATCGCTGCGCAGACCGGCGAGCCGCGCCGGCAGGTTGCGCACCGTCCAGTGTGCCGACCCGACGTCGACGGAGAGCTCGTCCCACGTCAGCGGCGTCGACACCGGCGCACCGGCGCGCGCGCGCGTCGAATAGGCCGCCACCGCCGTCGCGCCGCGGGTGTTGCGGAGGTAGTCGAGATAGATCTTCCCGGGACGCGCCGCCTTGGCGGCGTTCACGGTGAAGCTGTCCGGCACGCGACGCGCGAGGTCGGACGCCACGGCGTGCGCGAACGCCTTCACCTGCTTCCAGTCGTGGCGGCGCTGCAGCGGCACCACGACGTGCAGGCCCTTGCCCCCCGTCGTCTTGACGAAGCAGTCGAGGTCGAGGTGCTCGAGCCGCAGGCGCACCGCGCGCGCCGCCGTCACCACCATTTCCCAGGGCACGTCCTCGGCCGGATCGAGATCGAGCACGACGCGATCGGGCTTCTCGACCATGTCGGCGCGCGCACCCCAGGCGTGAATCTCGAGGACGTCGATCTGCACCAGCGCCACCAAGCCAGCGGTCGAGTCGATGCGCAGGTGCTCTTCGTCGTCGACGCGGATGGTGCCGATGACGTCGGGCATGCCCTCCATGCGATGCTTCTGGAAGAACGTCGTACCGGTGTGTCCGCGCGGCCCGCGCACCAGTGACAGCGGACGATCGGCGACGTGCGGCAGGATCCAGTCGCTGATCGACTCGTAGAAGCGCGCCAGCTCGAGCTTGGTCAGGCCGATCTCGGGCCACAGCGCGCGATCGGGATGCGTGAGACGTACACCGAGGACGGTCTCGGTGTCGGCGGCACGACGTGGGCGCTCGGCGGCAGCGGCCTTCTTCGGCTGCTCGCGCACGACCTCCTTCGCCGGCTTGTCCTCGCGCATGCCCTCGAAGGTGGGATGCCGCATTCGGAGGTCGCGTGTCCAGTTCGTGAATCGCACGACGGCGACGAGCCTCGGCTCCACCCAGTGCGTGCGCGGCGGCACGTCGGGAAACGGGGCGAAGGGCGAGGTCTTCCGCGCGATGGCCTCGAGCTGCTTCCGCAGCGTGCGCAGCAGCGCATCGGAGAAGCCGGTGCCGACGCGCCCGGCATAGGCGAGCGTGCCGTCGGTCTCGTGCACGCCGACGAGCAGCGCCCCGAGTCCGCTGCGCGATCCGGCCGGATCGGTGAAGCCGCCGATGACGACCTCCTGCCCCTGGTGGCAGCGAATCTTGAGCCAGTCGGCGTGGCGTCCGGCGCGATGCGGCGCCGTGCGCTGCTTCGACAACACGCCTTCGAGCCCGAGCCCGGCGGCATGCTCGAGGAACGCCGCACCACGACCGACGACGTGGTCGCTGAAGTGCACCGCCCCTTCGGGCATGCGTCGCACGAGCGCCGACAACCGCGCCTTGCGCTGCTCCAGCGGTAGCGGACGGAGGTCGACGCCATCGTGATGGAGCAGATCGAACGCCATGTAGCGCATGTCGCCGCGACCGTCGTGCAGCGCTTCCTGCAGGCCTTCGAAGCTGGTGCGACCGTCGGGCCCGAGCACCACCACCTCGCCGTCGACCCAGGCCGACTGCACCGGCATGGCCGCCAGCGCCTTCGCCACCGGCGCGAACTGCCGCGTCCAGTCCTGCCCGCTACGGCTGAAGCACTGCACGCGGCCGTTCTCGATGCGGCAGAGCGCGCGATAGCCATCCCACTTGATCTCGTGCAGCCAGTCGTCGCTCTCGGGTGGACGATCGGCGAGCGTGGCGAGCTGCGGTTCCATCTGCGCCGGCAGCGGCGTGCGGTCGACGGCCTGCACGCTGTCGGGACGCTCGACGAGAATGTCGCCGTCACTGGCGTCGCGTGCCTCGGCGTCGCGCTCCTTCAGCAGCAGCCAGTTCTTGCCGCCCTCTCCAGCCCGACCTCCCATGCGCGCGAGCGTCCAGCCGCCGCGCAGCTTCTCGCCGTACAGCGTGAACTTGACCTTCCCTTTGGCATAGCCGCCGTCGGGCTCGCCGATCGGCGCCCAGCGCCCGTGATCCCACACGATGACGTGGCCTGCACCGTACTCGCCCTTCGGGATGTCGCCCTCGAACGAGCCGTACTCGATCGGATGGTCCTCGACGTGCACTGCGAGCCGCTTCTCCGCCGGATCGAGGCTCGGCCCCTTCGGCACCGCCCAGCTCTTCAGCGTTCCATCGAGCTCGAGCCGAAGGTCGTAGTGCAGCCGCCGCGCCGCATGCTTCTGGATGACGTACAGCCCCCCCGCCTGCTCGACGGTGCCGCCGTCGGGCTCCGGCGTGCGACGGAAGTCTCGCTTGCGACGATAGGTATCGAGCGCCATGCGACGCTACGCACGCGGCAGCGGCAGGACGTGGTCGATCGCGATGGAGATACCGGACAGCGCGACGAGCGAAAGGCGTGCGCCGCGATGCACGAGGTCGACGCGCGCATAGCGAGCCGCCGCAGGATCGGGTGCTCGGCTGACACGCACGAGGCCGGCCCCCTTCAACGCCTGCGCGACCTTGGCGGTCACGGCCTCGCGCAACGGATTCGCCGGCGGCACGGTGACGACCACCCCTTCCAACAGCTCGACCCGATCGTCGGGTTCGAACCCGCCGTGATCGACCAAATGGAAGTAGTGCTCGCTGGTCATCCGGCTGCCGGCAGGGGCAAGGTCTGCCATGCGCGGAAGCTAGCACCGCCCCCAACGACGCGGAAGCTTGGAAGCACACCACCACAGCCGCGCGATCGGAGGGCACCCGCCGTCACATGGGGTGGCGCGGCGTGGGCGGACGCGGGGTGCCCCCGAGCGAGCGCGTCGAGAGCACGCGCGGAGGGGAAAAGGGGTGGAGTGGTGCCGTGCGAACGCCGCGCGCAGCCGGGGCACCCCGCGTCCGCCCACGCCGCGCCACCCCGACAAAAAATCACCAGACGGGGTCCCCCTCCGACCGCGCCAGCGCATGGAACGCCTCCTGGAACCGCCGGCTGAGCGGCCCCGGCTTTCCGTCCCCGATGAGCCGACCATCGACCAGCACTACCGGCATGACCTCCGCGCCCGTCCCCGTCACGAAGCACTCGTCGGCGGTGTACACGTCGTACCGCGTCAGCCGCGCCTCGCGCGCATACACGCCCGCCTCGCCGGCGAGCTCCAGGATGGCGCCGCGCGTGACGCCCTCGAGCGCACCGTCGTGCGGCGACGGCGTCAGCAGCTCGCCGGCGCGCACCAGGAAGAGGTTGTCGCCGGTGCACTCGGCGATGAAGCCCTCGGCGTTCAGCATGATGGCTTCCTGCGCGCCGGCACGGCTGGCGTCGATCTTCGCCAGCACGTTCTTCAAGTAGTTGAGCGACTTGATGCGTGGGTCGACGGCCTCGTGCGACACCTGACGCGTCGCCGACGTGATCACCGCGATGCCCTTCGCGTAGAGCTCGGCCGGATAGAGCTGGATGTTGGTGACGATGATGAACATCGTCGGCCGCGGGCAGCGGGACGGATCGACGCCGAGATCGCCGACGCCGCGCGTGATCACCAGACGGATGTAGCCGTCGACGGTGTCGTTGGCGCGGATCGTGTCGACGATGGCGTCGACCAGCTCCGGACGCGCCAGTGGCACGTCGAGCGCGATCGCCCGCGCCGACGCGTAGAGTCGATCGAGGTGCGGGTCGAGTCGGAAGATGCGACGGTCGTAGATGCGGATGCCCTCGAACACGCCGTCGCCGTAGAGCAGCCCGTGGTCGAACACGGACACGGTGGCTTCCTCGCGCGGGCGCAGCGCGCCGTCCATCCAGATCAGCATGGGGAGTCTCCTGCAGAGAATGCGGGCATGACCTCGCGGATGAAGAGGTCGAGGCCTGCCCAGTCGAAGGGCGCCCGGAGCGCCAGGATCAGCCATTGCACCCCGGCACGCTCGTACTCGGCGACACGGTCGCGCACCTGCGACGGCGTGCCGGTGAGATGCCCGGGGCGTACCCAGTCCGTCATGCCGCCGAACATCTTCTGCAGCTGCTCGTCCTGATGACGGACCCGCGCCTCGTCCTCGCCGATGGCCAGCCCGACGTTGACGGTGCGGATGACGGCGCGCGGATCGCGCTGCTCCTTCTCGCACCACTGGTCGAGCACGGCGTTGCGCGCGCTCCAGATCTCGGGCGAGAGGAACGGCACGTTCCAACCGTCGGCGTGACGAGCGACGATGCGGAGCAGCCGCTTTTCGCCCTGCCCGCCGACCCAGAGCCGTAGCCGCGGCTGCACCGGCCGCGGCTCGCACAGCGCGTCGGCGAGGCGGACCTGCTTGCCGGCGAACGTGACGCGCTCGCCGTCGAACAGCCGGCGGAGCACGATGGCGCTCTCCTCGAGCGCATCGAGCCGATCCTTGATGGGCAGGAACGGCATGTCGAAGGCGCGGAACTCGTTCTCGTTCCATCCCGCGCCGAGGCCGAGCTCGCAGCGACCACCGCTCAGGTGGTCGATCGTGACCGCGGCCTTCGCGAGCACGCCGACGTTGCGGTAGCCGACGCAGAACACCAGCGAGCCGACGCGGACGTTTCGCGTCGATGCCGCGAGGCCCGCCATCGTCGAGACGGCCTCGAAGCAGGGCTTGGCCGGGTTGCTCAGGTCGGAGACGGAGTAGAGGTGGTCCCAGACCGAGCACCAGTGGAAGCCTTGCTCGTCGGCGACGCGCCAGAGGCGACGCATCTCGTCGATGGTGCAGTCCTGCGGGCCAGCGTGGATTCCGAAGCGCATCGCGACGGTCTACACCACGCGTCGCGATGGTCCCAGCCGTCCGCGGCTCATACCCCGAGGCCGGCCGGACCGAGCAGGAAGAGCCGCATCAGCTCGGCCTGACGGCGCGCGCCGGTCTTGCCGAGCACGTGCTTCAGCTGCGTGCGCACGGTGTGGATGCTGACGCCGAGCTCCGTCGCCGCCTCCTCGGGACTGCGGCCGTTCACCAGCAACATCGCCAGCGACGCCTCGGCCGCGGTCAGTCCGTAGAGGTGACGCAGCACCGCCGGCGGCGGCTCGATGACGCGAGCGGGATCACCCACGAACACGGCGGCCGCGGCGAACTGCGCTCCGATTCGATAGCGATGGCGCCCGATCGGCGTCACCAGCACCTGCAGCGGCGGCGTGCCGTCGCGCCGCGGCAGCGACAACGCGTCGCCACCGTCCATGGCCTGCCCCCGCCCGGTGTCCACCGCCGCACCGATCATCCGCCGCAGTCGCGCCGTCGTGTCCCCGTCGAGCCCATGCAGGCCGTCGCGCGACACCGACAGGCCGTCACCGGCATCGAGCAGCGCCCGCGCCCGTCGATTGATCAGCAGCGGCTGGCCGCACTCGTCGAGCAGGATCACCCCCGACGGGAGATGATCGAGGGCGACCACTGCGGCCTCGCCGTCGGCCTGCAGGCGTTCGAGCCGCTCCTGGACCTCGATGGCGCGCTGCAGATGCGGCAGGACGGCTCGCAGGAGGCCGATCTCGTCGGACTCGAGCCGGCCGATGCGTCGCGCCCGGGCCACGCTGAGGATGAGGAGTCCGCCCCCCGGCGACGCCAGGATGCCGAACCCGCCGGCGCCGAGATCCTGCGGTCGCAGCCAGTCGCTCCAGTATTCCGTGCGCAGCAGCGCGGCGTCGTTGCAGACGTCCTCGGCGCGGAGCACCGCGCCCGGCACGAGATGCGCCGGCGTGATCTGGGAAGCGTAGGCGTTGACGTCGGGACGGCCGTAGTGCGCGTCGTATTGCACGAGGGCGGCGGGGTCGTGGCCGACGTTGTGCGTGATGCGCGTCGAGGCCGACACCGGGTCCATCGGGAACAGGCCGACGGCGGGACAGTTCAGCGCGTCGGCGAGCGCGGCGAGGCAGCGCTCCCACCCCGTGGCATCGGTGGCGGCGTCGTAGACGACCCCCAGCAGGTCGAGTAGCGCGTCGGAGCGCACCATCCTGGCCTCGCACGCCCTTGGAGCACCGGTGGCGCGGGTCGTCAACCCGGATCAGCGCCGAAGGGCTTCACGATCTCGTCGACGAACCGCGCCACGCACTGGCCGAGGTCGTCGCCGCTCGCGCACGTCGTGCAGCCGAACACGCGGCACGAATCCGCGGATGGCGTGCGACAGGCGCGACGCAAGCCACGCAGCGGTGTCGCAACACCCGTCCTCAGCCGCGCCGACGTCGCACGTAGCATCGCGCGTGCGGTCGCCCGCTCGCAGCGCCCGTCCCCTTGGGTCTGCGTCAGTATCGTCGAGGCCAGTCCCGCGCCACCGACGGCAACGCAGTCGGTCAGCGCATCCGCGGTGCCACACGTCACGCACTGGAGGCTGCCGCACGTCGCCGCGGGTGGCGGCGTCCGACAAGCCCGCGCGAGTCGACGGCGCAGCCGACGTGGCGTGGTCCGATGCAGCTCGCAGACACGCTCGCCACGACGGGAACAGCGCATCAGCCCGCGCGCGGCACGCGACATCGCCACCGACGCCACCCGTCCAACCGCGGCGGTGCACTCGGCCGACGGCGTGCCGTCGCCGGCCGACAGCCGCACCACCTCGCCCGCGAGATATCCGACGTACCACACCGCCCCGTCCGGTCCGCGCTGGAAGTCCGCCGGGCCGCCCGCATTCCGCACCAGCACCTCGGGCGGGCCGACGACGTCGCGACGATCGGCCGTGAGCCCGAGGCGCCAGATCAGGTCGAAGACGAAATCCGCGAACACGTACGCGCCGCCCGCATCGAAGGTACCACCCGTCACCGATGCATCGTCGCCCTCGTGCGAGTACACGTAGACGGGAGGGACGCTGTTGCCCGGGCACTCGTTCGCCGGCTCGCGCGCCTCGCAACCCGGCCAGCCGAGGTCGTCGCCCGCCTCGACGACGTCGATCTCCTCGAACGTGTTCTGGCCGACGTCGCCGACCCAGAGCAGGCCCGTCTGCGGGTCGAAGTCGAAGCGGAACGGGTTGCGGAGGCCGTAGGCGTAGACGAAGTCGGCGGCGCCGCCGGTACCGAGGAACGGATTGCCCGGCGCCGGCGAACCGTCGAGCGCAAGGCGCAGTATCTTCCCTTCGGGGCTGGCGAGATCGTGCGCGTACGGATTCGTCGATGCGCCGGGCGAACCGCCGTCGCCGATGCCGGTGTCGCCGACGCCGACGTAGAGCGCGCCGTCGGCCCCGATGCGCAGCCCGCCGCCGTCGTGGTTGGTGTTGTCGGTGCGCAGCCCGTCGAGCAGCACCACCAGCGACGACGGGTCGATGGTGTCGCCGGCGAGCGTGACGCGCACGACGCGGTTCCGCCGGCCCGCCGCGGAGCCCTCGGCACAGCGACGCGGATCGCCGCCCGGCGGGTTCGTCACGTACAGATACAGGTAGCCGTTGCTCGCGAACGCGGGATCGGCGACCACGCCGAGCAGGCCCATCTCGGACACCGTGCACGTCGGCAGCGTCAGGATCGGCGACGGCAGCAGGCCGCCGGTGGGAATCCACAGGCGCACCGTGCCGTTCTTCTCCAGCACGACGAGACGCTCGTCGGGCAGGATGGCAAGCGCCGTCGGCTCGCGCAGCCCCGAGACGACGGTGGTGGCGACGATACCGGTGGCCGTCGACCGGGCGGCGACCGGCGCCGCCAGCGCCGCGAGCAGCGCGAGGGCTGCTCCGAGCGCGCGCACTACGCGGGCGCCAGCTTCAGCTGATCGGCGAGATCGTCGAGCCATTCCTCGGTTCCCCCGAAGAGTAGCTCGGCCTGCTTGGCGCGCAACGAGTGTCGGTGCAGCTCGTGCTCGACGACGTAGCCGGCCCCACCGTGCAGCTGGTGCGCCATCAGCGTGATGTCGCGGTAGACGCGCCCCGTCCAGGCCTTGGCGATCGCGACCTCGCGGGCCGCGGGCCGTCCCTCCGCGAGCCGCCAGATCGCCTGGCGCGCGACGTGGCGTGCCCCTTCCAGGTCGACCGCCATGCTGGCGACCATCTGCTGCACGGCCGGGAACGTCGCCAGCTTGGAGCCGAACTGCTCGCGCTCGCCGGTGTAGCGCACCGTCATCTCCAGGACGGCATCGGCGCCACCGGCGAGATCGGCACAGACCAGCGCCGCCAGCGTGCGGCGCACGCGACCGAGCCGGGGCCACGCGGTGCGCGGTGCGCCGCAGACGGCCGTGACCGGCAGCGCCACGCTGCGGAAGCGCACCGTGCTCTGCCGATCCTTCGCGAGCGTGCTGCTCGGCATGACGGAGACGCCCGGCGTTTCCGCGGGAACGAGCACGACCGTCGTGCCGCGACCGTCGCGTGCCGCCACCAGGAACGCGCCCGCCGTCACGCCCTGGAGAACGAAGCGCTTCTCGCCGTCGAGACGGAGCTGCTTCCCGCGTCGCGACAGCACGGTGCGGAAGCACGCTGGATCGGCGACGGCGCCGAGCTCGTCGGTGGCGAGCGCCACCAGCGTCTCGCCACGCGCCACGCGCGGTAGCCACCCGCGCCGCTGCGCCGGCGTGCCGAGCGCCTGCAGGGCGAGCCCGCCGGCGATGGCGGCGAAGATGCCGAACGGCGCGACGGCGCGCCCGCACTCCTCTATCAGCAAGCCGAGGTCGGCGAGCGACGCGCCCTGCCCGCCCACGTTTTCCGGGAGCCCGAACCCGAGCCAGCCGAGGGCGGCGACGTCGCGCCAGAACGCGTCGTCGTGACCGGAAGGCGATGCGTCCCACAGCAGGCGGCGCTCGCGCGTGCACTGCGCGGTGAGGAAGCGGCGCGCCTCCTGCGCAATCGCCTGCTGCTCGTCGGTGGGCGCGAGATGCATGGCTCTACTTCCTCGGCATGCCCAGCCCACGCTGAGCGATGATGATGCGCTGGATCTCGTTGGTGCCGCCGCCGAAGCGCTGCAACGGGGCGATGGTGTAGAGCCACTGCAGCCGGCCGTACAGCGGCGCCGACTCGTCCGCCCCCATCTGACCGGCGAGCCCCAGGATGTCCATGCCGGTGCTGGCGAAGTGCGCGTTGAGCTCGCTGACGTAGATCTTGGCGATCGAGCCCTCTTTGGTGGGCACGACGCCCTGGTCGATGAGCCAGGCATTCAGCAGCCCGACCTGACGTCCCACCTCGACGCGCATCTCGAGATCGGCCATGGCGCGCCGCACCCAGGGGATGCTGCCGAGAACGCGGCCGTCGCGCTTCGTGCGACGCACGAACGTCTTCAACTCGGCGAGCAGGCGCTGCAGCATGCCGGCGCAGCCGAGCTGGATGCGCTCGAAGTCGAGCGCCATCATCGCGTAGTAGAAACCCATGCCGCGGGCCCCGATCAGGTGATCGCGCGGCACGCGCACGTTGTCGAAGAAGACCGCGTTGGTGCGGATGTTCGACATCGTCCAGATGCCCTGCACCTCGATCCCCGGCGTGTTCATCGGGATGATGATCATCGAGATGCCCTGATGCTTGCGCGCGTCGGGCTCGGTGCGGACGGCCACCCAGTTGTGCGTCGCCGTGTGCGCGCCGGTGTTCCACATCTTCTGGCCGTTGATGACCCACTCGTCGCCGTCGAGCTCGGCCTTGGTCGTGAGCGCGGCGAGGTCGGTGCCGGCCGCCGACTCGGAGTACGCCACCGCGAAGTCGACCTCGCCGTGGAGGATCGGCTGCAGCCAGCGCGCCTTCTGCTCCTCGGTGCCCTCGCGCAGGATCGTGGGCGCCACCGAGGTGATGGATAGGTTCATCGCCGGCGCGCCCGCCGCCTGCATCTCCTCGATGAAGATGTACTGCTCGACGGCGTTCTTCCCCATGCCGCCGAAGTCGCGCGGCCAGCCGACGCCCCACCAGCCCTTGTCGAAGAGCTGGCGGTGGAACGCCTTGGCGAGCGGTCCGTCGCCCTCGTTGCCGGCCTGGCGCATCTCGGCGCGCAACGCGTCGCTGACGTGACGTGCGCAGAAGGCGCGGACCTCGTCGCGCCACGCCACCTGCTCGGGCGTGTATTCGTAGCGCATGCGGCCGGAATCGATACGCGATGCCGTTCGGGCACGCAAGCCGAACGAGCGCTCGATTACTGACGCGCCGGCAGACGGACCTGCAGCACGACCCCCGCCGCCACCAACGCCGCGACGATGATCGACGCGAGCGCCGCGTCGAAGCCGCCGGTGACGTCGCGCAGCCAGCCGGTGGCCGGCACGCCGATCGCCTGCGCCATCACGACGAATGGCGTCATGCGGCCGGAGATCGCGCCGTAGTGCACGCGACCGAACGCCTGCGCCGTCAGGCTGGCCATCAGGGTGGCATTGCCCCCCATGCTGTAGCCATAGAGGATCACGTAGCAGACCAGCGCCGGCGTGCTCGTGGTCTGCCAGAGCAGCAGCACCCCGGCCGCCTGCAGCACGAAGCAGACGGCGGCGACGTAGCGCTGATCGTAGCGATCGAGCAACGCCCCGAAGCCGAGCTTGCCGACGACGCCCATCGCGGCCGTCGCACCGAGCACCCATGCTGCCTGCGTCGGCGGCATGCCGCGGTCGATGAGGAGCGGAATCTGGTAGAGGAGCACGCCCGCCAGGCCCGCCATGGTGAGGCCGAACGACAGCGCCAGCAGCCAGAAGCTCGCCTGGCGGACGGCGACGTCGGGTCGCACCGAGCGCTCGATCTCGCGCTCGACCGCCTCGAGGCTCGCGGCCCCGGTGCCTGCCGGGACTGGGCGACCATCGGGAAGCAGTCCGAGATCGGCCGGGTCGCGTCGCATGAAGGCGAGGACGGGCGGCAGCACCAGGACGATGACGAGCGCCGCGAGGACGCGGTACGCGAAGCGCCATCCCCCGTGCTCGATCAGGTACTGCGCGAGCGGCGCCAGGACGATGCCGCCCGCCGAGATGCCCGCCGTCGCGATGCCGAGCGCACGTCCGCGGTGTGCCACGAACCAGCGCGCGACGGCG
>DASYLJ010000194.1:0-14390 GCA_036009625.1 Binatia bacterium
ACACGCTCCTGCTTCCCCTGCTCGCCCTCGTCCTGATGCTCCCGGGCTGCGTGGGCCCGGTCATTCCGGACGCACGCACCGGCGAGACGCGCTACCTCTGCTGCAACCTGCACTACGAGAAGCCGAAGATCACCGACGTCACCTACCAGGTCGGCACGATGGTCCCGTTCGGCACGCAGGTGAAGATCGTCAGCGTGCGGCGCAACGCCGTCGAGTTCCAGCCCGTCGGCTACCCGACGATCCTGATGGTGCTCAAGGCCGGCGACAAGCAGCTCACCATCGACCAGCTCATCGACCAGTGGTTCGTCACCAACGATCCCCGTCGTGCCCTCAAGAAGGTGCCGGCGAAGCGCATGAAGCTGATCGAGCAGGGCATCGTCGACGACGGCATGACCAAGACCGAGGTGAAGACGGCCCTCGGCATTCCGCCGGCGCACCGGACCCCGACGCTGGACAGCAGCGAGTGGCACTACTGGCAGAACCGCTGGGCGGAGTGGGTCGTCTACTTCGACGGCGACAAGGTCGTGCGCATACAGAGGTAGACCCGAACCATGTTCGGGTCTAGGCCCGGACGCGAGCGTGTGGCAGTCGTGCCCGCGCGACCCTCGTGCCGTGGCCGGCGAAGCCGGCGCGGAATCCCGTCAGGCACGTCGCACGGCCACAGTGGGGCTTCGTCGTGCGTACCACGCATGGAGCGCCGGCTTCGCCGACCGCGACACGAGGGTCGCGCGGTCCACGACGGCTCCACTCTCGCCCTCCGCGCCAAGATGCTTGGCGCGGACTCCTTGGCGCGGATGCATTGACAGCCCCGCAGGGCACCAATACATCCCGGCCTTGCATGGAGGCCCTGACGACCGCCCCGGACGTGGTGGTAATCGGTGGTGGGCCGGCGGGCTCCGTGGCGTCCACGCTGCTGGCGGACGCCGGTCACCGTGTGGTGGTGCTCGAGCGCGAACGCTTCCCGCGCTACCACATCGGTGAATCGCTGCTGAGCGCGACGATCCCGATTCTCGAAGCCATCGGTGTCATGCCGCGGCTCGAGGCGCACGGGTTCCTGCGCAAGCCCGGCGGCACCTTCCAGTGGGGACGCCAGGCCGAGCCGTGGAGCTTCTGGTTCAAGGAGGATCCGGGAGGCCGTCCGTATGCGTTTCAGGTCATCCGCTCCGAGTTCGACCAGCTGCTGCTCGAGAACGCCCGCGAGCACGGCGCCGAGGTACACGAGGCGCACGCCGTCACCTCCATCGACACCAGCGGCGACACGCCCGTCATCCACGCGACACGGCCCGATGGCAGCGCCGTCACGCTCCGTCCACGTTTCCTGATCGACGCCAGCGGCCAGCAGGCTCTCATCGGGCGCTCGCACGAGCTCCGACGCTTCAACGAGTTCTTCAAGAACCTGGCCGTCTTCGGCTACTGGCGCGACGCCGAGCGGCTGCCCGGTGAGCTCGCCAACCACATCCTGTCGGCTGCGTTCGCCGACGGCTGGTTCTGGTACATCCCGCTGCACGACGGCACCATGAGTGTCGGCGCGGTGGTCGACGTGCGGCACTGGCGCGACGTCGCCGAGGCAGATCCGGAACGCACCTACCGCGGGCTCATCGCACGCTGTCCGGCCATCGCCGACCGCCTGGCACGCGCCGAGTTGGTGTCGCCCATCCGGATGATCCGCGACTACTCGTACGACTCGACGCGCTTCTGGGGTCGCGGCTACCTGATGGCGGGCGACGCTGCCTGTTTCATCGACCCGGTGTTCTCGACCGGCGTGCACCTCGCCTCCATGGCGGGTCTCCTCGGCGCGCGCGCGGTCAGCACCATCCTGGCCGGCGAGGCACCGGAAGACGTCGCGCTCACCGCCTACGAGGCCGCCTATCGTGGTGCGTTCGAGCGCTACCTGCGCTTCCTCACCTTCTTCTACGACCACAACGCCGACCCCGACTCGTACTTCTGGCAGGCGCGCAGCATCCTGACGCACGCCGCAGAGGACCTCGACGCACGCACCAGCTTCGTGCGCCTGATGTCGGGTGGCGGTGACTGGCACGTGCTCCCCGAGCAGGTAGGACGTGAGAACGCGCGCTGGGCAGAGGCCATCCGCCACGGCCGCGTCGGCGCCCTCCCGGGCGGTGACGTGCTGCGCGTGAGCACCACCAAACGGCTGATCGGCAGCTGAGGGCGCGTGCGGGTCCTCCTCGTCTCGGCCAATCAGGAGCGCAGCCCCGACCCCGTCGCCCCGCTCGGCCTGTGCTACGTCGCCACCGCCACCGACGACGCCGGCCACGACGTCACCCTGCTCGACCTCTGCTTCCGGCCCGACGTCGAGGCGGCCGTCACCGACGCCATCCGCAGCGGGCGCCCCGACGTGATCGGGCTGTCGCTGCGCAACGTCGACAACTGCGCCTTTCCCGACACGGTCTCGTATCTGCCGCACTACCGCCGCGTGGTGACGGCGTGTCGCGCTGCCACCGACGCACCGATCGTGCTCGGCGGCTCGGCGTTCACCACCATGCCGGCGTACTACCTGCGCGCACTCGGCATCGAGCTCGGCATCGTCGGCGAGGGCGAGCGTGCCTTCGTCGAGCTGCTCGATCGGCTCGGCGCCGGGCACGATCTGCGCGGCGTGGGCGGGCTGGCGCGCTGCGACGGCGGCGACCAGGTCCACGTCGAGGCGCCGTCCTGGATGCCGTCGATCGACGGGCTGCGCGCCGATCGGCGCTGGATCGACGTCCGGCAGTACTTCGAGCGCGGCGGGATGGCGAACATCCAGACCAAGCGCGGCTGCCACTTCAAGTGCACGTTCTGCGCCTACCCCGTCATCGAGGGACGCGGCATGCGCACCCGCGACCCGGTGCTCGTCGCCGCCGAGGTGCGGGCGCTGCTCGACGACCACGGCATCGATCAGTTCTTCGTCGTCGACAGCATCTTCAATGCGCCGCGCGGCTACGCCGAGCGCGTCGCCGCGGCGCTGCGTCCGCTCGGCCGGCACATCCGCTGGTCGTGCTTCGTCGGGCCGGCGAACTTCACCGCCGAGCTGTGCGACCTCATGATGGAGGCGGGCTGCCAGTCGGTCGACTTCGGCACCGACGCCGCCGCGCCCGAGACGCTGCGCGGCTTCCGCAAGAGCTTCACCGTCGACGACATCCGCGCCGCGTCCGCCGTCTGTCGCGAGCGCGGGCTGTCGTTCTGTCACAGCCTGGTCTTCGGCGGTGAGGGCGAGACCTGGGACACCGTCGACGCCACCATCGCCGTCATGGACGACTGCCGCCCGACGGCGGTGAACGCGATGTGCGGCGTGCGCGTCTATCCCGAGACGCCGCTGGCAGCGACGCTGATCGGGCGCGGCGAGGTGGCGTCGGTGGAGACGCTCTACGAGCCCTGGTTCTGGTTCGCGCCCGGCGTCCGCGACGGCCTCGCCGAGCGCGTCGCCGTTGCCGCCCGCGCGCGCGGCAACTGGCTCCTCCCCGGCAACAAGGTGAACGACGAGCTCGGCCTGTTCGAGCGCCTCCGGGGCCGCGGCCTCAAGGGCGACCTCTGGCGCTACGTCACCCGGCTGCGGCTCGGCCAGGCCATCGCCCGCGGCGCCTGACCCCTGCTCGAAACATCCGCGCCGAGGGTGCACCCTGGGACCATGTACGTCGTGGCATTGCGGCAGGTCGACGGGACCCCGGAGGCATTGGCCGAGGTGATGGGCTCGTCGATCTTCGACGCCCGTCCGCACCTGCACGCACGGGGTCCGCGCGTGCTGGCGACGTTCGCTGCCAACGAGGACGCCACGCGGCTCGCGACCGCGCTCGTCGCCGCCAAGTTCGACGCCTTCGTGCTCGACCTGGCGCCGGAGTCGCAGGTCGAGGTCGTGCCGCGCAGCTTCGTGCTGCGTCCCGACGGCGTGCAGGTCACGTTGCGCGACGGCCTGCCGCTGGCGGTCCGCTTCGACCGCATCCAGGTACTGCTGCGCGGCACGCGCATGGCCCAGGAACGTCACACCGAGGTGACGCACCATCGCAAGCTCAGCATCGAGCGCGCCGTGCTGACAGGCGGTCTCATCATGACCAAGACCGAGAAGAAGGAGGTCACGCGCACCATCGATCAGCGCGAGGGCTTCCTGCACGTACGCGCCGCCGGTGTGTCGGCCGTCGAGCTGCGCGAGAGCGAGCTCCTGTACGACGGCCTCGGCGCGCAGCGCGAGCCGACGCGCACCGGGAACTTCGCCAAGCTGGTGGCCATTCTCCGCGAAGGCGCACCGCAGGCGCGCTGGGACGATCGCATGCTGGCGCGAGCCGGCCAGCTCGAGGTGCTCGGCACCGTCCTGACGCCCGAGAACGATCTCGACGTCGCGATCGCCGTCCTCGACCACGTGCTCCGGCCCACCGTGTCCGACACCGCCGCGTAGCGCTTCAATTTGCCCGGCGTATCGCCTAAGACCGCCGGCATGTTCCTGACCCCCGCGCAGGCCGCCGAGGTCCGCGACCGCTTCGGCACCCCCTGCTACGTCTACGACCGCGCCACCCTGGAAACACAGGCGCGCACCGCCCTCGCCTTCCCGAACGCCTTCGGCCTGACGCTGCGGTTCGCCATGAAGGCGAACCCGAATCACGCCATCCTGACGCTGTTCCGTTCGCTCGGCCTGCACATCGACGCCTCGAGCGACCACGAGGTCGAGCGCGCACTGCGCGTCGGCTTCGCTGCCGGCCACATCCAGCTGACGTCGCAGGCTCCGTCGCGGCGCCTGGCCGAGATCATCGGCCAGGGCGTCCTCTACAACGCCTGCTCGCTGCATCAGCTCGAGCGCTTCGGCCAGACCTTCCCGGGGCGCGACGTCACCATCCGCGTCAACCCGGGCCTCGGCAGCGGCTCGACGAACCGCACCAATACCGGCGGCCCCGGCTCGAGCTTCGGCATCTGGCACGCGTACCTCGACGACGCCATCGCCCTCGCGGCGCGCCACGGCGTGCGCATCCGCGGCCTCCACACCCACATCGGCTCGGGCAGCGATCCCGAGGTGTGGACGCGCGTGTCGCGCATGTCGCTCGACATCGCCGGCCGTCTGCCTGACGTCGTCACGCTGAACCTCGGCGGCGGCTTCAAGGTGGGCCGCATGCCCGGCGAGCCGGGCACCGACCTGGCGACGGTGGGCGCCGTCGTGCGCGAGGAGTTCACCGCCTTCCAGGCACGCACCGGGCGCGCGCTCCGTCTCGAGATCGAGCCGGGGACGTACCTCGTCGCCAACGCCGGTGCCGTCGTGGCGACCTGCATCGACGTCGTCGACACCGGCGCCGACGCCTACACCTTCGCCAAGCTCGACACCGGCATGACCGAGATCACGCGACCGTCGCTCTACGGCGCGCAGCATCCCATCACGGTGCTGGCCGAGCAGACGCCTGCCGACGTGGTGTTCGTCGGCCCGTGCTGCGAGTCGGGTGACGTGCTGACGCCGGCGCCGGGCGATCCCGAGGCGCTGGCGCCGCGTCGCGTGCCGCGACCCAGTGTCGGCGATCTCGTCGTCATCGGCGGCGCCGGCGCCTACTGCGCCGCCATGTCGACCATCAACTACAACTCGTACCCGCAGGCGCCGGAGGTCATGCGCGACCCCGACGGCACGCTGCGCCTGGTGCGGCGCCGGCAGACGTTCGATCAGGTGCTCGCGAACGAGGTGGATGGCGAGTAGCGGCGCGTTCGCCGAGGTGACGGTGCGCGACGGCATCGCGCGCTCGGTGGTGCAGCCCGCGCACGCCGCGGCCCTCTGCGCCGGCCACTTCCCCGGCGACCCGCTGCTGCCCGGCAGCGCCCTCCTCGGCCTGATGGCCGAGCTGGCCGCCACCCTCGTCGACGGCGCGCCGCTGATAGTCGTCGAGCGCTGTACGTTCCGCACGCGCGTGCGACCCGACGCCCGCATCGTCGTCCGTGCCCGACGCGACCCGCGCGGCCACATCGCCACCAGCATCCGTGTCGACGGCACGCCGGCGGCACGCGCCGCGCTGCGGTTCCGCGCATGACGCCGCGACGCCTCCTGCGGCATCGCCCGCCGGCACTGCTGCTGGCGAGCATCGTCGTGCGCGCCGCGACCGCGCTCGAATGCGCCTCGGTGCCGGACGGCCCGTGGGAATGGCCCCGCATGCTCGAGGGCGCGGCGCAGACCGCCGGCCTGCTCGCCGGCTTCCAGCCCGACGGGCCCGAGAACACCGCGGTGATCGCCGAGTACCGTGACGTCCATCTCCACGTCGAGCGGCATCCGGGACCGCTGCGCTTCCACGCCGTCCTCGAGCGCCGCCTCCTGCACTTCTGGCGCTGTCGCTGCGAGGTGCGCGCGCCGGACGGCGCGCTGCTGCTCGACGGTCGCATCACGGTGTCGCCGGAGGCGGCGTGAGCACGCCCGATCCGCAACTCTACGCCATCCTGGCCGAGGCCGGCTTCGGCGACGACCTGTTCAACCCGCGGCAACACGCGTGCTGCGAGCTGGTGGAACGCTACGTCCTGCAGCAGTGCATCGCCGTCGCCGACGTCCTGGGGTTGCCCGCACGGCTCGCGACCGCGACCACCGCCCACGACCTCGCTGCCGCAACGGGCATCGTCACCGAGCGACCGTTGCGCTGGCTCCTTGCACGCCTCGCCGCCGATGGCCTCGTCGTGCACGACGGCGATGGCTGGTCGCTCCCCGCCCCCCTGCCTGCGCCCGCGCTCGAGACGACGCGTGCCGAGGGTCTGGCGCTCGATCCGTCCTACGCCCCCGCCTATGCGCTCGTCGACGAGGCCGCGGCGCTGTGGCCGCGCGTGCTCCGTGGCGAGGTCGTTGCCGAGCGTGCCCTCTTCATGCGCGCGCGCCTGTGGCTCGACTACTTCAGCAACGCGCACACCTACTACGCCATCAACAATCGCGTCGCCGCCCAAGCGGCCGTGGCACGCGTGCCGGCGGCGGGCGCTCACGTGCTCGAGGTGGGTGCGGGTCTCGGCAGCGCCACCGAGGCGCTGCTCGCCGCACTGGCGCCGGACGTTCGACTGGCGGCGTACGACGTCACCGAGCCGGTGGCGTTCTTCCGACGTCGCACGGAGCGCATGCTCCCCGCCGCCCATCCCGACGTCCCGTTCACGTTCGACGACCTCGACCTGAACCAGCCGTGGGCCGCGCAGGGTGTGGCGGCGGGCAGTCGTCACCTCGTCTGGGGCGTCAACGTCTTCCATCTCGCGCACGACCTCGACGCCGTGCTGCGCGAGGCGCATGCGGCGCTCGCGCCGGGCGGCTGGCTCGTGATCGGCGAAGGCATCCGGCCGGGGCCCGGCGTGCCCGTCGGGGCAGAGTTCCCGTTCCAGCTGCTGGAGAGCTTCACGACGGTCACGCTCGACCCGGTGACACGCCCCGAGCCGGGATTCCTCACCGCCGAGCCGTGGCTCGCCGCGGTCGCGCGCGCCGGCTTCGTCGACACCACGCTCGTGCCGGACGTGATCCGCCTACGCGCGCTCTACCCGGGCTTCTTCGCCGGCGCGATCTGCGGTCGTCGCGGCTGACACGCGGCCGAGCGCGCGCAGCGCCAGGAAGATCAGCCCCGGCACCACCCAGAGCAGCTCGCGCATCCGCACCGCGAGCGCGACCGCGAGTCCGACCTCGGACGGATAGCCGAGCAGCCCGAAGAGCCACATCTGGCCGCCCTCGAGCACACCGATGCCCGCCGGCACCGGCATCGAGTGCGCGGCGCCTGTGGCGAAGATGGCGGCCACCACCGCGATCGGTGTCGACGGCAGCTCGAAGGCGGAGAGCAGCAGCCAGTACTCGAGCAGGACGAGCAGATTGGCGACGATGCCGACGGCGAAGGCGCGCCCGATCCGCCGTGGCTGGTCGATCAGGCGCACGGTGTCCGTCTCCGCTGCGGCCATCGTGCCGACCTGCCCCTGCACGATCCCGAATCGATCGAGCCCGATTCGCCGCACGACCGCCGTGACGAGGCCCGCGCCGCGCCGCAGGCGGCGCACGGTGGCGATCACGCCGACGGCCAGACCGACGGCGCCGAGCAGCATCGTGACCAGCAGCCCCTGCAGTGCCGGGATGCCGTGCTGCACGAGGATGGCCGCGAACAGGCACGCGAAGGCGATGGCGGCACCCATCTCGAGCGTGCGGTCGACCACGACGCTGGCGATGGCAGCGCCGAGCGGCACGGCGCGGTCGCGCAGCAACCAGACACGCAGCGGCTCCCCGCCGAGCTTGCCGCTCGGAATCAGCGTCGACAGGCTCTGGCCGGCGAGCCGGTAGGCGGTGAGCACCGCGAGGCCGGGAGCCGTGCCGAGCCCACCGAGCACGACCCGCCAGCGCCACGCCAGGCTGGTGACGGCCGCCGCCACCGTGCCGACGAAGGCCGCCAGCAACGGCACGGACGGCGCCGCCGCGAGCAGCGCCAGCGCGGGCCCGCCGAGACGCCAGAACACCCAGACCAGCGCCACCGTCGCGACGACGAGGTTGGCGCCGAGGATGATGGCGGTGCGCACGCCGTCAGGCGCTCGCCGCCGGCTCGTAGCAATCGATGGTGGCGCCGGCGTCGAGCAGGTCGCCCAGGATGGCCTCGATGGGACGATGGTCGAGCACCTCGAACTGGCTCGCCTCGAGCTCGAAGCGGGCGCCCGTCTCGGTGTAGGGCGCGACACCCGGCGAGCCCGGCGTGAGGACACCGATCACGGGCAGCAGCCGGTGCTGCATCGCCGCCGGCTCGCGCGTCGACACCACGACCTTCGCCGACGGTACGCCGAACGACAGCACCGACACGACGCGACAGAGCTCGTCGTCGCTGACGCCGGCGGGATAGGCCGTGCCGGTGGCGCGGCGGAGACGCGGCAGGCTGATGTAGACGTCGAGCCCGCGCGCCTGCAGGTGGCGCACGTGCGCCAGCAGCGCCAGTAGCTCCCAGGCGACGTCGTCGTGCAGGCCGAGCAGCACGCCCGGATTCGCCACCCACATGCCGGCGTCGCCGGCGCGATCGAAGTTCGCCAGGCGGCGCGCGAAGTCGCTGCGCGGGTTCTCGGGCATGGTGCCCATGAAACGCGCGTAGACCTCGGGGTGGTACGTCTCCTGGAAGGTGCACATCGTGACCTGGGGCACGACGCGACCGTCGGCCGCGCGCGGCACCCCGTCGAGCAGGACGTCGTACTCGTCGCGTTCCAGCGCCCCGATGTTGATCAGGACGTGCCGGAAGCCACGATCGAGGGCGGCCCGCAGCGCCTCGGCGGCGCGCGCGATCATGGTGCGACGCTGCGCGCCCAGGCGATACTCGCCGGTGAGCAGCGCGACGGCACGGATACCGCGCCGATGCAGGATGTCGAGCTGCGCCTCGGCCGTGGCGGCGTCGGCGGTCTCGCGCACCATCGTCTCGTTCGTCGACCGCATGCCGCACATGCGGCACTCGGCGTCGCACTCGTTGGTGAGATAGAGCGGCGAGAAGGTCTCGATGTGCGGCCCGTCGGCGGGACGACACGCCCGCGCGACGTCGAGCAGCGCCTCGGTGTCGACGTGCGGCGACAGGAACAGCGCCGCCAGCGATTCGTCGTCGAGGGGCATGCCCCCACGCGCACGCTCGAGGAGCGTCACGGCATCGGCCGATGCGCCGCGCTGCGCCGCCCGCGCCCGCGCCGTCGTCACCGCCTCCACGTCCAGCCGGAACTCACTCATCGCCGCCTGCCTATATCAGCGGCCCTGGCCGCGCTCTACCCGTCGCAGCTCGCGACCGAGCGCGCGCCGGCGCGCCGCCGTACGCCAGGTGCGCTGTACCCAGCGCCAGCCTTCCGCCGCCGTGGGACGCGGCCACTCGATCATGCCCTCGACCATGGTGAGGATGCGCCGGCCCGGACCGCGCCAGTCGCTCATCACGACCGGCTTGTAGACGTGCGGGCTGCGACAGAGGGTCTCGATGTCGAGCAGCTCGCCGGCGGGCAACAGCTCGATCTCGACGCGCACCGAGCCGAGACGCTCGCGCAAGGCCGGCATGGGATCGCCCCGACCAGGACCGGGCTCGACCCGCAGCAGGATGCGATCCGGCAGCACGACGACGAAGAACACCGAGCCGTCGAGGGCATCCGCCGCGGCGGCACCGGCGTCGAGCAGCTCGTGGGCGTGCAGGCGACGCCCGCCGAGCTGCACCACCTCGGCGGCGCGACCGAGCACGAGCAGACCCGGGCGCGCGTCGCCGCACGCGCACGGCGGCAGACGACGGACGAGATCACCGGTGTCGAAGCGCACCAGCGGGCTGCCCTCGACGCCGAGCGTGGTGACGACGAGGAGACCCTCGTCGCCTTCGGCCACCGGCACGCCGGTGGCCGGATCGAGGACCTCGCAGCACGCCAGCTGCGTCTCCAGGTGCAGCGTGCCCTGCGGGCACGACGTACCGAGCAGCATGGTTTCGGTCGAGCCATAGAGCTCGATGATGCGCGCGCCCCACGTGCGCGCGAGCCGGCGTTGCAATGCGGGGGGCAGCGGCGCGCCGCCGAGGAAGAACGTGTCGATGCCGCAGTCGCGCGCCGGATCGATGCCGCGCGCGCGGGCGATCTCGCCCAGCACCACGGGCTCGAGCGGCATCCCCGCCAGGACGTGGGCGCCGGTACGCTGCGCCAGCTCGAGGGCGCGCTGGAACGGGACGTCCCAATTGATGTTGCCGGCGGGTATGGCCACGCCGCCGCCCTGCTGCGCGATGCGCTGGATCAGGTGAGCCGGGGCCGCCATGAACGGGAACCGGTTCAGGACGATGCGCCCGGGCGCGAACACGTCGGGGTGGGTGGCGCGGATGGCGCGCGCGTCGCGCTCGAAGTCGCCGTCGGTGAGCCACGTCGAGTTGGTGCTGCCGCTGGTGCCCGACGACTCGCCGTAGTGGACGACCTCCGACAAGGGCACGGCGCGCGTGCCGTGCGGCCCGGCCGCCTGCAGATCGGCGCGCGTCGTCAGCGGCAGCGCCTGCAGATCGTCCCGCGACCGGATGCGCACGCCCGCGAGCCGCTCCGCATAGAGTGGACTGCGTCGGGCGCGATCGACGGTGGCATCGAGCGCATCGAGGAGGTCTTCGCCGGCGATCTCCGCGCCGGCCACGGAGGGCGCCTGGGTCACGGGGCGAGCGTGCGTGGGAAGGGGCCGGCAGTCAAGCCGCGACTCACCCCACCGGAAGCGCGCACCCCGTCGACTGTCCGCAGCTGCGGCCGCTCTGCTTGCAGGCACGCCGGCACGTCTTGCGCTCGGCCTTCTCGAGCGTGGCACACGACGCGCGACAGGCGGCGACGGCCCTGCGGCACGCCTTCTTGCACTGGCGCTTCGTGAGCGGCTGAAGCGTCGTCGAGGTCGTCGGTGTGGTCGACCCGAGGTTCAGCTGGAGGTCGAACGTCACGGTGTTCGCGTCCGCCGTGCCGCCCGACGAGGCCGCGCTGCACTCGACGGCCAGCGACTCGCCCGGGAACGCGACCCCCTCGCGCAGGATCGGATAGACACCGGGCGCGAGCGTCGTCGCACGACTGTCGCCGGCGAGCACCGTGCCATTGATCTGACACGCGACGACTTCCGCCTCGCTCAGCGCGCGCCCCGTCGAGACGCTGCCGGTGATCGTGTACGGCGTCTCCGCCGACACCTCGAAGGTGATCTTGGCCACGGCGTCGAAGCCCGCCAAAGCGGCGGCAGGCGCCGC
Source organism: Binatia bacterium (assembly GCA_036009625.1). Taxonomy (GTDB): domain Bacteria; phylum Desulfobacterota; class Binatia; order DP-6; family DP-6; genus DASYLJ01. The sequence goes on from DASYLJ010000194.1 coordinate 11,634, forward strand.
AGCCGCGGATTGGATCGTGAACGTACCGCCGAGAATGATCTGCGACGCCGCAGCCAGGTAGTTCACCTGCCCGTCCGCGTCGCCCTTGCCGCCGCCGGCGATCGCCTGCAGGTCCCATGGGATCGACCCGCTGCCGAGGAACACGTCGGTCGTGCGCGGGCCGTCGGTGAAGGTCTCGGCGTCGCTGATCGGCCCCTCGTCCGTGGCCTGGGCGCCGGCGTCGATGTCGACGAAGAGCTCGGCGGTGGCGAGCTGCGCCTCGGCCCGGGGCACCGCGGTCGCGAGCAGGATGGCAAGGACGACGGAGAGGCGCATCCATCATGCGTAGCGGGCCACCCGCCGATGGGTCAACCAAGAACCCGCGACCGCGCACTCCGCAGCGCAGTTGCATTGACAGCCCCGGCATCCGCCGACATCATCCGCCGCGACCGCATGCGCATCCATCTGATCTCGCCGACGCACTACCTGCCCGACGGCGGGCTTCACAAGACGACGCGCTACTGGACCAGCGGCACGACCCTGCCCTACCTGAAGGCGCTCACGCCCGCGCCGCACGCCGTCGAGTTCACCGACGAGCTCATGCAGGATCTCGACGTCGAGCGCGTCACGCGTGACGCCGACGTCGTCGGCATCACCGCCATGGGGCCGCAGATCCGTCGCGCCTACGACCTGGCCGACCGCTTCCGCGCCGCCGGCAGGAAAGTCGTCCTCGGCGGCACCTGGGTCACGCTCACGCCCGAGGTCTCGCTGCAGCACGCCGATGCCGTGGTCGCGGGCGAGGCCGAGTACGTCTGGGGCGACGTGCTGGCCGATCTCGAGGCCGGGCGGTCACGCGGCATCTATCGCGCCGAGCGCTGGCACGATCTCAAGAACCTGCCCGAGATCGACTACTGGACGCTACCGCTGCTGAAGGCCGATGCCTATCGCGCCAGCTGGCTCTACCGCATGTACTTCTACTGGCCGATCGCCTTCTCGCGCGGCTGCCCGCACCCTTGCGAGTACTGCGCCGTCCAGACGTACTACAAGCGCAGCTACCGCACCCGTCCCGCCGACGAGTTCCTCGGCGAGATCCGTCGCATGATGGACTTCGGCGCGCGGCGCTTCCTCTTCATGGACGACAATCCCATCGCCCATCCGGAGGCGGCGAAGGAGATGCTGCGCGGGCTCGTGCCGCTCGACGTGCAGTGGGTGAGCCAGGCCACCATCAACATCGCGCGCGATCCCGAGCTGCTCGACCTGGTGGCGCGCTCCGGCTGCAAGGTGCTGTCGATCGGCTTCGAGAGCGTCAACGACGAGAGCCTCGCGTCGATCTCGAAGCAGTTCAACAAGCCGAGCCGCTTCAAGGAGGACATCGCCAAGCTGCGCGCGCGCGGCATCCAGGTCATCGCGCTCATCATGGTGGGCCTCGACGGCGACACGCCGGAGACCTTCGGCAACACCCTGCGCTGGCTCGACGACAACAAGATCAGCTTCCTGAAGCTGTTCACGCCGGCGCCCTACCCCGGCACCAAGTTCCACGCCGACATGCAGGCGCAGGGTCGCATCCTGAACGACGACTGGGGCCTCTACGACTACGGCAGCCCCAACATCCAGCCGAAGCACATGACCACCGACGAGATGCTCGACGGCTTCCGGACCGTCTACTCGGGCTTCTACTCGGTGCGCAGCATGCTGCGCCGGTTCGTGCCGCCGCCGCGGCGCAATCTCCTCGAATCGATGGCGATGCTGGTCGCCAACGCCAAGGTGCACGGCTACCTGCGGCGCAACCCCACGGCCTGGGGCACGATCTCGTAGTCGGGCGCCGGGGCACCGGCGCCGTCGTGCCAGACGTCCTCGAACATGAGCCACTGCTCGGGGAACTCGCGCACCAGCTGCTCGTAGATGCGCACCGTCGACGCCAGCGCCGCCGTGCTCTCGGCCGGCGTGCGCGGATCGAACCGTCCACACACGCGCAGCTCGTAGCTGCGGATGCCGGTGCGGACCGCGAACACCGGCACGATCGGCGCCTTCGTCACCCGCGCCATCGCGAACGGCCCGAGCTGGAATCGCGTCGGCGCGCCGCAGAACTCGACCTCGTGGCTGCCCCGCTTGGGCCCCCAGGGCTCGATCTGCATACCGACGATCTCGTGCCGGCGCAGCGCCTGCAGCGCCGGCAGCCCGGTGAACACGGAGCGGTCGGAGTAGATCACGCCGAAGCCGTGGCGCGTCCGCATGCGGTGCAGGAACTCGTGCACCGTCGGGTTGGGTTCGTGGGCCACGACCATGTGGACGGGACGATCGAGATCGGTGAGCACGCGCGCGCCCACCTCCCACGAACCGAAGTGCCCGGTGAGGACGACGAGACCGCGGCCCTCGCGCAGCGCCTCGTGCACGATGTGCGCGTCGATGATGCGGAGATCGAGCGGCTTCGGGTGCGGGCCCCACTGCTCCATGCTCTCGGTCATCGCGCGCGCCATGGACGCGAACACGCGATAGGCGTCCCACTGCTCGCGCAGTCGGCCGCGCGGCCCCTGCACCTGGCGTTGATTGGCGAGCACCGCCTCGCGCCGATCGCGCGCGATGGCGAACAGGATGCCCGCGATGACCGGCGGCGAGGCGCGTTTCCACCACTCCGGTCCGTAGACGCAGCCCAGCTCGGCGAAGCGGCGCCATGCCCCGCTGTCGAACCGCACGGCGGCTCGCAGCCGGCGCAGATCCATGGTCCCGACTTATCGGACGACCGGGTGAGCTACAAGCCGAGACGTGCGGCGCTCCTGC
>DASYLJ010000195.1:0-8981 GCA_036009625.1 Binatia bacterium
CACCGGCTGCGCGCGGCGTTCGCACGGCACCACTCCGCCCCTTTCCCCTCCACGCGTGCTCTCGACGCGCTCGCTCGGTGGCACCGCGGCCCCCACCGCGACGCCACCACCCCATGAGACGGCGGTGTCGTTCAGCCGCTCTGTCGTGGTGCTTTGGCGAAGTGAAGGTAGAGCGAGAGGCCTACGTAGTAGATCGGGAAGAGTAGGCTTCCGAGGACTACGGCTCTGGGGGGATCGTTCAGGTGGACGAAGGTCCAGAGGATGGCGGCGCCCCAGAGGCAGGCCAGGGTGATCGTCAGCCAGCGCAGCGTTGGGGTGCGTGAGGGGTAGACGTAGCGGAGGGGGACGAAGACGGCGATGGCCAGGATGGTCAGCACGGCGGCGTTCAGCCAGAGCGGCCAGCCGAGGACGTAGAGGTAGAAGACCACGACGTTCCAGTAGGACGGGAAGCCGGTGAAGAAGTGGTCCGCCGTCTTCGCCGCCGCCTGCGCGAAACCGTAGCCACTCGCGATGACCACGAGCGCCGTCACCGGAAACGCGACGGCACCAGGCACCAGCCCCATCCAGATGACGAAGAGTGCCGGCACGATGACGTAGGTGAAGTAGTCGACGATGTCGTCGAGCTTGCTGCCGTCGACGAACGGCACCACCTGCTTCACCCCGACCGCACGCGCCAACGTCCCGTCGATACTGTCGACGAACAGCGTGTACGCCATCCACCAGAAGGCCGTCGTCGCATCACCACGCACCGTGGCGACGAGTGCCAACATGCCTGCCGGCGCCCCACTGGCAGTGAGGAGATGCACACCCCAAGCCGCCGCCCGCCGCCCGACCCCATACGTCACATCCATCGCCAACCCGTTTACGAGCCTCACGCCTCCACGGCAACGAAGCGGGAACGGCCGCGGCGGAAGTCGGACGATCGAACGGAGGTGATGCGACGGGGCAGGAGGCCGAGTCGTGTGGCCCGGTCCCTTGCCGGGGCTGGTCGAAGCTTGACGATCTCCTCAGGCTGCGCGTACTGGTCTGATCCGTGGCTACGCAAGTTCAGATTCGCGACGGCGTTCTCGATGGCATGCTACGAACGGGCCGCGCCCTCGATCCGCATGGCGTAGAATTCCCGATCGAAGGAGCGATCTCCCGCCCGCTCGCGCAGGCGTTGAAGGCGACGATCGCCGAACGGAAGCCGTCCGTGACGGTCGAGATCGGGATGGCCTGTGGCGTTTCCACCCTGGCGATCCTGTCCGGTCTGGACGCGGCAGGTGGAAGCGGACGTCTACTCTCGATCGATCCGCATCAATCGACTCAGTGGCGAGGGTGCGGCAAGGCTGCCGTCGCGCGGGCCCACCTCGATCATCGCCACGAGCTCATCGAGGAGTTCAGTCATGTGGCGCTGCCGCGCATGCTGGCTGCGGGCACCATCCTCGACTTCGCGTATATCGATGGCTGGCACACGTTCGACTACGCGCTGATGGACTTCTGGTTCATCGACAAGATGCTCGCCGTAGGCGGGATCGTCGCGTTCAACGACTGCAGCTTCGCCGCCGTCGACAAGGTGGTCCGGTTCGTCATGACGCATCGGGCGTACGACGAGATCGAGGTCGGGCTGCCGCTGAAGCATGCCGGTATCACCACGGGTCGCGAGGTGCGCCGGCTTCTCCGTCGCCTTCCCCGTCGGCAGTTTTACCCCCGTCACGGAGACCGCTACTTCGTGAAGCGCGCGGCGTGGGAGCCGAGTTGGAACTATTTCGCGGAGTTCTGACCAGCGAGTGAGCGGCGCGCTCAGCCCCGGCACTTCCACCGCGCGCCCGACCCGCGCGGAGGACAGCTCATCGACGCCGTGAAGGTGAGATTCCCCACCTGCAGGTTCGCGCTCAGCACGGGCATGCTCTCACTACCCAGATCGATGTCGCGCACGCGGACCCGCACCCGATAGACGCCGAACTTGCCGCGACGGAGCGTGATCGTGGCACCGCTGGTGCGATACGTCAGCTGCGCCGGGAGACGGCGGCCGCTGCGACTCGTGCGCGCCGCCATGGCGGTGTCGAGGATGGTGCCCGACGCGGCCACGATCAGGACGCGCGCGCTGTCGGCGCGACCCTCGCCGTAGAGATCGATCGCACCCTTCCAGCGCAGGCGGTTGCCGCGACCGGTGGTACGGGCCTCGAGGCTCGCCAGGTTGATCTGCTGGCAGCCGGCCTCGGTCCCGGTCCCCGCGACCAGCGGACACGGGTCGCACAGGTCGCCGAGACCGTCGCCGTCGCTGTCGGTCTGCGCCGCGTTGGCGAGCCCGTAGGACGGATCGTTGCCGGGACAGTTGTCCTCGCCGTCCATGACGCCGTCGCCGTCCATGTCGTCCGTCGACGGCTCGCCGCCCGGGGTGCCGGGATAGAGCGCGCGCACCGCGGCGATGTCGTCGGCGCGCAGTGCCGCGCCGCGGCCGTCGAAATGGGCGCGGTAGTACATCGTCGCGTCCTTCAACGCCGGGCTGCTCTCGCTGTCGTCCTCCGACGAGTGCCCGATGCCGATCGTGTGCCCGATCTCGTGGGTGACGATCTCGGCCAGGTTCTCGACGTTCCAGAACGAGCAGCCGCCGAAGCCGTTGGCGAAGGTGATGTTGCCCTCGCTGATGCGACGCACGCGGATGCCGCCGACCTCCTCGAGGTCACCGCTGCGCCCGACCGTGCAGTAGCCGCCGAGCGCCAGCACGCCGCTGCAGCCGTTCGGATTCGGCATCTCGCCGAAGGGATCGTTGAAGACGATCTGCGACAGCCCATCGCACAGCAGCGGTGCCGGTGCGACCGCGGTTCCGCGCTGCAGGCTGATGGTGGCGCCGCTGACGTTCGTCCAGGCCGCCATCGCGCCGTCGACGGCGGCCATGGTGGCGGTCGTGCCGAGCGCGCCGTCACCGGCCTCGTCGACGCCGTAGAGCACCGGCTCACCGTCGTCGGGCTGGTGCCAGCGGCCGTTCGGCGAATCCATGAACGTAAAGGCCTCGACGGTCATGCGCTCGGCGCCGGGCTGCGTGAGCTCGTCGGGATCGCGCAGCGGTCGCACCGCCACGTCCTGGCCTTCGAGTGCGCGACGGATGGTGCGTACCAGTCGCGAGAGCTTCAAGCGGCGGACGGCGCCACCGCCGACCACGCGCTCGGTGAGCGCGCGCTCGGCCATGACGTCGCCGCCGATGCCATTCTCCAGAACGAACTGTCCGAGTCCGTAGGCCGTCGTGCGCGCCGTGCCGTCGGGTCCCGCGGAGAGGAACAGCAGATTGCGCTGTCCGCCGTGGAACTGCGGCGAGCCGGCCAGCCAGAAGCCGCGGTCCGCGAGCTGGCCGCCGGGCTGCTTGAGCGTCAGGGTGCGACCGGTGGCACCCTTGTAGGTGTCCTCGATCGCGAGCGTCACGAGCGTCGAGATCGATCCGTCGCGACCGGACACCGTCTCGATGTCCTCGACGGTCCCCACCACCACGGCGTCGGCGGCCCGGGCCAGCGCGCGCTCGGTCGTCGCGACGAAGGTCGTGGCGCCGACGGGCACGGTGACGAGCAGCAGCAGCGCGGACAGGGCGCGAACGATGTGGGTCTTCTGCACGATGTCTCCCCGGGCGCTGACAGCGCGAGCGCCCAGGCATCGTGCAACACGAGTGCCAGGTTCCGACGGAGCAAAACACCAACACTACAAGGCACTTGCGACGGCGATCCTCGCGTCGGCCGGCAAAAACCCGCCGTTCCCGCGAGGGCCGGCAATTACGTACCGGTTGGGACGGTGGCGTCGAGGAGCTGCGTGACGTCGCGCGAACGACGGACGTCCTGCACCAGCGCGCCGAGTCGTTCGACCTGCGCCGCCGGCAGCGCGCGTCCGGCGAGTCGGCGAAATTTGCCAAGCAGCTCGGCCGTGGTGGGGAAGTTCTCCGGGTCGCCCTTCGGGTGTGACACCGCCGCCTCGTGGCGGCGGCCGTCGCGACCGGTGATCCGGACCCACGCCGGCCAGACGCGCGGGTACTGCGCGTCCAGCGCGGCATCGCGCACGGCCGTCACGCGAGCCATCAGGTCGACGACGGTCGGGTCGTCGAACACCGCGGGCAGGAAGTCGTCGGGCGACGCCGAGCGGCGCGCGATGGCGACGGCGATGCCGAATGGCAGGCTGAACTGCGCGTCGACGACGGAGGCGGGTCGTCGCTTCTGCTCCGTCGGCTCGCAGACGATGGGGAACCCAGCCGCCACGATGCCGACGTCGACGCGCTCGACGTCGCTCGCACCGATGCCGTGCTCGGCGCACAGGGCGAGGGAGGCGTCGATGGGTGCCTGCATGTAGCGGCAGCAGGCGTGTGGCTTGATGCTGGTGCGGAGCAGCTCGAAGTCGTCGCCGGGATCGAGCGCGCGTGCGTCGGCGTCGCCGGAGTACGCCATCAGCGTGCCGAAGCGTCCTTCGAGAATGGTGGCGGGCGCACGGAAGCCGGCGCCGGCGAGCGCGGCCGCATGCAGGCCGGCACTGGCGGACCAGCCGGGATGGAAGCGCTTCGTCCACGCCCCGTCCTCGAGGAACTCCATCGAGCCCGACGCCTGACTGCCGGCGATGCCGAGGGCGTTCACCAGCGCCGGCGCGTCGAGCCCGAGGATCATGCCCGCGGCCGCGGCCGACCCGAACGCGCCGCAGGTGCCGGTGGGATGGAAGCCGCGCGCGTAGTGCGCACCCGGCTTGAGTGCCATCGCGAGACGAGCCGCCACCTCGTAGCCGCCGACGGCGGCACGGAGGAGTGCTTCGCCGCTGGTCGGACGCAACGTCGCGGCGGCGAGTACCGCGGGCAGGACGCTGGCGCCGAGATGGATCGAGCCGCCCGAGTGCGTGTCGTCCATCTCGAGGGTGTGGGCGGCGGCGCCGTTGGCGAGCGCGGCCTGCGGTGCGGGGAGACGATCGCTGGTGCCGAGGACGACGGCGTCGCCGCGGAGGCCGAGTGCGCCGAGCCCGCGTCGCAGCGTGAGGGTCGACTCCTCGGGCACACCGCCGAGGGCGACGCCGAGGAAGTCGAGCAGGAAGTCCTGCGCGCGATCGAGCACCGCCGCCGGCAGCGCGCCGTCGCGGATCGCGAGCAGCTCGTCGGCGAGACGCTCGCTGGCCGTCACGCGGTGCTCCGCGCGGCGTCGAGGTGCGACTGCCACGCCGCGAAGCGCGTCTCGCGTTCGTCGGCGCCGATGCGCGGCTCGAAGAGGTGCTCGCGTCGCCACGTCCCGGCGAGCTCGTCGGTGTGCTTCCAGACGCCGGTGGCGAGCCCGGCGAGGTATGCGGCGCCGAGCGCCGCGGCTTCGAGCACCTGCGGTCGCTCCACCGGAATGCCGAGGGCGTCCGCCTGCGCCTGCAGCAGGACGTCGTTGCGCGCGGCGCCGCCGTCGACCCGCAGCACCGCCGGCGGCGGGTGCGGGCAGTCGGCGCGGAGCGCGTCGTACACCTCGCGGCAACGCCAGGCGATGCCGTCGAGCAGGGCGCGCACGATGTGGGCGCGGGTCGTCGCCCGCGACAGGCCGCCCACGACGGCGCGCGCGGTGGTGTCGAGGTGCGGCGTGCCGAGGCCCTGGAACGCGGGAATGACCCACGCGCCGCCGGCGTCGGGTACCGACGCGGCGAGCGGGCCGGTCTCGGCGGGATCGCTGATGATGCCGATTCCGTCGCGCAGCCACGTGACGGCCGCACCGGCGGTGATGGCAGTGCCCTCGAGCGTGTAGGTGAGCTTGCCGTCGCGCTGCCAAAGCACGAGCGGGTAGGCACCGCGCGACGACCACAGCGGCTCGTCGCCGGCATTGAGGTCGAGCATGGCGGCGGTGCCGTACGAGATCTTCACCTCGCCCGGCGTGAGCCGCAGCTGCCCCATCATGGCCGACTGCTGATCACCGATCGTGGCCGCGAAGGGCAGGGGCGGCAGACCGAGCGACGGATCGAGGGTGCCGAGCACGGCGCTCGAGTCGACGATACGCGGCAGAGCCTTCGCCGGCACGCGGAGCGCGTCGGTGATGACGGGGGCCCACGTGTTGGCGAACAGATCGTGGAAGCCGCTGCACGACGCCTGCGAGCCGTCGGTGGCGTCGATCGTTCCGCCGCTGAGCCGCCAGACGATCCAGGCGTCGAGCGTGCCGCAGCGCAGGCGACCCGAATTGACGCCGCTGCGATCGGCGTCGACGCGATCGAGTATCCACTCGACCTTGCTCGCCGCCGTCAGCGGGCTCACGAGCACGCCTTCGGCCATGAGCGCCTGGCAGCGGGCCTGGGTGCGGTGGTCCTGCCACGAGATGGCCGGGTGCACGGCCTTGCCGGTGGCCGCCTCCCACACGACGGCGGTCGCACGCTGCGTGCTGAGGCCGACGCCGCGGACGCGGGCGCTGTCGACGCGACCGAGCACGGTGCGGGTGACGTCGAGGACACCGGCCAGGAGGGCGTCGAGGTCGTGCTCGACCATGCCGGGGCCGGGATGGTCGGGCAGCACCTCGCGGTAGGCGTCGCCGGCCGGCGCCCCGGTCTCGTCGACGAGGAGGGCGCGGACGCCCGTGGTGCCGACGTCGAGGGCGAGAACGAGAGCCGGGCTGCTGGCGGGCATGCGGACGAGTCTTAGTGCATCCGGACTGCGTGGGGAAAGCCTCGCAGACCGCACGATGCGCCTTGACCGGTCGTCGCGCGGCACGGTACGGCCAGATCATGCGCCATCTCGCCGTGCTCGGGATCTTGCTCGCGCTCGTCACCCTGGCCGATGCGAAGAACCCGCTCCGGAAGCCCAAGCGCGGCTTCCAGACGCGCGTCGGCGAGTACGTCGTGCAGCCGGGCGAGGACCTCGAGGTGTGCGAGTACCGTCGCCTGTCGAACAAGAAGGCGATGGACGTGTCGTCCTTCGCGCTCAGCATGCCGCCCGGCGCGCACCACTTCGCGGTGTGGACCTATGGCGGGACCATCCAGGACGACAGCCAGTTCCCGGCGGGCCCCGTGGAGAGCATCGGCTGCACCGGCGTGTCGCGCGACGATCCATTCCCGCAGCTGCTGATCCCGACCCAGAGCCCGAACACGCAGCTGACCTTCCCCGACGGCGTGGCGCTCCGCCTGGAGCCGCATCAGCAGGTCTGGCTCAACCCCCACATGAAGAACTTCGATGCCGAGGCGACGACGCCGGACATCCGCTTCAACCTGAAGAAGGCGAAGAAGGGGAGCGTGAAGCACTACGCCGAGGGCCTGACGTTCGGGAACTCGTACGGCATCCGCATCCCAGCGGGGGGGGCGCAGACGCTGACCTCGGAATGGATCGTGCCGATCGACCTCACGCTGATCCACATCACCACGCACCAACACAGCCACGGCACCTACGCCAACGTCGAGCTGGTGGCGCCGGATGGCTCGGTGGAGACCCTGGTCGAGAGTCGTGACTGGGTGCATCCGAAGTCGGTCTGGCCGAAGGGCGGCATCCGCCTCGAGCCGGGCCGCCGGCTGCGCGTCACCTGCACCTGGGAGAACGCGGAGGATCGCGAGGTCCGCTTCGGCCCCGAGACCACCGACGAGATGTGCTACGGCGTCGGCTTCTTCTACCGCAACGAGAGCGATGCCACGCCGGTGGCGAGCCCGGGCTGCCTGCCCGGCGAGAAGAGCCTGCTCTGTCCCGGCGTGCCGTCGATCGCGAGCATCCGCTCCGTCGGCGGCGTCCCCTTGGACGACTAGGAGGCCGCGGGAAAACCCCGCTCCCCTTGACGCGCCGGGCCGGCTTCTCTTGTATGGGCCGATGCTCGTCAAGATGCGACGCGAATCCACGCCCGACGAGGTCAAGACCGTCGAGCACAAGCTCCACGATCTCGGCTTCAAGACCGGTCGCATGGACGGTGAGGAGATCACGCTGATCGGGGTCTATGGAGACATCTCCAAGCTCCCGGTGAGCGAGATCGCCGAGTTGGCCGGCGTCGAGCAGCTGATCCCGATCTCCCGTGCCTACAAGCGCGTGGCGCAGAAGGGGTCGCCCGAGAAGCCGCTGTTCCAGTCGGTGAAGATCGGCTCGGTGGTCTGCGGCGGCGACGACCTCGCCTTCATCGCGGGCCCATGCTCGGTCGAGAGCGAGGCGCAGATCATGGAATCGGCGCGCATGGTGAAGGAGGCGGGCGGGCACGCGCTGCGCGGTGGCGTCGTGAAGTACCGCTCCAGCCCCTACAGCGGCTGGGAAGGACTCGGCGCGTCCGACAACGAGGCGCTCCGCAAGGGTCTCGAGCTCATCGTGAAGGCGGGTCGCGCGTTCGAGCTGCCCACCGTCGTCGAGATCCTCGATCAGGCCGACGTCCCGATCTACGAGGACACCGGCGTCGACTGCTTCCAGATCGGCGAGCCGAACAGCAAGAACCAGGCGCTGCTGAACCGGCTGCGCACGACGCCGCTGCCCGTCATCCACAAGCGCGGCAACTCGCTCGACACCGAAGCGTATCTCTTGTGGGTCGAGCGCATGATGGCGACCGGCAAAGAGAACGTCATCCTCTGCGAGCGCGGCATCGCCAGCGCCAACCGCTACACGCGCAACACGCTCGACATCGGCACCATCGCGGCGTTCCGCTACCAGCTCTCGGGCCTGCCGATCGCGGTCGACGCGTCGCACGGCACCGGCGTGCGCGACCTCGTCCATCCGGCGACCCTGGCCGGCATCATGGCCGGCGCGTCGGTGGTGCTGGTCGAGGCGCATCCGAATCCGCTGATCGCGAAGTCGGACGGGCACCAGGGGCTGTTCGACGAGCAGCTGAAGGCGCTCGTGAAGGCGTCGAATGCGACGTGGAAGCTGCGTCAGGAGCTCGACAAGACCTTCCTGCCGTCGGCGTCGCTTGAGAAGGCGTACCTGGCGCGTATGGAGGGGGACAAGAAGCGGCTCTTCCGGTCTTAGGGGTCGTTCGGTGCCGGGTTGTGGTCGGGGCGCGGGGTGCCACCGGCTGCGCACGGCACCACTCCGCCCCTTTTCCCCGCCGCGCGTGCTCTCGACGCGC
>DASYLJ010000196.1:0-15450 GCA_036009625.1 Binatia bacterium
GACGAGCCGCGCGCCGCCGCGGGTGAGGAGCGCGTCGAGCGCGTCGAGGTCGAGGCCGTCGGGGCCGAGGGCCACGGGCACGGGCCGGAGGCCCAGGGCCGTCAGGCTGGCGATCGCGCCGGGATACGTCGGCGACTCGACGGCGACGGCGTCACCCGGATCGCAGAACGTCCGTGCCGCGATGCTGAGCGCCTGCGTCGAGCCGCCGGTGACGACGACGTCGTCGGGGTCGGCCTCGATGCCGACGCGCGCCAGTCGATCGACCAGCACGCGGCGCAGCCCGGCGAGCCCGCGCGGGTCGCCGTAGTCGAGCAGCGTACGGCCATCGCGCGTCAGCACGTGATTCAGCGCCTTGCGAAATTCGTCGACGGGATAGAGCTCGGGGTCGGGCACCAGCCGCTCGAGACGGACCGCGTCCGGCGGGGCGGTGTAGTCGGCGACGGGAAGGGCGGCGGTGGCGGCGGCGAGCCGCGACAGCAGCGGTGCGAAGGCACGCTCCGGCGGCGGCGGCTCATCGCGTGCAGCAGTGGGCTGCGGCGGACGGTCGACGACGAAGGTGCCACGCCCGACGCCGGACACGGTGAGCCCGAGCGTCTCGAGCTCGCGGTATGCGTCGGCCACCGTCTCGCGGTTCACGCCGAGCTCGGCGGCGAGGATGCGGATGGGCGGCAGCTTCGCACGTGCCGGGAGTCGGCCCGCCTCGATGGCGCGTCGCAGATAGTCGACGATCTGCCGGAACACCGGCCGGCCGCCGCCGCGCTCGAGAGGGATCAACACGGCGAGGAAACTAGCGGTTCCAACATGGCCCGGTCAATTGGGGCAATGTCAGGAGAATTTCGGTCGAAATTGGCCTGGTCGGCGCGAGGCGCGTGGAGCGCGGACGGAGGGCGTCGCCCTGTTTTGTTGCACTTTGCGGAGCCGGATCGTAGCTTCCGCCCCTATGGTCGGGATCACGTCGTACGGAGCCTACATTCCCATGCTGCGCCTGCCGCTCGCCGCCATCGGTGGGGGCACGCCGAAGCCCGGCGGGCCGGAGAAGGCGGTCGCCAACTGGGACGAGGACTGCGTGACGATGGGGGTCGCCGCGGCGATCGACTGCCTGGGCGGCATCGACCGCGCCACGGTGGACGCCGTCGTCTTCGCCTCGACGTCGTACCCGTTCAAGGAGAAGCAGGGCGCCGCCCTGATCGCCAAGGCGCTCGACCTCCGGCGCGACGTCATGACGACCGACCTCGGCGACACCCTGCGCGCCGGCACCAACGCCATCCGCACCGCAGTCGACGCCGTGAAGGCGGGTTCGGCGAAGCGGGTCCTCGTCATCGCCAGCGAGACGCGCATGGCCGCACCGCGCACCGGGATGGAGGCCAACATCGGCGACGGCGCCGCGGCGTTCCTCATAGGCGACGAGAACGTGGCGCTGGGCGTGGACGCGGTGCACGCCGTCACCGACGAGATCGTCGACGTCTGGCGCACCGAGGGCGACCCGTTCGTGCACACGTGGGAGGATCGCTTCGTCGTCGACCACGGCTACCGCACCAACGTGAAGGCGGTCGGCACGGGGCTGCTCGAGAAGGCCGGCGTGGCGGCGAAGGACGTCACCACGCTCGTGCTCTATGGGCCTGACGCGCGCGCCCACGGCTCGGCCGTGCGTGATCTCGGCTTCGACCCGAAGACGCAGGTGCAGGACCCGCTCTTCGGCCGGCTCGGCAACTGTGGCAGCGCCTTCGCGCCACTGCTGCTGGCGTCCGCCATGGAGACGGCGAAGGCCGACCAACGCCTGCTGCTCATCGGCTACGGCGACGGGGCCGACGCGATGCTGTTCACGGCCACGGCACAGGTCGAACGACTCGAAGGACGTCGCGGTGTCTCCTGGCATCTCGCGCGTCGCGCCGATCTGCCGAGCTACGACATGTATCTCCGCTTCCGCCAACTGCTCGCCACCGAGCACGATCGTCGCGCCGGCGCTGGATTGTCGGCGACGAAGCACTTCCGCGACCGTGACCACGACGTCACGCTGCTGGCGCAGAAGTGCAATCGCTGCGGCCAGACGCAGTTCCCGCACCAGCGCGTCTGCTTCAAGTGCTTCGCGAAGGACGACTTCACGCTGACGCGCCTCTCCGATCGCGTCGGTGCGGTGCGCTCGTTCACCTTCGACAACTTCGCCGGCAGCCCGATGCCGCCGCTCGTCGCCGGCATCGTCGAGATCGACGGCGCGCGCCTCTACGTCCAGATGACGGACGTCAGCGCGCGCGAGGTGAAGCTCGCCATGCCCGTGGAGATGACGTTCCGGAAGATCCACGAGGCGGGCGGCACGCCGAATTACTTCTGGAAGTCGACGCCGGTCCGGTAGCGTCGACGATTGCCGGGCCGTCGGCGTCCGCGCTATGACGAGCAATGCGACATCTCCGGATGGTGCTCGTGGCGATGTTGCTCGTCGCTCGGAGCGCGTTCGCGCTCGGCCCGGGTGACCTCGATCCCGACTTCAACGGTGGTCAACCGGTCACGTTCGATATCGCGGCGACCGCACCGCGCGTCACGGGTTTCGGCTCGGTCCTCGTCGATGGCGATGGGCGGTACGTCGCCGTCGGCAGCAGCACGGATGCCGATGGCAAGACGGCGCTCGCGGTCGTGCGCGTCACGCCGCAAGGTCTTCCCGACGACACCTTCGGCGCGGGCGGCGCGGTCGTGCGGCAGTATGGGCAGGGTGCGAGCCCGTTCGGGCAGTCGCTCAGCGCGGCGTTGTCGCCTTCCGGTCTGCCGGTGGCTGGGATGTACGCCTCGATGGCCGACGGCCGGTCCGGCGCGGGCGCGGCGCGATTCCTCTCGGATGGGACACCCGACCCTGGCTTCGGCTCGGGTGGTGGGGTCGTCGTGCAGGTGGGTGTCGCGCCTGCCTCCGGCACGGGGGGCTACGTCGGTGTGGCTGGTGACGACACCGTCTATGCCTCGGGAATCTTCGAACCGAACTCCCCCTCGGGCAACCGGAAGCTCCTTCTCCTCAAGTTCGACGCCGCCGGCGTGTTGATCCCGTTCTTCGGCAATGGCGTCGCGTCGGGGGCGTTCATCGGCAGCTTCTCGCAGTATGCGATGGATACCGAGACGCAGGGTGGGCCGGTCGTGCCCTTGGAGTCCGGCAAGGTGCTCGTCGCCGGCCTGACCGCCTCAGCCGACTCCCGCCAGCAGATATTCGTTGCGCGCTTCACCTCTGCGGGCGCGCTCGATCCGGCGTTCGGGACGACGGGGCCGGGCTACACCGACGTGAAAGCGAGCGATCCCGCATTGGCCTCTGGCGACTCGCAGGCGAGCCTCATGACGGTCGGCTCCGACGGCTCGATCTACGTCGCTGGGCGTGCCGTCGATTCCAACGGTCGGTTCGCGATGTCGGTCACGCGATTCGGTGCCGGTGGCGCGGTGGATGCGACCTTCGGCTCTCAGGGCACGCGGCGCGTGCAGGTGGCGGAGGGCCTCGACGACGACCGCCGCTCGGATACGCGGGCAGTCATGGTCGATGCGGACGGCCGGATCCTCCTCCTCGGAAGCGCACGCGACGCGCAGAACTCGTCCAGGCCGGTGCTGGTCCGGATGCTCTCCGACGGCACCCTCGACGGGTCCTTCGGAACCGGGGGCGTGCTCGGGCTGCAGTTCGGGTCGGGCATGGCGGAGGGTGTCGGCGGCGCCGCGCTCACGTCCGACGGCAAGCTGGTCGTCGCCGGCTCGTTCGGTAACGAGGCACCCATCGTCGGGTTCGTCGCGCGCATCCTGCTCAGCACGCCGCCGCCACCACCGCCGCCTCCTCCCCCGACGGGCTGCTCCACCGATGTCACCTTCGACGCGATCGTCTGCCGGATCGACGCGCTGCGGACGACCGTCGACGAGCGAGTGGCCGCGGGATCGGTCCACGACCGGTTGTCGACGCTGCTCGCGAGCGCCGGAGCCAAGACCGCGGATGCGAGCATGGCTGCGGCCGGTCGGGCGCGGAAGAAGGCCGTCAAGAAGGCGGTGCGTCCGTTCGCCGCGATCAAGCGCGTGCTGGCGTCGAAGAGCGGCCGGAAGCTCGAGCGCGCGCTGCGCGACGAGCTGAAGAGCACGGCCCACGGGCTGCAGGTCGAGCTGCGCACGCTGGCGAAGGCTCCCTAGCCGCATCGCGCGCGCTGCATCGCCGCAAGCGTCGTCCTGCGTTCGGCGCCGGAAAACCCGCGTCCTGCAACGTCTCACGGGATGGCACGCCGCCTGCTCTCCGATGGCAATCAACGGAGGACATGCGATGCACCATCGACACCATCACGACCATCATCACCGAGGCTTCCATCCCCGCGGCGCTGCGCTCATGGCGCTGGGCCTCGGCCTCGCCGCCGGCATCTTCGGGTGCAGCGAGGAGCGCACCGCGGAGCCACGCTCCCGCGTCGACGACCTGCTGGGGCGCCTCGATGCCACCGATGCCGAGCGCGAGGCGCTCCGTCCGCTGCTCCGAGACCTGGCGGCCGACCTGGATGCGGTGCGTACCCGCACCGCGGCGCTCCGCAGCGACGTCTTGGACGGCTGGCGTACCGACACCCTCGATCCCGCCCGGCTGCACGAGCGGGCCGACGTCGAGCTCGAAGCATTCCGCGAGACGGCTCATCGGCTCTCGGAGCGGATCGCGACCCTGCACGCCGCCATGACGCCGGCACAGCGCGAGCAGCTCGCCCGCGCCGCGACCCGCTGGCGGCGCTGACCCCCGCTGCGCCTTGCACTTTCCAGACCCGGGTCGTAGCTTCCGACCGCCATGAAGCATGATGCCATCCGGGACAAAGTCGCCATCGTGGGTATGGGGTGCTGCAAGTTCGGCGAGAACTGGGACAAGGATCCCCAGGACATGATCGTCGAGGCGGCGTACGAGGCCTACGCCGACGCCGGCATCGAGGACCCGCAGCGCCAGATCGAGGCCGTCTTCTGCGGCGCGCAGTACCCGTCGAAGGGCACCGCCGAGGTGGCTGACGCGCTCAAGCTGTACGACCGGCCCGTCAGCATGGTGGTGAACTACTGCGCCACCGGCACCGACGCCTTCCGCTACGGCGTCTTCGCGGTGGCGTCGGGGATGTACGACACGGTGCTGGTCGTGGGTTTCGACAAGCCGAAGGACCGTGGCGTGTCGGGGCCGAGCGTGGCCGTCACCGGCGTGCGCGGGCTGCCGGCCACGCCGGCGGGGTGGTTCTCGCTCTGCGCCGCGCAGTACTTCGAGACCTACGGCGCCGGCCGCGAGGACCTCGCCAAGATCGCCGTCAAGAACCACCACAACGGCACGCTCGCGCCGAAGTCGATGCTGAAGCGCGAGATCACCGTCGACGACGTGCTGAAGGCGCGCATCATCTCGTGGCCGTTCGGTCTCTACGACTGCGCCGCGCAGTCCGACGGCGCCGCCGCCGCCATCATCACCAGTCGCGCGCTGGCGAAGGGTTGGCGCGACGACTTCGTGCTGGTGCGCGGCATCGGCATCGCGCTGTCGGCGAGCCCGCAGGAGGATCCGAGCTTCGACTTCCTGCGCTGGAAGGCGAGCGAGATGGCGGCGAAGCAGGTCTACGCGCAGGCCGGCATCACCGACCCGCGCAAGGAGATCCACGTCGCCCAGGTGCACGACTGCTTCACGCTGACGGAGCTGCTCGCGTACGAGGACCTCGGCTTCTGCGAGAAGGGCTCGGCCAAGGAGCACATCGCCAGCGGCACGTTCGAGCTGACGGGCGAGCTGCCGGTGAACACCGACGGCGGCCTCAAGACGTTCGGACATCCGACCGGCGCCACCGGCGTGCGGATGATCTACGAGAACTACAAGCAGCTCCAGGGCAAGGCCGAGAAGCGCCAGGTGAAGAATCCCACCGTGGCGCTGAGCCACAACATCGGCGGCGCTCCGCAGGCGTGCGGCATCTGCATCGTGGCGATGCCGTAAGCGCGCCCGCCGCGCCGGCGTCGCGGCTCGAGCTGCTCAAGATCACGTGGGCGCTCGCGTGGCCCGCCATCATCTCGTTCTCGCTCGAGTCGGTGGCGGGGCTGTGCGACCTGCTCATGGTCGGGCATCTCGGGCCGTCGGCGGTCGCGGCGGTCGGCGTGGGGGTGCAGGTGCTGTCCGCGGTGGACACCACGATGTTCGCCTTTGGCACCGGGGCGCTCGCGGTGGTGGCGCGCAGCATCGGTGCGTCGGACCGCGGAGCGGCCGAAGAGGCCCTGCGACAGTCGATCCTCGCGGCCGTCGCGGTGGCGGCGATCGTGATCCTGCCCGTCATCGCCTTCCCGCACGCGTTGGTCGGGCTCTTCAGCGTCGAGCCCGCCGTCGCCGAGGCCGCGGCCGGCTTCCTCCGCATCGTGATGCTCGCGGTGCCGGGGACGGCCGTCGTCTTCGTGATCGCGTCCAGTCTGCGCGGTGCGGGAGACACGCGGACGCCGCTCCTGATCGGCGCGGTCGTGAGCCTGCTCAACGTCGCCGTGGGGTACGTCCTCATCTTCGGACGGCTCGGCCTGCCGGTGTTGGGCGTCCGCGGCGCGGCGATGGCCACGGCCGCGGCCTTCACGGTGGGTGCGTGCCTCGGGCTGTTCCTCCTCGCCCAGGGCCACCTCGTGCTGACGGTGCGCTGGCGCGGGTTCGTGTTCCGTCGCGACATCGTGCGCCGTGTCGTGCTCGTCGGCTATCCCGCGGCGTTGGAGTCGCTGCTGATCCAGGTCGGGTTCTTCGTCTACATCGTCTTCGTCGCGCACTTCGGGACCGGACCGGTGGCGGCGTACTTCATCGGGGCGCGCGTGCTGGCACTGTCGTTCCTGCCCGGCCTCGGCTTCGCGACCGCTGCCGGCGCGCTCGTCGGGCAGAACCTCGGTGCCGACCGGCCGGCCGACGCGCGCGAGAGCGGCTGGGCCGCGATGCGGCTCGCCATCGGCATGATGACCGTCGCGGGCGCCGCCATCTTCGTGGCGGCAGGACCGATCGCGCGGCTCTTCGTCAGTGATCCAGCGGTGGCGAGTGAAGCCGAGAGCTTCATTCGCATCCTCGCGATCGCGCAGCCGATGATGGCGGTCGACTTCGTCATGGGCGGCGCGCTCCGTGGCGCCGGCGACACGCGCTTCCCGCTGGCGACGGTGCTGGTGGCGTTCTACGGCTGCCGACTCGGTCTCGCCTGGATCGTGACCCATGTGCTCGGCCTGCCGCTCATCTGGCTCTGGTTGTGCGTGCTGAGCGATTTCTTCGCGCGCGCGATGCTCAAGAGCTGGCGCTTCCGCTCCGGTGCGTGGGCGCGTGTGCGCGTTTGAGAGGCCGACTGGTAGACGGCGGCGGGGAGGTGGGCTAGGGGGGCGACGATGATTCGCGCGCTCGACGTCGTCACCTCGTTCGTCGCCAGCACCGCTCGTCTCGGCTCCGGCATGGCGATCGGCACGCTGGGTCCCCGTCCCGCGCACGCCATCGAGCTCTACGACTTCGAGGGGTGCCCATACTGCCGCAAGGTGCGCGAGGCCTTCTCGATTCTCGACCTCGAGGCCGACGTCAAGCCGTGCCCGAAGGGCGGCACGCGCTTCCGCGACGAGGTCGTGCGTCGCGGCGGCCGGGCGCAGTTCCCGTTCATCGTCGACCCGAACACGAAGGTGGAGCTGTACGAGTCGGATGACATCGTGCGCTACCTCTTCGACACCTACGGCACCGGGGACATCCCGATGCTGCTCAACCTGCCGCTGATGCCGACGGTGTCATCGACGCTGTCGTCGGCGATGCGGCTCGGCTCGGGCACGTGGCGGCGGCCGGCGCGACCCGCGGGGCATCCGCTCGAGCTGTGGAGCTTCGAGGCGTCGCCGTTCTGCCGCATCGTGCGCGAGGCGCTGACGTCGCTCGAGTTGCCGTACCGCCTGCACAACGTCGCCAAGGGCAGCCCGAGCCGCGAGGCGTTCGTACGCCGCTCGGGCAAGATGATGGTGCCCTACCTCGTCGATCCCAACACCGGCGCGGCGATGTTCGAGTCGTCGGAGATCGTGCACTACCTCGAAGAGACCTACGCCCTGCCGTGACGAGCACTTTGACGCTCCACGCGCCCGCGTGGTAGCCGCCCGCGCATGCTCGCGCGGCTGCAGCGCCTCCTCGGCGTCGACGGGAACTGCTTCGACGTCGCCATCGACCACGGCATCTTCAACGAGCCCACCTTCCTCGGCGGCATCGAGGACATGGGGCGGGCCGTGGCCGCCATCGTCGCCGCCGGGCCCGACGCCATCCAACTGACGCCGGGGCAGGCGCCGCTCCTGCAGGCGGTGCCCGGTAGGACCAAGCCCGCGCTCGTCCTGCGGACCGACGTCGCCAACTGTTACGGCAAAACCCTGCCGCGCCACCTCTTCAGCCATCTCGTCGACGACGCCGTCGAGCAGGCGGTGCGGCTCGACGCGGCGGCGGTGGTGGTGAACCTGCTCCTGCTGCAGGACGAGCCCGAGCTGCACGAGCGCTGCATCGAGAACGTCGGCCGCCTGCGCGCCGACTGCACGCGTTACGGCATGCCGCTCATGGTCGAGCCGCTCGCGATGGCCCCGAACAGCGCCGGCGGCTACATGGTCGACGGCGACGCCGAGAAGATCGTGCCCCTGGTGCGCCAGGCGGTCGAGCTCGGGGCCGACCTGATCAAGGCCGATCCCACCGACGACCCCGCCGACTTCGCGCGCGTCGTCACCGTGGCCGCGGGGAGGCCCGTCCTGGTGCGCGGCGGCGGGAAGGCGTCGGAGGCCGAGATCCTGCGACGGACCCACGCCCTCATGCAGACGGGGGCGCGCGGCATCGTCTACGGGCGCAACGTCATCCAGCATCCGAATCCCACGGGCATGACGCGTGCCTTCATGGCGATCGTGCACGAGGGCGCCACCCCCGAGCAGGCCCTGACATTTCTCTGACCGGTCGTGGCTGGTAATCGCGCGGGTGGTCAGGACATGATGTTCGGAATCGTCATGGGGATGCTGCGGGTTGGGTCCGGGTATGGCTGGCGCTGAGCCGTCGAAGGGCAGCGGCGAATCCCGCTTCATCCGCGACGCGCTGCAGGTGTTCGGCGGCCAGATCGCGATGAACGTGATCGGCATCGGCACCAGCGTCATCACGACGCGCGCGCTCAGCACCGAGGATCGCGGGCTCTTTCAGCTGCTGATCCTGTTGCCCGTCACGCTGTCGAACTTCGCGAAGCTCGGCATCCCGCAGGCGAGCGTCTACTACATCCGCCGCCGCAAGGTGTCGGCGTCGGACGTGGCGTCCAACTCGGCGCTGATCGCCGTCGTCATGGGCGGCCTCATGGCGCTCATCTGCTGGTTCGGACGCGACTGGCTGCTCGAGCGCATCGTCAAGGGCGCGCCGGCGGTGGCGCTGCCACCGTCGCTGGCGCTGATCCCGTTCGCGCTGCTGCAGTTCTACTTCCTGGGTGTCGCGCAGGCGCAGCAGCGCTTCCGCGAGTACAACATCCAGCAGGTCATCCCGAACATCCTGAGCCTCGTCGGCATGGCCGTCACGTTGCTGTGGCTGCACATGGGCCTGCTCGGCGCGGTGCTGACCCAGGCGGGCATCATGGTGTTCATGACGCTGTGGCTGATGCTGCGCGTGCACCGAACGGCCCCGCTGCACCTCCACTTCGACCGCCAGCTCGCGCGCGGCATGCTGTCGTTCGGCGGCAAGTCGTACGTGCAGACGCTGGCGGCCACGCTGCACCTGCGCCTCGATCAGTATCTCATCGCCTACCTGCTCGACCCACAGCAGGTCGCGTACTACGCCATCGCCGTGAACATGGCGACGCTGCTGCTGAAGATCCCGGAGGCCACCGGCACCGTGCTCTTCCCGCGACTCGCCGGCTCGACGGAGGCGGCGGCGCACTCCGCCACCGCCCGCGTCTCGCGCTACACCGTGCTGATCACCGGGCTCGGTGTGCTCGGCTTCGGCGTCGCTGGTCCGATCGGCATTCGCCTCCTGTACGGCTCGCGCTACGACAACTCGATTGTACCGATGCTCGTCCTGCTGCCGGGCATCATCATGATGGCGCTCTACACGATCCTCACCCGCAACTTCACCAGTCGCGGCAAGCAGGAGATCAACATCATCGCGGCCGGGCTCGCGCTGGCGCTGAACGCCGGGCTCAACTGGGTGATGATCCCGCGCTTCGGCATCGTCGGTGCGGCGGCGGCGAACGGCATCTCGTACAGCGTGGCGTCGACGGTGCTCCTGGTGGCCTTCGTGCGCGAGTCCGGCCACTCGTGGAGCGACACGCTGATGGTGCGTCGCGACGAGGTGATGGGGCTCGTGCGTGCGGTCCTGCATCGGCGCTGGGCCTGATCCGACCCGCGTTGCCCGTCCATACCCGCCGTGTTAGCCAGAACGGGCATGGTGCGTCCGTTCGGGGTGTGGGGGGTCGTCGCGGCGCTGGTGTTCACGGCGCGACTCGCGGCGGCACAGGGCAACGTCATCATCGACCAGGTGCTCGGCAGCTGGCAGGGCGACGACTCGGTGCAGTTCGTCGAGCTGCAGCTACGCGCCGACAACCAGAACGGCTTCGCGGGTAACGCCGATCTCGTGTTCGACACGGCTGCCGGGGACGCCACGTCGCGCCGCTTCTTCATCTTCCAGCAGAACATCGCGAACGGCGCGAATGGCGCGCGTGTGCTGATCGGCACGCTGCGGTTCCAGGCGATCACCGGCCTCCAGCCGGACTTCGTCATCGAGCCCGGCCTGATCCAGCCCGTCAACGGCCGTGTCTGCTACCGCGTCGGCGACGGGCAGGGCGGCTGGTCGGTCGTCGACTGCATCGCGTACGGCGCCTTCACCGGCGACGTCGGCCCCTTCGGCAAGCCGTCGCGCGTGACGCCCGACAACCGTGCCCTCGGCCGGGTCGCCCTCACGTTCTCGAATCGCGCCGACTGGGACGCCTTCCTGAGCCCAACGCCGGTAAACAACCCCGGTAAGAGCTTCGCCATGCAGACGCTCTGCGGCGACGGCAAGATCGCGCAGGGCGAGCAGTGCGACGACACCAACCTCGGCGGCGCCACCTGCGCTTCGCTCGGGTTCGCCAAGGGCAAGCTCGCCTGCACGCAGTGCCACTACGACACCAAGGCGTGCTCGTTCTGCGGCAACAACGAGATCAACGGCAACGAGGAGTGCGACGGCGACGATCTCGACGAGCGCACCTGCGCGACGCTCGGCTTCACCGGCGGCACGCTCGGCTGCACGGAGAAGTGCCTCATCACCACCGAGGCGTGCGACGCGACGTTCTTCGTCCCCGGCGGTGGTCCGCCGAAGCCCGACTGTCTCTTCGAGTGGCAGGTGATGAACGCGGCACAACGTCCGGGCGTGAGCGGCAAGGCGTCGCCGAAGCAGCGCTGCCGCCTCGGCGATGCCGGCTGTGACACCGGCGCCACGCCGGGATCGTGCACCGTGCCGGTGAAGGTGTGCCTGTCGCGCACCGATGCCCGGCTGCCGAAGTGCACGCCGCTGTCGATCGATAGCGTCCAGCTGCTCGTGCCCGATCCCGTGCTGGGCGCGTCGCTTCTCACGGCGGTCGGTGCGCTCGGCACGTCGACCCTGAGCGACGACACGGTCACGTTCGCGCCGGCGCTTCTCGGGCCCGACGTCTGCACCGACACGATCGCCGTCGTCCTGCCGTCGGGCGGCAAGACCAAGCTGCGGGCGAAGGTCGCGGCGTCGGGCGGCAAGCCCAAGGATGCCGACGTCCTGCGGCTGAGCTGTACGCCGTAAGCTTCCCCTTGCCCGACGGGGGCCCAATAGGCGAAGATAAGGCGAAATGAAGAGCCAGCCGCTTCGCCCCCGAGGCACGACCGACGACCCCGCGAACCGCTTCGACCGGCTGCACGTCGAACGCGACGACGATCCGGACGGCTCCGAGCCGACGCTCTTCTACCGCGACACCAGTCGCTCCATCCTCGCCGAGAACGACAGCCCCGACATCGGCTTCCGCTTCAGCCTGAACCCCTACCGCGGCTGCGAGCACGGCTGCGTCTACTGCTACGCGCGTCCGTCGCACGAGTATCTGGGTTTCAGCCCCGGTCTCGACTTCGAGCGTCGCATCATGGTGAAGGACGACGCCCCGGCGCTGCTGCGGCAGGCGTTCCGCTCGCCCAGGTGGACGCCGCAGGTCGTGGCGCTGTCGGGCAACACCGACTGCTACCAGCCGGTGGAGCGTCGCCTCGGCCTCACCCGTCGCTGCCTCGAGGTGTTCGCCGAGTTCCGAAACCCCGTCGGCATCATCACCAAGTCGGCGCTGGTGGAGCGCGATGCCGATCTGCTCGGCGCGCTCGCGAACGACGGCGCCGCCAACGTCTTCTGCTCGCTCACGACGCTCGATGCCGAGCTGGCGCGTCGCATGGAGCCGCGCGCGGCACAGCCCGAGCGGCGCCTGGACGCGATCCGCGCACTGACGGCGGCGGGCGTGCCGGTGGGCGTCATCGTCGCGCCGGTCGTGCCGGGGCTGAACGACCACGAGATCGCGAAGATACTCGAAGCCGCGGCGCAGGCCGGCGCGCGCAGCGCATCGTGGGTCATGCTGCGACTCGCGAAGCCGCTCGACACGCTCTTCGATCGCTGGCTCACCAGCAACTACCCCGACCGTCGCGCCCACGTCCTGCACCGTATCCAGGACGTCCGTGCCGGGCGCCTGAACGACACGACCTTCGGTCGTCGCCAGCGCGGACAGGGACAGTACGCGACACAGATCGCCGCGCTGTTCGGCGCCGCCGCGCGCAAGCACGGCCTCGACCGGCCGTTGGCGCCGCTGAACGCCGCGGCGTTCCGTCGGCCGGCGGAGGCGGGCGATCAGCTGGCGTTGATCTAGCAGCCCGCCTGGACGCGCAGGCGGCCGCGTCGCCCCTCGACGCGGGTGCGCAGGACCCTGGTGTCGGCGTTCCAGGACCACGCGTCCGGGGGGAGGCGTACGCCGTTCCACGTGACGCTGCAGGGGACGAACGGTTGCGCCAGTGTCGCGAGCGATGCCTGCAGGCCGATCGTGCGACGCCGCTTCGTGCGTACACGGAGCTCCCAGCTGCCCGGCCGCTCGACGGCGAGCAGGCGCTCGCTGCCGCCGAGCCACGACGCCGACGTGCCGCGCGGGAAGGCGAGCAGCTCGAGGCGATCGTCGCGATCGCGCAGCTTCACGAGGTCGGGCGACGGGTCGCCGTAGTCGGCGAGGGTGTCGACGTCGGGCGGGAGCAGCGGCAGCACGGCTCCCGCGCGGACGAACAGCGGCAGCTCGTCGAGCGGTGCGGGTACGGTGCGGGCGCTGCGCCCCGCGAGCACGGTGGCGGCGCCCATCACGAAGCTGCCGGTGGCCGAGTCGTACGTGCCCGCGCGCCAGAGGTCGATCCAGGCACCGTCGGGCAGGTAGACGTCGCGCGTGACGGCCCCGGGCGTGACGACCGGTGCGGCGAGGATGTCGGGTCCGAAGAGGAACTCGTCGTCACGTGCGACGGCGACCGGATCGTCGGGCGTGACGAGGGCGAGGTGACGCATGATCGGCAGCCCGCTGCGACGGTACTCGGCCGCGGCGCCGACGAGATACGGGTAGAGCTGGGTGCGCAGCTTGGCGTAGCGTTTCCAGTTCGCGATCTGGCCGTCGTCGTAGATCTGGGGGCGCATCTTGGCGGGCACCGCGAAGCCGTTGTGCTGCGTGCGCATGACCCCGGAGACGGCGCCGAACTGCACCCAGCGCGCCAGCAGCTCGGGTGTGAGCGCGCGCTCGCCGAGCGCGAAAAAGCCACCGATGTCGCTGCCCCAGACGGCGACGCCGGAGAGGCCCATGTTGACGCCGTTCCACACCGCCGACGCGAGGCCGTCGAAGCCCCAGTCGGTGGTCGGATCACCGTTCCACACCACCTGCGCGCACGATGCCGTCCCCGTCCAGCCCGAGCGCTGGAAGCGCACGACGGGCCGTCCGACGCGACGGACCGTCGCGTGCGCGCCACAATGGTAGTCGCGGACGTAGCGGTTGTGGTGCGCCGAGCCGGTGAGGCCACCGGCGGTGACGGCGTCGAGCGGCGTGTACTCGCCGAAGTCCTCCATCCAGCCGTCGTGCCCGTCGGCGATGGCCTCCCCGAGGAGTCGGCCGTAGAACGCGCGCCCGGTCGGTGTCGTGAAATCGAACTGGCCGACGCGGAAGATCGTCGAGCCGGTGTAGTCGTAGATGTACGGCGCGCCGGTGGCGTCGCGTGTGAGCGCCCCCGCGGCGACCGCCTGGTCGAACCGTGGCGTGTACGTCTCGCAGAGCATCGGGTTGAAGTAGGTCGTCACTGCGGCGCCGGTCGCCTGCAGGGCGCGCAGGAACTGGCGCTCGTCGTCCTCGCGTCCCACCTGATCGCCGCATGGCAGGTAGTGTGTGTACGTCTGGATGACGGACACCGGCGCGTCGGCGGCGCGCAGCTTCGCCATCGTCTGGAACCGGACGTCGCGCGTGCCGGCGAGCTGGATCCAAGGGCCGAATATCCAGGGCGCGTCCGGTGCCGGCTGACGGCCGGTGCGCGCGGTGAACCGTCGCAGCACGTCGGCCGGTCGCGGACCGGCGAAGACGCGGAAGCGCAGCGACGTCGGCGCGGGCAGGGCGGGCACGCCGTCGGGTGCGCCGACGACCTCGACGCTCCAATGCGACGGATCGTCGGTGCCGAGCCGGAAGTAGCTGGTCTCGTCGTTGTCGATGAGCACGCCGACGCCGCGGCTCGAGAGCAGCCACGGCACTGGGTAGTACGTCGCATCGGCCCGCTGCCGAAACCCCGGCTTCGGCACCAGCAACCCGACGAGCGGCCACTCCTCCGGCTGATACGGCCCGTCGGCGACGTAGTTCTCGACGACGTTCCCCCGCTGGTCGACCGCATTCGACCGCTCCCCGAAGCCGAGAAACCGCTCGTCCGCCGCCGCCTCGAACGCCACCCCGAGCGCCTGCACGTCGCTGGTATCACCGACGACCCGCGCCTCGACCGCAACGACGCCCTCGGCGTCGCGCCCGATGCTCACGGCCAGCGTTCGTTGCGCATCGGTGGTCTCGAGAGCGAGCTCGAGGCCATCCCGCGTCTCGCGCCGCGACAGCACCCGCGTCGCGTGCACCCACCCCGTCGCCGTCCGAAATCCAAGAGACCCAACAGGCCCCGTCCCCCGCCCAGCGGCCTCTGCCAGCACCACGTCTCCATCCGCACCGACGAACGTCAACCGCCACGGATCGCCAACAATGCGAGCCTGGAGTGCATCCGCCAAGACCCCCGCAGGCGCGAGGCAGAGCACGACCACCAAGAGGCGAAGGACGACCAGACCCATCGGAAGACGCTACCGCGATCCCCGAGAAGCGCGCCACCTACTTTTCCGACCTCGCCGTCCATGGGGGTGGGTGGGTGCCGTGGGGGGCTTGGTGCCACCGAGCGAGCGCGTCGTGAGCACGCGCTGTGGGGAAAAGGGGCTGGGTGGTGCCGTGCGAACGCCGCGCGCAGCCGGTG
>DASYLJ010000197.1:0-17891 GCA_036009625.1 Binatia bacterium
CACCTCGGGCCCGAGGTGGCGCCCCAGGTCGGCGAGCGCCATGACGTCCGAGCCCGCCCCAGGCCACATGAAGAGATTCGTGGCGCGCGGATCGGGCGACGGCGAGAGCAGCGCCACCGGATCGTCGGTCGGCTGCGCACCCGCCCGCCGGATGTGCTCGGCCAACTGCTCCACCGACGGGTTGCGCGTCAGGTCCGCGAGCGGCAGCTCGATCCGCAGCAGCGCCGCGAGTGCCGCGAAGAGCTCCGCCGCCGCCAGCGAATCGCCCCCGAGCTCGAAGAACGACGCGCCGATGCCGAACGGCTGACGCGGCAGGACGCGTCGGAAGCAGGCGAGCAGTGTGCGCTCGAGTGCATCGCGCGGCGCCGCATCGTCGACGGCCGGCGCGGCGGTCGCCGCCAGCTGCAGCAGCGCGCGGCGATCGATCTTGCCCCCGTCGAGCATCGGCAGCGCATCGACGATGCGTAGTGACGACGGCAGCATGTGGGCCGGCAGTCGCGCCGCCAACGATCGGTGCAACGCGGCCGGCGTCAGCGCCGTCCCCGCATGGAGCCGCACGAACGCACACAACCGTACCTCGTCGCCGTCCGCCGGCACGACCACCGCCTCCGCCACGCCGGTCGTGGCGAGCAACGCCGCCTCGACCTCGGCCGGATCGACGCGGTGTCCGCGGACCTTCACCATCGCATCGCGGCGCCCGAGATGCTCGAGGGCCCCGTCGGCGCGCCATCGACCGGCGTCGCCGGTGCGCAGCTCGCGCCATCCCGGCCGGTCGGGCAGCGCGCGATAACGTTCCGCCGTGCGCGCTGGGTCGCGCCAGTATCCGTCGGCCAACGCCGGCGACGCGACGAGGATCTCGTCGCCGTCCAACCGCAGCTCGACGCCCGGCGGCGGGCGGCCGATGGGAACGAAGGGTCCGTCGAGCGGATCGCCCGCGCGCCACACGTGCCAGCAGACGTTGAAGCCGGCTTCCGTGAGCCCGAGGCCGTTGATGAGGATCGCTCCCGCCGGCGCCGTGGCCGCGAAGCGCTGCGCGTCTGCCGCGGTGACGGTCTCGCCCCCGAGCTTCAGCGCGCGCAGCGTCGGCCACTGCCGCGGGGCAGCCGACAACGCGCGATGCAACGACGGCACTGTCTGCAGCGTCGTGATGCCTGCGTCGCGCAGCCAGCGCGCGACGTCGGACGTCGCGTGACGCCGCGCCTCGCGCAGGTGGAGACTGGCGCCGGCGGCGAGCGTCGCCGTGACCTGCGCCGCGGTGGCGGCGACGGCCAGGGGGGCGAGCAACGCGTGGCGGTCGGTGGGAGCGAACGCGAACATGGCGTCCAGATGGCGCGCGGCACAGGCGAGGGTACGCCGTCTCCACACGACGGCACGGGGGACACCGGTCGATCCGGACGTGAAGAACAGGCAAGCGCGCGTCGCCGGATCGCCGAGCGCGGGACACGTCGTTGCCGCGCGCTGCGCGACGTCCTCGGGATCGAGGACGATGCCGTGGAAGCCGGCGTCGCGCAGCAGCCGGGCATCGTCGGCCGATGCCAGGAGCAGCCCCGCCTCGGCGAACACCAGCGCGCCCGTCCGTTGCGGCACCGGCTGCTCCGGATCGAGCACGAGCGCGGCGCGGCCGGCCGTGAGAATGCCCAGCCACGCCGCAACCACCTCGGCCCCGTGCGGCAGCTGCACGGCGACGTGTTCTCCGTGATGCGCCGTCGCCGCGATCGCCGCGGCCCAGGCATCGACCCGCGCGCCGAGCCGGCCGTGCGTCCAGACGACCGAACCGTCGACGATCGCCGGTCGATCGCCATGCGCGGCCGGCGCGCGCCACGGCACGACCGCCGACGTCACGCGCTCGTCCGTCGTTCCTGGCTCCTGTCGAGGAACTGCAGGTCGGAGAAATCGCGCGGCAGCGCCTCGACGTAGCCCAGCTCGCGCATGAACTCGAGCACCTTCCGCATGCTGTCGGTGCTCCGCACCGCATCGACGTTGGGCCGGTTCACGCGCAGGGCGCGCCGCACGATGTCGGCATGGACGCCGATGAAGCGTGCCCCGATCTCCGCCGCCTCGTCGAGATGCGTCTCCACGAACTGCGCGGCCTCGACGTAGGCGTCGACGACCGTCTGCACCAGCGTCGGGTCCCGCCCGATCAGGGTGGCGCCGGCAGCGAGCGAGCAACCCGGCGCACCCGGCCACACGTCGCCGGTGCGGCGCACGACGCGCCCGACACCGAGATGCTCCATCATGGCCGCGTATGGCTCGATCATCGACGCGGCGTCGGCTCCGAAGCCGACGAGGCTCAGAATGGCGCCGTCGCCGGACGGGAAGCGGCGATGCTCGACACGCTCGCGGGTCCAGCCGAGGCTGTCGAGCAGGCGCATCGCCGTCAGGTCCTTCATGCCACCCTCGCGCGGGATGGCGACGCTGCGCACGGCGTCGATCTCGATGCCGGTGCGCACGACGATGGCCGCTTCCTCGTACCCCGACCCGCACAGCACCTTGAGCGGTGCTTCGCCACGCTCGGCGGCCGCGACCCGAGTCCACGGGAGCACCCCGAAATCGGCGGCGCCGCTGCCGAGCTGCTCGGGGATGAGCCATGCCGTCGGCGTGATCTCCACCCGGGTCTCGATTCCGCGTGCGGCGAGCAGCCCGCGCGCGTGGAGCACGTAGGCCGGGAGCTGACAGACACCGCGAAGCAGCGCGAACCGGACGGTCGTCATGGTGGGTCGAGCGATCTAGCGAGGACACTCCAGGCGGGCAAGTGGGCCGCGCATCCGTCCCTGAACACCGCATCGATGCACCAGGCGAATTCGATTGACAGTCGAGGGTCGCAAGTCGCAAGGTGGCGCGGATGTCGGTCGCCGACGATATCGAAGACACCCAGGAAGACCCGCTGCTGTCGCTCCTCGACGCGGCCAAGGCCTTCGCAGCGCGGATCGCGGAGCAGCCCATGATCGAGCGCATCTTGCGCGCGTTCGCGCGCCTCCCAGAGTCGGATCGCGAGCCCATCCTCGGCATCATCGAGCGCGACGCCACCTGGTGCCGGATCGTCGAGCAGACGGCCGAGACCACGGGCATCACCGTCCGCCCCAACACCCAGGCCAGCTTCTACCTGCACGTCCTCGACCCCGTCGCCGACCCGCTCGAGCCGCTGCGCCGCGACGTCGACGTCATCCGCTTCGGCATGGAGCGTTTCGTCTACATGCTCCCGCTCCTCTTCGAGCCCGGAGTCCATGCGCAGTGGATGGCGTCCGCCCGTGAGATCGTCGCCGCGGCCGACCCGGAGCTGCGACGATGTGCCGCGAAGCTGGCGCACGAGGTGCTGTCCCTGCTCGGCGAAACCGACGCCCCGATCGAGGGCTGAGCTCCGTCGAACGGGTCGGGGCCGATGACGGGCCCGATGACGTCGCCGCTCACGGCGCGCTCACCAGCTCGACGGACAACGGCTGCGACACCGAGCGCCCCATGGCGTCGACGGCACGCACCGTGAACTTCCCCGGCCGCGCGTGCCAGAACAGCATGCCCCCCGGCTCCGACTGCCCCACGAAGGCGTCGTCGACGAACCACGACACCTGCCGTCCATCCGCGTCGGCGACCGCCGAGAAGGGAATGTCGTCGTGCTCGCCGTCCCGCAGGGCATACGTGACGCGCGCCTGCGGCGAGTCGATGCGCAGCGGACGCCCCGCCGACGGCGGCGCGCCACAGCCGGGCGCAAACGGCGGCGGCGTGCGACGCGCGATGCCGACGCGCCGGAAGAGCGCCTGCAGGTGTGACGGCCAGAACTCGTAGACCTCGTGCCGCACGTGATCCGTCGCACCGGGACACGCGCGCAGCCCCGTCGCCTCCTCGATCGCGATCTCGCGATGCACGCTGCAGGGCGCGATCGGCGAGCGGCCGGCGATGGCCCACGTCTCCTTGCGACCCGGGCAGTGCGGTCCGGGCGCCGCGCCCGAGAGCGCGCAGACCGACGTGCGCACGACGTCGGGCGGCGGGATCGGTGCATCCGCGCGCTCGCCCGCGCGCGTCAGCGCATCGACGACGCGGAAGAAGAGCGGCCCCGCGGTGTCGCGTCCGATGAGGGCCGGATTGGGCGTGCTGTCGAAGTTGCCGGCCCACACGCCGAGCGCGAAGCGTCCCACGACGCCGACCGCCCAGGCGTCGCGGAAGCCGAACGACGTCCCCGTCTTCCACGCCACGCTCGCCCGACGGCGCGCGTGCATCATCTCCTCGCCCGGCCGCGGGTTGGTGCGCAGCATGTCGAGCACGAGGAACGCCGCCTGCGGCGACAGCAGCGCCCGCCCCGGACGTCGCGATCCGTCCAGCGACGGCACGACGACCAGCGGCCGGTCGATGCCGCCACCGGCCAGCATGGCGTAGAGACGCACCAGCTCGTCGAGACGCACCTCGACGCCGCCGAGCGCCAGCGCCAGGCCGTAGAAGTCGGGGCTGCGTAGCCCGCCGATACCGGCGTCGTGCAGCAGCCCATAGAGACCGGCGCCCGGCAGGCGGTTCGCGAGCTGCACGGCGGGCAGGTTGCGGCTCCGCACCAGCGCGTCGGTGGCACTGACGGGACCGACGAAGCTGCGGTCGAAGTTCTCCGGGTTCCAGCTCGAGATCGTGAGCGAAGTGTCCTCGAGCATCGTCTCCGGTCCGATGAGCCCGTCGTCGAGCGCCAGGCCGTAGAGGAACGGCTTCAGTGCCGAGCCCGGCGAGCGCCGCGCGCGCACCCCGTCGACGGCGCCCTCGATGGCGACGTCGCCGTGGTCGGCCGACCCGACGTAGGCGAGCACCTCCATCGACGTGTGGTCGACGAGCAGCACCGAGGCGTTGCGCACCCCGACGCGCGAGGCCGCGCCGAGCCACTGCCGCACTGCGGATTCGACGAGCGCCTGCAGATGCGGATCGAGCGTCGTCGCGAGCCGCGGTACGAACGGGTGCGCGGCGAGGACGCGATCGGCCAGATGCGGCGCGCGGAACGGCAGGTCGTCGCGCGCGCGGAACGTCACCGCCGTCACGTCGACGGGCTCGGGCCAGCGTGCGACCAGGCGTTCGCGCGCGGCGCCGATCGCGTCGCGGCCCGCGGCGGTGAACGGCGAGCGCGCGGTGGGACTCTTCGGGATGACGCTCAACGTGAGCGCCTCCGCCGGGGTCAGACGCTCGATCGGCTTGCCGAAGAGCACCCAGCTGGCCGCGCCCACCCCGGCCACGTTACCGCCGTACGGCGCCAGGTTGAGATAGGCCTCGAGGATGTCCCGCTTGCTGTGACGCAGCTCGAGGAACGCCGCCTGCACGATCTGGCGCAGCTTGCCGTGCCAGCTGCGGGTGTCGAGGCCGAAGCGCAGGCGCGCGAGCTGCATCGTCAGCGTCGAGCCGCCGACGCGGCGGTCGCGCAGCACGTAGGTGTGCAGCACAGCGCGACCGAGCGCCCACGGGTTCATGCCGGGGTGCTGGCGGAACCAGCGGTCCTCCTGCAGCAGCGTGGCCTCGACCAGCGCCGGCGGGACGTCCTCGAGCGGCGTCCACAGGCGATAGTGATCGTCGCTCGCCAGCGAAAGTCGCAGCGGCGAGCCGTCGCGCGCGACCACGAGCTGCGACATGCCGGCGCGGTTCACCAGGAGCGGCGTCGGCACCAGGCGCAGGACGAGCCACGCCACCAGCGCGATGGTCCCGAGCGCAAGCGCTGTGCGCCTAGTCGCCGACCACGATCTCGCCACCGAGCCCTCGCCCCCACGCCGTGCGGTCGTAGAAGCCCTCGACGTACACCGGCGGCACACGGTAGCGCCCGCGGTTCGTCGGCTTGATGCGGTAGACGAAGCGCCGCGCCTCCGGACCCGCGGCACCGTAGAAGACGACCCGATCCTCGCGCACGTCGACGTAGTCCGGCGCCCAGGTGTCGGCGCCGGCACCGAGCGACTGCCGCGTCGCGAGCGCATCGGACGACAGGTCGACCTCGAAGCCGCCCGGCAGCAGATCGGTGAGGGCCACGGCGCGCGTCTCGCTGTCGGTGCTGCGCACGTAGACGACGACGTCGAGCTTGGAGGTGATGGACGTCTCGCTGACGCTGGTGTCGCCACCCGGCGCGCGCAGCTCGCGCCATATCTCGATGCCGTGCGCCGCCTTGTCGGTGGGCGGCTCGCGGTCGAAGCCGGCCTGGACGAGCTGGTGGAAGAGCGGCGCGTCGCCGGTGTGCGCGAACCGTACCGTCTTCGCGCCGGCCGGCACCGCGGCACGGAGCACGGTGGTGCCGTCGGTGGCGAGCGCCTGCGCGCCGGCGGTGATCGTCACGCCGACGGCATTGGCGGGCGGCACCACCTGCGAGAACGCGTCGAGGCCGAGGATCAGCGTCCCGGCCGACAACGTGTTGAACGCGGCCAGCTCGCGCGCGAGCCCGGCGATCGCGTCGGGCGGAAGCGCCCGCGCGCGCTCCGGGAAATGTTTCGCCAGGAGGTAGAGCACGAAGCCGCGCTCGGTGAGCGCGTCGTAGTAGCTCGCCGGATCGGCGGGGACGTCGCGCTCGAGCGACACCCCGTCGAGCAGGCGTCCCGCGTCCTGCACCAGGTTGAGCTGCTGGAACGTGGCGGCGAGGAAGACCGCCGCCACGTCGCCCTGCCATTCGTCCTTCGGCCGCGCGACGAGCGCGTCGCGCAATGCGCGCGCCTCGGGCGTCTTCACCTGGCCGCTGCGCGTGACGAGGTAGAGCCCGTAGGCGGTGGCGCGTAGCGTCGTCAGGTCGGTGCCCGGCTCGAGGTTCGCCGCCAGGTAGTCGACGGCGCGCCGCAGCACGCCCTCGGGAATCGCCACCCCACGCGCACGCGCCTCCATGAGGAACTGCGTCGCATACGCCGACAGGAAGAGACTGACGTCCTGATCGGCGTCCCAGATGCCGAAGGCGCCGTACGCATTCTGTCGCGCCTGCAGCGTGGCGATGGCGCGCGTGAGCTGCGCCGGCGCGCGCGTCGTGTCGACGCCGAGATCCGTGCGTCCACCGAGGACGACGCCCGGCAACGCGCGGCTCACGACCTGCTCGGTGCATCCGTGCGGGTACTCGTCGAGATAGCGCACCAAGCCGGGCACCAGCCCGAGCGGGCTCGTCGCCGCCGACGCGGTCACGGTGCGCAGCTCGGGGAAGAGCACGCGATCGACGGCCACCTCACCGTCGCCGATGCCCGTCGCCACTGTGGTCTGGAACGGCGACGCGGGCCGCACGCTCAGCTCGAGCGTGGCGCTCGCGACGTTGGTGCCGGCGATGGCGCGGAACGTGCCGCGCGCCGTGCCCGGGTGGCCCGTCACGCGCACGCGCCAGCGCAACGCCGCATCGCGCCCTTCGGCGACGACCACCTGCTGCGACGCCGCGCCCACCACCTCGAGCCCCTCGGACGGTTCGAGCACGACGTCCACCGTCGGCGCTGCGCCACCCGTCTCCATGGTGTTGGTGACGAGCGCCGTCGCCTCGAACTCGTCGCCCGGTGCGACCACGTACGGGATCGTCGGCTGCACGACGAACGGCCCACGCGCCAGCACCTTGGCCTCGGCGACGCCGATGGCGCGCGCGTCCACGGCGACGGCGACGACGCGCAGCGTGCCGTTGAAGACGTCGGGCACGCGGTACTCGACGCTGCCCGCGCCCGCCGGCACGTCGAGCACGCCCGACCAGTAGGCCGCCGGCGGCTGGCCCTTGCGTTTGAACGGGTTCAGGTTGCCGGCGAGCAGCGCATCCTGATCGCCGCCAGGGGCCGCCAGCGAGCGCACGATCTCGTACTCCGGCAGCAGCAGATCGAGGATCTGCGCCGTCGTCACCGCGAGCGCGCGCTTGCGGAAGAAGTACGAGAGCGGATCGGGCGTGCGCCAGCGCGCCACCTGCAGGATACCCTCGTCGACCGCGAACACGACCAGCTTGGTGGGCTCGGCCACGTTCCAGCCGATGCGCAGCGGCGCGCCCGGCAGCACGCGGTCGGGGACGTCGAGGGTCACCTGCTGCGTGCGACGCGCGCGGCTCACGCGGAACGGCGCTGCACCGCTCGAGAGCGGCGACAGGAAGATGTCGCGCGAGGCGAGATCGCGCACGAAGCTCACGACGACGTAGCCGTTGCCCTCGATGTCCTCGGGTACGCGAATGCGCTGCACGGTGGCGTTGCCGTCGCTCTTGAACCAGGTGGAGGCGTAGACGCGATCGCGCTCGATGGTGATGAGCCCGGCACCCGCGTACGGCGCGACGATCGACACCTCGACCTCTTCGCCCGGCTCGTAGTCGTCCTTCGAGAGCCGAACCTTCAGCTCGGCGTCGCGCTCGGCCCGGCCGGTGACGTTGCCCTCGCCGACGACCTCGAAGCCGATGCGGTTCACCTCGGTGCCCGCTCCGTCGCGCAGGACGTAGACGAAGCGGCCGGGCTGCGCAGTGGGCAGCGTCAGCGAGATCGGCGCGGCGCCGAGCGCGAGATGCTCCGTGCCGCGCGAGATCTCCTTCTTCACGGACTGGTAGCTCAGCAGCCCGCTCTCCTGGCGCGCCAGCACGCTGACGAAGGTGATCTCGATCAGCTCGGCGGTGACGTCGCCGGTCGGAAACGGCTCGAGGTCGGGCCCGACAGCCACCACCTCGACCCGGCGCGCGCTGTCACGTTTCACGTAGTCGAGGTCGCCGTCGGCCTTCCATGCCACCAGATACGGCAACGGCGACACGATGGCGGTGGCATCGTTGGCGACGCTGCGATTCCCCTCCGCCTCGAAGCCCTCGGCGAGGAAGCGGAGCTGGTACGTCGCGCGCTCGAAGCGCTCGAGGTGGAGCTCGAATTCGGCCGTGCCGGCGTCGTCGGTCTGGAGCTCGGCGAGGGTCTCCTCGACGCCCTGCTTGGCCGACAGCGGATCGAAGAAGCTCCAGCCCTTCCAGCGCGGGAACGACACCATCGCCGGCGACAGACGGAGCGTGCCCTTGACGCGATTGCCCACCGCGGGCGTGCCGATCAGGTTGCGCAGGCTGACGCGGGCACGCAGGTCGACCGGCGAGATCCAGCCGGGGCTCGGCGGCGCCGACAGACGCGCGTCGATCGTCATGCGGTCGGGCAGGAACTCCTCGACGCGGACAGTGGTCTGGCCGAGCACGCTGCGGCGCTCGCCGTCGCGCACGAGGACGAGCTGCACGCGGTAGACGCCCGTCGGTGAGGTCTCGAGCGTCTTGAAGCGGAAGTCGCGGAAGCCGTCGGCGGGCACCGTCACCGTCTCGCTGCGGATCTCGCGATCGCGCGGGTCGGTGATGACGATCTCGAGCGGCAGGCCGTCGGGAAGCGGCGTCCAGGCGAGCGACTTGACGATGAGGCCGAGCGTCACCTCCTCGCCGGGCCGGTAGACGCCGCGGTCCGAGAAGAGAAACGCCTGCAGCGACTCGACCTGCTGGTCGTCGGAGAGCCCGCCGATGTCGTAGCGCGACAGGTCGAGGCGACGATCCTGACGATCGAAGGGCAGGAACGACAGGTCGCCGTCCTTCTGCACGACGTACGCCACCGGCGCCTTCTCGCGCTCGAGGCCGTCGGTTTTGGGCAGCGTGGCGCGGCCGCCGGCGTCGGTCGTGCGCGACACCACCGGCACGCCGTTGCGACCGAGGAGCTGCACCTCGGCATCGGCGACGGGCTGGCCGGTGGCGACCGACATCACGAAGACGTCGTGCGTGCCGTCGAGCCCGTCCTTCACCAGGAAGCCGAGATCGGTGACGAGGACGATACGACGATCCTCGGTGCCGTCGATGGCCTCCTTGGCGACGGGGTCCCAGCCGCTGACCTCGAGCTGGAAGAGGCCGCGTGGCGGCAAGCCGTCGGACAGCGCCTTGCCGAAGTCGATCGCCTCGTACTGCGGCTCGCCCGGAGGCACTGCGGCGAGGCTGCGCTCCTCGCGGAAGACCTCGGCGAGATCGAGGATGCCGAGGCTGCCTGCGAAGTACGGCTTCTGGAAGTCGCCGCGGGTCTGCGACGCCAGGTGCGCGATGCTGCCGGGAAGCAGGCGCGCGAGCTGGATCTCGATCGTCTTCAGGTTGCGCGCCATGACCGAGAGCTTGCGGCCGCCGGACAGGGCCAGCACCGCTCCCTCGTGCATGATCTCGACGGTCTGCGGGAACTCCTCGATCGACAGCACCGTGGTGTAGGGCTGCACCAGCGGATAGTCGCCGAACGACTTCGTGCCCTTCTCGATGCGCAGGTAGAGCGTGCGCCCGCCGGTGGCGTCGAAGCGGAAGCTCTGCTCGCGCGACCACTCCGGCTCGCTCGGCAGCCACGTGACGTCGAGCCGCCGCGCCAGCGCCAGCACCTCGGGTACGACCTCGGCCGGGTCGGTCCAGCGCCAGTCGATGCGCTCGGGCTCGTCGCCGACGGCCGGTCGATCGCGCGGCAGCTCCCACACCGTGACGTGCGACCGCAGATCCTCGGCACGGACCGGGGCCGTGAACTGGAGCGTGCCGATGCGCTCCATGCGGTGCGCGTCGTTCGTGGCGACCGCCGTCGACGCGTCGGCGACGCGGAAGTACGTCTCGACGCTCGGCACCGGCACCTCGGCCGTGAGCTTCTCCGCCGTGCCCTCGCCGCCGCGCGCCGACAGCACGCCGGCGTCGAGCGTCATCTGCACGGCACCGGGGTGCTCCGGCAGCACGATCGGCTCGGACTGCACCCAGGCCTTGGCGCCGACGTCGTCGAACGTGAGCTTGAAGCCGACCGCGCGCGAGCCCTTGCCGTCGAAGCGCTGCTCGGGATCGACGCGCATGCGCAGCGCGAGCCGCTGCTCGAGCGACGCCTTGTCGATCGGGTGCGTGAACTGCAGCGTGACCACCGCCCGCTTGTTCCTGGGATCGGTCGGATCCTCCCAGAAGTCGGTGGCGTCGACCGTCCCCGCCACCGGCGGCGCCAGGAACGCGATCCGCGAGCTCTCGAGCAGCGCCTGCGGCGCCAGGAAGCCGGGGGTGAGCGCGAGCTGGTACTCCTGTCCCACCGGCCACTCGGCCGCCGGCGTGAAGACGAGCGACGTATCGCTCTCCCAGCGCCACACCCCGGCAACGGGCGGCGTCACGGTGAAGTCGTCGGTGACGTCCTTGCCGATGCGATCGAGCGGCGCCGCCGCACCCGAGAACGTGATGCGCAGCGGGTTCGGCGTGGCGTCCTTCTCGAGCGACGTCGGCGGCGGGTCGACGACGGTGACGCTGAGGTACTCGGGCTGCGGCCGGGACGCGAGGTAGCGCTGGATGCCGTAACCGCCACCCGCCAGAACGACGAGCCCGAGCACGACGGCCCAGAAGCGTCCCGGCTCGCGGCGACGGAACCCGTCGGCGGCGATGAACGGTCGCGCCGTCGCGCGGGCCCACGGTGGCGGTGTCCAGCGGATGTCCCCGAACAGCGCGCGCAGGAATCGGCGGAGGGTCGACACAGGGGTCAGCGGGGAGTCGCGGGCCGGACGCGCGTGGCCATCGGCGCCAGCTCTCACGAAGACGGTCGTTCTTCAAGTGCCGTGCTCGGGCGCATGAGCCCGCTTCACCCCCGCGCCGCCCGCGTGGTACGCACGCCGAGGCCCATGCGCCGTGATCGCCCCGAACGCAGCCTGCTCAGCCGGGGCCTCCTGGTCCGTCGCATACGTCTCGTCCTGCTCATGTGCGTCGCGGGCGCGGCCACGTTCTCGCTCCTCGACGTATTCGCCTGGCGTCCCGAGCTCCTGCGCACGCTGCTGTTCAAGCTCTTCGGCATCTCGTGCGCCGTCGTCACCTGGGTGCTGATGGGCCGCTCCTGGGCACGACGGCGGGCGTGGGGGCTGTCGGTGCTCGTGATCTCGATCGGCTACCTGCTGACCGGCGCGGACCGGATCGTCGGGCACGGCGGCGAGTACCAGACGACCACCCTGCTCTTCGTCGGTGCCGCGTTGACGACCGGCGCCATCATGCCGTGGGGGGTCCTGGCGCAGCTGATCACCATCACCGTCGCCGCCAGCGTTCTCGGGTCCGCGATCCTCCTGCACGACGGGACGCTCGCCGCCGTGAACCGCGATCCGGCGACGGCGGTCTCGATCGCGTTCCTGCTCTCGCTCGTCGCCGCCAACGAGGTGACGCGCTACCGCGTGCAGCTGCGGCGCGAGCTGCTCGAGCGACGTCGCGCCGAGGCCGCGGTGCGACGACTGGCCGCACGGCTCGAGCATCGCGTCACCGAGCGCACGCTGGCGCTCGAGCAGGCGCACGCGTCGCTGAACCAGCACCAGGCCGAGCTGGCGCATGCGCTGCGGCTGCACACCGTCGGCGAGATGGCGGCGGCGCTGGCGCACGAGATCAACCAGCCGCTCTGCGCCATCACCAACTACGCGCAGGGCAGCGTGCAGCGCCTGCGCGCGGGGCCCGTCGATCCGACGACGCTGCGTACCGCATTCGAGGAGATCGCGCGCGAGGGATTGCGGGCCGGCGACATCATCCGCGGCCTGCGCAACCTGGTGCAGCGCGAGACGGCGGTGAGCGACGGCGTGGACGTGAACGCGCTCGCTGCCGACGCCACGCGCCTCCTCGAGCCGCAGGCACGCGTCCACGGCGTCACGCTGCGTCTCGAGCCGGCGACGATGCTTCCCGTGCTCCAGGCCGACGGCACGCAGGTCGAGCAGGTCATGGTCAACCTGATGCTGAATGGCATCCAGGCCGCGGCGGCGGCCAGCACGGGCTCCCGCGAGGTGGTGGTCACCACGTCGGTGCAGGACGGCGCGATCGAGGTCGCGGTGCGCGACACCGGACGCGGATTCGAGCCCGACCAGGAAGAACGCATCTTCACGCCGTTCTTCACGACCAAGACGCAGGGCCTCGGGCTCGGGCTCGCCATCAGCCGCTCGATCGTCGAGTGCCACGGCGGGCGGCTGTGGGCGACGTCGCACCCGGACGTGGGTGCGACGTTCCGCTTCTCGCTGCCGCTGGCGTCCTAGGCGACTTCGCCCAGCACCCACGCCGCCGTGTCTTCCGGCAGGTCGGGGATGTGCTGCATGAACTCGTGCACGTTGGCGCCCACCAGCGTGTTGCCGAGGTTGCCGGCGAGGAACTCGTGGTAGTGCGTCGCCACGCGCTCGCTCAGCAGGCCGCAGCGACGCAGCGTGGGAATGACGAAGCCCTGCACCGGCCCGAGTCGCCGCCCCTTCGACATGCCGCGCGTCAGCTCCTCGCGCTCCGTCTGCAGTGACGTGAAGAGCGCCACGACGTCGATGCCGATCTCGGCCCAGCTCTCCATGAGCGCCGCGAAGATGCCCTGCTGGTTGCGGTTGTCGACGATGGCCCGCGACGCCTCGAGCGCGAAGTCCTCGAGCTCTTCGCGCTGCGCAGCGCCGAGCAGCGGCACGCAGCGCTCGACGTACTGCACGCCGTAGGCATGGTGGCGCGACTCGTCGCGCGCCACGTAGGTGAGCAGGTCTTTCAGCAGCGGCTCCTCGGTGAGGTTGCGCATCTCGCGGAAGCTGTAGAGCGCCAGGCCTTCGACGACGATCTGCATGCCGACGAGCTTCTTCAGCCAGTCGCCGGTCTGGAGCGTGGCGTCGAGGATGTTCTTCAGCGGCGGGGCGATCGGTCGCACGGTGTCGAGCTTCTCGATGTACTTCGCGAAGACCTCGACGTGGCGCGCCTCGTCCATCGTCTGCGTGGCGGCGTAGAACTTGGCGTCCGTGTGCGGCACGGCGTTGACCAGCTGCGCCGCCACCATGAGCGCACCCTGCTCACCGTGCAGGAAGTTGCTCAGACGGAATCCGGCGGTGCGCTTGTGCAGCTCGAGCACCTTCTCCTCGTCGAGCGACTTCCAGTAGCTGCACTCGTGGATCGGAATCGCTGCGCCGAGCGGCGTGGTCGCGAACTTGCGGAGATCGATCTCCCGGTCCCAGTCGAGGTCGCGCTCGGCCACCCACTGCGACTCGGCCCCCTTCACGTACAGCCGCCGCAGCTCCTCCACTTCGGGGTCGTAGTTCCACTGGTAGACGACCTTCATGGCGGTATCGAGGCCGGGCTCCTGCGTGGGGGTGTCGAGGGTGAAGTCGTGGCTCATCGTGCTGCTCCCTTCGTCGTGGGCGATCGGATCTCGGACCGGGCCTCGGGATCACCGAGGAGCCAGACCAGCTGTTGCAGAGAAGAAATGGCGGCGTCGTCGCGACCGGCGTCGATGGCGGCGATGCAGACGTCGATGACGGGCACGGCGCGACCGGGATCGCGTCGCAGCCGGTGGCGCGCCTCCGCCAGCGGGGCTTCGGCCAGGAACGCGGTGCCGCGGCGCGCGACCATCTGCCAGACGCGGTTGCGCGTCATGTCGGCGAGGTGGACGAGCAGCTCGCGGCCGGCGGCGAAGCGCGCCTCGCGCTCGGCACCGTCGTCGGCCATGCGATCGCGCAGCGCGCGGATGACGTCGACGTCGCCGGGCTGACGGCGCGCGATGGCGAGACGCGCCATCTCGAGCAGGAGCGGCAGCATCACCTCGCCAAGCTCGCCGAGGAGCGCGCCGTCGACACGGCCGCCGTGGAAGATCATGGGGCCGAGTACCGAGAACGACGCCTCGGCGATGGGCAGCACGCGGGCGCCGTCGCCCTGGCGCACCGTCACCAGGCCGAGGCCCTCGAGCACCTTGATGGCCTCGCGCACCGAGGTGCGGTTGACGCGGAACTCGAGCGCCAGCTCGCGCTCGGGGGGCAGATTGCGCCCGGCGGGGAAGCGGCCGTCGAGGATGGCGTCGCGCAGCTGCTCGGCGACGTCCTCGTGCAGCCGCTTGCGCGCGGGAGGACGGAACGGAAGCAGCCGGGGACGCGTCGCCACGCGGCCCAGTTACCCAGTGGTCCAACCAATTGTCAAGCCGCGAAGACGGGATTCACGGCCACGCGCATGAGCAGGGGCACGAGCAGGCCGAGCAGCACCAGCACCCCGGCCATGACCATGCCGAACAGTGCCAGACGACCTGCCGCCTCGCCGGCGATCACGCGGGTGTCGCGAAAAACGCGCATCCCGGCCGGCGGCCAGCGGCGTTCGTCGCGCACCCGGCGCGCCAGCCGGAAGACCTGCAGGGCGGCCATCATCGCCAGTGCTCCGATGCCGATGGTGGCGAGACGGAGCCCTTGTTCGGCCTGTGCGGCCGCGTCCGACGGCGATTCCCGCCCCAGTGCCTCGAGCGAATCCCGCCACATCCCCACGCCGACGAGCCCGGCGACGATCGTCGCGGCCACGACGGCGCCGCCGACCACGAACTGGCGACGCAACACGGGGTCGGCGCGTATCACGGGCCCCGCCATCGCCGTCAGGACACCAGGTTCGCCCGTCGCAGCAGGACGCGCGCGGTGTCGACCTCGTCGTACGGGACCAGGACGCGGACGCCCTCGTCGACCCGGGGCACCAGGTTGGCGTGCTCGTTCTCGAGAACGAAAGTGACGTCGGCTGCCGCCAGAATGGAGCGAGCCAACGCGATGCTGCCGAGGTTCGCGCTCGTGAGCACGGCGATCATGGAGCCGGACATATCCCCCTGCGTTACCGGTGTCGCGCCTCGGCGTCCACCCCGAAGCATCTTCCGTTTGCTCCTCGGACACGACCGCATTATTCATGTATGCGTACTAGCGAGCATGGACCGGTCACTAATGACTCCAACCTCCTCCCCCAGAGTCCTCGTCATCGCAGAGGACCGAACGGTCGGAGACGTCGTCGCGGACGAGCTGCGACGACGCGGGTACGACCCCACGCGCCTGGCCACGGCAGCCGACGTCCTCGCCCGGATGGAGACCAGACCGCCCTCGATGGTCATCGCCGAGGGCTCCGAGGCAGCCGCCCTCGGTCGCGCCATTCGTCAGGTCCGACCCGGCGCCCCGACCCTCGTCTACCTGGTGGTCGCCGACCGATCGATCCATGCCCTCTCCGCGGCCCGTGCCGCCGGAGCCGATGGGTGCCTCACCAGCCCCAGCCTCGACCGGGAGATGCTCGCGGTCGAGCTCGATCTGCTGGCCCGCAGCCTGGTCGTCCATGCGGAGCTCGCTCCCGTCGACACCAGCTCGCCGTTCGTGTCGGTCCTGAGCCACGAGCTGCGCACGCCGCTGGCGGCCGTCCTCGGCATGCTCGACCTCCTCACCGACCAGCCGCTCGACGCGGCGGCGATGGAGCTGGTCTCCGCGGCCACCCGCAACGGGCACGCGCTCCTCGCCGTCGTCAACGACTTGCTCGACGTCTGGGCCGTCGACACCGGCGCGCTCGCCGTACGCGTCGGCAGCGTCGACGTCCGCAGCGTACTCGAGGAGGCGGCGGCGACGATCGCGCCGCGCGCGGAGCAGAAGGGCCTGCGCCTCGAGCTCGCCCTGCCTTCCGAGTTGCCGCAGGTCGAAGCCGACCCGCATCGGCTCCGACACGTCCTGCACCACCTGCTCGACAACGCCGTCAAGTTCACCGACGCGGGGCACGTGCGGGTGTGGACCGAGGTCGAGGCGCGGGCACGTGGTGAAACCGCGCTCCGGCTCGTCGTGCGCGACACCGGCATCGGCATCCATCCCGACGACCACGAGCGCATCTTCGAGACCTTCGTACAGGCCGACGGCTCGGCGACGCGGCGCCACGGCGGTGCCGGCCTCGGCCTGGCGATCGCGCGACGACTCGCCGGCCTGATGCGGGGGACGATCGGCCTATCGAGCGCGCCGGGTGAAGGCAGCGCCTTCTGGGTCGCTCTGCCCTGCGCGACCGCCCCAGTCGAGGGCTGACCCACGGCTGGCGGCCTCCGCACCGTGCTGGTAGCTTCGCCCCGTGGAGACGGAAACATCCCCCTCGTCGCGCTTCGGCCTGCGGCAGATGGGGATCGTCGCCCTCGCGATCATCGCGATCGGCACCGCGGGCCATCTGCTCCGCACCTCGCTCGGCCTGAGCTCGCTCGCCGACGTGCAGGGCGCCGTCGACCGGCTCGGCTGGCTGGGGCCAGTGGTCTTCCTCGGCGTCCTGATCTTCCGGCAATTCCTCGCCGTACCGGCCGGGCTCATCCTGCCGGTGGGTGGGCTCTGCTTCGGTGCCGTCGGCGGCACATTCCTCGGCGCGATCGGGCTCATCGTCTCTGGCATGGGCAAGTTCGCGGTCGCGCGCATGGTGGGCCGCGAGTACGTCCGCGCCCACTTCGGTGTGCAGCTGCAGTGGTTCGAGCAGCGTATCGAGCGTCTCGGCCCGCTCGTGATCGGGATATCCACCGCACACCCGTTCGGCATCCTCTCGCCCTTCCACTGGGCCGCCGGCCTGACGTCGCTGTCGTTCGCATCGTTCGCCGTCGCGTTGGTGCTCGGCGCCCCTGTCCGGGCGTTCGCCTATGCCGTCTTCGGCTCGACGCTGGCCGACACCGGTTCCGACTCGTTCATCCTGGCCTCCGTGGCGCTCGCGGCCATCATCCTCGTCCCCCTCGCCATTCCTTCGGTACGCCGCCGTCTCTTCGCCCGCATCTGACGGGCTGTCACTCGACGCCGCGCGCGCTATCGTAGGCCTCATGCCGACGCGCAGC
Organism: Binatia bacterium; assembly: GCA_036009625.1. GTDB lineage: Bacteria > Desulfobacterota > Binatia > DP-6 > DP-6 > DASYLJ01. The sequence continues at coordinate 17,460 of DASYLJ010000197.1, forward strand.
TTCCGCCCGTCGAAACGCCCTCACAAAGGCCCACCAACCGACGTCGACGCGCTCGTGCGCGAAGCGACGCAGGCCGCTCGCGCACGGCAGCAAGGCTACCGCGAGAAGTCACTCGCGCTGCACGGTTGGATCTGCGGCAAGTGCGCGCGCGAGTTCGATCAGTCGAACCTGCACCAACTGACGGTCCATCACCGCGACGGCAACCACAAGAACAACCCGCCCGACGGCAGCAACTGGGAAAACCTCTGCGACGAATGCCACCACGACGAGCACAGCCGCAACGAACTCGGCGCGTGGCTCAGTAGAAAAGAATAGTCCACCGTCCCGAGCGACCGGGTGGGTGACGGGTGCCACCGAGCGAGCGCGTCGGGAGCACCCGGGTGGGGAAAGGGGCCCGCGTGGTGTGGTGCGATCGCCGCGCGCAGCCGGTGG
>DASYLJ010000198.1:0-18262 GCA_036009625.1 Binatia bacterium
AGCAGCGAAACCCGTAGGACATAGCGCATGCGGAGATCCTCCGCCGCGACCGTATCGGAGCTCGGCGCACCGTCAATCCTGGTGATCGCCCGCAGCCGCAGAAGCGACGGAGCGGTGGACGCCGAAGTGGTATGGCATCGCGCACAGTGCCGCACATGCTGCCGTGGTGCCAAGTCTCCGATCCGCCTGAAGTCACGAAATCGTCACGCGACGAGCCCGCCCGCCCGGATGGACCAGCTCGGTCGGTCGGCTACGCTCTGGGAATGGATCGACGTGAACGCACGCACGAGAGCGTGGAGTCGCAGTGTGAGCTGGTGATGGCGTACGACGCACGCGAGAGCGATCAGGAGCGCGGTCGCCTCAAGCTGATGCTGCGCAACCTGCAGGGCCTGGATCGCTCGGCGACACTCGTCCAGGGCACCTGACGTCGGGACCGATTCGCGGACGTCAGCGTGGAGTACCTGCACCGCGCGTCAGTTGGTCGCGGGTGGACACCGTCCCGGGCGCGTCGTACTACCCCGCGATGCGCACCTTCCTCGCCCTCGTCCTCACGCTCGTCGCGCTCACCGGCGCCGCCCTCGCCAAGCCCCCTGTCGACTGCGTGGCGCTCACATCCGTGCCCTCGGCCCCAGCGGCGCTCATCCCCGAGGCGGCCTGCACCGTCGCCACGCACCCCCTCACGGCGACGATCCTGCCCGACCTGAGCTTCGCGCCCCCTCTGTGCTACGTCACCACCTTCACCGGCAAGCTCACGATCGACGGTCGTAGCACCGCCGGGTTCACCATCGTCGCCTACTCGGGGGTGTCGACGAACACGACTGGTGCGGCATTGGAGCCGATCCCGCCGCTGATGGACGGCACGGGGGCACCGCGACCGCTGATCTCGTTCGCGGCTGCGACCATCATCGAGGTACGGAGCGAATCGAGAGGCACCGTCGTCGGTCAGCTCGTGAGCCGCGACACTGGATGGGGCGAGCTCGACCTGACGACGGCGATGCCGAAGTTCGCAACCGAGCGACTGGTCGTCACCCACGCCACCGGACGTCTCTTCGACGGAGCGCGCGGCGAGATTTTCTTCAGTGGCGATCAGTTCGGCGGCGGCGGCTTCGCGAAAGGCACGCTGTGCGGTCCTCGGCTGAAGCGTCGGGTCGAGAAGACGTTCCCCTGACCCGTCGTCGCCGATGACCAACGATGACCCCGCCGCGCTCCGCGCCTACCACGCACAGACGAAGCACTCGGTGGCGAGCGTGACGCAGAGCCGCCACGGTCTCGACTTCGACACGATGCCGCGGCCGTTCAAGATCTACCCCGAGCTCGACCCGATCCCACTGCCGCGCGACTTCGACACCGCCCCGCGTCCGGCGCTGGCGGCGCTCGGTGATCCAGGGCAGGTCGACGGACCCGGACCCGCGCTGGATATCCACGCGCTGGCGCGACTGCTCTTCTTCACCGCCGGCATCGTGCGGACGAAGACGTACCCCGCCGGCGAGATGCACTTCCGAGCCGCGGCGTGTACCGGCGCGCTCTACCACATCGACCTGTACGTCGTGTGCGGCCCGCTCGACGATCTGCCCGCGGGCGTCTACCACTTCGGTCCGCACGACTTCGCGCTACGCCGTCTGCGGGACGGTGACCATCGCGCCGCACTGGTTGCTGCCAGCGGCGGCAATGCTGCGATCGCCGATGCACCCGTGACGCTCGTCCTGACGAGCACGTTCTGGCGCAACAGCTGGAAGTATCGCTCGCGTGCATATCGCCACGCCTTCTGGGACGCCGGCACGCTGCTCGCGAACCTGCTCGCCGTCGCCGCGGCGAGCCGCCTGCCGGTCGAGGTCGACCTGGGGTGGGTCGACGCCGACGTCGACGCGCTGGTCGGTATCGACGGACGCCGTGAGGCGTCGATCGCGGTCGTGCCTCTGGGACGTGGCCTGCCCGTGGCGGGATCGTCGTCGATCGCCGCGCCGATCGAGCCGGTGACGCTGCCGTACTCCAGCGAGCAGCTCGACTATCCCGCGATCGAGGTGGCGCACCGGGCGAGTGCGCTGGAATCGCCGACGGAGGCCGCGTCGTGGCGCGCGGGGCGCATGCCCGCGGCGCCGCCTCGGACACAGGCCACCGCGCCGCTACCTCCCGACACGGTGCTCGAATCCATCGAGACGGTGATCCTGCGACGTGGCTCTGCGCGGCGCTTCCCGCGCGAGGCGATCACCGCCGCGCAGCTGGCGACGATTCTCGCCTGTGCCGTGGGGCCCATTCCCTCCGATTTCGACGAGGGCACGCCACGGCTCGCCGACCTGTACGTGATCGTGAACGCCGTCGAGGGCGTCGATTCCGGCGCGTACGTCCATCAACCGGAAACGGGACTCGTACTGTTGCAGGCGGGCGACTTCCGCGGCACCGCCGGTCACCTCGACCTCGGCCAGCCGCTCGCCGCCGACGCCGCCGTCAACTGCTACTGGCTCAGCGACCTGGATCCGGTCCTCGCCCGCTTCGGCAATCGCGGCTACCGCGCCGCACAGCTCGAGGCCGCGATCGCGGGCGGACGAACCTACCTCGCCGCCTACGCGCTCGGTCTCGCCGCCACCGGCCTGACGTTCTTCGATGACGACGTGACCGCGTTCTTTTCGCCGCACGCGGCGGGGAAGAGCGTGATGTTCCTCACCGCCATCGGCCGTCGCGCGCGTCGTGCCTGACGATCACCCCGGCTCGTACGTTCCGCCGGCGCCGCAGACGGCCCTCGGATTCAGCGTGCCCTGCTGCGCCCCAGTGCAACGACGAGCAGCGACAGGACGACCGTGGTGAGGCCTCGAGCCATCCGCTACCTATCCCCGCACGTGCATCCGTCATTTCTCAGCCCGGTGTTCGCCCGCGACACCTCGAAGCCGGAGAGAGGCTACCGGCTCGCGTACGGCGAAAAAGCATGGCTTTCGGCCGCCGGCATGTTACGCCCATGGCATGGCTCGTGACGGCCGCGTGTGGCCCTTCGTAGGGCTCTTGTTCCTCCTCGCGGCGTCGGCCCGCGCCGACGATGTCCTGCAACCGGGATCGGTCGTACTCGACCGGTCGACGGTCGTCACGCTCGGCATCAGGCTCCTCGTCGCCGGCGACGACGACCACGACGCGTCGGTCCAGGTGCGCTACCGCCCGACCGGTGATGTCGTCTGGCGAACGGCCCAGCCGCTCTTCCGGGTCCGTCCGGAGTCGGTCACCGGGCGGGTGGTGCCGGAGCAGTTCGCAGGCAGCATCTTCGACCTCGCTCCCGCCACCACGTACGACATCGAGCTGCGCGCGCTGGATGCCGACGGTCCGGTCGACGAGATCGTCCTCACGAGCGCGGCGACGCGAGCGGTGCCGGGTGATCCGGCGGCGCCGACGGTTCGTCCCGTCGCCACCGCCAGCGCGCTCCGGTCGGCGCTCCTCGCGGCGCAGCCCGGTGACGTCATCACGCTCGCCGACGGGACGTACGCGGGTCCATTCGAGATCGACGCCAGCGGGACCGCGGCGAACCCCATCGTCATCCGCGGCGGCTCCACCGTCGGCGTGACGCTGGATGGCGGCGGCTGCGACTGCAACCTGCTCGAGATCCGCGGCAGCTTCGTCCACCTCGAGCGGATGACCCTGCGCAAGGCGCGCACCGCCATCCGTTTCAAGCCGGCGGCCACCGAAGGCAACGTCGTGCGGCGCGTGCGCATCGACGACGTTCGCAACGGCATGCTCGGCGATCCCGACCAGCGCGACTTCTACGTCTGCGACAACGTCCTGCATGGCCATCTGCGCTGGCCGCAGACGTATGGCGACGACGGTGGGTCGCACGCCAACGACGACGGCATCAACGTCATGGGAGACGGCCACGTCGTCTGCCACAACGTCCTCGGTGGCTTCGGCGATGCGCTCAAGGTGGAGCAGGACGGCTCGCGTGCCGACGACTTCTACGGCAACGAGGTGCTGTCGGCGTACGACAATGCCGTGGAGTTGGACGGCAGCGAAGGCAACACGCGCGCGTTCCGGAATCGCTTCACGAACAGCTTCGTGCCGCTGAGCTTCCAGCCCATCTTCGGGGGGCCGTCGTACGCGTTTCGGAACGTCGTCGTCAACGTCGCCGAGGACCACCTGAAGCTCTACGCGCGCGGCACCGACGCGCCGAGCGGTGTGGTCGTCCTGCACAACACGTTCGTGTCGTCGCGGCATGCGCTCGAGATGGGTAGCCCGGCGACCAGCCATCACGTCCGGATCGAGAACAACCTGTTCGTCGCGCCGGCGACGGCAGGGCCGACCGTCGCGCTCTGGCTCGGTGCCATCGACGACGTGCGCCTCGACGTGAACGGCTGGTTCCCCGACGGTACGTTCGACTTCGGCCCGACCGGCTCGTGGGCGTCGTTCGCGGCATTCGAGGCCGGGTCGTCGCTCGCGACCGGAGGCCGCGTGCTGAACGGGCCGCCGTTCGCGAGCGGGCTCGTGCCACCGGCGACGTACCGGACCGAGATGCTCCCCGCCGACGCGACGCTGGCGTCGTCGTCGAACGCCGTCGACGGAGCCACGACGGGTCTCGGTGACTCCTTCACCGGTTCCGCGCCCGATCTGGGGGCGCTCGAGCGTGGCTGTCCCATCCCGATCTACGGCGTTCGCCCGGAAGGCATCGATGAGACGAACGCGCCGACCGGGTGCGGCGGTCCGTCCAACACGACGCTGCCCGCGGTACCGATCGATGCCACCAAGCTTTCGCTCCGCGGCGACAGCATACCCCCGGTGAACGCGTCGGCGAGGAAGCTCACGTTCAAGTCGACGACCACCCGCAGCCTGTCGTCGAACCGCATCCTGCTGCCGGCGGCGGGTGGCGTGGGTGACCCGACACTGCACGGCGGGACACTGCAGGTGTACAACGCCGCGGGCGGCAGCGAGAGCCTGACGATCCCGATTCCCGCGGCGGGTTGGACGGCGAGTGGCTCGGGCTATCGGTTCAAGGGGTCTGCCGGCGGCATCGCGCTGACGATCACGATCCGACGCGACAAGCTGTCGATCGCGGGCAAGGGGGCTGGCCTCGCATATTCGCTGGCCGCACCGCCCCAAGGTCGGATCGCGGTGCGCCTCGGCCTCGGGTCGGCGCCACCGTGGTGTGCCGAGGTGCCCGCGAAGGCGAGCGGCGTCCCCCCGTCGACCGCCAAGTTCGATCGCGTCGATCGATTCGACGGGCGGCCGCTGACACCGGCGCCGCTCGTGTGTCCGGACGTGCCGTAGAACGCGGCAGGAGAGAAGGAGCGTGGAATGCGGATCGGGTTGGTGATGGCCGTGGTGTGTGTGCTGGGCGTCTCGTACGCAGAAGCGCAGGAGACGGTGGTCGCGTGTGCCGCCAAGAAGACGGGTGCGCTGCGCATTCCGCCGGCCGGGACGACGTGCAAGGCGAAGGAGCGACAGGTCGTGCTGCAGGTCGCCGCGGTGCCGGGGCCGACCGGACCCGTCGGACCGACGGGTGCCGTCGGCCCGACGGGTGCCGTCGGCCCGACGGGGTCGACCGGTGCAGCCGGTCCGTCGGGAGCGACCGGGACCGCCGGAAACGATGGCCCGACCGGGCCCACCGGCGCGACGGGTCCGACGGGTGACACGACGAACGTCTACACCAAGGCGGAGAGCGACAGTCAGTATCTTCATCAGTCGGACTTCGTTTCGTTCGGCCTGCAGAATCCGTCGACGAACACGAGCACGGGGGGGAACTTCGCCAGCGGCTGCACGATCGGCGAGCTGATTCCCTTCGCCGGCGCGTTCGCCCCGGCCGGGACGCTGTTCGCGCACGGACAGCTGCTCGCCATCACCGAGTACACCGACCTGTTTTCCATCATCGGCACCACCTACGGCGGCGATGGGCAGGCTACGTTCGCGTTGCCTGACGCGTGGCAGCTCGGACCCGCCAACACGAACTGGCTGATCTGCGTCGTCGGCGAGTTCCCGGGGATGCCGCCGCCCTAGATCAGCCGAGACCGCGCAGGACCCGACGCAGCGCACGTCCCGGAACTGGCGAGGGATGGATGTGGCACCGTGTCCAGCACGGCTCGCCACATCCATCTCGTGCGAGCTGTCGGTACAGCGCGCGTCGGGCGGGCGCGTTCCACACCTCGTCGATGCTGGCGTGGTGGATGTTCATGCCGAGCGGGTAGCGGCAGATGCGACACGCGCCGTCCTCGCGGATGGTCAGCGTGTTGAAGATCATCGGCAGGCAGTGGTCGACGGCGTGTTGCTGCATCGACTGCGGCTCGAACAGGAAGCGCGAAAAGGCGCGATGGTAGTCGTCGTCCAATGCCGGATGGCGCGCGAACAGCGTCTCCAGCTGCGCCTCGACCCAGGCACGATCGTCGCGAGCGAAGGCCCCGGAGGCGGACGTCGCCAGGAGACCCGGGCTGTCGTGCAGCGGCTGCAGCTCGACGGCGTCGGCGACGTCGGCGAACCGGTCGACGAAGTCGACGAGGTGATCGGCATTCTCCTTCATGAGGACACCACACACCGAGACGCGCGGGGCCCCGCGGCCGCGCGCCGCCTTGAGTGCCTCGATCCCGCTCAGGATGCGCTCGAACGAGCCTCGAACCCGACGGATGCCGTCGTGCAGTACGGCCGTGTGGCCGTCGATGCTCACCTGGACGTGGTCGACGCCCTCGCCGACGAGCCAGTCGGTGTGGTCTGCCAGCAGATGGCCGTTGGTGTTGATCGAGACCGTCTTGGCGGCGCGTTTGAGGCGCGTCGCGATGGCGGGCAGCGTCTTCACCATGAAGGGTTCGCCGCCGGAGAGCGCGACGAACTGCGTGCGCGCCTCGGCGATCTTGTCGGCGACCGCGAGGAGCGCCGTCCCGTCGATGGGACGCTCGTCCCGCCACGAGTCGCAGTGGATGCACTCGTAGAAGCAGCGTTGCGTCAGCACCCACAGGACCGCCGGTGGGTGCGTTGGCAACCCGAGCAGGCCGAGGGCGTTGCGGGCGCCGTGCGCGTAGAGCGACAGCTTCGTCGTGGCCGAGAGCTTCATGGGACCGGGGCCGATCGTAGACGAAACACGCCGCGCGATACCAGAAGAGTTTTGGTGGACAGGCTTTCTCGCCGTGTCGTATCGTCCACCCGACATCATGCGGATCCTGATCGGCTACCCTCCGCTCGAGAGCCCGTGGGGACAGCCGACACTCGGGCAGAATCGCCAGTTCCGCTGGTTCGGCACGCCGTCCTACGTCTATCCCATGGTGGTGGCGATGGCGGCGACCATGCTGTCGCGTCGCGGGCACGACGTGGTGTGGGCGGACGGCGTGGCCGAGGAGTGGACCTACGACGAGTATCGCCGGCTGGTCGCGCGCGAGCAGCCCGATCTGCTCGTGATCGAGACCAAGACGCCGGTCGTGAAGCAGCACTGGCGCATCATCGGCGACTTGAAGGCGATCGCACCCACCACCCGCATCGTCCTGATGGGCGACCACGTCACGGCGTACCCGGCAGAGAGCATGGCGATGTCGTCGGTCGACTACGTCCTCACCGGCGGCGAGTACGACGAGGGGCTGCTCAGCATCGCTGCGCATGCCGAAGGCCGCGGTCCGCTGGTGGGCGGCATCTGGTACCGCGACGGCGACGGCGTGCGCGACACCGGACCGTTCGTCCTCGGCAAGCGCAACTACGACGACCGTCCGTTCTTCGACCGCGACCTGACGAAGTGGCACCTCTACGGCGAGCATCTTTACTACCGTCCCAGCACGTACACGATGGTCGGTCGCGACTGCTGGCGGCCGAAGTGCACCTTTTGCAGCTGGACCACGCTGTGGCCCAACTTCGGCACGCGCTCCGCGGCGTCGCTCCTCGACGAGGTCGGCACGATCCTCGAGCGCTACAACGTCCGCGAGATATTCGACGACACCGGCACCTTCCCGATCGGTGCGTTCCTGAAGCAGTTCTGCCACGGCATGATCGAACGCGGCTACGCGCGCGACGTCTACTTCTCCTGCAACATGCGGATCGATGCGCTCCGGCTGCCCGACTACCAGCTGATGGCGAAGGCCGGCTTCCGTCTGGTCAAGCTCGGCATCGAGTCGGCGAACCAGCGCACGCTCGATCGCATCGACAAGGGCACGTCGGTCGAGGCGTTGGTCCGGGGCTGCAAGGAAGCGAAGCAGGCCGGCCTGTCGCCGCACCTGACGACGATGGTCGGCTATCCGTGGGAGACGCGCGACGAGGCGCGTCGCACGCTCGACATGGCACACGCGCTGTTCAGCGACGGCTGGGCGGACACTATCCAGGCCACCGTGGTCATGCCGTACCCCGGCACGCCGCTGTTCGCCGAGGCGGAGCGGGAAGGGTGGCTCAAGTACGGCCACGACTGGGAGCAGTACGACATGATGCGTCCAGCCATGCACTCGCCGATCCCGGACGACGAGCTGATGGAGATGGCGAAGGAGCTCTACGGCTCGTTCCTGTCGCCGCGCTTCATCCTGCGGAAGGTCCTCGCGGTGCGGGCGTGGGAGGACGTGCGCTACAACGCGCATGCGGCGAAGGTGGCGCTGAGCCACATGTGGGACTTCCGTCGCGGCGGGCGGAAGCTGGCCAGCCGCGCCTCCTGAGGCGTCCGTGCTATGAGGTCCCCCCGGGGGACCACGCCGCTGCCCGATCAGGACAAACGCGACTCGCTGCTGGGCATTGCTGCCCGCGACATCGAACGCCTGACACAGGTGACCGCGACGCTCGTCCGGCACGGGTTCGGCGCGCTCGTCGGACGGGGTGCCGATGCCGATGGCGCGGCGGACGCCACCAGCAGCCAGGCCGTCCGCTTCGCCCGATTGCTCGCCGACCTGGGGCCGACCTTCATCAAGCTGGGACAGGTGCTCTCCATCCGTCGCGACCTCCTCCCCACCGAGTACATCGCGGCGCTCGAATCGCTGCAGGACAACGCGCCCGAGGTGCCGTTCACTGCGATCCGGGAGGTCGTCGAGGTGGGGCTCGGGCAGCGGCTCGATGCCGTCTTCTCGAGCTTCGACGAGCGCGCGCTCGGCACGGCGTCGATCGCGCAGACCCATCGCGCCATCGCCCGCGACGGCACGCCGTTGGTGGTGAAGGTGCAGCGCCCGGGTATCGAGCGGGTCCTGCGCGGCGACCTCGATCTGCTCTACCTGGCGGCGCGTGCGCTCGAGACCGGGATCGACGAGATGCAGCTCGCCGCCGTCTCCGAGGTCATCGTCGAGTTCGAGAAGGGGCTGCTGCGCGAGCTCGACTTCACCTCAGAGCTGGAGAACCTCGAGCTGGCCCGCCGCCTGCTCGACCCGGCGCGCGACGTCGTCGTGCCGCGGCCGTATCGCGAGTACAGCTGCCGCACCGTCCTGGCGATGGAGTTCTTCCCCGGCCGCTCACTGCGCAGCCTCGAGCCGAGCGGCGACGCCGCCAAGCATGCCGTCGAGGAGCTGGTGCAGGCGGCAGTGAAGCAGGTGTTCGTCGACGGCTTCTTTCACGGCGACCCGCATCCCGGGAACGTGCTCGTCGGAACCGACCGACAGGTGTGCCTGATCGACTTCGGCCTCGCCGGACACCTCGACCAGTCGCAGCGCGACGACCTCGTGACGCTGATCCTGGCCGTCATCCTCGGCGACGACGCCAGCATCGCGCGCGTGCTGCTGCGCATGGGGACGTCGACGCAGCGGGTGAGCCTGGCCGACCTGCGCGCCGAGGTGGGACGCATCCGCACGACGTATCTCACGGCGGCGTCGATCGAGGACGTCGACTCGAGCGGCTTCGCCGAGGCCTTCGGCGCCGCAGCGAACCGCTTCCGCATCAAGCTGGCTCCGGAGTACGCCATCCTCACCAAGGCCACGGCTACCCTCGAGGGCATCATCCGCACCTACCATCCGCACATCGACCTGGTGGCGATCGCGCGGCCGGTCGTGGAACGGCTGGTAGCCGGACGCTGGGCGCCGACGCGACTGCTGGCCGACGCCATGACCGGTGCGACGGGGATGGGGAGCCTGCTACGGGGGCTCCCGTCGCAGTTGGAGCAGCTCCTGCAGGACGTCGAGACCGGCAACCTGCAAGTCCGCGCGGTCTCCCCGGCCCTCGACGAACTGCCGATGCGCATCCATCAGCTGGCGAGTCGTCTCTCGCTGACGGGCTTCGCGGCGGCGCTGTCGATCTGCACGGCGCTGCTGGTGCCGCCGGAGCTGCGATTCGACCTGCGCAGCGTGCTCTGCGTCCTGTGCCTCGTCCTCGCGGCGTCGGGCTGGACGACGCTGCTCTGGTGGCACGTGCTCGGCCGCGGCCGTCCCGTGAGCGTGACGGCCGTGATGAAGCTGCTGCGCCGGAGCTGAGCGTCGTTACTGCCCGCGTGGCGTGAACGTGATCGGCAGGCGATCGGGTCCATTGATGCCGACGGGCGGCTTCCAGGCCGCCTCCGCACCGACGGTCGGGCAGCCGATGCGGACGGTGAGCGCGCTCAGGGCGTCCTGCAGCTCGGCGCGCGCCAGTGCCGCGCCGAGGCAATGGTGTGCGCCGTGGCCGAAGGCGATATGCGGGTTGGCTTCGGCCTGGGCCGGATCGAGGCGGTCGGCGTGCGGGTAGACGGCGGCGTCGTGGTCGGCGCTCCAGAGCGACAGGAAGACCTGCTGCCCGGCCTCGATGCGATCGTTGCCGACGGTGATGGGCTCGGTGGCGGCGCGACCGACGCCCGTGACGGCCGAGCGATACCGCATGACCTCCTCGATCATCGGTGCCGGCGCGACGGTGCCGTCGGCGACGGCGTCCCAGAGGTCCGGCCGCTCTGCGAGGACGGCGATCGTCCAGCCGAGCTGCGTCTTCGTGGTCTCGTGGCCGGCGAACACCAGGCCGGCGAGGAAGCCGCGGACCTGGTCGTCGGTCCAGCCGTCCGCCTCGGCCGCCGTCGAGATGCGCGTGACGAGGTCGTCGCGCGGGTCGAGAAGGCGGGCGGCGGCGAGCTGCCCGGTGTAGTCGAGCAGCCGGACCAAGGCGTCGTTCACGGCGTCGATGTCCATGGCCACCATCGGGCTGAAGCCGAGGCCGATGGTGTTGGCCCAGCCGCGGAAGCGGTCGCGATCCTCGGTGGGCACGCCGATCAGCTCGCACAGGCCGAGCGACGGGAACGGATCCGCGAACTCGGCCATGAACTCGCATGCGCCGCGGGCGGCGAAACCGTCGATCAGCTCGTGGGCCGCGGAACGCAGGTACGGCCGCAGGCGCTCGACGCTACGAGGTGTGAAGGTGCGCGACATGAGCGCCCGCCATCGCAGGTGTTCGGTGCCGTCGTGGTTGAGGGGCGAGATCGCTATCCACTCGAAGAACGGTCCCTCGGAGACGCCGAAGGCGCGCAGGAACTCCGCGAAGTTGGCGCGCAGCGCCCCGCTCGAGAGCAGCGTGCGGACGGCCTCGTGGCTCATGACGGCGACGCCCCCGCCGGCGTCGAGATCGACGAGGCCCCCGGCCTCACGCGCCTTCGCGAGTGCGGCGAACGGGTCGGTCAGGACGTCGGCGATCTCGAGTCGTGCACGCGTCATCGGAAGCCCTCCGAGGGCGGGTATGACACGGCCCGACGGGCGTCGGAAGGGCCGTCAGGAGACCGAGGGCGACGGCTCCTCGCGGGTGTTCTCGGTGGGCTCGTCGGCCGCCGGAGCAGGAGTGACGGCGGCGATCGCGCCGGTCACGGCCTCGCGGACCGTCTCGACCACGCGGCTCAAGACGGCGCGAACGGCGGGCTTCCGTGCGGCCTTCTTCACCGTCTTCTTCGCGGGAGCCTTCTTCGCGACGGCCTTGGCGCGCACGGCCTTCTTCGCGGACGCCTTCTTTGCGGGCGCCTTCTTGGCGGCGGGCTTCCTGGCGACGGCCTTCTTCTTCGCGACGACCTTCTTCTTGGGCGCGGCCGTCTTCTTCGCCACGACCTTCTTCTTCGGTGCGGCCTTGGCCGCGGCCTTCGGCTTGGTGGTCGCCTTGCGGCGGGCGGGTTTCATGACCTTACGCTTCGGCATGCTATCTCCCATCGCCCGCCGGCCGGTCGTCCCGTGCCGGAGGGGTTGTCGTCGTCCCAACTACCCGTCTAGACGATGCGACGCCGGTCGTCGAGCAAAACGTCGCGTGACGCGTCGATCACGGCGGGTGCGGTGCCGATCGCACCGTCGTCGGGATCTGCGCGAGCAGGCGTTTGCGTACCGGCTCGGGGTCGACGAGCGGAGAGACACGCAGTGCGCCCACCTCCGCCGCGGTGAACGGCACGAAGGTGGACGGCACGGCGGCTGGGTCGAAGCGCGTCAGCATCCAGTTCACCACCGCGGCGAGCTGGGCGTCGTCGAGCGGGGCTTGCGCGACGCCCGGCACCTGCACCAGATATTCGCGACCGCCGGGCACGTGCAGGAAGCCGGCGACGCTGTCGCGCAGCGCCGGCACGCTGCCCGGCGTCCCGCTGCCGTCGCGCCGGTGGCAGCCCTGGCACTCGAGCACGAAGTCGAGCTCGGGCCCGCTGGCCGCGGACGCCACCTGGACGGCGAGCAGCAGGCCGAGCAGCGCCCGCGCCGCGGTCACGTCGGCTTCGTCGCCACGCCGATCACCACCGCCACCGAGCAGTGGACGGCGCGGCTCTTGGTGCCGAAGCACCACAGCAGGTCGTTGTTCTTCGACGTGTGGTAGACCGGCCGCTCGCCCTCGGTGCGCGTGCACTTGCAGCGCATGCAGAGCGACGCCCCGCAGCAGTCGTTGTACGAGATGATGTAGTCGCGACCGTCGCCGGGGTGGCGGCAGGTGCCGATCCAGGTGACGGGCGACATCTCGGTGCCCGGCGGACACGCCGCCTGCGTGCCGCCGCAGCACGAGCACAGGAAGCCGTCGATGGCGCAGTGGCGCCAGTACGAGCACTGCGTCGGGTCGCCGTTGGCGGTGGGCAGCCCGTCGTCGCTCGGCGGCGGGACCCGCCCATCGTCGGTCGCAGCTCGCGCGACGGGGAGCAGCGGCAGTGTCATGCCGCCGACCATGATGGCCCCAGCCCGGGCCAGCAGGCTGCGACGGGAGGTCCGCCGCGCGAGCTGCCGCGCGCCCCGCTCCATCCAGCGGTCGATCCAGCGTCGTGCGTCGGTCACGTCAGGCCACCTCCGTGCGATTGCCGTCGCCGTTCGCCCAGTCCTGGATCGAGGCCACGCCGCGCTCCTTCGCCTCGAAGAGGCTCTCCAGGTGCTCGCGCGTGTTGACGAGCCCGCGCGCGCGCACGATGCCGCCGCCGTCGATCAGCGCGGCGTACGGCAGGCGCCCGACCTGCCACGTCATGCCCAGCATCGGCGACAGGACGTACGGGAACCCGTCGAGACGCTCCGTCGCGACGAAGGCCTCGTGCTCGGGGCGCGGGCCGTCGCTCGCCAGCACGACATCGAGCCAGGCGGCCTCGCTGCGCGCGGCCGAGCGCAACGCGGGTAGGAGCGTCTTGCAGACCGGGCAGGTGGGCGAGAGGAAGAAGAGCAGGGTGCTGCGTCCATCGGCGCGGGGTGAGCCGAGGTCGTGACGGCGACCGGTGAGATCGTCGATCGGCACCACCGGCGCCGCCTCGCCGACGACGGGGCCGTTCCCCATGGCCAGCGCACCCGCCGGAGCGACACGCTCGTACAGCACGCCGATCTGCCGCGTCAGCGCGACCACGACGCCGGCGAGCACGACGACGGTGATCCACAGCACGACCGTGGAGATGACCAGGGCCTGCATCATGCGGCAGCCCTCCGCAGACGCGCGGCCGTCGGCGCCAGCGCCAGCAGGTGATCGGCCGCGCCGTAGAGCGCGCTCAGCGCGAGCACGGCGGCCACGACCGTGACCGCATCCATCCAGACCAGCGGTCGCGGCTGCAGCGGAGCGAGCCCCAGGAGCGCCGCGACCGCGAGCACGACGTTGCGCACGACGAGGCCGCCGCCGATCGGACGGCGGGCGGCGGGGCCGGCGCAGCCGCAGTCGATGTCGCGCCCGCGCACCAGGTTGACGCCGATGGCGATCGCATAGAGGAGCAGCAACGCCGCGGCGGCGAGCACGCCGGTGTTGCCGAACGTCGGCACGCAGAGTGCCACGGCGACGCCGAGCTCGATGCCGATCACGACCGGGGCCAGCGATGCCGGGATCAGCTGGTAGGCCGCGAGCGTGGCCTGGAACGCCGCGCGATCGCGCAGCTTGTGTGCCGCGGCGGCGGCGAGCAGCAGCGCGAGCGCGATTCGGAGCGTCAGGTGGAGCGTCGGGTCCATGGCTCAGGGGGTGAACATCAACGTGCCGGCGAGACCGGGTTCGCTGATCTCGCGCAGCATCTCGCCGGTCATGGCGTCGTGCACCGTGATCGACGGTGGCATGGAGCTGCCCGCCAGCAGGACCGGATTCGCGTCCTGCGTGACCACGATGCGCTCGACGCCGGGGTTCGGCAGGCTCTTCTCGAGCGCCCACCGGCTGAGACTTCCGCTCGTCGTGCTCGGGTCGATCGCGCTCTGCAGTGCGATGAAGCTCACGAGCGGGTTCACGACCGAGAGCTGCTGCAGGCGGCGGTGGTTGGCGAGGTCGTACACCCACACCTCGGTGCCGGGATCCTTGTGCGTGTCCGGGCCGCCCTGGTGCATGAGGACGTAGAGACGACCCGACGCGCTGTGGACGGCGAGATGCTGCAG
This sequence comes from Binatia bacterium, assembly GCA_036009625.1. Classification (GTDB taxonomy): domain Bacteria; phylum Desulfobacterota; class Binatia; order DP-6; family DP-6; genus DASYLJ01. The sequence goes on from DASYLJ010000198.1 coordinate 14,625, forward strand.
GCCGCCGACGCGCCAATTGCCCTGCCGGTCGGCGTCGTCGAGCAGCGGCCAGGGCTCACCGAAGGCGAGCTGCGGGCCGGAGACGTCGACCGGATGGATCACGCCGGCGAACGAGACGAACAACCACTCGTTGCCGCGACGGACCGCTTTCTCGGTGATCGGGTCTTCGATCGGCTTGAAGAAGGGCGCGGTGCGCTCGACCTTGGGCGCGCCGCCGGCCTCGTCCAGAGAAACGGTGAGCGCGGCGCCGTTGGCGCACAGCATGAAGAAGCGGCGCGGTCCGGCGGCGAACACGAGGCTGCAGCCCGGTGTCGGCACCTCGGCGGTGAAGGTGCGGCTCTTCACGTCGACGATCGATAGGGACGTGAGCGGCGTCAGGTTGAAGACGGCCATGAAGCGGCCGTCGTCGGAGAGTGCGCTGGCGGCATTGCCCGGGAAGTACTCGGCCCGGCGCGGCGGGATGCCGATCTCGGCGAGCGGCGCCAGGGAGCGGCCGTCGTACACCGTGACGACGTCGGTACGGTCGCCGCGGACCCCGCGCGAGTAGTAGCTCTCGGCGATGTAGATCTCGCGGTGGTCGGGCGAGAAGACGGGGAAGATCACGAAGCCGACGCCGGCGGAGCCCGAGTTGATGGTGCCGAGCATGCGGCCCGAGTCGCCGTCGAAGAGCGCCGTGCGCTTCAGCAGGGTGTCGCTCTGCCAGAACCAGTGCGGTGCCGGTGACTCGGGCAGGGTCACGACCGCGCCGACCGTCTCGGGCTCGGGCTCGGCCCGTGCTGGCGCCACGGAGATGGCTGCGGCGAGCGCGATGGCGGCGGCGATGATCGCGGCACGTGGCACGCGGCGGCTATAGCATGCGTCGTGCGGGTGGGGACAAGCCGGATTGACCCTCCTGACCACCGGTCTAAACACCGGATGCATGAGCAATCCGACGATCCGGACGAGGCACCGCTGGCTTGTGGCCGTCACCCTGTTGCTGGCCGCGGCGGGGGGCACGGTGGCGACGCGGGCCGTGGCCGACCAACCGAAGATGGAGCAGGCCCTCACCTCGCTGCGCGAGGCGCGCGGGCTCCTGAAAGAGGCCAACGCCAACAAGGGCGGCCACCGCGCCAAGGCGGTCGATCTCGTCGAGGCCGCCATCAAGGAAGTCGAGGCCGGCATCCAGTACGACCGCGAGCGCTGACGACCAGGTCCGTCCATTGCCAGCCTCGGGGCGGACCGTGGGATAGTACGGGTGCGTGACTCTCGACCCGCGCCGCTGCTACCGCGCCATCCTGGCCCGCGACGTCCGCTTCGACGGGCGCTTCTTCACGGCCGTGCGGACGACCGGCATCTACTGTCGGCCGGTGTGTCCGGTGCGCCCCCCGAAGCTCGAGAACATGATCTTCGTGCCGTGCGCGGCGGCCGCCGAGGCCATGGGCTACCGGCCGTGCATGCGGTGTCGGCCCGAGACGGCGCCGGGCACGCCGGCGTGGATGGGCAGCTCGGCGGTGGTGACGCGCGCGCTCCGTCTCATCGACGAGGATGCGCTCGACGGCGACGACGTCGAGGCGTTCGCACAGCGCCTCGGCATCGGCGGCCGCCAGCTCCGGCGTCTGTTCGCACGCCACCTGGGCGCGTCGCCTGGCGAGGTGGCGCGGGTCCGGCGGGTGCATTTCGCGCGTGCGCTGATCGACGAGACCGACCTGCCGATGACGCAGGTGGCGTTGTCGGCGGGCTTCCGCAGCATCCGCCAGTTCAACCACGCCGTGCGCGCGACGTTCCGCACGTCGCCGACGGTCCTGCGCCGCCGGCGGACGCGCGAGACCACGGACGGCGCGCTGCTGGTCCGGCTGCCGTACCGTCCGCCGTACGCGTGGGACGACATGCTCGGATTCCTCGCGGCGCGCGCCGTGCCTGGCGTCGAGCACGTCACCGCCGGCGTCTACACCCGAGTGATCACGCTCGGCGATGATGCCGGCACGGTCGCCATCTCCGATCCCGGTCGCGGCAGCTGGCTCGAGATGCGGGTGACGCTGCCCGCGTCCGCCGGATTGATCCGGATCGTCGAGCGCGCCCGCCGCCTGTTCGACCTCGCGGCCGATCCGCACGAGATCGCGCGTCATCTGCGGCGGAGCCCGCGGCTCAAGGGGTTGGTCGCGACGCGACCCGGGCTGCGCGTGCCCGGCGCCTGGGATCCCTTCGAGCTCGCGATCCGGGCGATTCTCGGTCAACAGGTGACGGTGCGCGGCGCGACCACGCTGACCGGGCGACTGGTGACGGCCTTCGGTCTCCCGTTCGAGACCGGCCTGGCGGGGCTCACGCACGTGTTCCCCGCGCCGGCAACGCTCGTCGATGCCGACGTCGAGCGTATCGGTATCCCTGGCGCCCGCGCGTCCACGATCCGCGCCCTGTCCCGTGCGGTCGCCGACGGCACGCTCGTGCTCGACGCCACCGAGGACCTCGAGGCGACGGAGGCGCGGCTCACGGCCGTCCCCGGCATCGGCCCGTGGACGGCGAGCTACATCGCCATGCGCGCTTTCGGCGAGCCCGACGCATTCCCGGCCGGCGACCTCGGCGTGCGCCGCGCGCTCGGGAACGGTGCCGGCCCCTTGTCCGAGCGCGCCGTGCGCGAGGTCGCGGACGCCTGGCGTCCGTGGCGCGCATACGCGCTCCTGCACCTCTGGAACGAGGAGACACATCGATGACGACGACTGCCGACCGTGCAGCCACGTTCCGCGCCCTGCATCGACCCGGCGCGCCGCTCGTGCTCGTGAACGCGTGGGACGCCGCCAGCGCCTGCGTCTTCGCCGAGGCCGGTGCGCCGGCCATTGCCACCAGCAGCGCCGCGCTGGCGTGGTCGCTCGGCTATGCCGACGGCCAGCACCTGCCGCTGCCGCTCCTCGTCGAGACGGTGGCGCGGATCGTGCGCGTCGTCGACGTGCCGGTCAGCGTCGACCTCGAAGCGGGCTACGGTGCGACGCCGGACGCCGTGTGCGCGGCCGTGCGGCAGGTGGTCGATGCCGGCGGCATCGGCATCAACATCGAGGACGGTGATGGCGACCCGACCGTATTGGCGGCGAAGATCGCCGCCATCCGCGCGCTCGAGCTGCCGCTGTTCGTGAACGCCCGATGCGACGTCTTCCTACGGGGCTTGGGTGCACCCGAAGGACGACTCGCGGAGGCGGAGCGTCGCGGCCGGCAGTACGCCGCGGCGGGGGCCGACGGCATCTTCGTGCCCGCCCTGCTCGACCTCGACGCCGTGGCGCACCTGGCGCGGGCCCTACCGCGACCGCTCAACGTGCTCGCCTGGTCGGGAGCGCCGTCGGTGCCGGACTTCGCGGCGGCTGGGGTCGCACGGGTGAGCGTCGGGTGCTCGCCCATGCAGGCCACGCTCGGGCTGGCGCGACGGATGGCGAAGGAGCTCCTCGGGGCCGGAACGTATGCGGCGATGGGCGACGGGCTGTCGGTGGGCGAGGTGAACGGGCTCTTCGCACGGTAGCCCGGCCCGCAGCAGGGCATGGCGTCTGCGGTCAGTCGAGGCCTCGATGGCACACCTGGGCCACGCGACGGTATGGGCCGTGTCTCTATCGGCACACCCGAGCCCGCCGTGTCCGCGCCGGTGGTGGGTTTCTCACGCGGCGTCTCATTTGCAGTCT
>DASYLJ010000199.1:0-1928 GCA_036009625.1 Binatia bacterium
GGCCTAGTCGTTCGGTTACGCCGTCGACACCGGCGCAGGGCGCCCCGCCGCGATCAGTTTCTCGCCGAGGTCGTAGTCGTCGTCGGCATTGCAGGTGAGCACACCGACCGCCTTGCCGTCGGCTTCGTACCAGACGGTGAATCCGTCGTCCCGCTCCATCACCCGGCTGCTGTCAAAGCCGTCGCCCCACGCGTGGTACTTGACCGTCGCGTCGCCGATCGTCGACCAGAACCCCGGCACCGCATGCCATGTCGCGTGCCCGCCGGCGGCCTGGGCACCCGCCACGGCGCCGTGATCCATGGCGTCCTGCCAGTGTTCGACGGCGAGGTGACGACCGCTGGCGGTGTTGTAGGCGAATGCGACGTCGCCAGCGGCGTAAACGTCCGGCGCCGACGTCCGCATGTCGGCGCCGACGACGATGCGCGACTCCTGCATGTGCAGCCCGGCGTCCTCGGCGACGTCGCCGCGCGGGGTGACGCCGGTCGCCGCGAGCACCAGATCGCAGTCCACCGACACCCCGTTGTCCAGCCGAACCCGCACGTCGTCGACCGCTTCCACCGAAACGCCTGGCACGTACCGAACGCCTGCGGCGGTGACCAATCTCAGCAGCCGGTCGCCTGCCTCGGCGCCGAGACGCTTCTCCTGGGGAACCCGTTCGGGGGCCACCAAGGTGACCGCTACGCCGCGCATCGACAGCGACGCCGCGGCCTCACAGCCGATGAAGCCGGCCCCGACGACGACGGCCGACTTGGCGTCGGCAGCGCGGTCGCGCAGCAGGTGCGCGTCGGACAGGGCGCGCAGTGACAGCGCGCGCTCACCACCGGGAACCGGCAGCGGCGACGGCGCCGCTCCGCACGCCAGCACCAGTGCGCGGTAGGGAATGCGTTCGCCGTCGACGGTGACCGCGCGTTCGGCGACATCGATCGCGTGCACGGTGTGCCCGCGGCGAAGATCGATTGCACGCTCGGTGAACCACTGCGGCGGATGAAGCGACACGTCGTCGGTTTCGCCGCGCAAGAAGTCCTTGCTCAACGGCGGTCGCTCGTACGGCACGTCCGGATCGGAGCTGAGCACCAGAACCGGCGCATCGCCGTCCCGCTCACGAAACGACTTGGCGGCGGTGATGCCCGCTGGTCCACTGCCGACGACGACCAATCCCGGTGTGCTCACGGCGGCTGAATACCCGGATCCGGGCTCGGCACACTCAGCGCAGGCGGCGAAGGGGCGTACGGCCGGGCGGCTGGCGCGGGGTCGGCAACATCGGCCGCCGCGGCACCAGTCGCACGGTCACGCTGGATTCGGTGCTCAGCTCGAGGTCGGCACCCGCGTGGCGGATGGTCAGGGTGCCGTTGTCGTCGTCGTCACGGCGCAGGGTGTACTCGACCAGATCGTGGTCGGCGTCGACGCTGATGCGAAAACCCCTCCACCGCAATCGGAAGCGCAGTCGGGTGATCTCGTCGGGTAGCTGCGGATCCAGCGCCAAAACGCCTTCGTCGTCGCGCAGGCCGCCGAAGCCGGCCACCAGCGCCGTCCACGCGCCGGCGAGCGAAGCCATGTGCAGGCCGTCGCGGGTGTGGTGGTGCAGGTCGCGCAAATCAATGAGCGCCGCCTCGTAGGCGTAGTCGTGGGCCAGTTCCAGATGACCGACCTCGGCACAGAGCACGGCCTGGGTGGCCGCCGAAAGCGACGAGTCGCGCACCATCCGCGGTTCGTAGTAGTCGACGTTGCGCGCCTTCTGCTCGCTGGTGAAGGCGTGGCCCTGCCAGTGCATCGCCAGGATCAGATCGGCCTGTTTGATCACCTGCGCCGGGTACAGCCGCACGTAGGACTCGTGCAGAAGCAGGGGATAGGCGGTCTCCTCGGTGAAGTTCCACTCGCGCAGCGTGGTGAACCCCTCGCACTGTTCGTGCACGCCGATGCCCTCGTCA
>DASYLJ010000200.1:0-127508 GCA_036009625.1 Binatia bacterium
CCTGGCTCGCCGAGGCCGAGACCGTCCCGACCCGCTGACCCAGGCAATGCCGAGGCCGAAGGCCAAGGCGAGCCCGAATCCATACTGCGCGCACGGATCCCGTGAGGCGGGCGAGCGGGAAGCGAGAGACGCGCGCGCAGCCGGAGTGGCGACGAGGCGTGCTAGAGGCACGCCGCAGGAGCCCGGAGGCGAGCACGTGGCTCGCAGCCCCCCGATCGCCCGCCGAACTCAGCCGCCGCGGAAGACGATCAGCCCGTGAGTCGGATCGTAGGGCGAGACCGCGATGGTGACGCGATCACCGGGGATGACGCGGATGTGATAGCGCCGCATGCGTCCACCGATCTTGGCGAGGAACTCCATGCCGTTGTCGCCTTTGACGCGGTAGTTGCCGCCGGCGAGCGCCTCCACGATGGCGCCCTTGATTTGAATGAGATCGTCGCGAGCCAAGTCTGATGGACCTAACACACGCATCCCACACGGGCAACCCGTGACGCCCCGATTTCAGCCGCCGATCAGCTCGAGAGCCCGAGCTTCTCCTTGCCCTCGGGGCTGATGCGCGCCGGATGCCACGGCGGATCGAACACGACGTCGACGGTGACGTTCGGCTGTCCGAGCGCCGAGACCTTCTTCTTCACGTCCTCGGGAATGGCGCGCGCCGACGGGCAGCCCTCGGACGTCAGCGTCATCTTGATGCCGATCGCCTGCTCATCGATGTCGATGTCGTAGATCAGCCCGAGGTCGTAGACGTTGAGCGGGATCTCCGGGTCGAAGCACTGGCGGATGGCGTCGACGACCTGCCCCTCCGACAACGGCCCGCCCCGGAACGTGACGTTGGTGCCCGTCGTCGTCGGCACCGGCGGGGGCGGCGGCATCGACGCGTCGCGCTCCTTCGGTCCGGCCCACGCATGCATGCCGCCGGCGAGGTTCAGGAGACGCGTGAAGCCCTGATCGGCGAGGATCTGACAGGCCGCCGTGCTGCGCCCACCGGCGGCGCAGGTGACGAGCATCGTGGCGTCCTTCCGCGGCAGCTCCTTCAGGTGATCCTCGAGCTCGTCGAGCGGGATCAGGTGCGCGCGCGGGATGTGGCCGCTGTTGAACTCGGCCTCGGTGCGGACGTCGAGCACGAACAGGTCGGGCGTCTGCTGGTACAGCACCAGCGCCGGGGCGGGTTCGATGTCGCGATAGGCGCGACCCTGCGCGATGACGTCGACGGTCGGCGGCTCGCCCTGCACCACCTGGGCGAGGTGCGTGCGGGTGACGGCGAGACCCCGGTCGAGATCGCCGGCCCGCTCCTCCATCTCGCGACGGAGCTGGCGCATCTCGGCGAGCTTGGTTTCCACCTCGCGAACCCGGAGCCCGAGGCGCCAGACCAGAACGACGAGAGCGACGGCGACGAGCGTTCCCAGGGCAAGCATCATGTGGGGCCGATCATACCGTTGACTCTCCGGGGTTGCCATGAGCGATCCTGAGCCATGCGCGCCATCGTGATCCGCGAGCCCGGGGACGAATCGGTCCTCACAGTGGGCGACGCTCCCGCCCCGGTCATGGGACCGGCCGACGTCCGCATCCGCGTCCGCACCACGGCGGTCAACCGGGCGGATCTCCTACAGCGACAAGGCTTCTACCCCCCGCCCCCCGGCGCCTCGCCCCTGCTCGGGCTCGAGTGCGCCGGCGAGATTGCCGAGACGGGCCCCGAGGTCCACGGCTTCCGCACCGGCCAGCGGGTGATGGCGCTGCTGGCCGGCGGCGGTTACGCGGAAGAGGTCACCGTGCACCACGGCTCGGTGCTCCCGGTCCCCGACATCATGAGCGACGAAGAGGCGGGCGCGTTCCCGGAGGTCTTCCTCACCGCCTTCTCGAACCTGTTCATGCCGGGCCTCGGCGCCCTCGGGCCGGGCGAGCGCGCGCTCGTGCACGGCGGTGGCGGCGGCGTCGGCACCGCCTCGATCATGCTGCTGCGCGAGGCCGGCCACGCGGTGTACGTCACCGTCGGCGCGGCCGACAAAGCGCGACGGTGCGTCGAGCTGGGTGCTGCAGCGGCGATCGACTATCGCACCGAGGACTTCGCCACGCGCGTGCGCGAGCTCACCGACGGCGCCGGTGTCGACGTCGTGCTCGACCACATCGGCGCGCGCTACCTGGTGAAGAACCTCGACGTCCTCGCCATCGGCGGACGCCTCGTCGAGATCGGGCTCATGGGTGGCGCGCAGGGCGAGGTGAACCTGGGACTCATGCTGATGCGCCGACTCTCCATCATCGGCTCGACGCTGCGCTCGCGCAGCGTCGACGAGAAGGCGGCCATCGTGCGCGGACTGCGCGAACGCTTCGGCCACTCGCTCGCGGCCGGCCGCCTGCGACCGATCGTCGACGTGGTGCTGCCCCTCGCCGACGCCGCCGAAGCGCATCGTCGCATGAAGGCGAGCACGCACTTCGGCAAGATCGTCCTGCGCGTGGCGTAGCGATCCGTCGCGCGCTCGCGCTATACCCCGCCGCGGAGGAACGACGATGGCCGACCAGCAGGACTACATGGCGCGCGGGATCGAGGTTGCGGGCAAGCTCTGGGGCGCCCGTGCGGGCGGGCAGGAGTTGCCGGCGCAGAAGCTCGCACCCGAGTTCTTCGGGCTCGTGGCGCAATTCGTGTTCGGCATGTTCTGGTCGCGGCCGAACCTCGACATCCGCAGTCGCAGCCTGTGCACCGTCGCGCAGCTCGCCGCGCTCGGCAAGACGGACGAGCTGCGCGCGCACCTCGCCGGCGCCCTCAACCTCGGCATCAGCCGCGAGGAACTGATCGAGGTGCTGATGCAGACGGCCTGCTACGCCGGCGTGCCTGCCGCCGTGCAGGCGCTCAACGCCGCGGCCGACGTGCTGCAGCCCCGCGCCTGAGTGTATCGCGGTCGCTTCGCGCCCTCGCCCACCGGCGACTTCCACCTGGGCTCCGCCGCCACCGCGCTGGTGGCGTGGCTCTCTGCTCGCGCCGCGGGCGGCACGCTCGTGCTGCGCGTCGAAGACATCGACCGCCCGCGGCTCGTCGCCGGCAGCGAGGCGCGACAGCTCGACGACCTGCGCTGGCTCGGCCTCGACTGGGACGAGGGGCCGGACGTTGGCGGACCGGTGGGTCCGTATCGGCAGTCCGAGCGCGGCGATCGCTACGGCGACGCTCTCGCCGCACTCGCGGCCCGAGGCCTCACCTACTACTGCGACTGCTCGCGTGCCGAGATCGCCCGCGTCGCGAGCGCGCCACACGTGGGCGACGAGGGGCCGCGCTATCCCGGCACCTGTCGTTCACACGGCATGACCGAGCGCGTTTGGAAGCGCCCGCCCGCGATCCGTCTGGCCGTGCCCGCCGGGGAGATCATCATCGACGACGCGCTCGCCGGCATCGTGCGGCAGGACGTGGCCACCGCGGTCGGCGACGTGGTCCTGCGACGCGGCGACGGCATGTGGGCCTACCAGCTGGTCGTCGTGGTGGACGACCTGGCGATGGGCATCACCGAGGTCGTGCGCGGCATCGACCTGCTCGGCTCCGCCCCACGCCAGGCACTGCTGGCGCGGTTGCTCGGCGGCACCGCACCCGGGTTTGCGCACGTGCCGTTGGTGGTCGCCGCCGACGGCGCGCGGCTCGCGAAGCGCGCCCCGGGCGTCACGTTGCGCGACCTGCGTGCCCAGGGCCGCTCGCCCGCGGACGTGCTGGCGATCCTGACGCGGACGTTCGGCCTGCCCGACGCCGCGACGCCCGCGGCGCTGCTCGCCACAGCCGACCGTCGCGTCCTCGCCGGTCGCACCAGCGCACCGCTCCCGGCCTGACTCACTTCGCCGGCGAACGACCGAGGAAGCGGCGTCCGAACACGACCCCCGCACCGACGAAGACGACGACGCCCAGCACCGGTAGCAGGATACCGGGCGAGAGCAGATCGGCCGTCGAGCCGGCCTCGGTGATCATGTCGGCGAGATAGCTCGTCATCGTGAGCCCGGGGAGGATGCCGAGCGCCGTGCCCAGCATGTAGCGCCACATCGGCACGCGGGACGCGCCCAGCGCCCAGTTGAGTGGGGGGGACAGGAACAGCAGCAGCCGCAGCAGGGCGACCGTGCGCACGCCCTGGTGCTCGAGCCGGTCGTCGAGGGCGCGCAGGCTCGCGAAACGATCGCGCATCGCCTTCTGCATGTAGTCCTGCGCCGTGTAGCGCACGATCGCGAAGGTCACCGTCGTCCCGATCATCGCGGCGAGAAAGGCGTAGACGAAGCCGGCGACGGGCCCGAACAGCACCACGCCGAGCGCCGCGAAGAGGATCTCCGGGCCCGGGATGAAGAAGCCGGCGACGAAGACGCCGATGAAGACGAGCGGCCCGAAAGGCCCCCACGCCTCGACCAGCGCGCGCATGCCGGCGACGCTCGCATACGCGCCGAAGTCGACGTGGCGGACGGTCACCGCCAGCACCGCCACCGCGACGGCGATCAGGGCGGCGCGCAGGGGTCGCGACATGGCGACGTGCGCCCGTCAGCTCCGTGGCGGTGGCAGCTTGAGCCGCACGTTCGCCTGCCGCTCGATGAGCTCGACGAGATCGGTGAAGTCGCGGTCACCGAGGCCCGCTCCCACCGCCGCGACCAGCGTCTGCGCGACCTGGGCTGCCACGGGTGCCGGCACGCCGTGCTCGCGCGCCAGGTCGACCAGGAGCCCCGCATCCTTGGCCGCAAGCCCGAGCGCGAACATCGGGGGGCGGCCGCGCTCGTTGATGCCCTCGACCATGCGATCGGTGAAGATGTTGCCGGCGCCACCGGTGCGGATGACGTCGATCATGGTCCGGAGATCGATGCCCGCCTTGGCCGCGACGGCGAGCCCCTCGAGCGACGCCCAGGTGGCGCTGAACGCCATCAGGCTGTTGACCAGCTTCGCGGTGTTGCCGCTGCCGAGCGGACCCATGTGGAACGTGGCGCGACCGAGCTTGTCGAGGAGCGGGCGCACGCGTGCCACCGCCGCGTCGTCGCCGCCCACCATGAAGACCAGCATGCGCGCCTGCGCGCCGGGTGCTCCGCCCGTGAGCGGGGCCTCGACCAGGTGACGTCCGGCCGCCGCGACGCGGGTGCCGACGGCCTGCACCATCGCGGGCGCATTGGTGCTGAGGTCGACGAGGACGGCATTCGGCGCCGCGCCGGCGAGCCACGCCGTCGTCACCGCGTCCATCACGGCGGGCGTCGGCAGCGACGTGAAGGTGATCTCGCTGCGCTCGCCGACCTCGGCCGGCGAGTGCGCGGCCCGCGCGCCGAGACCGACGAGCGGCTTCAGCCGATCGGCGACGGTGTCGTAGATGCTGACGTGATGCCCGTCGGCCACCAGGTTGGCGGCAATGGCGCCGCCGATGTTGCCGGTGCCGATGACACCAACCCGGGTGGCCGCCGTGCTCACTTGGGGGCCATCCGGATGGCGCCGTCGAGACGGATGGTCTCGCCGTTCAGCATGACGTTCTCGGCCATGTGCTTCACCAGCGCCGCGAACTCGCTCGGCCGGCCGAGACGTGACGGGAAGGGAATCTGCTTGCCGAGCGCCTGGCGGATCGCCTCGGGCGCCATCGCCAGCATCGGGGTGTCGAACGTGCCGGGCGCGATGGTGAGGACGCGGATGCCGATCGATGCCAGGTCGCGGGCGATCGGCAACGTCATGCCGACGATGCCGCCCTTCGAGGCCGAGTAGGCCGCCTGGCCGATCTGACCGTCGAACGCCGCCACCGAGGCGGTGTTCACGATGAGGCCGCGCTCGCCCTCGTCGTTCGGCGTGTTCTTCGACATCTGCCACGCGGCGAGGCGGATGACGTTGAAGGTGCCGATCAGATTCACCTCGATGGCCTTCGCGAACATGTCGAGCGGATGCGCGCCGTCGCGCGTGATGGTCCGCATCGCCATGCCGACGCCGGCGCAGTTCACCGCGATGTGGACGGCGCCGAACTGCTTCACCGTCGCGGCCACGGCGGCCTCGACCTGGTCCGCGCTGGTCACGTCGCACGCGGTGAAGCCGACGTTCGCCCCGAGCTCCTTCGCCACCTGCGGGCCGGGCGAGTTGTCGCGGTCGAGAATCATCACCTTGCCGCCGGCGCCTACGAGGGTCCGGGTGGTCGCCTCACCCAGACCGGAGGCGCCGCCGGTCACGATTGCCACCGTGTCTTCGATCTTCATGGGCCGGGTTCATAGCGTCCGAGGCCCGGCAGTGCCAGACACGCTTGCACCGGCTCCGGGAGCCACGACACAGTGGCCGGAATGCATCTCGATGCCCACGGTCACCCCCTGCATTCGCGCGCCCTGTCCATCACGCTGACCCAGCGCGACGACGGCCGGCTCGACGTCGCGGGCTCGCTGCTCGACCTGCGCAAGCGCGGCTTCGTGCCGGTGGGAGGCGACCTGCAGCCCTCCGGAATCGTGCACCACATGCTGCTCGACGGGATCGTCGAGCCGACCACCGGCGTGCTCGCGACGCTCGCCACCCGTCAGCCCGCGGTCGCCTTCGAGCCCAGCGCCCTCACCCGGGGTGAGAGCTGTCGCGACCTGGCGGCAGGCGTCGGCGGACTTGCGGGCACCGCCCTCGACGCCGGGTTCGCACGCCGCCTGAGCGAGGAGATCGGCGGTCCGCGCGGCTGCTCGCACGTCCTGACGTTGGCGCAGCTGCTGGGCTCGTCGGTGGCTTGGGCGCTCGAGCGCGATCGGGCGCTGCATGGCCCGACGCCGGCACGTCCCGCGGGCCAGCGCGTGTTTCGCCGTGACATCGTCGTCGACGGCATCGAAGCGCTCGACGGCACCCTGCTGCTGGCGCTCCAGCTCACCGACGTCCACGCCGCGCCGACGCCCGAGCCCGCACGCCCCATGGACCGCTTCGCAGGCTGTCTCGAGGTGCGCGCACTCGGACGCGTCGACATGGGTGCCTACGCGCTCGACGGCGTCCGCGTCGGCGAGCGCCGGCGCTGGGGCCGCGATCTCGAGGCACCCTGGGTCGATCGGCCCGACGTCGCCGCGGTCGCCGACGGCCTGTCGCTCGCCCGCGGGGTGAGCCAGACGTTGATCTCGCGCCTCGGTGGCACGCCCGACGACCGGCCCGTCGTCGACGCACTCCTCATGCTGTCCCCGACGTTGATCCAGGTGTTCGCAGCGATGTCCGACGCCTGGCCCACGCTGGCGCGCGACGCCGGATGGATGGTGGGCATGGGCGGCCGCGCCGATTCGTGCTGGATGTGGCGGCGCGGCGGCGCGCTGGCCGGCGCGCGCACGGCCGACGATCCGACGTTCGGCTGAGGACAACGTTGCTGGAGCCGGCGAATCCCGCTTAAATCGACCCACATGGCGGAACGGGACGAGGAGGGGTCGGTCAAGGTCGTCGAGAAGACCAAGACCGTCGAGCAGTTGAAGCGCCCCAAGCGCTACAAGGTGCTCCTCCACAACGACGACTACACCACCATGGAGTTCGTCGTCTGGATCCTGCAGTCGGTGTTCCACCACGACGAGACCACTGCCCTCGAGGTCATGCTGCACGTCCATCGCAACGGCATGGGTGTCGCCGGCGTGTACGCCCGCGAGGTCGCCGAAACCCGCTGCGCCCAGGTCGACGCCCTGGCGCGCGAGCACGAGTTCCCGCTCCGCACCAGCATCGAGGAGGACGATTAGATGCGGCTCTCCCGCGCGCTCGAGGCCAGTCTCTCACTCGCCGTCGCCGAAGCCCGCCGCCGCCGGCACGAGTTCCTGTGTCTAGAGCACGTGCTCCTGGCACTGCTCCAGGACGACGCCGTCGCCGAGGTCATCCGGGCGTGTGGCGGCGACGTGGTCCAGCTCACGCACGACGTCGAGGCCTACCTCGACGAGCAGCTCGAGAGCCTGCCTCCCGGCGACGACCGTCCTCCGCAGCAGACGCTCGGCTTCCAGCGCGTGCTGCAGCGGGCCGCCGCCCACGTGCAATCGGCCGGCAAGGACGAGATCGACGGCCGCAACGTCCTCGCCGCCATCTTCCGCGAGCCCGACTCGCACGCGGCGTATCTGCTGCAGCAGCAGGGCATCAGCCGTCTCGACGTCATCACCTACCTCTCGCACGGCATTCCGAAGGTACCGCAGCCGTCCGACCCACCGGCGTCGGGCAACGACGGCGAGGGCGACGACGACGGCGACGGCGAGAGCGGCGCGCCGGCGCGCGATCCGTTGTCGGCATTCACGGTGAACCTGGTCGAAAAGGCCGCCGCCGGCCGCATCGATCCCCTCATCGGCCGCGCCCGCGAGCTCGAGCGTACGGTGCACGTGCTCTGCCGGCGACGGAAGAACAACCCCGTCTTCGTCGGCGATCCCGGCGTCGGCAAGACCGCGCTCGTGGAAGGCCTGGCCTTGCGCATCCACGCCGGCGACGTGCCCCCCGCCCTGCTCGACGCCGCCATCTACGCCCTCGACATGGGCGCGCTGCTGGCCGGCACCAAGTTCCGCGGCGAATTCGAGGCCCGTCTCAAGGCCGTCCTCGCCGCCATCGCGAAGCTGCCGAAGGCCATCCTCTTCATCGACGAGATCCACACCGTGGTCGGCGCCGGGGCCACCCACGGCGGCTCGATGGATGCCTCGAACCTCCTCAAGCCCGCGCTCGCCAACGGCGAGCTGCGCTGCATCGGCGCCACCACGTTCCAGGACTACAAGCAGCACTTCGAGCGCGACCGCGCCCTCGCCCGTCGCTTCCAGAAGATCGAGCTGTCGGAGCCGAGCGTCGAGGAGACGCACGCCATCCTGCGCGGCCTGAAGACGCAGTACGAGGAGCACCACGGCGTCAGCTATACCGACAGCGCGCTACGCTCTGCAGCCGAGCTCTCGGCCAAGCACGTCCACGACCGCTTCCTGCCCGACAAGGCCATCGACGTCATCGACGAGGCCGGTGCCGCGGCGCAGGTGAAGACCGGGTCGCGGCCGAAGAAGGTCATCCGCACGCGCGACATCGAGCACGTCGTCTCCACCATGGCGCACATTCCGCCGCGCCAGGTGTCGACGTCCGATCGCGATCGTCTGGAGACCCTCGACCGCGACCTGAAGCTCCTCGTCTTCGGCCAGGACGACGCCGTCGCCGCCGTCGTCGCCGCCATCCGGCTCGCGCGTGCCGGCCTCGCCACGCCCGACAAGCCGGTCGGCTCGTTCCTCTTCTCGGGGCCGACGGGCGTCGGCAAGACCGAGCTGGCGAAGCAGCTCGCGGCATCGCTCGGCGTCGAGTTCCTGCGCTTCGACATGAGCGAGTACATGGAGAAGCACACCGTCTCGCGGCTGATCGGCGCGCCGCCCGGATACGTCGGCTTCGATCAGGGCGGGCTGCTCACCGACGCCATCCGCCGCACGCCGCACACGGTGCTGCTGCTCGACGAGATCGAGAAGGCGCACCCCGACGTCTTCAACATCCTGCTCCAGGTGATGGACCACGCCACCCTCACCGACGCCACCGGCCGCAAGGCCGACTTCCGCCACGTCATCCTCATCATGACGACGAACGCGGGCGCGCAGGAGATGGCGGCCGCGTCCATCGGCTTCGGCAGCGCGTCGAACGAGGAGAAGGGGCAGAAGGCGCTCGAGCGGCTCTTCAGCCCCGAGTTCCGCAACCGGCTCGACGCGGTGGTCGCGTTCGGCTCGCTGCAGCCCGACGCCATCGAGCGCGTCGTCGACAAGTTCATGGCCGAGCTCGAGGCGCAGCTCGCCGCCAAGCGCGTCAGCATCGAGCTCACCCCCGCGGCACGGCACTGGCTCGCGGAGCGTGGCTACGACAAGACGTTCGGTGCGCGTCCCATGACCCGGCTGATCCAGGACAAGGTGAAGCGACCACTGGCCGACGAGATGCTCTTCGGCCGACTGAAGGACGGCGGCAAGGTCGAGATCGACGTCGGCGACGACACGCTCACGTTCCAGATCACGCCGGCGAAGTCGTCACCGCCGCGCGTCCCGGCCGAGCCGGCCTGAGCCACGGTGCGCTGGCAGGACGAGGACGGTTGGTACGGGCTCGCCGGCGGCGCCGTGCGCGCCGGACGCCCGCAGCTCTCGCGCGTCCTGCCACGCCTGCTGATCGGCGAGTATCCGAACCCAGGCGACGTCGCCTGGCTGCGCGACACCCACGGTGTCAGCGCCGTCCTGAGCCTGCAGGACGAGGCAGATCTCGCCAGCAAGCGGCTGCGGGTGCCGGCGCTGGTGCGCGCGTGCGTCGATGCCGGGCTGACGCTGCACCGCGAGCCCATCCCCGACGGCGAGTCGGAGGTCCTGGCGCGACGCCTGCCGGCCGTGGTGGCCATGCTGCGCGGCCTGCTCGACGCCGGCGCCTGCGTCTACCTGCACTGCAACGCCGGCTACAACCGCGCTCCCACCGTCGCCATCGCCTACGTGCACCGGCACCAGGGGCTGGCGCTCGACGACGCCACCGCGTTCGTCAAGGCACGCCGCTCGTGCGTGCCCTACGTCAGCGCGTTGCGCGCCTGTTACGCGGCCTGATCAACGCTCGGCGGGCGCGCAGAGCCGGAACTCGGCCAGCTCGACGGTGCCGGCGGCGTTGATCGGGTCGAAGCGCAGGTGGCGGATCTCGTCGCCGTCGTCCCAGGTGGCGCGCCGATCGCTCTGGTCGATCATGACGGCGTACTCGCGCCAGCCGCCGTCGCCGTTCGTGAGCGGAATCACCAGGCTCTTGTCCTCGGTGAAGGGCTCGCCCGTGCGGTGTGCCCAGTAGACCTGCGCGTGGGTCGCGCCCGGCGCCTCGTACCGCATGCCGAAGCGGATCACGCGCACGTCGCTCGACCGGAACGGCGCCACCTCGAGCACGAACGACGGGTCGGCGTGCAGCGCGCGATAGGTCACGCGACCGCCCCCCGTGTGCACGAGCTCGAGACCGTCGGGCTTCGCCTGCGACGCTCCGAACCTGAGCGCGCGCACCGTCCGCCACCAGCGCGCCACGACCTGCTCACGACCCCAGCGTCGCAGCGGCTCGGGAACGAGGTGCGCGATGTGGCGATAGTACTGGTACCAGCGCCGGTGGTAGTGCGGCAGCGCCGGCACGGTGGCTTCGGGCGGCGTCACGGCGCGCGGCGTCGCCGCGCCATGGAGCGCCGCCAGCTGACGACGCGCCTCGAGCCCGAGCGGTGTCGGGGCCGGGGCACGGCCGAGCAGCTCGGTGTAGATGGGCCGATAGGCATCCGCCATCTCGGCGAGCGAGCGATGGCGGAAGCGCTGCGCCGCTGCGGCCAGCGTCTCCAGCTCCTCGGGATGCGCCAGCAGCCGCTCGACCGCCGCGACCGCCTCGTCGACGTTGCCGACGACCACCCCGACGCCGTCCGCACGCACGCGCTCGGGCAGCGCGCCCTGGTCGGACACGATGACCGGCACCCCGGCCACGAGCGCCTCCGACAAGGTGTACGAGAACGTCTCCGGCCACGGCGGGAGGAAGACGACGAGGTCGATCTCGGCCGCCGCCAGCCGCTCGAAGATGGCGTCGCGCTGGTACCAACCGTGCAGCAGGAGGCGCGAGCGCAGCCCGATCGCCCGCAACGCGTCGGCATATCCGAAGCGCTCCGCCTCGCCGAAGACGTGCCAGGCGATGGGCAGGTCGCGGGTGCGCTCCATCAGCGGCAGGTGGTTGCGTGACCCCTTGATCGGATAGGCCACCTCGCCGAGCAGCGCCACGTTCAACGGCCGCCGCCGCGGCTGCGGCCGTGCCCGGCGCGACGGCTCGAGATAGCCGTGCGGGATGACCATCGCGCGCGGCGGCTCGATCGGCTGGAAGCGCGTGACGATGTCGCGCGTGCGCATGGCCGGGAAGAAGACCCGCTCGGCGCCGTCGAAGAGGCCGCGGAACTCGGCGCGATGCCGAGCCAGGTACGCCGCCGGATCGGCCGGTGGCTCGAGGCCGAAGGTGCGGAACGCGTTCGCGAGACACGCCGTGCAGTCGCCGTCGGCCTCCAGGCAGCAGAGCCGGTTGGACGCGACGTCGAACAGGTTGACGTTCGGACTGACGGGATAGAAGTCCTGGAAGGTCGCCACGTACGGCACGCCGAGCTCCGCCAGCGTGCGCCACACGCGCACCGGCCAGTTGCAGAGCTGATGCAGGTGCACGGCGCCGATGCCGAACAGGTCGACGATGGTGCGAACCGCCTCCTCCATCTCCGGACGTTCCAGCATGAACCGCACCGGCGGCTCGGCGAGCGGGATGCGGTAGCGCACGGCCTCGTCGAGCCGACCGTCGAACACCTCGGTGAGATGGATGCCGTCGGGCGCCGGCGCCGCGACCACGACACGCGGCAGACGCGCGCCCTGGACGAGATCCCGCACGTGATGCTCGGTGCCGCCGCCCGGCACGTCGAACGACGAATGCAGCATGCAGAGCAGCGCAGGGACGTCGGTGGCGCGACGGTGGAGCGCGAGCTGGAGGTTCGCCTGCACCGGTGCAAGCGGGTTCTCCTCGACGAATCGGGCCACGCGCGGGAGGTACTCCGGATGCAGCATCCGCAACGTCTCGGCGTGCTCGCGCGTCAGCAGCGCGGCGGCCTCCCCGAACGACGCCCCGCCGGAGTGCCAGACGTAGACGTCGTCGGCGACCACGCTGGGAAAGCCCGCCGCACGCGACCGTTCGCACAGGTCGTTCTCCTCGCCGAAGCCGCGACCGAAGTGCGTCTGGTCGAACAGCCCGATCGTCTCCATGACGATCGCCGGCACGTACATGCAAAAGCCGTGGGCCGTCGGTAACACCGTCCGGCGTCGCAGGCTCGTGCCCGCGACCAGCGCCGCGAACTCGTCGAGCGAGTAGCCGCGCGGCAGTGGGTTGTCGGCGCAGAACTCGGGCACGCTCAGGATGGTGGCGTTGTTCGACAGCGGCGACGCGATGGCCGGCCCGTCACCGGCGTAGGCGGCCCCCTGCAGGCCGGCGAGAAATCCCTCGCTCACCACCGTGTCGCTGTTGAGCAGCAGCACGTCGCGCCCATCGGCCTCGCGCATGCCGTGGTTGGCCGTACCGACGAAGCCCTGGTTCTCGTCGTTGCGCAGCAGGCGCACGCGCGGCTCGCGCCGTGCGAGATCGTCGAGCCAGACGGCGAGCATCGCATCGGTGCTGGCGTCGTCCACCGGCACCAGCCGCCAGTCACCGCGCGCATGGCGGAGCACGCTCTCGAGACAGGCGACGACGTCCGCGCGCGCATTGAAGATCGGCACCACGATGTCGACGGGACGCGCCACCCGCGGCTCACCGTCGCGATCGCCTGCCGGACGCCGCAGCAGCGTCGCCCCCGGAGCCCGCTCGACGACGTCGAAGCCCGCGACCTCGGCCTGCGCAGCGGCATCACCGACGATGAGCAGCGCGCCCCCCGGCCGCACCGGGCGCGCAATGGGTGTCGCCGCGACGACGAAGTCGCACGACGCGGCCGCGACGTCGTCCTCGGCGTCGACACCGATGGCGTGGGCCGCCGGCGACAGCGGCGGCGTATCGATGCGGACACACACGCCGCGGCCACGGAGATGCCGCATGGCCAGCGTCGTCGCGGCGACGTCACCGTCGAGCTGCGCCAGGTCGCCGAGCAGCGTCAGGCGCTCGAGCGTGATGGTCCCCGGTCGATCGAGCGGATCGAGGCGCACGCCCGTGATGCGTCCGCTCCGCCCCCACCCGGTCTCGTGCAGGTCGAGCACCCAGGTGTGCATGGCGCCGTCGGCATCGACCTCCCACGTGACACTCGCCGCCTCGTGGAAGCCGCCGCCGTAGGTCCAGAAGAGCTGTGCGCGCGGTGCGGGAACGTCGGCCGTCACCGCCATGTGCACGAGCAGCCAGCGGTAGGCGTCGCCGTCGATGTCGAGGGCCGGACTCTGCAGCGCCGGATCGGCGTCGCGCGCGCGGTAGTGGCCGGCACCCAGGACGTCGAGCGCCGGCGACGGGTGCCAGGCATCCCACTCCGCGGCGTCGCGGACCAGATCGCGCAGCACTGGCACGCTCGTGCTGATCCGCTCGGCGGTCGTCGCGTCCACCTCGCGCAGGAGCGCGGTGAACGGCTCGGCGGCGACGGGCTGCCCCCACGGCGCAGCCGCACGAACGACGCGCTCTTCGGGTGCCCGTCCGCGCACCAGCGACCAGGCGCGACGGACGTGCTCGCCGCGTGCGAGGGGTGGCGGGCCCCCGACACCGGGCTCGAGCGACAACGCCGGCGGTGGCGCCGCGATCGCGCGTCCCACGAGCGGACCGAGCAGCGCCACGAGGCGCCCCTGGTTGGCGCTCTGCGTATGCGCCGCCTGCACGGCCGCGCGCGCACGCCGGCCGACGGCTCGCCCGACGTCGGGATCGAGCGCCTGCCGGATGCGCCCCTCCCATTCGTCCTCGGTGTCGGCGAGGAAGCCCGTCTCGCCGTCGACGATGGCGGCGCGGAACGGCTCCGTCGGCGTCGCCACGACGGGCACGCCGAATATCCCGGGCTCGAAGAACTTGAGCGCGCTCTTGGCGTCGGCGAACGCGTTGCGGACCGCCATCGGCGCGAGCGTGACCGCGCACCCGGCCACCGCCCACGGGTAGACGCGCCAGTCCTGGTAGGGAATCTGCACGACGCGGTCCGCGAACGGTCGCATGGCCGCGGGCAGATCGACGAAGCCGCAGACCAGCAGACGGACGCGCCGGTCGTCGGTGAGGATGCGCGCCAGGGCGCCGCTCGCGACCGCGAAGTCGCGATCATGGGTGTTCGATCCGCTCAGGTATGCGATGGTCGGCGGCGACATCCGTCCGCGCCGCACGAGCCATCGCGCCAGCTGCTCGTAGGCCGACGGCACCAGATTCGGGTGGAGGATCGCCTCGCGTCGCCCGAGCGCCACGGCGGCACGCACCAGCGCCGGCGTGCTGCCGACGAACGCGTCGCAGGCGTCGAACGTGCGACGCAGGCGGCGGAACCGCTCGCGGTACTCGCGCTGTGCGCTCGGACGCAGATCGCGCAGGAAGCCGAGGAGCGGCTCGAACTCGGGATCGAAGATGAGATCGTCGATCTCGAAGACGGGCGTCGCACCCTGACGTCGGATGGCGAGCAGCAGCGCCTCCACGCGCCCGCTCCACGGCAGCCGGAACAGCACCACGACGGAGTACGCCGGCAACGCCGCGAGCAGATTCGGGTCGCCGATGTGCATCACGTTGGCGGGCACGCCGTCGGCGCGCAGCTGCTCGGCACCGTGGGCGCAGCGGTAGCGGTACGACGCGCCCCAGTCGTCCGTCACCCACAGTACCCGCAGCGGGCCTGTGGCCTCGGGCCGCGATGCGACGGAGCGTGGGCCCGTGCTGCTCGGCGACGGGAGGTCCGACGCCGGTGGAGACTGGACTGGAGAACGCTGCATGGGTCCGACGGGCTGGCTACCAGAAAGGTTTCGGAGGTGCCACTCGACGCTCGTCACTCCAGCCGCGGCTCGTCGCGGTCCCGCCGCAGCGCCGTGCGCTCGTCGAGCCAGTCGATCTCGTCGCGCACGGCCGCACGCTCGCGCACGAGGTAGTCCGCCACCGCGCTACGGAACCGGACGTCGCGCAGGAAGTGCATGCTCTCGGTGGGACGCGCGTCGAAGCCGCGCAGATGCTTGAACTCGCCACCCGCCCCCGGCTCGAACCGCTGCAGCCCGTGCACGATGCAATGCTCGATCGCGGCGTAGTAGCAGACGTTGAAGTGCAGGTGACGGAGCGTTGCCAGCGCGCCCCAGTAGCGACCATAGAGGACGCCGGCCTTCTGCACGTTGAACGTCCCGGCCAGGACCTCGTCGCCGCGCCGAGCGACGATGAAGCACAGACGGGAGCGGAAGCGCTCCGCGACCAGCGTGAAGAAGCGCCGGTTCAGGTACTGCTGGCCCCAGGCGAGCTGCGCGATGGTGGTGCGGTAGCACTTGAACATCACCGGCACGAGGTCGTCGGGGATGGCGTCACCGACGTGGGCGGTGATCGTCACGCCCTGCGCGTCGAGCTCGCGCCGCTCGCGTCGCGCCTGGTTGCGTCGTTTGCTGCGCAAGCTCGTCAGGTAGTCGTCGAAGGTGCCGAAGCCCTCGTTGACCCAGTGGTACTGATAGCCGGTCCGACGCAGCCATCCGCGTGCCTCGAGCGCCGCGGCGTCCTCGGGCTGACAGAAGTTGACGTGCGCCGACGAGAACCGCTGCTGCGCGCAGATATCCTCCAGCACCGCGCCGAACGCCTGCGCCACCATCGCATGCGCCCCCGGCGCGGCGAGGAAGCGGCTGCCCGTCACCGGCGTGAACGGCACGCCGACCAGGAGCTTCGGATAGTAGGCGATGCCCGCCCGCTGCGCCGCCGTCGCCCAGCTCTGGTCAAAGACGAACTCGCCCATGCTGTGCCCCTTCACGTAGAGCGGGCACGCGCCGACGAGCCGATCGTCGTCCCACAGCGTGAGGTGCTGCGGCAGCCAACCGGTGTCGGGCGTCACCGTGCCGGCGTCCTCGAGCGTAGCGAGCCAGTCCCATTCGAGGAACGGCGAACCGTCGCCCACGAGCGCGTCCCAGGCGGCGCGGGGCACCTCCTGGATCGACCCGAGCACCCGGACGGTCGTCACCCGACCGCGCGCATCGCCTCGGCGTACATGTCGAGCATCGGCAGCACCTTCTCGGCACCTGCCGCCGGCAGCCCGAAGACCGCGCGCGACACACCGACATCGCGCATCTGCTTCAGGAGGTCGGCATCGGCCGGGGTGCCGTAGACGTTCACCGAGATCGTCTTCGGGTCGCGCCCCTTCTCGACGGCGAGGACGTGCAGCTTCTTGATCTCCTCGAGCAGATCGCCCGCTCGCACGCCGATCGGAATCCAGCCGTCGCAGTAGTTCACCACCCGCTCCAGCGCCTTCGGACCGTGCGCGCCGAGAATGACGGGCGGTCCGGGCTTCTGCAGCGGCTTCGGCCACGACCAGATGGGATCGAAGCGCACCAGCTCGCCGGCGTAGCTGGCCTCGTCCTGCGTCCAGATCGCGCGCATGGCCTCGACGCGCTCGCGCAGCAGCTTCCAGCGCGTGCGGAACTCGGTGCCGTGATGCTCCATCTCCTCGGCGTTCCAGCCGCCGCCGATGCCGAACAGCACGCGACCACCGGACAGCACGTCGAGCGACGCCAGCTCCTTCGCGGTCGTGATCGGATCGCGCTCGACGAGGAGGCAGATGCCCGACGCCACCTTGAGCTTCTTCGTGGCGGCGGCGGCCATCGTCATCGCGACGAACAGGTCGAAGGTGTGCGAGTACTCCTTCGGCAGGTTCGGTCCGCCCGGCCACGGGCTGCGCCGCGACGCAGGGATGTGCGTGTGCTCCGGGAACCAGACCGACTCGAAGCCACGCGACTCGGCCTCGCGCGCGAGGTCGTCGGGACGGATCGCGTAGTGGGTGGGGAACATGGTCACGCCGAAGTCCATGTTGCCCGGGCTATGCTGCCCACCCGGCCTGGTCAATACGCGCGGGCGGCGGATCCCGAGTCGTCGGGATCCGCCACGACGTCAGGCCAGATCGGCGCGACGATACATCGTGACCACGGCGGCGCCGCCGAGGCCGAGATTGTGCTGCAGGGCGGCCTTCACGCCGGGCACCTGCCGCTTCTCTGCCAGCCCGCGGAGCTGCCAGTTGAGCTCGGCGCACTGCGCGAGCCCGGTGGCGCCGAGCGGATGACCCTTCGAGATCAGACCACCCGACGGGTTCACGACCCACTGCCCGCCGTAGGTGACGGCGCCGTCGTCGATGAGCGTGCCGGCCTTACCCTCGGGACAGAGGCCGAGCGCCTCGTAGGTGACCATCTCGTTCGCCGAGAAGCAGTCGTGCAGCTCGATGACCTGCACGTCCTTCGGGCCGAGGCCCGACTGCTCGTAGACCTTCTCGGCCGCCTTGCGGGTCATGTCGGCGCCGATCAGCTTGATGCAGCTCTTCTCGTCGAAGGTGCTCGGGTAGTCGGTGGTCATCGCCATGCCGGCGATCTCGACGGCCTGCTTCTCGAGCTTGTGCTTGCGCACGAAGTCCTCGCTGGCGAGGATCGCGGCGCCGGCACCGTCCGACGTCGGACAGCACTGCAGCTTGGTGAGCGGATCGTACACCATGGGCGCATTCATGATCTGCTCGAGCGTGTACTCGTCCTGGAACTGCGAGTACGGATTGTTCACCGAGTGCTTGTGGTTCTTGAGGCCGATCTTGGCGAACTGCTCGCGCGTGGTGCCGTACTTGTCCATGTGCTCGCGGCCGGCGTTGCCGAAGAACTGCGGCGCCGGCGGCGCCTGCGCGAAGCCGCGCAGCGACACCATGGTTTCGAACTGCTTGTCCATGGGGTTCGTGCGGTCGGTGAACTTCACGCCGAGCGAGCCCTTCTCCATCTTCTCGAACCCGAGGGCGAGCACGCAGTCGGCGAGGCCGCCCTCGACGAACTGCTTCGCCATGAAGAGCGCGGTCGAGCCCGTCGAGCAGTTGTTGTTGACGTTGTAGACGGGGATGCCGGTGAGGCCAAGCGTGTAGACGGCGCGCTGGCCGCAGGTGGAATCGCCATAGCAGTAGCCGACGGCGGCCTGCTCGACGGCGTCGTACGGGATGCCGGCGTCCTTGAGCGCCTTCTCACCGGCTTCCTTCGCCATGTCGGGGTAGTCCCAGGCCTTGGAGCCGGGCTTCTCGAACTTCGTCATGCCGACCCCGATCACGAATACCTTGCGACCCATGCGTGTCTCCTTCTCGAGTGTGCAGAATTCGCGCACTCTCGCCCGGGCGCGCGAGCTTTTGCAACCGACCGGGAGCTACGCCGGGAAGCGGCGTTTGAGCCAGTCGATCATGACCGCGTTCAGCTCGGCGGGCTTCTCCTGCTGCGTCCAGTGGCCGCACTGCGAGATCATGACGATCTCGAGGTCGTCGACCAGCCCGCGCATGGGCTCGGCCATCTCGGCACGGAGCACGAAGTCCCACTCCGCCGTCACCATGAGCGACGGCACCGTGATGCGGGCCCCGTCGAGCTCGGGCGTGGTCTCCCAGTTGCGGTCGAGGTTGCGGTACCAGTTGATGCCGCCGGTGAAGCCGGTGCGGCTGAAGGCGTCGGCGAACACCTCGAGCTCGGTCTGATCGAGCAGCGGCTCGCCCAGCACCTCGTCGCTCTCGACCATCTCCACCATGTTCCGCATCGTGCCGGCACGCGCGATCGCCGCCTCGACCTCGGCGAGCGGCACGCCACGGCGGCCGAGCTGCGTGAAGACGCGCCGCACGTCGCGCGCCAGCCCGGCGTCGGGTACCTCGGGCTGCTGGAAGTGCACGACGTAGTAGTTCTCGCCGAGCATCTGTCGGAACAGCCCGACGGGGGCCATGGGCGCGCGCGGAAAGTAGGGCGTATTGACGCCGATGACGCCGGCCACACGCGACGGATGCAGCAACGGCATCATCCACACGATGAGCCCGCCCCAGTCGTGGCCGACGAAGACCGCCCGCTCGATGCCGAGCGCGTCGAGCATCCCGACGAGGTCACCCGTCAGATGATGGATGTCGTAGGCCGTCACGTCCGACGGACGGTCGGTGTCACCGTAGCCACGCTGGTCGGGCGCCAGCGCGCGGTAGCCCGCCTTGGCGAGCGCCGGAACCTGATGGCGCCAGGAGTAGCCGAGCTCGGGGAAGCCATGGCAGAGCACGACGGCCTGGCCCTTCCCCTCGTCGCGGAGGGACATGGAGATGCCATTCGTCGAGACGGTGCGGTTCGTGAAAGCGGGCATGTGGCGGGCTTGTGGCACGGCCTCTCGACCCCACGCAACCATCCCGTCTATGCAGCGGGTATGGACGACACGGCGAGCGTCACCGCCCTGATCCACGGCTATGCCGAGCGCATCGACGCCGGCGACCTCGACGGAGTGGCCGCCCTCTTCGCGCATGCGACGTGGCGAACACCGGAGCGGAGCGAGCCGCTACGCGGCACGGCGGAGGTCCGACGCGCGTACGACGTCGTCATCCTGTACGACGGCGTGCCGTGCACGAAGCACGTCGTCACGAACGTGATCGTCGCCCTCGACGGCGACGCCGCGACCGCGCGCTCGTACTTCACCGTCCTGCAGGCCCGTCCCGACCTGCCGCTGCAGCCGATCATCGCCGGCCGCTACCACGACGCGTTCGTCCGTAGCGGCGGCGCGTGGCGGTTCGCCGACCGCCTGATCATCTCCGACCTGATCGGCGACCTCAGCCGCCATCTGCGCGGGTAGCGTCCCCGCGAGGAGCCAATCTCAGAGACTACGACCGGCGCCGCGTTCGCGGACGCCGGCTCGTCACGACACGCTCGGAGCGATTTCGATGCGAAGGTCGCCTGGGAGGACGAGCGGCAGCGTTCCGCGCGCCCCACCTCGGCGCACGCCGAGTCTCGGCTTCGCGCTACTGGGGAGGCCACGGCTCGTGATCGTCGGTGACACCCCATGGCCCGGTGCACGTGCCGCTCCCGATCCCAGGTGGTGAGCAGCAGCCGGGCGTGACGGCGTCCGTGTAGGGACTCTGCGCCACCGTGATCCGGCATCCATCGGCGGTCTTCTCGGCGGTGACGGCGCTGATCAGGTAGGTCTGGATGCCCTTCCCGAACCAGGCGGGCTCCTGCGAGAGCACGCACTGATCGGACACGGCGAACTGCGCACCCGAGTTGTCGGGATTCTGCGGCGGTCCCGTCTGCACGGGCAAGGAGACGGACGTCCAGTACCAATTGTTGACCTGGATACCGACGCCCGGGAACTGCGAGAAGTCGCCCTGGATGGTCACGGAGCCGCCACCGGCTGGAACGACCCGCTGCCCGGGCGCGAAGACGCTGAGCGTGTTCCCGTCGGGACACGATGTGCTCGCCGGAAGGTCGTTCGTGATCGTGAGCATCGCGCCGGTGGCGACGCAGCTGGCAGCGGTGGCACTGTTGACGCAGGTATCGCTTCCCCCGCCGCCCTTGCTGCGGTTGGCGCCGGCACCGCCGTCGATCCGGTCGTTGCCGCCGCCGCCGACGATCCGGTCGTCGCCATCGCCCCCATCGATGGTGTCGTTCCCCCCCTGTCCCTTGATCGTGTCGTTGCCGGTACCCCCGTCGACCACATCGTCTCCTTCGCCCGCCTCGATGTCGTCCTGGCCGCCGCCGCCACAGATCGCGTCGCGCCCAGCAAGCGCTTTGATCCGATCCGAACCCGCCGTCCCGACGATGACGTCGTCACCGGCCGTTCCGCGCAGCACGCGCCGGTACCGCTGGCCATCGTCCGGACCGCCGACGACCCGGCCCTCCTGCACGTAGATCGTCGCGGGAGAGCCGTTGCAGGTCGGCCGCATCTCCTCCGCGCCAACGGTCGAGTGAGCGCCGAGGATCACGACCAGCGCCAGCGCGGCGAACCGGCGAGGCGTCGGGGCATGCGTGGGAAGGCGGGTCCGAGCTCGTCGTGCGCGGGAACACCGTGGGCTTGCGGTCATCACCTACTCGTATGCAGCCCGCGTCCGCCCCGCTCAAGCGCCCGTGCGACGCGGATGGTGGCGCAGCGATTCGAAGCGCGCCAACGCCGCGTCGCGGCGTCGATCTCGAAGAACGCATGCGGACGAATCGGCACTACCCGCTCGAGCCGGCGCCCGGTAGGACCGCGGGAAGGACAATCCAGTCCGCGCTGATCAGACGTCCCGACGTGGTGCTGAAGTTGCCCCGGTTTCGTGGACGGCCTGGGGTGTCCCCAGGTCGGGGGCAAGTCCAAGGAATGGCAATCTGCGCTCTGGTGACCTATCCCGGCCATCCATGAACGGTACAGCGTTGCGCATGTTCCTCATCTGCGCCGCTGTCGTCGCGTAGCGATTCCATGGTTGAGCGATACCGAGGCGAAACCATCCTGGCGCGTTGGGTCGTGGATGAGGACGTCTTGCGCGATTTTGCGCGCGAGTCTCGGCTCCGGTCGAAGCGCAGTTTCGTCCCGGTGGAGCTGCTGAAGGAATGCGACAAGCATTCCTTCAGTGCGGGCATCGAGGTCGTGCTCCGGGAGGATGCGTTCTTCGTCGGCGAATGGAGTTCGCCCAATGCGTTCTCGGAGGTCCACGTGACGTGGATGCAATTCATCGGAGACGAGGGATACCAAATCCCAGTGCCACTGGCTCGCGGAGCGAGAGCGGAGGCGGAGCGGGTCGCCGCGCACTATGAGGCGCTGTACACGCGAGAGCGCGAGGAGGCGATACGACGGTTCGCCGAAGAACGGGCGAGGCCAACCTGGAACAACCGCTTCCTCAACTTTGCGGAAGCCAATTTCATCTGGCTTCTACTCGGCTTCTTTTTCGTCCTGCTTCCGCTCCTCGTGCTGCTGTTCGGCTGGGGGGGCGGCAGTCCTTCGGAGTGAGCAAACGGCAAGGGCGAGGGCCGTAGGACGGACAACCCGGCGAGGTTGACCGACGCCCTCTCCGCGTCAGACGTCCGGACGCGGCCCCCCTGCCCCGGCTGGCGCGGAACGAGCGTATCTCGACCTAGGGCCGCAGCCCTCCCTGCCAGGGCACCGGGATAGACGAGCTGGGGTCAGAGGTCGCGCTACGGGCGGCGCCGAGGGGCTGCGGAAGCGCCGGCCGCTCCGGAGTGAACAGCCATGTCTGGAAGAGGTCGCTCAGCTCTACGCCGGACACCTTCTCGGCGAGCGCGATGAACTCGTCGGTCGTGACGTTGTCGCCCTTCCGTTCCTGCGTCCAGCGCTTGAGGATGGCGAAGAAGGTGGGATCGCCCACGGCGAGCCGCAGCTGGTGGAGCGTCATCGCGCCCCGGAGGTAGACGGGCAGGCCGAAGACCTCCTCGGGGCCCGGATCGCCGACGATGCCCTGCCAGAATCCCTTCCAGTCGCCTTCGTCTTCGAGGGGAATGCCGAAGTAGTACAGGTCGAAGCTTTCCTGCGCGGAGTAGCCGTGCTTCTCCTCGCGCCAGAGCCACGTCATGTAGGTCGCGAAGCCCTCGTTGAGCCAGATGTGCTGCCAGCGGGCGACGGAAAGGCTGTCGCCGAACCACTGATGTGCGATTTCGTGAACGAAGACGAGCTCGGCATCCAGCGGATCGTCGAAGAACTCGATCGCGTAGATCGGGCGCGTCTGGTTCTCGAGCGCAAATCCGAGACCCTCGACGTCGTCGACGATGCCACCGCCCGCCCGGAACGGGTATTTGGCGAAGTGGCTCGCGAGGAACTCGATGATCTCGGGCTGCAGTGCGAACCCCGCCTCGACCCTCGAGGCGAATGGGCCCGACAGGACGTCCGGGTCGACCGCGTCCCAGTAGCGGATGCTCTCCACACTGTAGGCGCGAAGGTCGAATTCGCCGATGGTGGCCGTCGTGAGGTACGAGGCCATCGGCTCCCGCTGCCTCCAGTACCACGTCGTCCAGCCGTCCGTCGTCCGCTGGCGTTCGAGCGTGCCGTTCGCCACCGCCGTGAGTCCCTCGGGCACAGTGATCGCGAAGGTGTAGGACGCCTTGTCGGTCGGATGGTCGTTGACCGGGAACCAGCTCGATGCGGAGTGCGGCTCGCCGACGACGAGCGCGCCGTCGTCGGTGTGAATGAAGCCAGCTCCCTCCAGAGACACGGGGACCCCGCTGTACTCGATGACGACGATGAAGGAACGAGACTTCGGGAGACCGCTCTCCGGCGTGATCACAAGCTCGCCGCCGTCATGGGCGAAGGCGGCGGGGCGACCGTTCACCGTGACGGAGTGCACGGTCAGGCCGACCAGGTCGAGGTTGAAGCTCGACAGGTTCTGCGTGGTCCTGGCGCGAATCTTCGCGCGGCCCACGAGCAGGTCCGTCGCCGGGTCGTACTTCAGCTCGAGGCCATAGTTGCGAACGTTGTACCCGCCGTTTCCGTCCAGCGGAAAGTACGGGTCGCCGGCACCCGGCGCGCCCGGCATGAACGCTTGTCCGGACGCCGCCGATGACCACACGGCCAGAAGCACGGCGAGGAGCATCAGGGTGCCGGGCGCCCTCGTCCTCGCCTCGCAATCGGCGGGCGTGAGGGGCAGGTAAGACCGGCTGCGCTGCGGCTGACTGGTGCGTCCCATGGTCGATCTCCCTTCGACTGCCGCGAGCGGAGGGCCGAGGTCCCATTGATCTCGATGTCGAGTGAGCAGAGGTTCTCGCGTGCCGGTCATGCGTAACGCGCCGAGCTGTTTCTGGTCAAGACTGATGTGCAGAGATTGCGCTTGCTGGCGAGGATGCGATCCCAGGCGGAGGCCGCCCCAACGGATCACGTCGCGCATGCCGTCCACGAGGCAGGGCCAAGCCCCCCGTCGAGGTGCCCGAGGTCCCCGCTCAGACATCACAGTGGAGCGATGTCACCCCGTGAGCAGCGCCGCGCCGATCACGCCCGCCGAGTCGCCCAGCGCGTTGCGCACGATCGGCGTCCGCAGCTCGTCGTTGAAGACCTGCCGCGCGACGGCGGCGCGGCCGCGGTCGTACAGCGCGTCCAGATTCGAGAGCCCGCCGCCGAGCACGACGACGTCCGGATCCAGGATGTCGATCACGTTCGCCAGCGCGCGGCCGTAGCGCTCGAGCCAGGCGTCGAGCGCGGCCGCGGCGCGCGCCTCGCCCCGCGCCGCGCGCCGGCCGATCTCCGTGGCGTCGCATCCGTCGCCGTACGCCCGTTCCAGCGCCGGACCGCAGAGGAACGTCTCGACACACCCGCGCCGGCCGCAGTAGCAGTCGGGTCCGGCGGGATCGAGCACGTGATGCCCCCACTCGCCGGCTATCCGCTGGCAGCCCGACCAGAGCCGGCCGTCGAGGACGAGGCCGCCGCCGACGCCCGTCCCCAGGATCACGCCGAACACGACGCGACGCCCCTGCCCCGCCCCGGCGCCGGCCTCGGCGAGCGCGAAGCAGTTGGCATCGTTCTCGATGCGTACCGGCACCCCGAGCCGCGCCGCGAGGTCGTCCGCGAGCGGCATCCCGTTGAGACACGTCGTGTTCGAGTTCTTGAGCCGCCCGTCGCGCATGGACAGCGAGCCCGGCGTGCCCACGCCGACCTGGCGGAGGTCCGGTACGAGCGGGCGCAGCGCCGCGACGACCTCGGCGACGCGGTCGAGGATGTGCGCGTAGCCGCGGTCGCGCTGCGTCGCAACGCGATGCCGGCCGATCGGCCGCTGGCCGGCGTCGAGCACGACGCCCTCGATCTTCGTCCCGCCGAGGTCGACGCCGAGACGGGTGCCTACGCCGGACGCCACTGCGGCACGAGGTCGCCATCGATCGACGGCGCGAAGTCGACCATCATCGGCAGGCCGATGCGCAGCACGTCCGGCGTCGCGCCGACGAGATTGCCCATCGTGCGCGGCCCCTCGTCGGTCTGCACGAGCACGACCGGATACGGCGTCCGCTCCTTCCACGCCGGCAGGACGGGCGGATGGCAGATCACCCACGACAGGACATGGGCTCGACCGCTGGCGAGGGCCCACTCATGCTCGAACGAGAGACACGTCGGACACATCGGCTGCGGCGGATGCCGCCAGCCCTTGCACTGGACGCAGCGCTGGAAGCGCAGCTCGCGGTTGCGGCCCGCCTCCCAGTACGGAATCCAGTCGGCGCCGCCGGTGCGGCGAACGAAGTCGTCGGCCATCAGTCGCCTCGCAGGAGCAGCGCGCCCGTCGGCACCATGTTGCCGCTCGTCGCCAGCGAGAGCTGCGCGCCGGGCACCTGGTTCACCGACGTGCCGCGGATCTGGCGCGTCGCCTCGATGATGAGGTTGATGCCGTGGACGTACGCCTCGGACAGGCTGCCGCCGCTGGTGTTGTTCGGCAGACGCCCCCCCACCTCGAGCCCGCCATCCTCGACGAAGGCGCCCGCCTCGCCGGGCTTGCAGAAGCCGTACTCCTCGAGCGAGGCGAGGACGAGCGGCGTGAACGCATCGTAGAGCTGCGCGACGTCGACCTCGTGCGGACCGACGCCGGCCATCGCCCACAGGTCGCGCGCCGCGTACGCGCCCGGCGACTCGAGCAGCGGGTCCTTGAAGAAGTTGTTCATCGTGAAGTTGCGCGGGCCCATACCCTGCGAGGCGGCGCGAATGTACGCGGGCTTCTGCTTCAGGTCGCGCGCCATGTCGGCGGCGGCGACGATGACTGCCGCGGCGCCGTCGGTCTCGAGGCAGTTGTCGAAGAGCCGCAACGGATCGGAGATGAGGCGCGAGTTGGCGTGGTCGTCGAGCGTCATCGGCTCGCGCATCATCGCCATCGGATTGTTGCTGGCGTGCTTGCGCGTGCTCACCGCGATCCAGCCGAGGTGGCGCGTGGTGTAGCCACGGTCGTGCAGGAAGGCGCGTGCGAACATCGCCACCTGATCGACGGGGCGCACGAAGCCGTAGGGCGAGTAGAAGGCGGTCTCGTTGCCCTCGGTGGCCGACTGGTCACGCTCGCGCGACGTTCCCGCCCACGGCCGACCACCGGAGCCGCGGTTGCGCGAGCGATAGATCAGCACGCAGCGCGCCATGCCCGCGGCGATGGCCGCCGCCGCATGCCCGACGACGCCGCATCCGCCGCCGCCGCCGTAGCCCACCTCGCCGAAGAAGCGCAGGTTCGGCACACCGAGGTTGCGCGCGATGGCGTTCTCCGACGTGACCTGGATGCTCCACTTGGTCATGCCGTCGAGGTCCGACGGGCGCAGCCCGGCGTCCTCGAGTGCGAGGCGCGCGGCCTCGAGCGCGGTCACCTCCTCGGAGCGGCCGATGTTCTTCGAGAACGGCAGCTGCCCGATGCCGACGATCGCCGCTTTGTCCCTGAGCGACACGGCGCGGTCTTAGCAGGGGTGACGCCGGCCCGCCAAGGGTCACGCGGCCGAGATCGCGCATAGCCGCGCCTCGTGCGTCGGCAGCGTGACGGTGAACGTCGAGCCCTGCCCCGGTGCCGACACCACCGCGACCGTACCACCGAGCTGCCCGCACAGGCGGTGGACGATGTGCAGGCCGAGGCCGACGCCGCCGTATGACCGCGAGTCCGAGCTGTCGACCTGGCGGAACATCTCGAAGATGACGGGGAGCTGATCGGCGCGAATGCCGACGCCGGTATCGCGCACGACGATGCGGAGCCGGCCGGGTGCGACGTCGCAGGACGCCACCACCTCGCCCGTCGGCGTGAACTTGAGCGCGTTGCCGACCAGGTTCTTGACGATGATGCGCACCTTGCGACGATCGGCGTGCACCGGGCCGCCGGTGGCCGCCTCCCAGCGCAACCCGACACCGGTCGGTCGCGGCAGCGCGGCGAACTCCTGCGCCAGCTCGTCCCACAACTCGTCGAGCGCCACCGGCTCCAGGTGCGGCAGGTCGTGGCCCGACTCGAGACGGCTCAAGTTGAGCGTCGCCTCGATCAGCTCGAGCAGCTCACGGCTCGCGCCGCGGATGCGCTCGAGCGCGGTCGCGTGCGCCGACCCGTCGAGCTCGTCGAGCATGTCGGTGTAGCCGATGATGACGTTGAGCGGCGTGCGCAGCTCGTGCGACATGGTCGAGACGAACTCCGACTTGAGGCGTCCGGCGCGCTGCAGGTCGTCGACGAGGCGCGCGTTGTCGAGCGCGATGGCGGCACTCTGCGCCAGACCCTCGGCGAGCCGCAGGTCCTGTGCGTCGAATCCGGCGTCGACGTCGCGCCAGTTGAAGCTCATGTAGCCCAGCACGCGCCCTTCGCGGCGGATCGCGACGAACAGCGCCCGCGCCACCCCGAAATGCTGCAGCACCGCGTGGACGGGCCCGTCGAGCGACGTTCCCCCCGGCACCAGGACGGTGGCACGCGTCGCGAGATGCGTCAGCAGCTCCTGGACGTACGGCGACTGCGCGCCGTCGGTGAAGACGACGCCGACCAGCGACTGGCCGGTGGCACCGATGTCGCCGTCCATCGCCGTCGGGACGACACGACCGCTCTGCGTGTCGATGAGCGTGAGCGAGCTGACGTCGCACGCGATCAGCGTGCGGGCGACGCGGACGATGCGGCGGCCGAGCGTCTCGAGATCGAGAGTGGCGTTGAGCTCGTGCGCCGCCACCAGCATGCCGGCACGCTGACGGGCGACCTCACGCGTGTGTGCCCGCTCCCGCTCCGTCGCCGCGCGCTGGCGCTCGACGACGACGGCACCCGCGATCGAGATGATTCCACCGACGGCGAGCTGGATCAGGATGTTGAGGACGCGCCCGTCGTCCCACGCCCTCCACGGCACGACGACCGCGAAGCTCGTGGCGAAGAGCAGCGTGACCCCGACCTGGGTCGCGCCGCCCCACGGAAACAGGAGCGCCACACCGGTGAGCAGCGCTGCCAGCGTGCCGGCCGCGAGATCGAGGTAGACCGGCGACCACGTCTGCAGCCAGAGCACGCCGAGGCCATGAACCGCGGTATACGCCACGGCCAGCGGTACGGCCCGGCGGGCGACGGCGGCGCGCCGAGGCAGCGAGGCACACACCAGCTCGGTCGCGAGCATCATGCCGAGGGCCATGGCCTGCGGCGCGAACACCGTCGGGAACAGCCAGGCGTTGATGGCGAGGCCGCCGACGACGCCGGGAATCGAGGCGATCGCGACCCATCGCAGGCGAAGCAACGTCTGCACCTGCGGCCGCGTGGGCGTCATTTTTGTCCCGGCAGTCATTCGCTCGGCGGTCTCCGCTCGCGGCCTGCACGTCCGGACGGGCGCACGACGCGGACGGATGGGCGTCGAAAGCAACCCGCATGCCGTGTGCTGGGCGGCCTGGCGCTTGCTGTGGCCGGCCCTCCTTCGATAACCTCCGCTGCGCTTCGCCGACAGACACGCTCATGCGCCATCCCATCTTCTTCCCGCACCACTGGACGCCCTGACGTGCCGGGTATTCGCGATCGTTTCGCCGCGCACGTGGGCACCGGCGCCCGCTGCGACCTCGCAGGGGCCGCCCTCGAGATCGCCCGCATCGCCTACCCCGACCTCGACCCGGCTCCCTGGCTGCGTCGCCTGGACGAGCTGGCCGCGGCCGTGGCGCCGCGCGTGTCGTCGCAGATGGCCCCCGCCGATGCCGTTGCCGAGCTGACGCGCTTCCTGTTCGAGGAGTGCGGCTTCCGCGGCAACCAGGACGACTACTACGACCCCCGCAACAGCTTCCTGAACGACGTCCTGGATCGGCGTCTCGGCATCCCGATCTCGCTGTCCGTCCTGATGATCGAGATCGGCAACCGCATCGGGCTCGACGTCGAGGGTGTCGGCTTCCCCGGCCATTTCCTGGTGCGCATCAACACCCAGGGCGAGCCGCTGCTGATCGACCCATTCCACGCCGGCACGCCCGTCGACGACGCCGACCTGCTGGCGCGCCTGCGCTCGCTGTCGCAGGCCAGCCGCGGCGGCGGTCCCGACTTCGCGCACGTGCCCGACGAGTTCCTCGAAGCGTCGAGCGAGCGCGGCATCCTCGGGCGCATGTTGCGCAACCTGCTCCGCATCTGGCTCGAGAAGGACGACCACGCGCACGCGCTGGCCGCCGTCGACCTGCTCCTCGTCCTCACGCCAAACGCCGCCGACGACATCCGCACGCGCGGCTTCCTCTACGAGGAGCTCGACTGCCCGGCCGCCGCCGCCGACGACCTGCGCCGCTACCTCGACCTCGCCCCCGACGCCGCCGACGCCGACGAGGTGCGGGGACGCCTGTCCCGTCTCGCCGACGAGACGCCGACGTTCCACTGACGCGACGGATGGATCACATCCAGCGGCTCTTCGAGGCCAACAAGAAATGGGTGGCGGAGATGACCGCCGCCGACCCGGACTTCTTCCGTCGTCGCGCCGGTCGTCAGGAGCCCCACTACCTCTTCATCGGTTGCTCCGACAGCCGCGTACCGGCGAACTCGCTGACGGGCGCCCTCCCAGGCGAGCTGTTCGTGCACCGCAACGTCGCCAACCAGGTCTATCCCGGCGACATGAACGTGCTGTCGGTGATCGAGTACGCCGTCGACGTGCTCAAGGTGCCGCACGTGATCGTGTGCGGGCACTACGGGTGCGGTGGCGTGCAGGCGGCCATGGGTCCGAGCACCATGGGGCTCGTCGATCACTGGCTCGGCGGCATCCGCAACGTGATGCGCCTGCACCAAGTCGAGCTCGACGCCATCGCCGACCCGGAGGCGCGCTACCGCCGGCTGATCGACCTGAACGTCGTCGAGCAGGTGTACAACCTGTCGCGCATGCCGGTCATCCAGCGCGCATGGGCGCAGGGTCGCTCGCCGCTCCTGCACGGGCTCGTCTACGACATCGCCGACGGGCTGCTGCGCCCGCTGGCGCGCGACGTCGACGGTCCCACCTGACGCCCGTGCGGCTTGACCCTCCGGCGGTCGGAACGTAGGGTCGCGCGCGATGGCGTGGTGGGTGTGGGCGCTGGTCGGCCTCGTGCTGCTGGCGATCGAGATCGTCACCCCGGGCGGGTTCTTCGTCATCTTCTTCGGTCTGGCCGCGCTCGCCGTCGGCGTGCTGGTCGGCATCGGCGCCGGCGGTCCCGACTGGATGCAGTGGCTGCTGTTCTCGGTGCTGGCCGTGGGCTCGCTCGTCCTGTTCCGTGGCCGTCTGGTCGATCGCTTCCGGGACGGCGGCGGACCGCCGTCGCCCAGCAATCTGCTCGGCGAGATCGCCACCCTGACGGACGATCTGCCCCCGGGTGGCGTCGGCAAGGCCGAGCTGCGCGGCACGACGTGGTCGGTGCGCCACGACGGCGAGGGCACGCTCGTCCGTGGCCAGCGCTGCCGGGTGATGCGGGTCGACGGCCTGATGCTGTGGGTGCACGCGGAGTGAAGGGAGAGTCGTCATGAGTGGTGCGTTGGTCGTCTTCCTGGTCCTGGCCTTCCTCGTGGTGACGGTGGTCGCGAAGACTGCCGTCGTCGTCCCGCAGCAGAGCGCGTTCGTGGTCGAGCGCCTCGGCAAGTTTCGCGGTACGCTGGCCGCGGGCTTCCACATCCTGGTGCCCTTCGTCGACGTGGTTCGCTATCGACACTCGCTGAAGGAGTCCGCCCTCGATATCCCGGAGCAGGTCTGCATCACGCGCGACAACGTGCAGGTGCACGTCGACGGCGTGCTCTACCTCCAGGTGCTCAACCCGGAGCGGGCCTCGTACGGCGTCGCCGACTATCTCTTCGCCATCAGCCAGCTGGCGCAGACCACGCTGCGCAGCGAGATGGGGAAGATCGAGCTCGATCGCACCTTCGAGGAGCGTGCCCACATCAACGTCGCGATCGTGAACGAGCTCGACAAAGCGTCCGAGCCGTGGGGCGTCAAGGTGTTGCGGTACGAGATCAAGAACATCACGCCGCCCGCCGACGTCATCGCCGCCATGGAGAAGCAGATGCGGGCCGAGCGTGAGAAGCGCGCCGTCATCCTCACCTCCGAGGGCGTGCGTGACGCCGCGGTGAACACCGCCGAGGGCGACAAGCAGCAGGTCATCAAGCAGTCCGAGGCCAGCCGCCAGCAGCAGGTGAACGAGGCCGAGGGCGCCGCCGCCGCCATCCAGGCCATCGCCACCGCCACCGCCGACGGCATCCGCAAGGTCGCCGAGGCCATCCAGGTCCCGGGCGGCTACGAGGCGGTGCAGCTGCGCGTCGCCGAGCAGTACGTGAACCGCTTCGGGGAGCTGGCCAAGACCAACAACACGATGATACTGCCGGCGAATCTCACCGATGTCGGGGCGATGGTCGCCACCGCGCTCACCGTCATCCAGAAGCAACCAGGAAATCGATCATGAACCAGCACGCCACCAGTGGTCCCGCCCCCACCGACGTCCCCGAGCTGCCCTTCGCCGAGCAGGCCCGCACGCTCGTGCATCGCGGCCGTACCGGTACGCTGTGCACGCAGTCGCAGCGCCAGCCCGGCTTCCCCTTCGGCTCGATCGCGCTCTACGGCCAGGACGAGCGCGGCCGCCCGACCTTCCTGATCAGCACGATGGCGATGCACACGCAGAACCTGGCGGCCGATCCGAAGGCGAGCCTGCTGGTGCCGCAGCCCGGCTGGACCGGGGACCCGCTCGCCGGCGCGCGCGTCACGCTGCTCGGTCCGATCACGCTCGTGCCGGCGGCGGAGATCGAGGCGGTGCGCACCGACTATCTCGCGCGTCACGACACCGCGCGGAACTGGGTCGACTTCGACGACTTCGCGTTCCACCGGCTCGACGTCGCCGACTGCTATTACGTGGCCGGCTTCGGGGCGATGGGGTGGGTGGCGGCGTCCGAGTATCTCGCCGCCGGCCCCGACCCGCTCGCGGACGCGTCGGAGGGCATCCTGGCGCACATGAACGCCGATCACGCCGATGCGCTCGTGCTGTACTGCCAGGTGTTCGCGGGCGTCGAGGCGCATAGCGCCACGATGACGGCCGTCGACCGGCTCGGGTTCCGGGTGCGCGCGCAGACGGCGGATCGTCTCGCGGGGATCCGCATTCCGTTCCCGCGCGAGGTGCGCTCGACCAAGGACGCGCGCGTGGTGCTGGTGGAGATGGTGCGCGAGGCGCGCGAGCGCACCGGCGCGCCGCCGCTGGCGTCCGAGAAGCACTGACTCGCGTACCCACGGCAAGCCGGCACGCGACCACGCGCAGACGTTGAGATATCCGGCTCGAAGTCTTTCTCGTTGTACGCGTCGTTGACAGCTGCCCGGCGCGGGGCTATCGGGAGCCGTGCTCGCCACCGACCTCGGTAGTCCCACCTCGTCGTTCGCCATTCCGGGTGGTCCGGCCTACGCGAGCCAGCTCCGCCTCCTCCTGGAGAGCCTCTGCTGTGATCTCGTTCGGTTCGAGCACGCGGGCACCGACGGCCTCCCGGCCGACGACGTGCGGATCAAGCACGAGTATCCGTTGGGCGAGCCGAGCCGCTTCGCCGACATCCGGATCGAACCCCGCGGCCGTCCTCCGTACTACATGGAGATCGACTACGGTCTCTCGGATGCCGGGCTCCTGCAATCGTTGCGGCGGAAGTACAAGCCCGACGGGCCACGGGTCCGCGAGGCATCCAAGCTCGTGGTGGTGGTGGACACCGAGGGGCAGCGAGATCGGGCGCGGCTCGAGACCGCCATTCGCCAGGTCGTCCCCGAGCACCTCGGCGTCGAGCTGTGGACCGATGCCGGGGTCCGCGAACGCATCGCCAACCACTTCGGCGTCACCGTTCCAGTTCCCTCGCCCGAGACGCTCGCCGGGATCGCACATCAGATGGAGCAGGCACGCGGCTTCCATGCGTTCGGCGGCGACGACCTCGCCCACTACACGAACGATCCCCTCCGATCCGAGCTGCTCTGGCACTTCGGCCTATGGCGGCTGCGAGAGCTGCGCGAGGTCGAGGGGCGGTTGCCGGAGGATATCCTGCCGCAGGCGCTCTACCGCGGCGTCGCCATCATCATGGCGGACCTCTGCGCCTTCTCGAGCTACGTGCGGGATACGAGCGACGAGGAGGTCATCCGAGACAACCTGACGGCCTTCTACTCCAAGACCCGCACGCAGATCCAGAACGACGGCGGCATGTTCTACCAGTTCGTCGGGGACGAGGTGATCGGCCTCTTCGGCATCCCGCACAATGCGACGGAGGTGCCGCAACGCGCCCTCCAGACCGCGCGCAACCTCCTCGCCATCGGCAACTCGGTTTCCAACCGGTGGCAGCGCAACATCGACCGCGCGCAATCGGCCCGCGGCGTGCACATCGGCATGGCGGTCGGCGATCTCCAGATCGTCTCGCTGCGACCGTTCACCCGGATCCGGATGGGCGCAATCGGGGACGCGCTCAACGTCGCCGCGCGGCTCATGGCGATCGCGGGTCCGAGCGAAATCGTCGTCAGCAACACCCTGTTCCACCAGCTCGCAGAGGAGGACCAGGCAGGCTTCGCCGAAATCGACGCCATCGAATGTCACAACGTCGGGCGCATCAACGCCTGGCGCGCGTCGAGCCCATCGCCTGCCTGAGAGCCGGTTCGACCGTTCACGCGTGGCCCCTGCGGGCTACGAGCTCTGGCAGCGCGGCGTGGCCACAGCGCACGAGTCCGGTCAGGGCGCCGGCAGCAGACCCGCTTCGCGCGCGCGCCGCAGCAGGCTCGTCACGTTCCGCACTCCGAGCTTCGCCATCATGTGCTTGCGGTGCGTGTGTACCGTGCCCACCGCGAGCCCGAGCATGCCCGAGATCTGACGGTCGGTATTCCCGCTCGCGATGAGCGCCAGGACCTCCTGCTCGCGCTGCGTGAGCTGGCGCCCGACGGGAGCGGCGGTCTGCGAAGCGCTCGGTCCCTCGATCAGGACCCGCGCCACGAACGGGCACAGGTAGGTCCGGCCGACGCGCGCCGCTTCGATGGCGTCGAGCAGGTCCGACACCGCGGCTTCGGTCGACACGCACGCACTGACGCCGGCATCGAACGCCCCCGCGACGAGCTCGCGAGCATACTGGCGCCGCAGGCCGACGACGCGCGGACCGCCGGGCGTGCCGACGATCTCCCGCACCAAGGCGAAGGCGCCATCGGTGGACGGCGGAAGATCGACGATGACGACCGCCGGCTGGCTCGCGATCACCGAGGAGACGGCACCTTCCGTCATCCCCACGGCGCCCACCAGCTGCACGGTATCGAGCGTCGAGATCAGCGCCGCCAATCCCTCCCGCTCGATGGGGCTCGGGTGGAGGATGGCGACGCGCGTTCGGTCTGAAACAGGCAACGTCGTCAGTTAAGCCGACTCTCAGACGCGAGCAAGACCCAAAATGCGTGACGTCGTGGCGTCGCGAGCGGGGACGGACGCCGCCGTCGCCGGCAGACGCACCGTGAACGCCGAGCCGCTGCCGGGCGTGCTGTCGAGCGCGACCGTGCCGCCGAGCTGCGTGACGAAGCGCCGCACGATATGCAGCCCGAGCCCGACGCCACCGTAGCGTCGCGAGTCG
Organism: Binatia bacterium; assembly: GCA_036009625.1. GTDB lineage: Bacteria > Desulfobacterota > Binatia > DP-6 > DP-6 > DASYLJ01. Next base: position 34,758 of record DASYLJ010000200.1, read on the forward strand.
GAGCCATCGGCCTGGCGGAACATCTCGAAGATCACCGCCTGATCCTCCGGCCGGATGCCGATGCCGGTGTCGGCGACGCGCAGCACCAGCTCGTCGCCCTCGACGCGCGCCGACGCCTCGACGCTTCCGCGCTCGGTGAACTTGAGCGCGTTCCCGACGAGGTTCCGCACCACGACCGTCACCTTGCGCGGGTCGGTCACCACCGAGACCTCGGCGGCGTCGAGCCATGCCAGCAGGACGCCGTGCCGTCGCGGCATCCGCCCGCACGCCGTCCCGAGCTCGGTCCACAGTGCCGACAGCGTCACCGGCTCGAGCCGCACCTCGTCGCGGCCGCTCTCGATGCGTCCGATCTCGAGCGTGTCCTCGATCAGCTCCATCAGCTCGCGCCCGGCGGTCTCGACGCGCTCGAGGCAGCGCTCGCGCTCCGCCAGGTCGAGGGCGTGGTCGCGCGCCATCTCGGAGAATCCCAGGATGACGTTCAAGGGCGTGCGCAGCTCGTGCGACATCGTCGACACGAACTCGGTCTTGAGCTGATTGGCGGCCTGCAGATCGGCGATGAGCCGCGTGTTCTCGAGCGCGATCGCCGTCGCCTGCGCGATGCCGAGGGCGACGCGGTGCTGCCGTTCCGTGAACGGCCCACGACGCGATCGATCGGCGCAGATCAGCATGCCGACGATGTCGCTGCCGCGCGCGATGGCGACGACCAGCGTCGCGCTCATGTCCCAGCGCGCCATCAGGTCGGGCGGCACCAGCGCCTGCGCGTCGGGATCGGCGATCTCGACGAGACCGCCGGGCGCCAGCGCGCGCAGCACGGGCAGGTTGTCGCGCGTCACGTCCACGCGCTCGAGCTCGGCCGCGGGCTCGGCGCGCAACCCCGCACCCGCCGTGAAGCGGTACGCCTGGCGGCGGTCGTCCCACGCGAAGGTGCTGGTCCAGTCGCAGCCGACGGCCTCGACGGCGAGCCGATTCACCGCCTCCAGCATGTGCGGGCGATCGGTGTAGCCGCCGAGCGCCTGCGCCACGCGCAGCAGCATGGCGGCGATGTCGGCCTCCTCGCGCTCGCTCGCGGTGCGCACGAAGGCCTCGAAGCGGTGGCGATCCATCGACCAGGCGCCGAGGACGGACGTGCCACCCGCTACGATCAGACCGAACGCGCCGAAGCCCGTCGCATCCGCCGCCGTGAGATGCGGTGCCGTCAGCGCGAAGACTCCGACCGCCGCGATCATCGCCGCCAGCTGTGGCCGCCAGCCCCATGGGAACAGCACCGCGGCGCCGTTCAGCAGGCAGACCTGGATCATGACGTAGCGCTCGAGCAACCCACCGACGCCGACGTTGTAGAGTCCGCTCAGCGTGATGAAGGCGATCAGCAGCCCGGCGCTCGCCAGCATGGGCGTTCGTCCGGTCGGGTGGCGTCTGGCCACGATGACCGCCGTCAGCGCGGCGACGGCGTCGGTGGCGAAGCGCAGCGCGATCATCCGGCGGCGATCCGGATGATGCGAGATCTCGAGCAGGACGAGCGCCAACCCCGCCGGCAGATACACGGCGACCGCGAGCGGCAGCCGCTGGACGAGCATGCGAGCCGTGTCCGCTCGGAATGCAGCCGCGAGCCGCCATCGAGCGTCGTCCGTCACCACCGCGTCCGGATGCTCAGTAGCCGTCCAGGATAGCCACGCGCCCGCGGTGCCACGCCGCGTCCCCGAACTGCATCTCGGCAGCGCGCGCGCGCTTCAGGAAGAAGCCGACGTCGTGCTCGTCCGTCATGCCGATGCCACCGTGCATCTGGACGCCCTCGTTGCCGATGAGCACGAAGGCGTCGGAGCAACGCGCCTTGGCAACGCTGGCGAGACGGGCCACCTGCCCGTCGTCGGCGCCGTCGTCGAGCGCACGGTGCGCTGCCATGACCACCGAGCGTGCGAGCTCGGTCTCGATGTACATGCGCGCCGCACGATGCTTGAGCGCCTGGAACGTGCCGATGAGGACGCCGAACTGCTGGCGCGTCTTCAGATAGGCGAGCGTCATCTCGAAGCACGCCGTCATCGCACCGAGCATCTCGGCGCTGAGTGCCGCCGCGGCGCGATCGAGGACGTGCTGCAGGAGATCGCCGCCCTTCCCTTCGCCGCCCAGCACGGCCTCCGGCGTGACCGTGACGCTCTCGAGGCGGACGATGGCCGCGCCCCGCGCATCGACCCGATGCTGGCGCTCGACGGTGACGCCCGGCGCATCGCGCCGGATCAGGAAGAGCGTGATGCCGTCTGCGTCCGTCGTCTCGCCGGCGGTACGCGCCGACACGACGAACCAGTCGGCGTGATGGCCGTCGAGCACCTGGACCTTCTCGCCGGTGATCTTCCAACCGCCGCCCGCGCGCTCGGCGCGCGTCGCGACGTGGACGGGGTTCCAGCGGCTCTCGGGCTCCTGATAGGCCAGCCCGAGAAAGCGCTCGCCGGCCGCCACCGGCGGCAGATGCGCCTGCTTCTGGGCCTCGGAGCCACCGAGTAGGATTGCCGTCGCGCCGAGCAGCACGGTGCCGACGAACGGCTCCGGCATGAGGCCGCGACCGAGCTCCTCCATGACGACCATGAGCTCGGTCCATCCGAGACCGGCACCGCCGTGGCTCTCGGGGATGACGATGCCGAGCCAGCCGAGCTGCGCCATCTCGGTCCACAGCTCACGCGAGAAGCCGTCGCCGTCGGTGTCGTCGCGCAGCGCGCGCAGCCGCTTGAACGACGAGCGGCCGGCGACGAGCTCGCGCGCGGTGCGCTGGAGGAATTCCTGCTCTTCGGTGAGGACGAGTGCCATGCGTGTCAGTCCGGTAGGCCAAGCACTTGCTTGGCGATGATGTTGAGCTGGACCTCGGAGGTCCCGCCCTCGATGGTGTTGCCGCGCGAGCGCAGCCAGTCGCGCGTCAGCGTCAGCTCGTCGTCGGCGAATCCCGTGCCCTCCCAGCCGAGCGACTGCGGACCGGCGATGCTCATCATGAGCTCGCGCCGCCGTTGGTTCAGCTCGGTGCCGTAGAGCTTGAAGATCGACGTCTCGGGACCGGGCGCCTGTCCCGCCTTCAGCCGATCGCGCGAGCGCGACAGCGTGAGGTCGAGGCCGAGCTGGTCCATGTCCATCTGCGTGATGCGGTCGCGCAGGATCGGATCGGCGATGCGCCCGTCCTCCACCGGCAGGTAGCGACGCGCCATCTTGAGGAGGCGCGAGCGGTCGTCGCGCTCCTTGAAGACGTCGGCGATCATGTTGCGCTCGAAGCGCAGCAGCATCTTGGCGATGGCCCAGCCGCCGTTCTCCTCGCCGATGACGTTGCGTCGCGGCACGATCACGTCGGTGAGGAAGGTCTCGCAGAAGGGCGACGCGCCGCTGATGAGCTTGATCGGCGCCACCGTGACGCCGGGCACCTCCATGTCCATCAGGAGGAACGTGATGCCGGCGTGCTTCTTCTCGGTGTCGGTGCGGACCAGGATGAACATCCAGTCCGACTTCTCCCCGTACGACGTCCACACCTTCTGGCCGTTCAGGATGTAGTCGTCGCCGTCGCGAACCGCGCGCGTCTGCAGACCGGCGAGGTCGGAGCCCGCGCCCGGTTCGGAGTAGCCCTGACACCAGCGGATCTCGCCGCGCGTGATGCGCGGCAGGTGCTCGCGCTTCTGCTCCTCGGTGCCGGTCTGGAGCAGCAGCGGGCCGATCATCTCGAGGCCGAAGCCGATGAGCGCCGGCCGCAGCCGCAGCTTGGCCATCTCCTCGGACAGGACCTTCGCCTGCTCCTTCGTGAGACCGCCGCCGCCGTACTCGCGCGGCCACGTCGGCGCCGTCCAACCGCGCTCCGCCATGAGGGCGAGCCAGCGGCGCGTGTCGTCTGGATACTTCCCCTTCTTCCCGCCCCAGCACACCTCGTCGGCGATACGAGGCGGGGTGCGCATGGCGGGCGGCGCGTGCTCCTCGAGCCAGCGCCGCGTGTCTTCGCGGAAGGTATCCATATCCGACATCCGGCGGACGCTAGTCGAGCCGTCCCGCCGGCGCAAGGCGCGTCAGCGGGGCATCAGCTGCAGCCCGAGGAAGACCTGCACGCCGAGCGCCATCAGCACGGCGGCGCCGATCCAGGGGTGCACCGCGCGCGCCCAGGCGTCGGTCGGAACACGTCGCGACACCAGCGCGGCCAGCGAGAAGAGCACGATGATGACGCCGCCGATCTGGAAATGTCCGCTGTCGGTGACGTCGAGATCGGGGCGCCAGAGCCACACGCTGAGCACCCCGCCGATCCAGGCGACGACGGCCAGGCCGTATGCCCACGGCGACAGCTTCCGGTGCTGGGCGCGGTGCGCCAGCGCACGAGGCCCCCGGCCGCGACCCTGGACGGCGAGCGTCGCGGTGCGTACCGCAAGCGCGGTCACGACCAGGCCGAGGATCGGGTGCGCCCAGAGGACGAGGCGAACGGCGCCGTCGCTCACGCCCGGACGACGCGGGCGCCGAGCTCGCGCACCGTGGCCTCGAGCTGCTCGCCCCGGACCATCGGATACAGCACGAGGCGGTCGATGCCGGCGGCCTCGGCCTGCGCCACCAGCTCCGCCGTCATCGGCTCGAACGTCGTCAGCGAGATCTCGAACGCCTCGTCGCCACGGCCGGCGGCGACCCGCAGCCGACGCAGCTCGCGCACCGTTTCGGCGGTGGCGGCGACGGTCTGCGCGAAGCCGTACCAGCCGTTGCCCTCGCGCGCGGCGCGGGCGAGCGCCGGCGGCGCATGGCCACCGACGATGATGGGCGGATGCGGCCGCTGCACCGGCTTCGGCTCGAAGCGGACGTCGGCGAAGGCGGCGAAGCGTCCGTCGAAGTGCGGCACCTCCTCCGTCCACAGGGCACGGATGGCGCGCAGGTACTCGTCGGTGATGGCGCCTCGCTTGTGGAAGTCGACGCCCAGGGCGCGGAATTCGGGCTCGACGTAGCCGGCGGCGAACCCGGCGATCAGCCGTCCGCCCGAGACCACGTCGAGCGACGCCAGCGCCTTGGCGAGCACGACCGGGTTGTGGTGCGGCAGCACCAGGATACCGGTCCCGATCCGGATGCGGCTGGTGACGGCGGCGACGTGCGTCAGCGACACGATCGAGTCGAGGAAGGGTGTCTCGGGCGGCGTCGGCACCGGATTGTCGCGCACGGGCATGACGACGTGCTCACCCGTCCAGATCGATTCGAAGCCCTCTTCCTCGGCCGCGATCGCGATCCGCCGTTGCAGGACGGGATCGGCACAGGGACCGACGTTGATCGCGAACAGCCCAAAGCGCATGGCGCGGAAGCTGGCAGGGGGTCCCCGGGCAGTCAAGCATCCCCCAGACGTGGGATGGGTTCACCATGGACGAATAGCGGGGGTTTCCGTACAACCGACGAGATCTATGAACCGCAGGAGGGTGATCTCGATGTCTATCTCGAAGGTGCTCGGTGTCGTGGCGACGGTGCTGCTGGCCGCGTCGACGGCGGGCGCGGCGACCCGGTGCAATCTCAATCCGGGGGGCCCCGAGGAGCTGGTGCTGACGGTGCCGCAGTCTGGGTCCGACTTCGACGCCGGCTGGACCGGCGACGTGCACAACTATGACGTTCCCGGCGGCGCCCGCTTCCGGCTCTGCCTGGCCAACTGCGACAACGACACCGACCCGCTTTGCGACGTCCAGGGCCAAGCCGATCAGCTCTCGGCCGCAGGGCGCACCTTCGCTCCGCCGATCCCCGTCGTCATCGGAACCACCGCGGTGTGCATCCAGGCGAACTTCGCAGACCCCGCGGTTTCCGGAACGGTGAACCTCGAGACCGGCCTCATGGCGGCCACCGCGAACCTCGCGGCCAACGTCTACCTCACCACGCTCACGAACGTGTGCCCGCAGTGCGTCGCGGGTACCTGCAATGGTGGAGCGAATTCGGGTGCCGCCTGCACCATCGGCGAGACGGTCAACGTCCAGGGTGCCATCGACACCACCTACGACGTGTCCATCGACTGTCCCGCCAGCGGAACCGCGATTCCGGTCGCCCTCACGGTGAACGTCACCACGGGACAGTCTTCCGCGAGCAACTGCCCCGGCCAGACCGACTCCAACGATTGTGCCGGCGCGCAGACCTGCACCGCCGTCTGCACCGGTGGCAACCACGGCGGCATCACCCAGTCGTGCTGCTCGGGCGCCACGACGAAGGCGTGCTTCCCCGCGACCGTCACCCGCCAGGGCTCGAGCGCTCCGCCCCTCCCCGTCTGGCCCAACCCGAGCTACCCGAAGACGGAGACCACGGCGGCGGCCACGCTCGTCAGCGCCTTCTGCGCCCCCGGCGCGCCGGGCATCCTCGGCATCGCCGTGAACCAGGACGTCGGCCTGCCCGGTCCAGCCGCCTTCATCCTACCGCTCAACCAGGAGCTCATCGGCGACACCGACGGCGACGGCCTGCCCGACACGCTCGACGGCTGCACCAACGACGCCGACTGTGACGACGACGGGGTCATCGACGGCTCGATCGACGGTGGCGAAGATTCGAACAACGACGGCGTCGTCGACGCCGGCGAGACCGACCCCACCGATCAGGACAGCGACAACGACGGTCTCCCCGACGGTCTGGAGCGCGGTCTCACCGCGCCGCAGCGGCCGGCCGACTTCGGGGGGACGTTCGTCGCCGACGCCGATCCGGCGACGACGACCGACGGCGCGAATCCCGACACCGACGGTGACGGCCTCCTGGACGGCGACGAAGACGCCGACCACAACGGCCGCGTCGATGCCGGCGAGACCGATCCCAATGTCCCCGACGGCACGACCACGACGACGAGCTCCACCACGAGCACCACTGTCGCTGGCGGCTGCTCCAGCGCCACCGAGTGCAACGACGACGATCCCTGCACCGACGACAGCTGCCCTGCCGACGCCTGCGTCTTCACGCAGAAGACCGGTGCCGAAGGCGCGCAGTGCGAGCTCGACGACGTGCAGGACGGCCCCATCTGCGGCACCGACCCGCTCGACGCGAAGACCGACAAGGCCGTCGCCGCGGCACTCGCCAAGGTCGACGGGTTCCTCGCCAAGATCGCCACGGCCAGCCCGGCCAAGAAGAAGAAGTTCATCAAGAAGGCGAAGGCCGCCCTCAAGGTCGTCCAGACCAAGGCCGGCAAGGCCGGCAAGAAGGGCAAGATCAGCACCGACTGCGCTGCCACCATCACCGAGAAGATGGCGGAGCTGTCCGCGATCGTCGGCGCCCTCTGATCACGTGACGCCGCGTCGCCGCCGGCTCGGGCCGGCGGCGACGCCCCTGTGCTACAAGCGCCGCGATGGCACGCCGGCGACGACACCCGAGCCTCATCCCGCTCTCCCACGATCATCGCGACGCCCTCGGTCTGGCGTTCCGGCTGCATCACCCCTCGCCCCCGGGCCCGGTCACGGCGATGACGCCGGCGAGCACACCGGAGAGCCGCCGCGCCGAGACGCTGGCGTTCTTCACGGCGCACCTCGTGCCACACTTCCACGCCGAGGAAACGCTGCTGTTCCCCTTCCTGCGCGACAGGGTGCCGGCAACGGCGCCGCTGCTCGACGCGCTCGTCGCCGATCACCGTCGTTTCGAGCAGCTCCGGGATGCGGTCGAAGGTGCCCACGACGACGCCACGCGCGGACCGGCGCTCACCGCCTTCGCCGACCTGCTGGAGACCCACGTCCGGCGCGAGGAGCGCGAACTGTTCGACGCCTTCCCCGAGGGCCTGCCGCAGGAGGAGACGCAGCGGCTCGGCGACGCCATCCGCGTTGCGATCGGTCGATCTCTCTAGTCGAGACGTCCGCCGGGACCGCTCTCGACCGGCAGACCCGCGTCGCGCCAGCCCGGGACGCCGGGCGCGCCCCCGAAGCCCCCCTGGACGTTGGCGAGATCGGTCCAGCCGGCCGCGGCCAGCAGCTCGCAGGCTCGCTGCGAGCGCCCGCCCGCCTGACAGCCCACCACCAGGCGGGTCGACGGCGGCAGGTGCCGTCCCACGGCTGCGACGAAGTCGGCGTTCGGCGCCGGCCGCCCACTGGCGGGGTCGAGCAGCATCACGGCGACGTTGCGGGCCCCGGCCGGATGCCCGGCGTCGTACTCGCCGGGGGTACGAACGTCGAGGTAGACGACGGCAGGATCGGCGGTGAGGAGCGCCTGCGCTTCGGGCGGCGTCAGCTGGCGGATGGGCATGCGCGACCATCGCGCCGCCCCGGAAACCTGTCAACGCTACAAGCGCCGCGACGACCCTGATAAGGTCCGCCGCCGATGCGCGCGCTGGAACGGCTGCAGCAGATCGAGCCGATATGGTCCGGTCTCGGTGCCACCCTGGTGGCGCTGGTCGTGCTGCTGCTGCTCCGCCGATCACTCCCACCCGGCCAGCGCGAACGGGGGCGGGCCGCGCTCGGCTTCCTGGTCGCGGCTCTGCTCATCCGCCTCACCGCCATCGGCCTCGTCGAGTGGGGAGGCATGTGGGCGGCGCGCGGCATCCTCGGCATCCTGCACGTCGTCACGCTGGTCCTCGGGCTCTCCGGCCTGCTGAGCCTCGTGATCTTCGACCTCGGCTTGAACCGCAGCCGGATCCGCGTGCCGTCGATCCTGCGGAACCTGATCCAGGGCGGCTTCGTCGTCTTCGTCCTGCTCTGGTTGTGGAAGGAGGCGACGGACGACCTGTTCTCGCTCGTCACCACCTCGGCCATCGTCGGCGGCGTCATCGGTCTGGCGTTGCAGGGCACCATCGCGAACCTGTTCGCCGGCCTGTCGCTCCAGGTCGACCGCACCTTCGGCATCGGCGAGTGGATCAAGGTCGACGACGTCGTCGGGCGCATCCTCGAGGTGAAGTGGCGCGCCACCACGCTGCTCACCAAGGACGGCGACATCGTCGTCGTCCCGAACTCCCGGCTGCTCGAGCAGGAGGTCCACAACTTCTCGCAGCCGAGCGGCGCGCATCGCATCTGGTCGCGGGTGGGCTTCGCCTACCGCCATCCCCCGAACGTGGTGAAGTCGGCGCTGCTGGAAGCGATCCGCGATACCCCCGGCGTGTTGCCCTTCCCCGGCCCGGACGTCATCGTCACCGATTTCGGCGACAGCGCCGTCATCTACGCGCTGCGCTACTGGATCACGGACTACGAGCGCGACACGGTGATCGACAGCGAAGTGCGCACGCGCATCTGGTACGCGGCGCAGCGCCACGATCTCGAGATTCCGTTCCCGATCCAGACCGAGCACCATCCCGAGCCACCGGCGGTGACCCGTCGCACGGCCCAGATGGAGCGCGCGAAGGCACTCGCGGGCATCGAGATGTTCGCGATGATTCCCGACGCCGACCGCGACCTGCTCGCCGCCGCCATGCGCGACGCCTGGTTCGCGGCGGGCGAGCGTCTGATCCGCCAGGGCGACGCCGGCGACAGCCTCTTCCTCATCGTCGGCGGCACGGTCAGCGTCCGCCTCGCGGTCGACGGCGAGGAGCGCGAGATCAACACGCTCAAGCGCGGCGACATCGTGGGCGAGATGTCGCTCATGACCAACGAGCTCCGCACCGCCACATGCATCGCCGTGACCGACGTGACGGCGCTCGTCCTCGACCGCGCCGGCTTCAGTGACCTGTTGGCGAAGCGTCCGGAGATGGCCGAGAGCATCTCGGAAGTCCTCGCCAAGCGACATGCCGAGCTCGAGGGAGAACGCGACCAGCTCTCCGTCGCTGCCCGCGCACGCCGTAGCGCCGAGGTGAAATCCCGGCTGCTCCAACGCATACGCACGGCGTTCTTCCAACTCTGACGGGCGACGAGGTCAGGGGACTCCGTCCCAGCGCCCGAGCGCGTCGTATGCCGCATACTTGTACAGTTCGGACAGCGTCGGGTAGTTGAACACCAGCTCGATCAGGGTCTCGACCGTGCCGCCGAGGACCATCGCGACCTGACCGATGTGCACGAGCTCGCTGGCGCGATCGCCGATGCAATGGCACCCCACGAGGCGACGGGTGTCACGATCGAACACCAGCTTCACCATGCCATCTCGATCGCCGATGATCTCGCCGCGGGCATTTTGCGCGTAGAAGGCGCGCCCCACGACCGGGACCATGCCCCGCTCGCCTGCGCCCGCCTCCGTCACCCCGATGCACGACACCTCGGGAATCGTGTAGATGCCATACGGGAGCACCTCGCTCATCGTCCGCTTGTAGGCGAACCCAAACGCGTGGCAGACGGCTACCCGCCCCTGCTCCATCGACGTCGACGCGAGCGCCGGGAAGCCGACGCAATCCCCAGCGGCGAAGATGTGCGCGACATTGGTACGGTAGCAATCGTCGACCTCGACGTACCCCCGCTTCCCGATGCGCACATCGGCGCGATCGAGTCCGAGCCTCGCCGTGTTGCCGCTACGCCCCGCCGTGAAGAGCAGCTGCTCGGCGGCGACCTCGGCACCACTGGCGAGCGTCGTGACGATGCCCCGGATGGGATCACGGTCGACGCGCGTCCACCCCTCGCCCAGCCGTGTGTTCACTCCGAGGCCGCGCATGGCCGTCAACAGCCGCGGTCCGATCTCTTCGTCGAGGAACGGCAGGATGTGCGTACGAGGCTCGATGAGCTCGACCGCCACGCCCAAGGCGGCAAAGATCGTCGCATACTCGCAGCCGATGACCCCGGCTCCGAGAATGGCGAGCGACCGCGGAAGCCGATCGAGCATCAACACGGTGTCCGAGTCGTCGATGTCCGGATCCGAGAAGTCCATGTCGGGAGGGTGGTGCGGAATCGATCCCGTGGCGATGAGAAAGACGTCGGCCGTCAAACGCCGGCTCGTTCCCTGGTGGCGTAGCTCCACGGTGTGGGGATCGAGGAAGGCACCGTGGCCGGACAGCAGATCCACGCCATGTCGCGCGAGATTCTCGTGGATTCGCGTCACCTCGAGCCGGCGGACGGCATCCTTGCGGCTCAGCAGCCGTGGCGCCATGTGCTCGGGACGAAGGCTCACGCTCAGTCCGTACAGCTCGCGCTGGCGGTAGCCCGACAGGAAGAGAGCGGTCTCGCGCAGCGTCTTCGACGGTACGGTTCCGGTGTGCACGGCGGCGCCGCCCGGCTCCGGCTCCGGCTCGAGCACGGCGACGCGCTTACCGAAAAAGGCCGCTTGCGCGGCGCCCTTCTCCCCGGCCGGCCCACTCCCCAGGACGATCAGGTCATAGTCGGCCATCTGTCCTCAGTAGGCGTAGCGAAGGGCCAGCACCACATGCGCCGCCAACAGCACCAGCATGGCGGCCGTGAGTGGGACATGCACGAAGAGCCAGCCGTGCAGCCAATGATGGAGCCGCCGCTGCACGGCCAGATCGCGGCGCTCGGCGGCGACATCGCCGAGATCGCGCACGGCCTCCTGCAATGCGGGAGGCACCGTGCGTCCGATCGCCTCCACCATGCGAACACGGCGCTCGTCCGACTCCGCCAGCGGTCCATGACGTCCATCCCCGTGTAGAAACGGACGAACCTCCTCGAGGTAGAAGCGCCGGATCGGCTCCGAGCCCTCGACGCACGCGAATTGCCGAAACGGCACCGAGCGACGGCGAACACCCTTCCGATCGGCCGCGACCCGCGTGAGCGCGTTCTCCTCGGCCACCGCTTCTGGCAAGTGGCCACACACCGCCGCCGCGATCTCGTAGGCTTCGAGCTGCAGCAGGTGCACGACATGGGGAATCTGCTCGTAGACCGTCTCGCCCGGTGACCATCGCGTCATCATGCGCGGCAGGAACTGTTGCAGGACGAGGCCGTAGATCCCGCTCGCGATGACCGCGGCCAATACGAGCGTCAGCGTCACTGCGAGCGTGCCCCGAAACCGGAACCCACTGTGGAACAGGACCAGCGGGACGATCAGGAGGCCGAGCCAGATGTGTCCCTTGAGCCACGTCTCGGCGCGGCCGATGGCCCACGTCGGAAAGCGCTTGCGCACGTTGAGCAGCGCTTCGAACAGCATGAGTGCGGCAGCGGCGATGCCGAATCCGAGCCCGATATCACTGCTGCCCGACGGGCCGTCGATAGCGGCACGATGGTAGGGCACATAGAAGCCGATGGACAGAATCAGCCCCATCGCCGCGAAGAGCGCCCATCGGCGCTGGCGCCGGTCGATCAGCGCCATGGCCTCACGAGTGCTCCGGCCGCGAGACCGTCTTCTGGCTCGCGAAAAACTCGCGCGGATTCTCGACGCGGATGGCGGCGCCGTGGGGACAGGCGACGACGCAGCTCGGATCCTGGTTCGCGTCGAGATTCTTGCAGAGGTCACAGGCCGTCGCCTTCACGTGCGTCGCCGCCTTGCGACGACCGGCGTGGGTTCCGGAATCGGTGACGTCGAACTCGTGCATGGTGATGTTGCCGTACGGGCAGTTCTCGGCACACACCGCACATCCGATGCACCAATCCTCGATCTGGATCTCCAGCGTGTCCCGGCGACGAATCGACCCGACCGGGCACCCCAGCATGCAGAGGGGATCGCGGCACTGCCGGCACGAGGTCGCGACGAGGTAGTTGTCATAGCGTAGGCCTTCGCGAATGAGCCGGCTGGCACCGTCGTGTGCGGTCGCACATGCCTGCACGCAAAGGTCACAGCGCGTACAGCGATCGAGGTCGAGGACGAGCAGGTTCTGCGCCTGCATGAGTCCCTGATCGAGGAACTCGCCGAGGTCCATGCTGGCCGTGAGCGCGCCATGCTCTGCATTCTGCCGGTCGCGGCGATCGGCTTCCGCCCGGAAGGCCTCGCCGACATCTGCGAACCGGTCGAGCATCAGACGGAATTCGTCCGCCGGGATGCGAACGACGTCGACATGGTCGACCGCGGTACACGTCGCCATCCGCGGCGCCCCCGACATGACACCGATCTCCCCGAAGAAGCCGCCACGTCCGTGGTAGTTGAGCACCAATTCACCGCCAGGGAATCGCTGCGACACCTTCACGAAGCCCAGCCTGACCAGATAGAAGCCGTCGGACGGGTCCCCCTGGGCACAGATCACCTGACCCGGCTCGAAGCTCTGCAGCACGACGCGCTCGCGCAGCCGATCGACGAAGTCGGACGGAAGATCGGCGAGAAACGGGATGCTGCGCAGATGCGTCTCGAGCGTGCGCTCGCGATAGCGCGCGTCGACCTGCGCCGCGAACGCCTTCGATCGCCGCAGAATCTGCAACACCGGACGGAGGATCTCGAGCACCACGGTCGGCTCGATCGCCTTCACGGTGGCCGACCGCGGGTAGAAGCTCAGGCAGGTCATCTCGCCGAACAGCTCTCCCGCCCCGAGGGTCGCAACGGGCCGAGCGCGCGACAGGTCCACTGGTGCGTCGATCGGGATCGTGAGCCCAGGTGCCGGATCACGGTCGGCATCGGCATCGGACGTGAGCAGGCTCTTCATCTTGCGCGCGAAGCGCGCGAAAGGGCCGGCGTCGTTGCGCACGCGCGAGATCGGGGCCGTGATGCTGACCTCGACCGCGCCGCTCATGACGTAGAAGGCCGTCGAGCCGAAGTCGCCCTCGGTGCAGATGACCTCGCCTGCGGCGAAGTTCCTTTGCACGACGGCCCCGTCGTTGCGCCCGATGTCGCCGAGGGTCTTCTCCAGGAAGCGCGGGGCTATGCCCTCGAAGAGCGGTGCACCACCATCGGGGCCCCGAAGTCCAACGAGGATGGAGGCGGGCACCGGCTGGCCCGGGATGAGGGCATCGCCGAAGCCCTTGTTCATCAACGCACCGGTGGGGCACGACACCAAGCATTCCCCGCACGACACGCACGTCGAATCCCCCATGGGGCGGCCCGCGTCGAACGTGATGGCGGAATGGAATCCTTTGCCGGTGCGCCCGATGACATCGTTGTGCGCGATGTCGTTGCACGCCCGAACGCATCGGTCGCACATGATGCACGCGGCGTGGTCGACGGCGATGTGGGTATGGGAGTCGTCGGTCGCGGTCCAGCCCGGGATCGGCGGTGGATGCGCGCCGCTCGTGGGGAATCGATCCGCCCGTGCCCCCACCTCGATGGCGCGGCTTTCGAGCTCACAGTCCTGGCTCTCGCGCTGGCGTGCGCACGGCGACGGATGGTCGGCGAGCAGCAGCTCGACGAGCGTACGACGTGCCGTGGCGATCTTCTCGCTGTTGGTCGTGACCACCATCCCAGCCTCGACCGGTCGTGCACAGGCGGCAGCCATCGCCCGTTCTGGCGGCCGATCTCCGATGCGCACCTCGACGCAGCAGACGCGGCACACGCCCGCCGGTGCCTGGGGGGGCAGATGGCACACGGTCGGGATGGTCACACCGATCCGCTGCGCAGCCTCGAAGATCGTGGTGCCTGGCGCCACGCGCACGTCCTGGCCGTCGATCACCGCGTCTATCAGCTCGCTCACCCGTTCGCTCCCGTCATGGTGCACGTGCCACTCGGGCAGCGCCGGTCGCGCACGTGCGCCGCCACCTCGTCCGGAAAATGGGCCAGGACCGAGGCGATGGGTGCAGGCACCACCTGCCCCAATCCGCAAATGGACGTCTGCCGCAACGTGAGTGCGAGATCGTCCAGGGTGCCGAGCCGCGCACCATCGCCCTGCCCGCGGGTCACGTCCTCGAGGATGTGCACGAGCTTCTCCGACCCAACGCGACAGGGCCAACATTTGCCGCACGACTCGCGCGCGAAGAAGCGCGCGACGTTCAGCGCGAGGTCGACCATGCATCGCCCCTCGGCGACTGCCACGACGGCACTCGAGCCGACCATCGACCCGGCCTTCGCCAGCGCGCCCCACTCCATCGGTGTGTCCACCAGGCGGGCCGGAAGGAATCCAGACGATGCCCCGGACGGCACGATCGCCTTCAAGACGCGGCCGCCGGACATGCCACCCGCAGGCCCGTCGATGAGCTCGCGGAAGGTGGTTCCGAAGGGCACTTCGTACACGCCGGGACGCTCGACGTCGCCGCTGATACCCACGAACTTGAATCCCGCCGCGCCCGCACGCCCCTTGCCGACGTACCACTCCGATCCGTGCGCGAGGATGGCCGGGACGTGGGCCAGCGTCTCGACGTTGTTGATGACGGTAGGCTTTCCGTGGAGGCCCACGAACACCGGCAGCGGCGGCTTGAGGCGTGGCTGCGCGCGCCGGCCCTCCAGTGCCTCGAGCAGTGCCGTCTCCTCACCGCAGATGTAGCCGCCCGGGCTCACGAAGACCTCGAGGTCGAACACCTGGCGGGATCCCGCCACCGACGCACCCAACACACCCTCGATGTAGGCGTCGGCGATCGCCTGGCGCAGGATGACCGTCTCGGGGGCGTACTCGTGCCGGATGTAGACGATGCCGCGCCGCGCCCCGGTGACGAGGCCGGCGATGGCCATGCCCTCGACGAGAAGATGCGGTGCCGTCGTCAGGATGCCGCGGTCTTTGATGGTTCCGGGCTCGCTCTCGTCGGCGTTGCAGACGATGTACTTCTCGTCGGCGACCGCATTCCGAACCGCCTCCCACTTGACTGCGGCGGGGAAACCCGCGCCCCCCATGCCACGCAGCTGCGCCGCCTTGAGCGTGGCGAGCACGGAGGCCGCATCGCCCGACACCGCCAACCGACGGAGCGCCGCATACCGCGGCGTGCCCGAGGGATAGGGATCGGCATGCGCGGCCGCGACGGGCACCGGCGCCACTGGCACCGGCAGAGCCGTTCCGGTCCGTAGCGCCCCCACCAACCGATCCCGACCGTCCCGATCGAGGCGCCAGTACGAGACGTCGTCGACGCTCACCGCGGGCGCGCCATCGCAGCGTCCGAGGCACGACACCGGCATCACTGCGATCTCGCCGGCCGGGAGCGTCCCGGCGAGCGTCGCGAGATCATCCAGGAACGTCGCCCCGCCGCGTAGCCGACAGGAGAGGTCGACGCAGACCCGCACCTCATGTCGCGCCGGTGCCTCGACGCGAAAGTGGGGGAAGAACGTCGCGACTCCGTGCACGTGGTGCAGCGGCACGGCAAGCTCGGCCGCCACCCGACGCATGGCGTCCTGGGTGAGGTACCCCCCGTTCCGATGCTGTGCCGCCTCGAGCGCCTCCGCGATCTCCGGCCGATCGAGCTGGTTGGTCATGGGCGTGCCGGAGATCGTCTTAGTCGAGCGTCACTCTAGGATGCAAGGTAAAGCTCATCGTCCCCCAGCAAGGGGAGCGATCTTCAACGTTCCGTCCATGGCGACGGCCGTCACCGCGCCATGGTAGGTGTGGCACTCGGCGCAGGCGTCGGCGGCTCCCTCGGGATGGTGGCACTTCGCGCAGACCTCGCGACGCGGTATCAACACGTCCGTCTCGGATTCGCTCGTCCGCGCGGCGTGACACTCGGTGCACGAGAGCAACCGGTGCGTGCCGTGATCGAAACGACTCTGTGGCAACCAGCGTACGGGCACGCGGGTCGGCGCCAGCACCGGGAGGCCGTCGGGGCCGTCGTCGAGCGTGTGGCAGAGGCGACACCGCTTCGGCTCGCGGAACAATTCCTTTTCCGCGGCGGCCACATGGGCGTTGACCCACGCCGTCTCGGCGCTTCGTGTCCTCGCACCCTCGCCGACCGGCCGCCGCAGCGGCGGCCCGGCCAGCTCGGTCGGATGCTCGACGATCCAGCGCTCGTAGAGTCCGCGGAGAAAGGCGCGAATCACCACCGGTCGGTCGTGCGGCGCAAGCAGGTCCGGGAACCGGGGATCGGCGAAGTTGTGCGGATGGCAGGCGGCACACTGCTGTGCGTACCGCACGGGCGCCATGTACGTCACCTCCTCCGCCGGAGCCAGCTCGCCGACGGTGACCGGCGTCCAGCCCGGCGCCTGGGTACCGAACTCCCAGCGCACCGGGGTCATGGATCCCGCGTGACAGTCGCCGCACACCATCTGGACTTTGCCTTGGGCGTCGTTTCTCGGATGCCCCGCCGGGGGGCCGCCGATGGGATTCAAGTGCTTGGCGTGGTTGAATCGCAGGCCGGTCGGGTCGCGTGGCGGTGGGACGGCGTCGAGCCGCACACGGTGCGGGGCGTCGGGCGTGCCGATCCAGACGGCGAACTCGGGATGATGGGCGAAGTCGTCGATACGGAGCCCAGCCTGGCCGACCAGTGTCGTCGTGCCTCGCATGTGATCGGGCAGATCGGCGTGGCATCCGGTACACCGTGGGACCTTGACCGCATCCAGGTGGGCCATCCCCTGGTGCTCCACGTGGCACTGCGCACACTCGGGCGTGCCGATCTCACTCGCATGGTGGTCGGGAACCCTGTGACACGTCTCGCATGCACCCTCGGTCGCACCGAGCCAGTGCAGACGAGCCGCCGCGGTCGAAGGCACCGCTGTCTGGCCCACCTTCGCGGTGTGGCACTCCTCGCATCGCGTCTCCAGCATGGCGTGGGCCATGGAAAGCGATCCGGGTGAGGCCGCAGGAGGGTGCGGCTCGCGAAGCACCCGCACGCTCCATGCTCCGGTCGCCACGACGGCGAGCAACGTGAGCCAGACGCGCATCCGACGAATGGGATGCGAGCGCAGGTAGTATCCGCGTTCGATGCGCTGCGCACGGAGCTTGGCTTTTCGGAGTCGGGCCACGCGGATCGGTGTGCCGTATAGAACGATGCGGAGGTGCCATCAAGTCGTGATGGGCGAACCCCTTAAAGCGAATCTAGCACAGTTGGATACTGGAACGGCACGTCGCACGCCGGTACGGTCGACGACCGAGGGGTTTCCTTCCCTCACGCAGCCCGACGAACGACATCCAGCTGCGCCAGGTCCGCCGTCAGATCCAGCGCCTCGAAGCCCGCCCGCGCCCGTTCGAGAAATTCCGTCGCGCTGATTCCACCGAGCTCGCGTACGGGACTATCCGGCTCGAGCAGACGCCGGCCGATCTCCATGAACGTCCGCGCGAGCTCTGGGCGAGCACCCAAGCTCTCGCCCTCGGCCATGCTTTCCTGCCAGTGCTTCATCGCCCGACCATGACGCCCGAGGAGCCACTCGAGACGGCCGGCGAGGCGCAGAACGGGCGTCCGCTCTCGAGCGATCGCGCGCGAGCAGCGCACGGCGGCGCGACAGCTCGTCCTCGCGGCGCGGGCCAGGGACGCACGCGCGGACTCGTCCACGGTCAGCTCGAGCCCCGTCACGTCGAACAAGGCACGACTCGCGAGGTAGGTCCCACGAAAGTACGGCGGCACGATCGCGATACCGCCGAGCCGCGTGAGCAACGCCTCGGCGGCCTCGAGCGCGCCGGCCGCCGCGGCACGATCCCCCATCAGGATGTGGATCCGGGTGCGCGTGCCGAGCGCCAGAAGGTTGTGATTGTCCTCTTGGCGTCCCTGGTGGTAGCGGTCGAGCGCAGCCAGCGCCTCCGGCAGCCGTCGTTGCTCGAGGCATTGGTACGCCTCCATGTACAGCCGGTTCGAGACGGCGAACTCGTAGCCGTACTCCCCGGACATGCGGGACAGTACCTCGAAATCGGCTTGCGCGCGGTCGAACGCGCCCTGCACGATCGACTGCTCGCAGTGCATGCCGAGGTACGTGTTCACGTCCCACATCTGACCGTACCGAACGGCCTGGTCGACGAGCTCGGGGGCAATGGCCCACTCCGCCCGCCAGTCCCCCGAAAAGTAGTCCACCAGGAAGCGGTACGACTGAAACACGAACTGGTCGCGCACGCTGCCGTCACGCACCAGCGACTCTGCGATCGGCAGAAACCATCGGCCGATGCGAAACGAAAGCCCCGAGAACGCGAAGAGCGCCGCGCCGCCGGCATACATGCCACAGGCTTCGTCGACCTCGCCCGGGTTCGTGCCGGTGAGCAACCGAAGCGTCCGCACCGAATCGCAGAAGCCCCGGGTCGTGTCGCTCGTGGTCTGGGCGCGATTGCAGTTGTACCGAATCTGGAGCGACTCGACCTTCGCCGCGTTCGTCCGACCCACGGGCGGCCGCCCGCCGCAACGCCAGACACGCCAGAGCAGGACGGCGAGATCACGTGCCGTGCGACGGTAGAGCGATCCACGACCGCTCGGCAGCGGGTCGCCCAGATGCAGAAGCGCGCTGTCGAAGTGATGGATGCACTCAAGCAGCTGGCCGCGGTTCAACAGGGCGAGGCCGATGTTCTTTTCGAGCAGCGCCTTGCGCGCGGGATCGCCCTTCTCGCCATGAATCTCCATGTAGAGACGTGACGCCTCGCGAAAGAAGTCGAGTGCTTCGGCCGACGCCGCCGAGCGCGCAGCCTCGTCGCCGGCCTTGAAGAGATATTCCTCGGCCTTCACGCGGTCTTTGGCGCGACTCCAGTGGTATGCGAGCATCGCATACGCCTCGTTGAGACGGTCGGCGAAGTGTTCTTCGATCGTCGCGGCCACCCGGCCATGCAGTTCACGACGCGTCCTGGTGTAGATCGATTCGTAGATCGCCTCCTGCGTGAGCGCGTGTGTGAACACGAACTCGCGCTCGGCGGACGTCGCACACTCTTCGAGCAGCTGCCGGCGTCGGAGCATGCGCAGGTCCCACTCGAGCGCGTTCTCGTCACGCCCAGCGACGGCGGCGATGATCCGGTAGGGGAACCGCCGGCCGATGACCGCGGCGACCTGCGCCACCTGCCGGGCCGACGGCGGCAGGCGATCGACGCGAGTCATGATGATCTCCTGGATCGACCCGGGAATCTCCACGCTGTCGGCGCGCGATGTGAGTCGGAACGTGCCGTCGGTGTGCTCGACCACGCCCTCTTCGATCAGCGTGCGGACAACCTCCTCGACGTAGAATGGATTGCCCTCGCTCTTGCGGGCAATCTCCGCCCGCAGCCGGTACGGCATATCCGGTATCCGAAGCAGATTCTGGATGAGCTCGTCGCTCTGTTTGCTGCCCAGCGGCGTCAGCACGACGTCGAAGAGCGACGACCCGAGACGCGCCGGCAGCCCGTTCAGCAACCGCGACGTCGAGCCCCGGTGATCGGGCCGGTAGACGAGGATGAACAGGATGGGGTGCTCACCGATGAGACGGATCAGTCCGTCGAGCAGCTCGATGGACGACGCGTCGGCCCAGTGCAGGTCCTCGAAGACCAGCACCAGGGGATGCGTCGCCGCGAGCCCTATGACCAGCTCACGAACACTCTTCGCGATCACTTTCTCGAGACCTTCGCCCGACATGCCCGCGAGCCTGTCGGCGTGGGTAGCGGGCAGGCGCATGCCCATGAGGGTCGCGACGAACGGCAACACCTCGGACGCGGCCGCGCCCAGGAGGGCATCCGTGGCATCCTCGAGCTTCTCGAACGATACCGCCTCGGTGTCGCTGTCCGTGATGCCGGCCCATTTGCGAAAGAGATGCACGAAGGGGTGGTAACCGGTCGTCGTGCCCACGGACATCGAGCGAGCCTCGAGCGTGAGCGCCGGTGCTCCTTCAGGGAGGCGAGCGACCTCGGCCAGGAGGCGCGACTTCCCCAGGCCCGCGTCGCCAAAGACACGCACCACCCCGCCGGCGCCGCCGGTCACTCGGGCGATCGCAGCACCCAGTGCCGCGAGCTCGATCCGCCGGCCGACGAGCGGAGAGCTGATCAACCGATCGCTGCCGCGGAAATGCCGCTCGTCGACCGAGCGCAGCTCGAAGATCGGGAAGGGCCGCTCGACGTTCTTGAGCGGGATCGGCTCGAGCGCATCGTACTCGAATTCGGACCGGGTATACCGCTGCGTGTCGCGCCCAACCCATATCTTCCCCGCCGGGCTGTTGTCCTTCAGCCGCGAGGCGAGGTTCACCACGTCGCCCGTCACGTCGAAGGTGCGCGTGGCCTTGCCGCCGACTTCCCCGATGTCGACGATGCCCGTGTTGATGCCCGTGTGGATGTCGAGGAAGTCCGGGATGCTGCCGTTTCCCCGCACACGATAGATGCGCTTGCGCATCTCGATGGCGGCGTTCACCGCGGCTCGCGCGGTGTTCTCGATGGCGGTGGGCGCACCGAAGAGGACCATGATGCAGTCGCCGAGATACTTGAGGACGTGCCCGCCATAATGGTGAGCCGCGACCTCCAGCTCGGTGAAGCAGGCGTTCATGACGTCCCGGAGGTCTTCCGGATCCATCTTGCCGCCCATCTTCGTGAAGCCGGAGACGTCGGCGAAGAGGATCGTGGCGTGCCGGTACTCGCTCTGCAGCGGGGAGTTCAATCGGGCGAGAGTGTTACGAATGCGCATGGTTCGGGTCAAGGATTTCCCGCTATCGGCTTGGGCCTTTGACTTTCTGGCCCGGTTGATGCGACTCCGGCGGCGCCCGCGATGCGGCTCCTCGTCCAGCTGGTCGTTGCGTCGGCCTCCGCCATCGCCTGCGCCTGGGCCTTCCCTCCCGCGCCCCTCCCGCTCCTGGCGTGGGTGGCGTACGTACCGCTGCTGGTGATCCTCCGGCGAGCCGCATCCGTTCCGGGGGCGCTCCTTCTTGCCTGGACCTGGCTCACCATCTTCGCCTGGAACGTCGGCTCGTGGCTGCCGCGATCGGTGTCCAGGTACTACGACCAGCCGACGCTGGTCGGAGTGGCCTTCTTCTTCGGCGTGTCGACCGGCATGGCGGGGCTCTACTACATGGTGTTCGCTGCCATGTACCGGCGACTCAGCCGGCTTCCGGCATGGATCGTCCCCGGGATGGCCGCGGCGGCCTGGGTGACGGTGGAGTTCGGCCGGGCGGCCTTGCTGACGGGAAACCCGTGGGGCCTCACGGGATACTCGCAGGTGGCATGGACCCCAGTCGTTCAGATGGCCGACGTCACCGGGGTGTACGGCATCACGTTCGCCGTCCTTCTGCTCAACGCCGCATTCGCGGAGATGTGGCTGGCGCGCGCTGATCCATCACGCAGGCACCCCGCCCTCGCCACCCTGATCGTTGCCGGGGCCCTCGTGGTGGTCGTGGTCGTCTATGGGCAGGTCCGGCTGGCGGCCCCGATGGCCGACGGGCCGACGACCCGCGTGGCGGTGGCACAGGGAAACCTCGATGTCGGTTCCCAGTGGCGCGCGACCTTCTACGGCGTCCATCTCGACACCTACCTTCGCCTAACGGACGAGGTCCTACGCGCATCAGGCGCCAGCCTGATCGTGTGGCCTGAGGGCGCGATGACCTTTTTTCTCGACCAGGAACCGCTCTACCGACGCGCGATCTCCCGCATCATCGCGCGCCACGGGGCGCACCTGGTCACGGGCGGGCCGCATGCCGAGGGCGATCCAGCGGAATTCAACAACGCGGCATTCCTCGCCGCCCCCGATGGAACGGTCGTCGCACGCTACGACAAGCAGCACCTCCTGCCCTTTGCCGAGTACTTCCCCCTGCGCGGGATGGAGAGTCTCCAGCGTCGGTTCGGACGAATGAAGGAGTTCACCCCCGGTCGCCCCAGCCCGCCGCTCCCGACCCCCGCCGGGCTCGCCGGCATCCTCATCTGCAACGAAACGTTCTACGGCGACATCGCCGCGACGCGGGTACGTGACGGCGCGGAGCTGCTGATCGCACTCGCCAACGACAGCTGGGTCGCAGACCCTCAATTCTCGGCGATCGTGTTCGACATGGTCCGCCTGCGCGCGGTCGAGGAACGACGATGGATCGTGCGCGCATCGACATCGGGCCCCTCGGGGCTGATCGACCCGTACGGGCGCGTGACGGTGCGGACTGCAGACGCCGTACCCGACGTGTTGTGGGGCGACGTGCGCGCGCAGCACGGGCGCACGGTGTATGCGCGCGTCGGTGATGCATTTGCCTGGGGGTGTGTAGCGGTGACGTTGGTGGGGCTGCTCGTCGCCAGGTCACGTGGGGCATGACCCGACGACGCACGAAGGCGTCGACGCGTGGTCGCCGACGCTGTCAAGATATGTTGCCTATCGACATGGAGGCGGGCGATGCGCCACATCGTGCGGCGCAACGTCACGCCCTCGGTGACCAGCCGACGCGATCGGCGAGTGCGGCACGGATCGCCGGTATCGCCGCCATTGCGGCTTCGTCGCCTGCGGCAATGATCTCCTCCGCGGCGCCGAATTGAAGGAACCAGAACGACTCCAGGGTCGGGCGCACGACCACGTCGGCACCGAGGGCGGTGACGTTGGACAGTTGGTGCCATAGGGCCTGGAACGAGCGCACCGAGGCATTCAATCCCTCGAGACTCTGGCGGAGCCCGCCGATCGGTAGGAGGCGTGCCAACGATCGTGCCCCGCCCAGCACCCGACCGACCGGGTCGACCGTGTCGGGATGCAGCGCGGGGATGGGCTGGGCGGCGATGACGACGTCCGCGCCAAGGCGTCGCACCGCATCCACCGGCACCGGGTTCACCATCGCACCGTCGACCAGCACCTGTTCGCCTCTGACGATGGGCGCGAAGATCCCGGGCATTGCGAAGCTGGGCCGGATGCCTTCGAGGACGGGCCCCTCGTGCAGCGTCACCGCAGCACCGCTACCGAGGTCCATGGCCACGGCGACGAACGGCAGTTGCAACGACGCGAAGGTCGCATTGGCCAGCTCGTCGAGCTCACCGAGAAGCTCCATGACGGCATCGCCACGCAGCCACGCCGGGCCGAAGAGATCGAGATCCGCGCGGAGCACACGCCCGAAGCGGCTGGCAGCACGCCTCGCGAACTCCGCCAGTCGCATCGCCGGCACACCCGCGGCCGCGCCGGCGCCGATGATGGCACCCATACTGGCCCCCGCGACGACGTCCACCGGCACGCCTGCCCGCTCGAGCGCATGCAGCAAACCGATGTGCGCGTAGCCGAACGCTCCGCCAGCTCCGAGCGCGAGGCCGATGCGACCCCCTGCCACCCACCGTGCCGCGCGATCGAGGGCGGCGTTCTCGCTGCTTCCGCGAATGACGGTGCCGGTGACGGCGGGCCCGGTGAGCGACGTGAGGCGCCACGTCGTGGGATCGAGTCGCTCGAGGCGATGCTCCGCACCGGGAATCGCATCACGAGACGACAGAAGAACCACCGCGGTCGTGGCGTCGGCACCGAGGCCGTGGCGATCGAGCGCCGTGCCGTGGGGGAGGACTTCCAGCGCGCGACCAGGGAATTGCGTCCGGATGCTGGCGGCTATGCCCGCCGCGAGGTCCGCCCCATCGCATGCGACGACCGTACGCCGCGCATGACGACGCGGCGTGCTCGCCGCGACGAGTTGCTTTGCGAGGTGACCGCATATGCGCCCGATCACCGCCGGGACACGGCGGCCCATCTCGTCCCACGCCGCCCGATCGATGCGAACGAGCGTGGCATCGAGGAGCACTCGTGCATCCGCGGTCCGCGTAGCACCGGTGAGCAGCGCGAGCTCGCCGAACCAGTCCCCAGGGCCGGACACGGCGAGCATGCGACCCGGCGGCGCGTCCGTTGATTCGAGTGCCACCTGGCCCCCGGCGACGAGGTACATGGCGTTCCCTGGATCGCCGCGCCGAAAGAGCACGCCGCCAGCGGCGACATGCTCACAACCCAGCATGCCCTCGAGGACCGCGACGTCACCGGACGTGCACCCCATGAAGACTCGGAGTGCGCGTTGGGCGCGCGCGTCGAGGGTGAGGGATGCCACGACCGTGCCTACCGTTCGAGACGAATGCTATCTCACACAGGCATCGTTCGCCTTGATCGCCTTCTGGAAATTCTCCGCGATCCTCTGAAAGCGCGCCGTGAGCACGTCTTCGCACGCTTGATCGATACTCGCGAACCGATTCGCGCGCAGCCTACCTTGGACGAGCAGCTTCTGGATCCGCCGTTCGAGTGCGGGTTTGGGCACCAGGCTCCCAGCCCGGCATGCCTTCCCGTTGAGCAACGCCAGCGCGGCGCGCTCGGCCTTCCGGACGCGACAGAGCACCGACGCCTGGTTCTTGCCGCCGCTCGGAGCACAGCGGCTCCCCGGCGCGGCCCCGAACGAGCATCCGCCCGCGTCGCCCGTCGACAGCTCATCACCAGGAAACGCCTCGGCAAATCCGCACGTGGCCAGTGCGAATCCGGACTTCTCGACGGCGACACAGCGGTTGTCCTCGCATCGCGCGTCGTGGCACGCATCCGTCGGGCATTCGAGCGCGCTGGTGCATCCCGTGCACCCGACGGTCCTCGTCTCGCACGCGAAGCCGTCATCGTCGCTCATCGGATTCAGGTTGACCGGCTCACACGTGGCTTTCCGACAGGGGTCGGGTGTGTTCGGAGCGAGCAGCGGCTGACCGCATGCATCGAGCACGTTGCGGTCGCAGGACAACTCACAGCGCGGCGTGCATCCGTCGCCGCCGACCCGATTGCCGTCGTCGCACGCCTCGAACTCCTGTCGAATGCCATCGCCACAGTGCTGGCACTCCGTCCCGATGCTCATGGCGTTGCAGAACGTGATGTCCATTCCTCCGCATGGATGCGGACCGCCCCTCGGAACGCACGCTCCACCCTGACATTCCGTGTCGTCACAGAAGTCGCCGCACTGCTCTCCGTCGTGCTTGGGAACGGGGACACACGTCCCGTCCTCGCTGCAGCTGGCAGCTGTGATGCAGCGAGCATCCGACGCCGGGAACTCGTCGGGTACGCAAGCGGCTTGGGACGCCTTCCGAACGTCGTCGCCGCAGAGGGCCGAGACGCCGTCGCAGCGCTCGATCTGATCGCAGTCGTTCCGCTTCTCGCGGCACGCCGTATCCCGCGGCAACACGGTATCGGCCGGACAGTCGGGGCCGCTTCCCGTGCATTTCTCCGGGACGTCGCACTTGCCAATGGCCTGCCGACACTCCGTGTCGGCGTCGATGAACGTGTTGGTGGGACAGCTCACCCCACCGGCACAGCGCTCCTCGACGTCGCACAGCTGTCCCTCCTGCACGGGCCGGCACGGGGCATCGGCGGCACCCAGGCGACCATCGGCGCAGACGGCGCTTCCTCCGTCGCACACATCGGCGCGATCGCAGTCACCGGCCGCTTCACGGCACGACGCACCCGCCGGCTGGAGCTCACACTCGATGCTGCAGCAGCAGTCGAGGGTATAGTCGCAGCGGCCGCTCCCGTCGTCATTCTTTCCGTTTCCGCACGTGAATCCGGCGGTCACCGTACGAATTCGGAACACGTTGCTCGACGTGTTGCCCGAGACGTAGACGTTGCCCACACCATCGACGGCCAATGCCTGCGGCGTGTCGAGGCCAGAGCTGCGGTTGATGATCTCTTTTACGAGGACCCTCGAGCGGTCCGCGGGATCGGGACGGAGCCAGAGCACGTTGCCCGTCTCGGCACCGGCGACGTAGACGTTTCCCACGGGATCGGCTGCCAGCGCTCGGGCCCGCTGCAGCCGCGTATCGTCACGCGGAAGGATATCCTCCGCACACAACGGAAGGCCGAGCGCGTTCTGCGCGCGGAGGGGTCGGCGGATGACGTTGTGCCCGTTCTGGGTCGAGACGTAGAGGATGTCGCCGGCCAGGGCCACGCCGTAGGGGCCCTCGAGCTTGATCGTCTTCTGGTTGCAGCCCGTTTCCCCGTTGACGATGAACTTGGCGTCGCACACCTTTCCGCCGGTCCCGCACACCCCGACGCTCGCCTGCGGGATACGGTAGACCGCGTTCTCACCGGGCTGTGCGAAGAACACATCCCCGGTGACCTCGTCCACGACGAGGCCCTGACCGCCCTTGGTGTTGATCCGTTCGAACGAGAGGTCGGGCGCGATTCGGACCGTCCCTCCGCCATTCGGCCCCGTCACGTAGACGACGGCTCCGGACCCCCCACTCTCGTCGATCGCGATGCCCGAGGGATTCCAGTCGGTGACGTTGAGACCGGCACGATCCACCAGCTCGCGCACCGTACCATCGGGCGTGACGCTGATGACGTCGTCGTCGTCGTTGGAGCTTCCTCCGGTCCCAGTGACATACACCGTGCCGTCCGCCCCGACCGCCACCCCTTTGGGACCCGTGAACGTATGAACCGCATGTGCCAGCGCCGTTGCCGTGCTCACGACCTCGGTCTTGCAGGCTGGGTTTCCCGGACTCGTGGCCGTCGGCGTGATCTCGGCATCACCCCGTGGCGAATAGCGGAGGACGTTGCTGCTGTTCCCGCCGCTGACGAAAATACTCCCGTCTCCGTCGACGGCGAGGCCGAAGAAGGCCGGACCCACGAGCTTGCCGGCGCGAATGATCTCGGAGACTTCCACGGCCGGCTCCTGCGCGAACGCCGGCCCCTCATGGACGGCGACGTGGAGCGCCATCACCGCCAGGACGGCCGCACCCCGCCAGCCCAAGACGGCACGACCAACGGGAACACTATGTGAGTCACTTGTTAGCTGACAGGTCATGCTTGCGGAGGTACCGCAGGGCTTCGCGTCCTGTCAACGTGACGACCGCGCTAGAAGCGCACACCGAGCCCGGCGGCCGGCACGACGTCGGCGCGGAGACCATCGTCGGTCAAGGGCACGATGACCCCGACGTGGGCCACCACGGCGTCGGTGATCGCGACCTCGACTCCAGTCACCGCATCGACGATGTCCGTGCGACCCACCACTCCACTGACCCCGTCCTCCGAGAAGTGATCGTCCTCGAACCCGGAGTTGCCGATGACGTGCGCCAGTAGGGTCACCGGGCCGTACAGGCGGATGCAGGCCCCGATGGCGTAGCGTGCACGGCTCTGTCCGACATTGGTGGCATCCGCTTCGACGCCGAGATTGGCTTCGACGGAGTGCGGACCGATGGCGCGTTGCACGACGAACAACGGTGTCAGCGTGACGGCGCCAAGCCCCTGGAAGTTGTCGGGATTGCCGCTCGGCACACGCAGCGTGAGCGCCGAGGCAAAGTCGAAACCCCAGCGCGACGGCAGACGGTATTTGGTGCGAACGAGAATGTCGCCCACGCCGAGCCGCGACGCGTCCGCAAAGAACGCGTTCGGGACGTCGTCGGCCCCAGAAATCTTGAGCGTGCCCGCTCCGTTCAAGTGCAGGGCCGTCAGCAAGACGGGCACGAGCAGATTCACGTCCCACCGACTCGTGATGCCGTACGTACCCGACATCGAGAACACCTGGGTCCGCAATCCCAGGCTGCTCCTGACATCCAGGATGTCCGCGCCGCGACGCGCCCGGAAATCGAGCGCGTCGTCCAGCGACTCGCCGTCGAGCTCTGAAAAGTCCGAGTACAGATAGGCGAATCGCACGTCGATCTTGCCTTCGCCGACGGTGTTCACCGGCTCCACGTAGACCGGACCTCGCGCAGCATCCGTTCGGCGGAACACTCCCGATTCCAGATCGTATTCGTACGCGAATCCGGGCGACGCGGCGGTGGCAACGAAATCTGCGGTCCGGACGGCGTTGCGCTCGAGGTTGAAAATGAGTCGTTCGAGCTGGCTGCGAAACTGTGGCGAGTTGTCGAGCTCGCCCCCGAATTCCAACACCTGGTCGAAGAGGCTCGTGAGCGATGCCCGCGCCCAGGCATCACGCGGCGCCGCGACGAGGAGGCAGGCCGCGAGGTACGACGACAGGAGCACGTACCGAAGGAGCCTCGGCGATGACCGCTCAGGCAAAGGACTCAACGGAACCCCCGGCGCATCCGCACCACCTTCGATGTCGTCACCGCGTGATCGGACGGCGCGGGAACTTGACGAACGGCAGCCGCACCCCGCGCACGTGCACCCGATCGGCCCTGATCCGTGACGGCGCACGGAACCCCCGTCCAGCCGCGTACGCCACCAGGTCGTCCTGCTCGATGCCATCCCCGCTGACCCCGACCGCACCGACGAGGGTCTCGCCGCGGTAGAGCGGCACGCTGCCGGCGAAGATCTGGATGCCGTTGCCGAGCCCCGGCGCGCCGCTGCACACCGTCGGCAAAGGCAGATTCAACGTGAGGATATTGAACAGCGCCCCCCGCGCGAGATTGATCTGCAACCCCGTGTTGAAGACGCTGAACTCCCCGATCGGGACCGAGAACGGACCATGGACGGTCGCGTCGATCCCGTCCGGGAAGAACGGGCGACTCAAGAACCCCTGCGCACGGTCGCTGAATGCCACCGAGCCATCGAGCCGTAGTCCATCGCGAGCCGCCGCATGGACGAAGGGCGCGGTGACGGTGACGGGCGGGGCGTCCGCGGCGCGCAGGGCCGCGCCCGCCCCCGCCGAGCTGAACGACAGCGCCGTGCGTGCCTTTTGTGCCGACACGTCGAAACCGAACGTCGGCGCATCCTGCGTTCGGAAGATGCCGAGTACGTTGCCGCCCCGGTCCACGACCGTGATGTTCACTCGAGCGCGATCGCCGAGCGGACGACGGATTGCCGCACGCGTACGGTCGGCCTGGCGCGCACCGCGCCCCAGTATCTTCGAGACCTCCGTCGCCGTCAGACCCTTCTCGCCGACGGCCGGCACCTGGCTCGCCTGCGCTGGGAAGTACTGCGGGTCGATGGTACCCCGGACCCCGCCCAGCGTCATCGGCATGAACCGGCTCGGCTGCGTGTCCATCGGCGGAACGTCGTCGGGTCCGAACACGACCTTCGCCGGGCGACGATCGGGGACGCCCTCGACGTTCACGAACGGGAACCGCAGCCCGTTCAGCAGGATCTTGTCGCCACGGATATCGTCCGGCGCCTCGAATCCACGCGTGGCTGCCACGGCGATTCGTTCTTCGAGCGTCACCGTGCCTGCGCCGGGATTGCGATCGACGGAATATCGTCCGTCCCCCTCGACACCCACGCCTCCCGCGGCCTGGCCTCCGGCATACAAGGGCAACCCGCCCGGGTCGGCGGAGAGCCCGAGCGGGAGCGTGCCTGCCGGCAACGGGGGAAGCGGCGGCGACGGGTATGTCTGCCCATACGGGATCACGTTGCCGCACGGCAGCTGTGAGAACTGGACACCGAACAAGGGACCGCCACTCGCGTTGATGATCAGCGGCGGGAAGTGCTCTTGGATGATGAACCCCGCCGTTCGGGTCGAGAAGGCGTTCCCCTGCGTACTGAAGAACGCCGCCGTCCCCGCCTTGGACATGGCCGCCAGCACGCCACCGTTCAGCGGCGACGGTGGCGACGGCGGGCATTGCGCCGGGTCGAATGCGGCGGCGAGCGCCGCCTGCGGCGACACGTCGGGGCGGTATTGCGACGGCGCGATGCAGAGCCCCTCGATGCCGTCGCTCACCCGGCCACCACCGCGCACACGCGTGAAGGCGCGCGCCCCCAGCATCGTATGCGTGCCCAGCACCCGCCCCTCGCGATCGACGACCACGATGTTGACCGGGAGCCCGACGGCGTTCGCCTCCGCCACGGCCTGGCCGATGATGCGCTGGACATCGTCCGCCATGAGCGTGCGTGCCGCTCCCGGCGTCGCACCGACGAGCGCCGCCAGCCCACTCGCCAGCAGAAGTGCCGGTAGCCGCCTCCACACGCGGCAGTCTGTAGAGGATGTAGACCCCACACGCAAGATTTGTTATGTGCGCGACGCCTTTGCCTCACGAATTCTGGAGCTAGCTACGAAGCTCGGCCCCGCACTCGCCTTCACGATTGTCTGCCTCGGTGTCACGTCCGTGGCAGCGCAACCCGTGTCACTGGACTTCACCGAGACGCCGCGACGGCAACCACAACCGCCGCCGCCCGTTCCGCCGGCACCGGTCGATCCGGGGCCGGCCATTCCCAACGACGAGCGCCCGCCCGGCTTCGTCGGCGCCGACGACACGCCCGACGCGTTTCCCCCCGACGAGACCTTCCCGTTGCCCGATCGCTGGCGCATGGCCTTCCCACGCTACGACCGCTATCCGGGGACCGATCACGAGGCGCCGCAGGTCGAGGGCCGGTGGTGGGATCCCTACAAGCAGAACGTCTTGAAGGGCGACTATCCGATCTGGGGCCAAAACACCTTTTTCAACTTCACGCTCCGCAGCGACACCCTGATCGAGGGTCGACGCCTCCCTGTCCCCAGCGACGTCAGCTCGGCACGCGCCGGAAGCTTCGACTTCTTCGGCAAGGGCGAATCCCTGAGCGTCGAAGAGAACATCCTGATGTCGTTCGAGCTCTTCAACGGCAACGCCGGCTTTCGGCCGCGGAAGTGGGAGCTGCGTGCCACCCCGGTATTCAACGTCAACTACCTGGCTGCGCAAGAGAATGGCGTCGTCAACATCGATCCGCGCCGCGGGACGACGCGCTTCGATGGACACATCGCCTTCCAGGAGCTGTTCGGCGACTACGAGCTCGCCGAGATCAGCCCCTACTTCGACGTCGTCAACGTACGGGCGGGCATCCAGCCCATCATCACCGACTTCCGCGGCTTCGTCTTCGCCGACTTTCCCCCGGGCGTGAAGCTGTCGGGCAACGACGACGCCAATCGCACGCAGTGGAACGTCGCCTACCTCCGCCCGCTCGACAAGGACACCAACAGCGGCCTCAACACGCTCTTCCGCGACCGCCATCAGGACGTGGTCTTCGCCAACGTCACGCGGCAGGACTTCGTGTTCCCCGGTTACTTCGCCCAGGCCAGTCTCCACTACAGCGGCGACCGCGAGAGCACGCACTACGACGAGAACGGCTTCCTGGTCCGCCCCGCTGCCATCGGCGACGCCGTGCCGCACGAGATCAACGTCGGATATCTGGGCTGGACGGGCGACGGCCACATCGATCGCATCAACGTCTCGCACGCGTTCTTCCAGGCCGTCGGACGAGACGATCGCAACCTCATCGCCGGACGGGAAACCGACATCAATGCCCAGATGTTCGCGCTCGAGCTGGCCTATGACCGCGACTGGCTGCGCTTCAAGGGGTCGTTCTTCTTCGCGTCGGGCGACGACGACCCCACCGACGGCACGGCGCGCGGGTTCGATGCCATCTTCGACAACCCCTTCTTCGCGGGGGGCCCTTTCAGCTTCTGGCAACGGCAAGGGATCAAGCTGACCGGCACGAACGTGAACCTGGTGAACCGGTTCAGCCTGCTTCCAACGCTGCGCAGCAGCAAAGACGAAGGCCAGGCCAACTTCGTCAACCCGGGCATCTTCATCTACAACGTCGGCCTCTTCGGTCGACTGACGCCGAAGCTGTCGTTCGAGATCAACGTCAACTACCTGCGCTTCGCCGAAACGGCCCCACTCAAGCTCGTGCTGCTCCAACGGGACATCCCACACGACATCGGCGTCGACTACAGCCTCGCCTTCAGATACCGGCCGCTCCTCCTCGACAACATCATCGTCACCGCCGGCGCCGCCGGCCTCACGCCCCTCGCCGGCTTCCGGAAGATCTACACCTCGGACACGCTCTTCCAGGGGTTCGGATCGCTCACCCTCACCTTCTGATGCTCCATCGCACCCTCATCCTCGTCCTCGGTGTGGTCGTTTCGGCATTCGCCGCGCCGCCGCCGCCCGGGCTGCTGCAAACCCAGTCCATGGAGAGCATCGAGCCGAAGAGCGCCGGCTGCATCACCTGTCACACCGCCACCGACGAGCCGACCATGCATCCGTCCGGCACCGTGCCGCTGGGCTGCATCGATTGCCATGGCGGCAACGTGGACGCGGCCGCCGCACCCGACATGCTGAGCGGGACCCCCGCCTACGACGAGGTCAAGCGACGAGCGCACGTGGCCCCACGCCATCCGGAGCAGTGGCCGTCGTCGGCGAACCCCGAGCGCAGCTATACCGCGCTCAATCGCGAGAGCCCCGAGTTCATACGCTTCATGAATCCCGGTGACCTGCGCGTCGCCGACATCTCCTGCGGCACGCCGGGCTGCCACCCGTCCGAGGTGGCGCGTGTGCGCAACAGCATGATGACGCACGGAGCCATGCTGTGGGGGGCCGCGCTCTACAACAACGGCGGTTTCCCGCTGAAGACGGCGCAGTTCGGTGAAAGCTACTCGCCCGATGGCGTGCCGCAGCGCCTCCAGACGATTCCTCAGCCCACCGCCGACGAGCGCAGGCGCGGCGTGCTCGGATTCCTCGATCCCCTGCCCCGCTTCGAGGTGGCGCAGCCCGGCAACATTCTCCGCGTCTTCGAGCGCGGCGACGATCGCCTGAGCTTCCGTGGCCTCGGCACCATCAACCGCACCGATCCGGTGTTCCAGGGACTGCAGCGGACCCGCCTGCTCGATCCGCTGCTGTCGTTCCTCGGCACCAACGACCACCCAGGCGACTATCGATCCAGCGGCTGCACCGCCTGCCACGTCGTCTATGCGAACGATCGAGATCCGTTCCACTCGGGCTCCTATGCCCAGTACGGCAACCTCGGCACGACGGCGACGGACGACCCGACGATCCCCCGCAACGAGCGCGGGCACCCCATCCGCCACGTCTTCACGCGCGGCGTGCCGTCGAGCCAGTGCGTCGTCTGTCACGTGCATCCGGGGACGTCGTTCGCGAACGCCTACCTCGGCTACACGTGGTGGGACAACGAGACGCACGGGGAGCATCTGTTTCCACGCGTTCAGCAACACCCCACGCCCGAACAGGAGCTGGACAGCCTGAGCCGCAACCCGGAAGCAACGGCCGTGCGCGGGCTCTGGTCGGATCTCTATCCCGATCAGCCGAACCAGCTCGGAGTCGTCGCCGGTCCGGACTTTCTCGAGCGCACCTCGGAGCTCAACCCGCAGTTGCACCTCACCAAGCTCGCCGACTTCCACGGACATGGCTGGCTCTTCCGCGCCGTGTTCAAGCACGATCGCAAGGGCAATCTCCTCGACGCTCGCGGGGCCATCGTCCCCGAGGTGACACCGGAGAACACGCAGGAGGCGCTCACGACCCCCGTCGCGGGGCGTCCGCACCACGGCGACGGCGTGCCCGTGCACCTGAAAGACATCCATCTCGAGCGCGGCATGCACTGCGTGGACTGTCATTTCGAACAGGACATGCACGGCGACGGCCGCCTCTATGGCGAGGTTCGCAACGCCGTCGAGATCGAGTGCGTCGATTGCCACGGCTCCGTACGCGGCCGGGCGACCCTCCGCACCTCCGGACCGGCCGCTCCGCCCGGCGGCACCGACCTCGCCGTCAAGGTGACCCCCTCTGGACGGCCGCTGTTCGAGCTCGACGGCGACCGCGTCCTGCAGCACTCGATGGTCGATCCCACGCGCTCCTGGGAAGTCGTGCAGGTGGTGGACACCATCACACCCGGCAACCGGCACTTCAGTGAGCTCGCACGCCTCGCGAAGACGATCCGTCGCGACGGGACGACGTGGGGGGCCGTGCCAGCCAACGCGCCGGACGTCCGTGCAGGCCGCGAGGATGCACCGATCTGGGGCACGCCGGCCCCCACGCCCACCGGTCACCCCAGCGACACGCTGGCGCATCGCGACGACGACATGGCCTGCTACACCTGCCACACCGCGTGGATGACGAGCTGCTTCGGCTGCCACCTGCCGATGAAGGCGAACGCACGCCGCCCCGCACTGCACAACGAAGGCGACTTCACCCGGAACTGGACGGCCTACAACTACCAGGTGCTCCGCGACGACGTCTTCATGCTCGGCCGCGACGCGTCGGCCAAGCGCAACCGTATCGTGCCGGTACGCTCGTCGAGCGCGGTGCTGGTGGGGTCGCAGAACCTGAATCGCGAATGGCTCTACTCGCAACAGCAGACGGTCTCGAGCGAAGGGTTCGCGGGCCAGGCGTTCAACCCACACTACCCACACGCGGTCCGCGGCAGCGACGGCACCAAGGCGTGCGTGGACTGCCATCCTGCGGAACGCGGCGACAACAACGCCTGGATGGCGCAGGTCCTGCTCTACGGCACGAACTTCGTCAATTTCCTCGGGCGCTACGTGTGGGTGGCGGAGGAGGACCATGGCCTCGAAGCCGTGATCGTCACCGAAGCGGAAGAGCCTCAGGCCGTGATCGGCAGTCACCTGCATGCGCTCGCTTACCCCGATCGCTATCGCGAACACGTCGCCCGCGGCAGCATTCTGCGGGGCTCGCTCATGTACGAGCACCCCGGCAACGACATCCTGAGCCTGCCCTGGGCCGAGGAGCGCGTACAGTCGGTGCAGCTCCGAGGCGAGTACCTGTACAGCGCCAACGGTGCAGGCGGTCTGCGCGTCTACGACGTCGCCGACATCGACAACAAGAAGAATGCGGAGCGCATCACCACCTCGGTGATCTCGCCGCTGGGACAGCGACTCTATCTGCGCACCCCCGACGCAGCCGCCGTCGTGTCTCCCACCACGGTGGCGGTCGATCCCACCCGCGCGCGGGTGGACGAGAACCAGGAACAGTGCATCCACCCGCTCTACGGCTTCCTGTACGTACTCGACCGCGAGCAGGGATTGATCCTCACCGGCGCAGCCACGCTGCTCGATGGGGACCCGAACAACAACTTCCTCGAGCGCGCAGTCCTGTCCGACGGCTCGACGGCCTGGAATCCGAGTGGCCTCTTGAATGGCTCGTCGAACGGCGCCATCGCCGGCCACTATCTCTACGTCTGCACGCCGCGCGGTCTGGTCGTCGTGGACATCGACGAGCCGCTCAACCCACGACTCGTGGCGGAGCTGGGTGCACCCGCGCTGCACGACGCGCGGACCGTCGCCGTGCAGTTCCGCTACGCCTTCGTCGCCGATGCGGGCGGGCTGCAGGTGGTCGACATTCTCGACCCGTCGCAGCCGCGCCTAGTGGCCTCGGTGCCCATCGCCGACGCGCGGGACGTCTACGTGGCGCGCACGTACGCGTACGTGGCCGGGGGTGCGCAGGGGCTCGTCATCGTCGACGTCGAACGGCCGGAGCATCCGGCAATCGACCAGGTGTACGATGCCGATGGAACGATCAACGACACGCGCGCGGTCAAGGTCGGCATGACGAATGCCAGTCTCTTTGCGTATCTCGCCGACGGCAAGAACGGGCTGCGGGTCGTGCAGCTCATGTCGCCCGAGACCCCGGGCTACACGGGATTCAGCCCGCGCCCGCGCCCCGACCTTCCGGGACACGGCCTCATCGCGACCTATCCCACGCGCGGTCCAGCCGTCGCGCTGTCGAAGGGTCTCGATCGTGACCGGGCGGTGGACGAGGCGGGCAACCAGATCGCGGTGTTCGGGCGCGTCGGCGCGCGGCCATTCACGAGCGAGGAGCAGCGGCGGCTGTTCATGCGTGGGGATCGGCCGTACACGGTCCCGGACGTTCGGAACGACTCCGACGTGCGACGGCAGTATGGACCGCCGACGTCGCGATGAGAGCGACACGGATGCTCGGAGGGCCAACGCGATCGGGACCATCCGTTGGACGAGACGGCGCTACGACGGCTTCTTGAGCCCCCGTATCCGCCACCCGTCCGATTGCTTCGCCAGCAGGCTACTCACGCGGATCTCGAAGCGCACCCGTTGCCCCGTCCGCGCGTCCATGAAGTCGTCGACCCGCGTGAACGTCGCCAGTGCCGCATCGCCGTTCACTTCGATGTCAAAGTCCGAGAAGAGGATCTTGACGTCGCTGGCGTCGGTGAAGAACCGCTCGAGGGCTCCTCGCATGCCATCACTGATGGTCACGTACGCGGCATCGACGCCCTTCATGTCCTTCTGCTCCAGGGCGCGACGATAGCGTTCGAGCAGGTCGAGCACGTCGGACTTGTCGTCCGCATTGGCTACCGAGACGACGGCGGGAAGCCACGAATGCGGCTCCCGATTCTCCTGCGGCGAAGCCGCCGGCTCTTCATCGACGTAACCACCCATCGTCTGCGTCAGGAGACGATAGGTATCGATCTGATCGTTCGCCCGGCTCACCTTCATTCGCTCGACCTCGTCGGGGCTGACCTCGACCTGCAGAGCCGAGAGAACGGCGAGCGCGGTCTCATTCTGCATGTCGACGAGGCGGGCCTCGTCGCCCCGCACGGTCTCGCTATGGACGAGCATGCCGGTTCCGACATCGACGGCTTCGACTTCGAGGACCAGCGACTGCCCCTTCATGACGAGCGATCCCGACAACATGGTTCCGATCCCGAGCTGCTCCGCCGCCTCGAACTCGCTGAGCCCCCGCTTCTCCCGGACGAAATCGATCTTCTGCTTGGAGAAGACCTGAACCTTCTTGAGTCGGTTCATGACCGTGTTGAGACCGTCCCGGGTGAAATCGCAGAGGCCCACATCCACTCCCTTGCCTGGCTTGATCTCCATCACGCCGATGACGGTCGACGGCCGCCGGGATACGGCGACCAGGACGGCGACGACGAGCGCGATCGTGATGGCGCCGCCGATCGCCCAGGATAGCCACCGGTAGCGCGTAGGCCCCGACGGTGCGCGCTCCGGCAGGTCTGCCGCCTTCGGCTCGCCATCCGGCCCAGGACCCCGTCGCGACTCGACGCCAGCGTCCCCGAGTATCGTGCCGACCGCCTTCATCAGCTCCCGGAACTCGTGTGTCTCGGTACCGGTCCACCCGACCAGGCGCGCCGCCTGGATTCGACGGAATTCCAGCGGGATCATGACGTCGTCGATGAGCACCGGGACGAGAATCCCACGCTTGGCGGCCTCGGCGGCCTCCGTCTTCACCCAGTCCGACTGCACCGATGACGACGACCACAGGACCACTACGCAGCGTGCGCCGTCCAGCGCCTTCTCGATCACGCGATCGAACGCCTGCCCTGGTGGGATCGTCCGATCCCACCAGACGGACCAGTCACGTGCCTCCAACGCCGCCACGAAGGGCCTGAGCTTCGGGCGGTCCTCGGTCGCGTAGCTGAGGAAGATGTCGCTCATGCGGGCCGGACGACGATACTCGCTCGGTGGATCGCATGCTCGTCAGGGTCGACGCAACCGTACGCCGGTGACTTGGAAGCCCGACGACTTGCAGGCTACCTCTGTCGAAGCGCCGCCTCATGCGCCACGGACGTCCGGCTCCCCCGACCCGTTCATTCTTCCGCAGCCTCCACTTGGCACTGCCAACTCCGCCGCCACGATCGTTCCGCCCCGATCGTCCGGTTTCCCTGCTTTCTCGTGCCCGATCACGGCGCTCCCGCGGGCACGCCCGTTGCTCTCCCCCTCCTCCCAGACACCACCCATGCACCCAGGAGGGCACATGAACCATTCGACGGACCATCGCCGCGGGCGCTCGACGCGACTCGCTCGTCTTTTCGTCGGCGCGTTGCTGCTGGCGACCGCCCATCGAGCGGCCGCCACGAACGATGCCCAGCAGAAGTTCGCCGGCACCGCCCATGGCACGACGATCATTCAGCGCATCGAGAAGGGCGATCGACCGGACTGCGACATCTGCCTCGAGGGCAGCGTGTCGTATGATCGATCCGGTGCCACGATCCTCCTCACCGCTGAGCGCGTGCGCAACTATCGCAGCGGCGGCAGATCCGGGACCCTCGATCTCGAGCTCTGGCTGACCGACAGCCCCTACGGCGGGGGGAACATCTTCGGCTACCGCACGGCGTCCCATCGCCTGGGCGAGCTCGACGGCAGCTCCTTCTTCTTCAACATCTCGAGTGGAACCATCGGCTTCCAGGAGCCACCGCCCGGTAGCTACCGCGTGACGATGCTCGTCACCGAGTTCGGCAACGGCATCACCGACTACGTCGCGTTCGACGACCCGTTCGTCGTGGGTGGCGGGGGTCCCGATCCGGGCGGCTGCGAAATACCGTGCGCGCAGGGCGGCAACGACGGCTGCTGCGGGGGCGAGTTTCCCGTCTGCGCACCTACCGGTGGATGCTGCCGCAGCTCCAATCCCACGGATTGCGGCACACATTGCTGTCCCCTCGGCACGACCTGCGGTGACGCCAATGGTCCCGACCCGTGTCCCGCGATCGGGAACCCCGGGCCCGGTGGACCGACCCCGGGGGGACCTGCTCCCGGCGCGCCGCTGCCGATAGCGCCGGGCCAGTGCAGCACCGCGTGTTCGGCACAGGTCGGCGCATGTCAGGCGAGCTGCCCACGTCGCGGGAAGCGTCGCAAGCGCTGCCGGAAGAAGTGCGTCCGCAACGTCGTCGCATTCTGCCAGTCCGCTGGTTCCTGCGGTTGAACAACCTGGTCGGGGGGCGTCTCGGCCCCCCGACCTTCCCTCGAGGAAGCCCACATGACGGATTCGCGTGTCCCACATCGTCTCGTCATTGCGTCGGTCGTGATGCTGGCCCGCATCGCTGGTGCCACGGCCGTCGAGCCGAAGATCATCTACGGTGATGACGATCGGCAGGAGGTCGCCGATATCACCGATCCAGGGGTGCGCATGGCTTCGAATGCCGTCGCGCTCATCGTCGACCACGCCAACCTGACCGGATGCTCCCCCGATGGCACCCGCTGTACGCTGCTCACCGAGCCCTATGACCACCCGCTGGACCCGCTCTGTCCCGACGAGCCATTTCGCGACCAGTCGACGGCTGGATTCTGCACGGGCTTTCTCGTCGCGCCCGATCTCATGGCGACCGCCGGTCATTGCATCGCTGCGGAGACCTGCGCAGCGACCGCGTTCGTCTTCGGCTTCGCCATACGCGACGCGAACGCGGTGGCGACGACCGTCGACCTCGAGACGTTCCACTGCACCAACGTCACGGCACGCGTCCTCGATCCGGTCACTGGGGCCGACTTCGCCGTCGTTCGACTCGATCGGCCTGCCGAAGGTCGGTCGCCGCTCGCGGTGCGCACATCCGGCACGGTGGCCGTGGACACCCTGGTGCTTGCTCTGGGGTATCCGAGCACGCTCCCACTCAAAGTCGTCGCGGGAGCGCGCGTACGTGCGCTCGACTCCACGTTCTTCGAGGTCGATCTCGACACCTACGGCGGCAACAGCGGATCGCCGGTGATCGCCGCCGATTCGCTCGACGTCGTCGGTATCGTGGTGCGGGGAAACGCGGATTTCGTCTTCGACCAGGGAGCGGAATGCCGGCGTTCGAACCGATGCGACCAGGACGGATGCGCCGGCAGCTTCGAGCAGGCGACGTATGCGCACCTGCTCGGTCCGTCCCTCGCGACGATCCCCGTACCCACCGACGACCACTGCTCCCCAGACGCGGTCCTCCCCTGCGGCGTGGACGTGGCGGCGTGCCGGGGCGATGTCCTTCCGCCACGATTCCTCCGCAGGGTACGCCGCGCTCGTCTCGCGCTGGTTCGCGGCATGCCAGCACGGGCAGGCGCATTCCTCGAACGCGCGGCAATGACGGTACGACTGGCAGGGATACAGGGACGCCTCGGCTACGTATGCGCGCTTCGCCTCGCCGCCGCGGTGCAGGAGAGCGAATCGCGACTCTCGAGACCTTCGCCCCCTCCCGTCTGATGTATGAGATCGCGCTCCTCCACGCCGAGAGCCTCGCGATTCGTCGATTGCGACGCGCGTGCTCGACGTGCACGGGACGCACGTGGAGCGGTGGATACTTTGCAGTCCCCGTTCGACTGCTAGGCGCGCGATGCACCACGCCCCCATCGATGCGTGCCAGATCGTCGGGAGGCAGTGGCACTCGAGTTGCTCATCGAGGGCAGGAGGTCACAATGCTCGAACACCTCGACATCTTCACGCTCCCTCTGGCGATGCTCGGCACGGGCTACCTCGTCGGCTGCGTTCGTCGTCGCCTACGACCGCAGGCTCGTCCATCCACGGATTTGCCGCCGTGTGACGAGACCGACACGCCGACCCAGGTACTCGAAGAGGGCATCGCCGTCCTGATGGCCCGGCTCGAACCCGACCTCCAGCGCCTCAACTCCTTTGCACCAGGGTTCACGGGCCTCGTGACCGAAACCTCGCTCACGGTCCTCGTTCTCGAGTACATCCTGCGAGACAAGGGACTGATCGAACCCGGCGAGATGGAGCAGGCGCTGCGACTCGCCCGGACGACCGTGACGGCGGGAGCCCGGCTGGGCGGCACGAGCACCGTAGGCAACGCATGATCGCGCGCATGCGTTGCTCCGCCTACCCGCGAAGTGGTAGGGCCGTGAAGGTCGCAGACGGCAAGAATTCTTGGGATCGACCGACGCAGGGCAATCCAAAGGGTGCGCAGCCTCGTAGGAGAGGGTGATGACGGACCTCGGAATCGACACCTACAGCAGCCGCTCGCGGGCGGTCGACGTCAGCGGAATAGCCTGGGACGACGTCCCCCGGTACCCATTGAGTCCGGAGACGATACGGACGCTGCGGTACATGCAGGACATCGAAATCCACACCATGATCTATGTGCGGTCCTTGCTCTCCACCCGGGCCATCGACGACCCGGACGTCGCCACCTTCCTGGCGTGCTGGTTCTACGAGGAGACCTTCCACGGCCGTGCCCTCGCCCGGTTCCTGGAAGCCGCAGGCCAGTCGACGGTCGTGCGGCGGCGGTCCCGCCTCCCGCTCGCCGCCCGCATCGAGGAATCGGCCATCCGGCTCGTCGCGCAAGCGTGGCCAGACTTCGTCGCCGTCCACATGGCATGGGGCGCCATCAACGAGCTCACGACCCTGACGGGATATCAGCGCCTCACCGAGATCGCAGACCACCCCGTCCTGACCGAGTTGCTGTCGCGCATCATGCGAGACGAGGCCCGCCACTTCGCCTTCTACTACGGGCATGCCGAGCGACGACTCGCCTCGCCGGCGGCGCGACGCATGACCCGTTTTCTCATCGACCGCTTCTGGGCACCCGTCGGCACTGGCGTGCAACCCGATAGCGAGGTGACCTTCCTGGCGACCCACCTCTTCGGAGGCCAAGCCGGACGTGCCGCCGCGCGGAAGGTCGACGACACCATCCGTCGCCTGCCCGGATTCGCCGACGCCCAGCTCATCGAAGCCTTCGTCGACCAAGCGGCCCTGCAGCGGCAAGGAGGGGAAACCCGCGCCAACATGCGCGCCGTCGCGATCAACGAATGATGGGTTCCCCGATGGATCGCGCTCGCCGCACGAGCAGGGCGCCGGTGCCGGCAACGAACAATCCAGCGAATAGTGAGGGGCGCTCGAAGATCGTCCACCAGGGAAGCGCCCTCGCAGCCACGGCCAGTGCCACCGCCCCGACGAGGGCCATCCCGATCACCACCAGGGATAGGCCCGCCTGACGGCCCAGCCGACGTATGGCGCCCACCTCATGATCCAGTCGCGCGTACAGGTTCGCCTTCTCGTACGCCACGGCAATGTCGCTCGCCAGGGCATTGAGAAAGGCGAGGTCCTGAGGA
Source organism: Binatia bacterium (assembly GCA_036009625.1). GTDB lineage: Bacteria > Desulfobacterota > Binatia > DP-6 > DP-6 > DASYLJ01. The sequence goes on from DASYLJ010000200.1 coordinate 76,605, forward strand.
CCCAGGTCGGCCATCGCAGGATTGACGACCTCGATCACACCGATCGCGCCCGCCGCGGAGGGCAGCGGCGCCGCCAGGACCGTTCGCGTCGTCAGCCCGGTGGTATGGTCGACGTCCGCGTAGAACCGCGAATCGGCCTGAGCGTCCGCGACCAGCAACGCGTCGCCATTCGCGAGCACCGCCCCGGCGATGCCTCGCTCCGCCGGGAACCGCACCTCGATGAGCTCCGCGGTCGCGGACGCCGTCCCTTCACGTTGGCTCGCGACGGGAAACCGAAACTCGCGCCGTCCGGCGTCGAGCAGCAGGATCGCGCAGCCGTCAGCCTCGAAAATCTCGCGAAGGCGGCGGGTGGCGAATTGTACGAGCCCATCGACGTCATGGAACGTGGCGAGATTCCGTGTCACGGCGTACAGAAGCTCGGCTCGTTCCCCGTCGAGACGCATGCTGGACCCTAGGCGACCACTGGACCGCTTTTCAAGGGCACGCCAGCATTGCATCCTTTCATTCCCATCGACTAAGATCCAATACCGTGGCCGAAGCGACCTCGCGGTTCGCGTTGCTGTACGAGCTCGGCTGCGCCTTCGCCGCCCGGCTCGAGCTGGAAGACCTGGTCCCCCTGGTGATGGGACGATGCCGCGACGTTCTCGCCGCTGAAGGCGCGGCCCTGCTGCTCCTCGATGACGGCTGTGGTGAGCTCTACTTCCCCTACGTCGACGAGGAGGACCCCGACGTGGCCGATCGGTTGGCGGGCCTCCGTTTCCCCGCCGATCAGGGCATCGCCGGGGCGGTGCTGAGCACGGGGCAGCCGCAACGCATCGACGACGTCCGCGACGATCCACGCTTCTATGCCGACATCGATCGTCACACCGGGCTCACCACGCGCTGCCTGTTGTCGGCACCGCTCGTGACCCGGCACGGCGTGATCGGTGTCCTCGAAGTCGTCAATCCGGTCGACCGTCCTGCCTTCACCCAGGATGATCTCGATCTCCTCACGGCATTGAGCGGCAGCGTGGCGATTGCACTCGAGAACGCGCGCCTCTGGGCGGACATGAAGGGCTCGGCCGCACGCCTCGAGGCAAAGGTCGGCGCCCTCCGACGCGACCTCGAACGACGGGACCGGTTCGGGGGAATGGTCGGATCCGCCGCCAGCATGGCCGACGTGTTCCGCCTCATGGACGCTGCTGCGACATCGCCCATCACGGTGCTCATCGAGGGTGAAACGGGCACCGGCAAGGAGCTGGTCGCACAGGGCATCCACAAAGCATCTGCCCGCGCCGACGAACCGTTCGTTGCCGTGAACTGCGCAGCGGTGCCGGAGTCTCTACTCGAGAGCGAGCTCTTCGGCCATCGGCGCGGCGCGTTCACCGGCGCCACCCACGACCGAGCCGGCCTGTTCGAAGCGGCCTCCGGCGGAACCCTCCTGCTCGACGAGGTTGGCGAGATGACGCCGGCCATGCAGGCCAAGCTCCTTCGAGTCCTTCAAGAGGGCGAGGTGACGCCGCTGGGCGAGCGACGCGCACGTCGCGTCGACGTGCGCGTGATCTCCGCCACGAACCGCGATCTGCTGCAGGAGGTGAAGGCGCGGCGCTTCCGGGACGATCTGTACTACCGACTCGGGGCCTTCCCGATTCACATCCCTCCACTCCGCGAGCGGACCACGGACATTCCGCTCCTCGTGGAGCGATTCTTGGCCGATGCCGTCGGGCGACACGGCAAAGCAATCCCCGGCATCGAGCCCGAGGCCTGGGAACTGCTCTCGCATTTCGACTGGCCGGGAAATGTCCGAGAGCTTCGCAATGAGATCGAACGCGCCGTCGCTCTCGCCACGGCCGGCGAACCGATCGCCGTTCGCCACCTGTCGTCGAAGCTCGCCGTGCCACGCGAGCGCGCGCCATCGCCCGTCGACGTGCCGAGCCGCTCCGACCTTCGCGACGCGCGCACCGGGTTCGAGGCTCGGTTCATCGACCAGGTGCTTGCCGAGCACGGCGGCAACGTTTCGCAGAGTGCCCGCGCGCTCGGGATCTCGCGCGTGGCGTTGCAGAAGAAAATGAAGGACCATGGACTCCGCTGACCGTGCGCGCCTGCCCTACCCGATGATCTGTGTGCTGGTCGGGATCGGGGTCGGATGGCTGCCCGTCCTCGTCCACGGACCGATCCCCTACAAGTTCAACGTGCTCGGCATCCGCGGCGACATCGCCGTCTGGGCCTGGTACCTCATGCGGCTGCTCATCGGGCTCGTCGTCGGCATCTCGGTGTGGCCGCGCGCCTGGTACGTTCGCGGGCCGCTCTGCGGATTCCTGCTCATGTTCCCGCTGAGCCTCGTCAATCTCGCCACCCCGGGATGTGGCGGGACGTGCATGTTCTGGAACGACGTCACGGCAACGCTGATCGGCGGCATCGTGGGCGGCGTGGCATTCGCGGTTACTCACCGCCACCACGCCTGACCACCGCCATCATCGACGGCGTCCCACCCCTACCGTACGCTCGCCTTCGACGACGCGCGGGACATAGATATCCTCGCGAGTCGTCGGTCGGGCCGCCTCCGTCGGATCGGGCCGTCGGACGACGGTCTGATAGAGCCCAATGGATCCGCTGGAGAAGGCCACTGACGCCGACGCCAGATAGGCGACCCAGATGCGATACGTACGTTCGTCCACCACCTCGCGCGCGCGAATCGCGTTCGCCTGCAATCGCTCCACCCACTGGTGCGTGGTCCGGGCGTAGTGCGCACGCAGGTTCTCCACGTCGACGATCTCGAAGCGCGCCCGCTCGACGGAATCCAGGAAGTGGCTCACGTCGTCTTGTTCGGCGTTCGGGAAGACGTGGCGATTCAGGAACTCGGTCAGGCTCGTGGGTCGCCAGTGCTTGTCACGAGTGATGCCGTGGTTGAGGAAGAGACCACCCGGCCGCAGGAGATCGTGGACCCGCCGCAGATACGCGGGAGTGCCGTCGATGCGGAGATGCTCGACGACGCCAACTGCTGCGATCTTGTCGAAACGGACATCCGACGAGAGATCGCGGTAGTCGAGCTCCTCCACCCGCGCGACGTGCGAAAGTCCGGCCCGACGAATCGCCTCCTGCGCCCACGTCGCCTGCGCACGCGATAGAGTGACACCGCGGGCCTCCACTCCGTAGCGCTCGGCAGCCCACATGACGAGGCTGCCCCACCCGCAACCGATATCGAGCAATCGCTCCCCTGGTTGCAGCCTGAGCTTCCGACAAATGAGGTCCAGCTTGTCTTCCTGCGCCTCGGCGAGCTCGCCGTCCGGATGGCGGTAGTAGGCGCACGTGTAGACCATGCGTGGGTCGAGGAAGCAGGCGTAGAACTCGTTCGAGACGTCGTAGTGATATTGGATGGACCGCCGATCCCATCGTTTGGTCTTGAGAAGTGGCATGTGTCACCCGATGCCGAACGCGCCTTCGAGCAGCCACTTTCGCCGAGTCCATGGCGTGACGCAGGCCAGACGTGCAGCCCCGACGAGGATCCGGTCGGGCAGCCAGGTCGCCAGCGATCCGACGATCGCCGATGGACTGCCGAACGCCGCATCGAGCTGCGCGGGATAGCCATCGAGGCGGCCGCTCGCCACCGCGTCGGCGGCGAGGCACGCGCTCCGAACGGCCGGCCCGATACCCTCGCCGGAAAGGTCCCGGGCCATTCCCGCCCCGTCCCCGACGAGCAGGAAGTCACGGCCAGCGACCTGCCGCGGACGGCTTCGTCGCACGCTGTACGCGTGCCCTTTGAATGACGTCAGCAGGGACTCGATGGGCAGACGACCCATGGCACGCAGACGGTCGAGCAAGCGGGCCATGCGGTCGGCGATCCGGAGCCCTCCCTGCGCACCCACACCGACGTTCAAGAAGTCACCTTTCGTGAAGTACCATCCGTAGCCATGGAAATCGGGCTCAGCGAACAGCTCAGGGGTGCCGTAACTCGGGGTGAGCGCACGCAGGCGTTCAGCACCGACACGCGTCTCGCTCTCCTGCGTGACGATCACGCTCTCGTCGGGGCGCACGTTGCCGAGCGCGCGTGCGACCGGGCACCCATGCCCACCGGCGCCGATGACGAGCGGCGCGGATATCCGCCCTCCACTCGTGTCGAGCTCGTAGCCGCGACCGGCTGGGCGCACGGCGCGCACGCGAGTGTTCTCCTGCACCACCGCGCCGGCTACGGCAGCGCGCTGCAGGAGATAGGTGTCGAACTGCTCGCGGACGATGCCGTAGCTCGCCACGCGGGGCCACGCGCTGGCGTACGTCGAGCCATCGATGTCGACGGACACCGTACGAAACGCCTGCAGGGTATGGGGATAGGCTTCCTGGGTGAGCTCGAGATCGGCGAGAGCCTTCCGCGTGACCCAGCCGGCACACAGCTTCACGCGAGGAAACCGCGCCGCATCCAGGAGCAGCACCCGTCCACCGGCACGGGCCAGCCTCCACGCGACGGTGCTTCCCGCCGGACCGCCGCCGACCACGACGACGTCAGGGATCACGGCCAACGCCTTCCGTTGGCTTCCATGTTCCAGCCTCTAGCGCAGGGGCGCCACTCCGGAAAGCCTAGAGCCTCCCCAAGGCGGTGCGCACGCCGGCCACGTCTTTCCGGAACCGTGCCGGATCGTATCCCCGCGCGGTCTCGAGACCGGCGAACATACGGGCAATGGCCTCCCCCACGCGTGCGTCGGCCGGGGAGCCATTCGCTGCGGCACGTGCCGCTACCATGGCATCGATTCCCCACGCCTTCTGCTGCGCGTCGCGAAACGTCGGCGTTCCGGACACCGGGGACGTCAGCGTTGCCAGTACCGATTCGATCTCCTTGCGGTCGAGGGCACCCGCACGCGTTTCTCGCAGGACGGACTCTGCCAACACCGATGCGTCTGACGCTGCCGGCGCGGCCTCCGCCCCCTGCCCTTCGGCCACCAGCATCTCGAGACGCGCGATGGCCTCGCGCACCTGGCGGTCCTGTGTCGGGGCGACGACACCCGCCAGCACCGGCACACCGGACCAGCGAGAGCCGTCGACCTGTGGGATTCCACCTGTCCCCCGCACCGTCCAGTTGCCCTCGCGATCGCGGCCGATGTCGTGGTGGCAGGCGTAGCAATCGTAGCGCGAGAACTCTGGCCACCCCGTCGCACTGCGTTGGCGACCGAGCTGCGCCGCCGCCTCCCGCAACGCCACCGCCTGCCCCGCCGCCCATGCGCCGCCTCTGAACCATGCCTCGTTGCCTGCGTGGCGCTTCCAATGCACCTCCATGTTGGCTCCGAACGTATCGAGCTCGAACACGAGGGGCGGATGACCAGCGGCGAGCATCGCGTGGTCGACGACCTTCTCGGCGTTGCCATAGTGACAGCCCATGCACGCCCGCGCCGCCACCTCCGGTCGGGTCGTATCCACCAGCCCCAGCCGGTCGACTGCGTTCGGCCGCGCTGCCGTCCATCTCTCCTGCGTGTGCCGTGCGAGCCATCCGCCTGCCGGGCCGTGACACGATTCGCAGGTCACCCCATCTTCGATGCCGAACTTGGCGCCGCGTACTTCCTTGGGGACGTTCGTCGTGTGGCAATCGAGACACTTGGGCGATGCCGATGGCGCCGCGGGCATGCCGAGACGCCGTGCGATGGCTATCGACCGGGGCTCCTTCAGTACGTCGTACGCCTTCGCGTGGCGGTCGCCATTGTGCCACGTGACATACTCGTTCTGCAGGGCGGTCGTCTTGCTATTGATTCCTGGTCGGATGCTGCCGTGGCAGTTTTGCGCGGCGCACGACCCGGGCCCGACATATTGCCCGACGATCGCCGGCTCAGCGGCGCCCACCGCACGAACGGGAACCATGGCAAGTCCCCATGCAAGAAGCACCACGAGCGTGGTTGGCATCGCGAGCCAGGTAGCAAAGCTCGTGGGTCGGAGTCAAAGACGGCAAGTTGTGATGACGTCAATGAGCCCGAATGCGCCCACTGGCCATCGCGAGGTCCCGCGACGTCTCTCGAAGACGCCTTGCCATGAACGCGGCGGCATTCCGATAGAGGAGCGCCGCGATACTCGGTCGTTTCCGCAGCTCCTCGCGGAGACTGGCGTAGGGGACCCGCAGGATCGAGCACTCGGTTCCCGCCTTGGCCGTCGCCGACCGCGGTCCCTCGTCGAAAAATGCCATCTCGCCGAATTCTTCACCGGGACCGAGCGTGGCAATGCCGGTGTCGCCGTCGGCGGGATCGGCGTCCGTACGAAACACCTCGACCGTCCCGATTTCGACGACGTACATGGCATCCGCCGTCTCGCCTTCTCGGAATATGGTTGCACCGGCATCGAAACTGCAGCGTTCGGCCAGGGCGTCGAGAATGGTGCCCAGGATTCGCGGCTCCATCGGGTCGTCCCCGGCGGCCATGCGAACCAAGTAGAATTCCTTCAGCAGCTCGTTCGGTGCCATGTGTCGCGCCTCCAGCGCGGAGGTCGATATGACCCACCGCTGCGGATACCGTCAAGCTCCTACGGCCGCACCAACTCCAGCAACGCCGCCATCCGCACTCCGAGCGACGGACGGGTCGACTCCAGCCGTTGTCCGATCTCCATGGCGGCGAAGATGTCACCGTCGATGTCGATGTCGCCGTCGATGAAGGCTTCGCCGAAGCGCAGCGGCGTCGGTCGCAGCAGCAGGCGGCGAAACACCTTCCGCGATCGGAACGTCAGCACGAACGGCGCCTCGCCATGCACGTGCACCGACGAGCCGTCCCAGAGCCGGAACGTCACGGGCAGCCCGGTGGGCTCGAAGACGCGGGCAAGCAGCACTCCCGCGCGGCGCGCGGCGGCGTCCATGGCTCCGTCTCTAGCGGATGTTCCCCGAAGCGGGAAGCATGCTACGCGATCCGCATGAAGCATGCCCCCGGTTTCGTCCGGCTCGTGGACGCCGCCCGCGCCCGCGTCCGTGAGATCACCATCGCCGACCTGCAGCGCATGCGCGCCGCCGGCGATGCCTTCGTCCTGCTCGACGTCCGCGAGCAGGACGAATGGCGCCGCGGCCACATCCCCGGCGCCCTCCACCTCGGCAAGGGCATCATCGAGCGCGACATCGAGGGCGTCGTCCCCGATCCCGCCACCCAGCTCGTCCTCTACTGCGGCGGCGGCTACCGCTCGGCCCTCGCCGCCGACACGCTCCAGCAGATGGGCTACGCGAACGTGCTGTCGATGGACGGTGGCTGGCGGGCATGGACGGAGGCGGGGCTACCGATCGAGCCGTAGATCACGGCGACGCAGGTGCCGCGCACCCTGCGAGGATGCGTGCCGTCTCGTCGGATTGCGTCGTCAGCCCCTGCGCCTGGTCGGCCTTCGCCAGCACATCGGTCGCGTCCGCACAGCGGCCGAGCGCGGCGTAGCTGGTTCCGAGCCCGACCAGCGTCGTGCGGTCGCCAGACCCCGCCGCGCGTGCGGCTTCCCACGACGCCGCGGCTGGACCCGGCATGTGCATCGTCCCATAGAGCTGCGCCAGCTGGCCGTGCGTGAACGCGACGCGATGGCGCAGCCCGATCGTCGAGCGGAAGAAGCGCTCGGCGCGACGGAAGCGTGCATCGGCCCCCGCGGCGTCGCCCTGGCCCAGCAGCCGTTTGGCGTTGCGCGACTCGAGCCAGGCGATCCAGAGATAGGTGTCCCCCTGCTGGCGCGGCACCGTGCACTCGAGCGCGCGTTCGACGTAGCCCTGCTCGCGCTCGGTGTCACCCTGCTTCTGGTAGAACGACGCCAGTCGCTTCCACTCGAGGTCGAACCATACGTCAGAGCCGAGGCAGAGCGACGACATGCCATGGTGCGCCGGCTCGCAGTACGTGCGGTTGACGAACACCCCGGCGACAGCGAGCGCCGCGCACCACCCGGCCAGAACTCCCCATCGCCGCGCGGTCGCCACCCCGATCAGGTGGTCGATGGCGACGGCGCCGAACACCATGAGGAACGGGATCGCGGGCAGACGGTACCGGGCCCGCACGTAGTAGATGAGCGGCGTCACCAGATAGCCGAGCGTGACGGCGTAGAGCCCCCACACGGCACGACCGCGCCGCGCCGCCATCGGCAGCCCGACGAGCGACAGCGGCGCCACGATCGCGAACGTCAGGCCGAGCCAGAGCAATGGCAGGAAATGCGTTCGCACGAACGTGTAGTGGTAGTTGTCGGGGATCTCGTAGGCGTTCCACAGCACCTGCGTCTTGCGCCCGAGCAGGGTCACGAAGTCGCCGGGATTGTCGCGCACGAAGGCCGTCGCCTGCCCGCTCCAGTAGCGTTCGACCCCGGCCGGCAGCAGCGGATGTCCGACTGCGGCTTCGGCGACGCGCCGCGAGTCCTCCTCCTCGTACTCCGGCGTGTCGCGCACGCCGGACGGCGCGGCGGGCAGCCCCGTCGCGCGCGGGTTGTTGCCCGAGTACAGGTTCAGCCCCGAGCCGCCGCTCGTCAGCACCAGCCCGCCGCCGTGCGCGCTGTTCCACGCCACCACCGGCACGAGCGGCACGAGCGCCGCCGTGACGAAGACCGCGACGGCGAGCGCGCGCCGGGGCGTCGGTCCCCCGATGACGAACCACGTCACGACCGCGAGCACCGCGAACGGCAGCAACCACTGCGCGACGCCGACGATGGTGACGCCGAAGAGCAATCCGGCGATACCGAGCCCCACCGGGCGGGCCCTCGGTGCCCACCGTACCCACGCCGCGAACGCGGCCAGTGCCGTGAAGACGAGCGGCGACGTCTTGCTGAGCGTGATCTCCTCGAGGACGATCGGCCCGTAGAGGGCCAGCGCCAGTCCGGCGATCCATCCCACCCGCCGCGAGAACAGCATGGCGCCGATGGCGTAGAGCAGCACCGGGCTCGCTGCGCCGAACAGTATCTGGATGACGCGCGGCGCCCACGGGCCGGTGCCGAAGACCTCGTAGATGCCGGCGAGGAACCAGGCGTAGAACGGCGACTGGTAGAACATCCGCGTCGGCATCCAGCTGCCGTTCACGATCTCGAGCGCCCACGCGTGGTACGAGCTGCTGTCGACGTTGGTGACCTCGGCGTACGGCGTGCCCGCCACCTGCACCAGGAGCGCCGTGCGGAATGCCAGCGCGACGAGGCCGATGGTCGCCATCGCGACCCAGTGGGGGATCGGCGCGCGCGGCGTCCGTGGCACCCGAGGCGTCCGCGATTCCTCGCGGTCACGCGGCGCCGGCGTCTCCACGACGCGCCGGCGTTCGCCCTTCTCCCGTGATCGACGTCCCATCCGGCCCCGTGATCGTTCGGACCGGTGGCCGCTGTCAACGCCGGCGTACCGTCTAGTCGAACAGCTCGCGGAAGAAGCGGCCGATGGAACGACCCGTCGATTCGACGGCGCGCCCCGTTTCGCGTGCCGTCTCCTGGACCTCGTCGGTGACGGCGGCCCACGTCGGTCGATGGCGATCGCAGGCGGGCGGTGGCTCGCTGCCGGCGAGAAAGGGCTCCTTGCTCGACGACGGACACGAGGGGGTCGCCAGCAGGCCAGTGGTGGGGTCGACGTCACGCCACACGATGCCCGCCGGCACCGGGAACTCCGCCGCCGGGGTGGCACCGGCGGTCGCGCGCACGAACGCCGTCCAGATCGGCAGCGCACCCCGGGCGCCGGTGAGACCGGTGCTGCCGCCACGGTCGTACCCGACCCACACGCCGGCGACGAGGTCGGGGGTCCAGCCCACGAACCAGGCGTCACGCATGTCGTTGGTGGTGCCGGTCTTGCCGGCAGCCGCGCCACGGAAGCCGGCGCGACGCACGCCATCGCCGGTGCCGGCATCGATGGCGCGTGCCAGCATGTGGGTCATCAGGTAGGCGACCGCCGGGTCGATCACCTGCCGCGTCTCGCCCTGCGCGACGTACAGCACCTCGCCCTCGCCCGATGCCACCGCCGTCACCAGTCCCGGCGGCCGCTGCAGGCCGCCGCTCGCGAAAACGCCGTAGGCGGCCGTCAGCTCGAGCAGCGACACCTCGCCGGCACCGAGCGCCAGCGCCGGCACGGCCGGCAGCGGCGACGTGATGCCGAGGTCGCGCGCCGTCTCGACGATGGGCCCGATGCCGACGGCGAGCGCGAGGCGCACCGTGGCGGTATTGAGCGATCGCGCCAGCGCCTCCTCGAGTCCCACCTGGCCGAGGTACTCGTCCTCGTAGTTGGCGGGCGTCCAGCTGTGGCCGTCGACCTCGACCGTGAGCGGGCGATCGTCGATCCGCGACACCACGCTACGGGCATCGACGCCGCTGCGTGCAGGATCGAGTGCGGTCAGGAAGACGAACGGCTTGAACGTCGAGCCCGGCTGACGACGCATCCGCACGGCGTGATCGAGCGAGCTGGTGCGGTAGTCGCGTCCGCCGACGAGCGCGCGCACCAGCCCGCTTTCCGGGTCGATCGCCACCAGCGCCGCCTGCAACGTGTCGTCGCGTGCCGGGCGTCCGCGCTCGAGCGCCTCGAGACCGTGACGCACGGCGCGCTCGGCCTGGCGCTGGGCGCTCGCATCGATGCTGGTGTAGACGGCGAGCCCGGGCGACATCGCCACCTCGGGCAGCAGCGCGTCCAGCTCGCGCTGCACCTGGTCGGCGACGTACAGCGCGCCGACGGAGCGCTCGCGCGGCGGCGCCGGCGTCACCGGCTGCGCCATCGCCTTGTCGCCGGTCTCGGGGTCGATCATGTCGCGCTCGATCATGAGCCGCAGCACCTCGTCGCGACGGGCCCGCGCCTCGTCACGATGACGGCGCGGCGCGAGGCGGTTCGGCGAGCGGATCATGCCGGCGAGAAGCGCACAGTCACCGACGTCGAGCGCACCGAGCGGCTTGCCGAGGTGGACGGCGGCGGCGTGCGCGAAGCCGTGCACCGGGACGCCGCCGTCGGTGCCGAGGTACACCGAGGCCAGGTAACGCCCGAGGATGTCCTCCTTCGACGTCCGCAGCTCGAGCAGCACCGCCAGCACCGCCTCGCGCAGCTTGCGGCCGACGGTCCGGCGCGGCGTCAGGAAGGTGTTCTTCACGAGCTGCTGCGTGAGCGTACTGCCACCCTGCTCGGCACCGCCGGCGCGCAGGTTGACGAGGATGGCGCGCACCAGTGCCAGCGGGTCGACGCCGGGATGCTGGAAGAAGCGCTGGTCCTCCGCCGCCAGCACGGCGTCGCGGCACGGCTTCGGAACGCGCTCGGCGGCCTCCAGCTGCGATCCCCCGCCGCCTCCGGTGGCGAGCAGCTCGGGCTCGAGCTCGAGCCGCGGCGGGTCCATGCCGCCGTCGAGATCGCGGATCGCCGCCACCGTGCTCTTGCCAGCGACGACCAGCGCATGTCGCGGCACCGTGCCCCACGGCACCGTCGACGGGCGCTGCTGCAGCGCCACCCCGTCGCGCGTCGGCTCGAACTCGCCCGGTGCCAACGGCGCGCGGCCCTCGACGTAGCCGAGCCGCGCCAGTGCGACGAGCAGGTCGTCGCGTCCCGGGCCGCCGCCCGCGCGGACGACCATCGGCGCCGCGAAGATGCGGATGCTGCCGAGCGCCGGTCCGCGCAGGTAGGCCTGCACCCGACGGTCGAGACGCACGACGACGACGGCGGCGAGCGCCGCTGCGACGAGCAGTGCGATGACGAGCCAGCGGCGCAGCATGGAGACGCGGACGATCCGCAGTAGCATCCGCGCGGCTGGCCGTCATGTGGGCGTCAGAAGTGACGCCGGATGCGGTCGTAGCCCCGGCGGAGCTCCTCCGCGACGCTGCCGAGCGCGGCGCCGACGTTCTCGGCGACGTCACTCGCCTCCGAGCCCGCGCCCGCGAGCTTGGCGCGCAGGTGCTCCCACTGCTTCTCCAGCCCGACCCATTCGTCGCGGGCGTCGGCCTTGGCCAGGTGCACCTTGAGCTTCAGCTCGTCGCGCTGCCGGCGTAGGTCGTCCATGAGCTTGTCCAGCGTCTCCTTGCTCAGCATCGATCCTACCTACGCCGATGCGCGGGTCGGGCAAGATGCTCTAGACGGACAACGCCAGCTGCGCGCGCACCGGCGCCGACGGCGTGCCGACGCTGGTGAGCCACAACTGATGCACGGCACGCGTGGCGCCGACGTGCAGCCGCCGCCGGCTCTCGGCGGTGTCGGGGAACTGCCCGGTGCTGACCTCGATCAGGACGACGTAGTCGAACTCGAGGCCCTTCACCTGCTCGATCTCCGTCACCTCGACCCCGGGGGCGAAGGTGAAGTCCTGGTTCTCCACCAGGCGGAGCTTCGGCACCTCGCTGCTGATGAGGCCGCGGGCGTAGAGCGCGCTCAGATCGGGCGACGGTGTCAGCACCGCCACCGACGCCAGCGGCTCTTTCGTCATCAGCTCGCCCAGCGCATCGGCCAGGAACGCCACCGTGGCCCCGTGGTCGGTGAAGCGGAACAGCTCGACGGCGGGCCCGCTGCGCACGGTGCGCGGCGGCGTGTCGTCCTCGCGCAGGTCGCCGAGCAGGCCAAGCGCGAAGGTCGCGATCTCGTGCGTGCAGCGATAGCTGACGTCGAGCGTGCTGACCTCCTGCCCCTGCAGCCCGAGCCGGCGCAGGAACTCGGCCCACGAGGTGAAGCCGCCGCCGGCGACGATGTGTTGCTGCGTGTCGCCCGCGAGCGTCAGGCTGCGGTTCTGGTCGAGGCAGTCGAGGAGGACCCGCACCTCGAGCGGCGACAGGTCCTGCACCTCGTCGATGGCGACGTGGCGATAGCGCAGCCGGCCCTGCCCGCGGCCCGGCAATGGGCCCACGCGCAGCTGCCAGGTGAGCAGCAGGAGCGCCGCGTCCTCGGCGTCGAGCTCGGCGTCGACGCTGGTGTCGCCACTGAGCCACGAACGCAGCTCCTCGTAGCGTTTCCGGTTCCAGTCGGTGGCACGATCGAGCTCCGCCGCGCTGAAGTCGCCGGGCGCCTCACGATCGAAGATCTGGGTCAGGAACGCGCGGTCCATGAGCACGCTGGCCCAATCGTCGACGACCTGCGCCGGCGTGGGCTTCCCGGGCACGCGCCGCACCTGGTCGGCGAGCGCCGTCACCATGGCGGGATGGAGCTTCAGCCGATGGACGCCGGCGGGTGTCAGCTCGCGCACCGCGCGCGGCAGCGCCGGCAGGACGCGCCGCACCTGTTCCACGGCCCACTCGTGGAACGTCTTCACCTGCACGCGCGATACGCCGAGCGCGGGCAGCACGTGGCCGACGTACTGGCGCAGTGCCGGCGAGAACACCAGGAAGAGCGTGTCGGGCGAGTCGATGCGCGGATCCTCGTAGGCGAGGTACGCGATGCGATGGAGCGCGACGGTGGTCTTGCCCGAGCCCGCGGTGCCGCGGATCAGGACGAAGCCGCTCGACGGTCGCGTGATCAGGTCGAACTGCGCCGGATCGATCAGCCCCGCGATCGCGGGCAGATGCTTGTCGGCGCGCCGTCGCTCGCCCTGGACGTCGGTGCCCAGGCGGCGGTTACGTCCGGCGTCGGTGTCGTGTGCGCGCAGCGCCGCGCCCTGCCCGCCCGCGAGCCGCGATGGCTCGAGGGCCGACTGGCGCCAGCCGTCGGCCGACGCGGCGTCGACCTCGAAGATGCCCTCGGGTGCGGCGACGCGTAGCAGGCTGCGATCGCGGATGGTGACGGTGCGTCGCGCCACCACCTCGCCGCTCTTGGTACGGCCGGCGATCTCCTCCTCGTACTCCTCGCCCTGACGGTAGCGGTAGAAGATCCGCGAGATGGGCGCATTGCGCCAGTCGACGATGGGCAGGCCGGGCAGCATGCGTGTCGTGTTGCCGAGCAGAATGTCGTGCTCGGCGTCGCGCTCGCGGAGCCGCAGGTGCGCGAAGTAGGGCGAGCCCGCGTCGACGGCCGTCGGCCGATCGGCCGTGCGGAGCTGGCGCAGCAGCGCCGACTGCCGGTCCCACTGCTGCACGAGGGCGGGCCGGTCCTCCTCTTTGGCGCTGCGGATCGAGTCGCGCAGATGCTCGAGCTCGCGCACCAGCGACACCTCCGACGGCGGCGCGGCGGTGGTGGTGGTGTCGAGACGCTCCAGCACGGCCGCGAGCAGACCCAGCTCGGCGTCGACGAGCGGGTGCGTCACAGGGACCTCGGGAGCTCGGTGGAATACGGCACGACCGACAAGACCTAGCGGGCCGTGCGGTGCCGAGGCAAGCGCCGCGAGTGGACTCCCGTGGCATGCCGGTATACCGGGCTCGCATGCAGATCGGTGGTCGCGTCGCGCTGATCACGGGCGGCAAGCGCGTCGGCGCCGTCGTCGCGGAGGAGCTCGCCGCCCGCGGGGCCGACATCGCACTCACCTTCAACCGCTCGCGCACCGAGGCCGAGACCACCGCGACGGCCGTGCGCGCGCTCGGCCGCCGGGCGTTCGTCCGTGCCACCGATGTTCGCGACGCCGACGCCTGCGCTGCCGCCGTCGACGACACGGTGCAGGCCCTCGGGCGCCTCGACGTGCTCGTCAACATGGCGTCGCTGTACGTGCAGAAGCCCTTCGATACGTTGACCGTCGCCGACTGGGACGAGCAGCTCGCGATCGATCTGCGCGCGACCTTTCTCTGCGCGAGAGCCGCCGTGCCGCACATGCGGGACGTCGGCGGCGGCCGCATCATCAACGTCACCGACTGGGTCGCGGCCAGCGGTCGCCCGCGCTATGTCGGTTATCTTCCCTACTACGTCGCCAAGGCCGGCGTGGTGGCGCTCACCGAGGCCCTGGCGCTCGAGCTGGCGAACGACCAGATCCTCGTCAACGCGATCGCGCCCGGCCCCATCGTGGCGCCGCCCGACCTCGATGCCCGCACCCACGACGCCATCCGGCAGGCGACGCCGCTCGGACGCTGGGGCGGCGAGATGGAGATCGCGAAGGCGGTGATCGCCCTCATCGACGGCGACTACATCACCGGCGAGACCATCCGCGTCGACGGTGGCCGCCACCTGCGCTGACGTCACTCCGCCAGGCGGCCGACCATCACCAACGTGCGCGAGCGCACTCGCGGCGGCCGGAAGCGATAGTCGCCGTACTCGGCGTCGACGACGAAGCCGCAGTGCAAGTAGAGCAACCGCAGCTCCTCGGGATGGTAGACGTGGCTCTCGAAGTCGCTGACGAACCGGTCGGTGTGGCGCTCGCGCTCGAAGCGATCGTAGACGAAACGGATCCGCGCACGCTGCGTCACCGCGTCATACTCCGTCGTCTTGCTGCGCAGTAGGCGCCGGCCCTCGTCGTCCTGCGTGTCGCTGTCGATCTCGACCACTGCCCGCGCGGGAGTCCGCAGCGAGTCGGTGTAGGCGGCGAGGTCGGGCATCGGGACGTCGATCGCGAACGCCCCCGACGGGGTGAGGTTCGCGCGTGCGGCACGCCACGTCGCCAGGCGATCGTCGCGCGAGAGGAGATGCGTGATCGAGCCACACGGCGTCACGATGAGGTCGAAAGGCTCCACGGCGTGCCAGGACCGCATGTCGCCGTCGACGATCTGCACGTGCTCGCGCACCCGCGGCGGGAGCTCGGCGCGGCGACGTTCAGCCTCTTCCCGCATGGGTGCGGACGGCTCCAGACCGACGACGTCGAATCCCACCCGCGCGCCCAGCTCCGCCAGGGGGAAGGTGACGCGGCCGCTGCCGCAGGCCAGCTCCAGCACGCGGCGGGGTTGCGACCGCTCCACCAGCGCGAGGTGGAATGCGACGTCGGCATCGTCGCCTTCGTGCTCGAGATCGTAGTCCTCGGGCCGCCGGTAGATCAGCTGCTCCGCCATGGTGGGGTGCTGACGATGCACTCTGCGTGCCAGCGCAGACGCCCAGCATCGACGGAGCAGAGGGGCCCGCCGGCACCGCGAACGGCGCCGGCGGGTTGTAAAACGGGAGGGATCGATCAGGCCGCGAGCTGGACGCCGTCCGGCTCGAGGGCGAGGGCCAGCACCTCGTCGATGCTGACGACGGGGTGGAAGTTCATCTGCGCTCGGACGTCCGCGGGGACGTCATCGAGGTCACCCCGGTTGCGCTCCGGGAGGATGACGTCGGTGAGCCCGGCCGCGTGCGCGGCCAGGACCTTCTGCTTGAGCCCACCGATGGGCAGGACGCGGCCCTGCAGCGTGACCTCGCCGGTCATGCCGACGGTGTGCTTCACCGGGCGGCCCGTCAGCAGGGACGCCAGGGCGGTGATCATGGTGACCCCGGCGCTGGGGCCGTCCTTCGGGATGGCGCCGGCGGGCACGTGAACGTGGAAGTCGCGGTCGGTGAAGGCATCCGCCGGGATGTCGAGCCCGGTCGCGTGTCCGCGCAGCCACGTGAGGGCGATGCGCGCCGACTCCTTCATGACGTCGCCGAGCTGGCCCGTGAGCACGAGGCCGTGCTTGCCCGGCATGGACGCCGCTTCGACGAAGAGCACGTCACCGCCGACGCCGGTGACGGCGAGACCGGTGGCGACTCCGGGGACCGCCGTGCGGACGGCGGACTCCTGGAAGACCTTCTGGCGACCGAGGGCATCGCGCACGAGGTCGATGTCGATCGTCACCGGGGGCGTGACGGTGTTGGAGGCGACGCGGGTCGCCGTCTTGCGCAGGATGGTGCCGAGCTCGCGCTCGAGCTGCCGCACGCCGGCCTCGTGGGTGTACTCGGTGACGATCGTCTGCAGGACGACGTCGTCGATCGTCACCTCGTCGGGCCGCAACCCGTTGCGCTCGATCTGACGCGGCCAGAGGTAGCCGCGCGCGATCGCCCGCTTCTCGGCCACGGTGTAGCCGTCGAAGCGGATGATCTCCATGCGGTCGCGCAGCGGGCCGGGGATGCTGTCGGCCACGTTGGCGGTGGCGATGAAGAGCACCTGGGAGAGGTCCAGCTCGACGTCGAGGTAGTGGTCGCGGAACGAGTGGTTCTGCGCCGGGTCGAGCACCTCGAGCAGGGCGGACGACGGATCGCCGCGCCAGTCGGCGCCGATCTTGTCGACCTCGTCGAGCATGATGACCGGGTTCATGGTCCCGGCGTCACGCAGCGCCCGCACCAGACGGCCGGGCATGGCGCCGATGTAGGTGCGGCGATGGCCGCGGATCTCGGCCTCGTCGCGCACGCCGCCGAGCGACATGCGGACGAACTTGCGGCCCGTCGCGCGGGCGATGGACTCGCCGATGGACGTCTTGCCGGTTCCGGGAGGACCGATGAGCGTCAGGATGGCGCCCGAACGCCGATCGTCGGGCACGCCGCGATCCGCGCGCAGCTTGCGGACGGCGAGGTACTCGGTGATGCGCGCCTTGACGTCGTCGAGACCGGCGTGGTCGGCGTCGAGCACGGTGCGCGCCGCCACCGGGTCGAGCGTGTCCTCGGACCGCTTCGACCACGGCACCGCCACCAACCAGTCGAGGTAAGTGCGGATCATGGACGACTCGCCGCTCTGCTCACCCATGCGCTCGAAGCGACCGAGCTCGCGCTCGGCGTGGATGCGCACGTCCTCCGGCATGCCGGCTTCGGCGATCTTGCGGCGGTACTCCTCGACGACGGAGCCGTCGTCCTCGTCGAGCTCCTTGCGGATCGAGTCCATCTGCTTGCGCAGGAAGTACTCGCGCTGCTGCTTCTGCGTGCCCGACTCGACGTCGTCACGGATGCGCTTGCGCACCTGCAGCTCGGCCAGGCGGTCGCGCTGCAGCTGCAGGGCCAGCTTGAGCCGCTCGACGACGTCGAGCGCCTCGAGCACGGTGGCCTTCTGCGTGAAGCTCAGGTCGGGAGAGTAGCCCGAGGTGTCGGCGAGGGCGCCGGGCTCGGTGATGGAGCGCAGGAACGCGCTGACGCGTCCGTCGTCGCCACGCAGCTCGAGGATCTCCTCGACCACGGCGCGATATTCGCGCTCGAGCTCGCGAGTGGCTTCGGCTGGCGGCGTGACGTCGGGCTTCTCCTCGACGTCGACGCGCAGCTCGCCGTCGAGCCCGGCGCTGGCCGCACCGGCCACGCCACGGACCCGACCCAGAAGAGAGACGGCCGCGACGCCGCGGCGGCCGCCGGCACGAACGGTATCGGTCACATCGGCGACGACGCCCACACTGGCGTAGGCCGAGTCGTGCTTCGGAACCAGGAACACCTGGCGCTCGGCGCCGAGGTCGAGGGGCAGCGTGACCTGCATGCCCGGAAAGACGACGGTGTCATCGAGGGGAATCAATCGCAGGCTGGTCATGTTCGCCCATCTGCGTCCGATCACCGCGATGTCAACCTATGGAGGGTGCGCGGGGATACGACTCGACCGGCTCGGTAGCCTCTTCGACGGTGAGCGGCGGGCGCTCGACGAAGGCCTCCCGGCGCACCGGACAGGCGGCGACGTCGCAATGGACGCAGAGCGCACGGCGGCAGGGATCGGTGTGGAAGACGATCTCGCCCTCGATGGCGCAGTCCTGGATCACCCGGGCGGCGAATGCGTCCGAGGCCTCGTGCGCCTGCTCGACGGTCCAGAACTCGGGCACGATGAGGTGGGCGTCGACGTGGGTGAAGCGCCCTGCCCGGATCGCCCGCAGGCAGTGGATGCGGATGATGCCCTCCGCCCGCACGCTGTCGCATGCTCGCACCAGGCGGCCGATCAGGGTGCCGTCCTCCTCGTCGAGCAGGCCGCCGGCCGCGGTCCGTACCAGCCGGACGCCCGTCACCGCGAGGTTGATGCCGATCACGACGGCGACCACCGGGTCGAGCCAGGCCAGCCCGGTAAGGCGCACGAGCACGAGGCCGACCACCACCCCGGCGCTGGTCCAGAAGTCGGACAGGACATGCTGGCCGTCGGCAACCAGGATCAGCGACCGCATGCGCCGGCCGGTCCGCAGGAGGTACCAGCCGAGGGCGGCGTTCGTCGCACCGGCCCCGGCGATGAGCGCCACCCCGATGCCGACGTCACCGACCTCGGGGCCCTGGAGCAGATCGCGGATGGCGTAGGCCAGGACGAGGAACGCCGCGAAGGCGATCAGGCCGCCCTCGAAGACGGCGCTGAAGTACTCGATCTTGCCGTGTCCGTATGGATGGCCGCGATCGGCGGGACGTCCGGCGAAGATCAGGCTGCCGAGCGCGAACAGCGACGCCACGACGTTGATGATCGATTCGAGCGCGTCCGACAGGACCGCTGCCGAGTCCGTCCACACGTAGGCGACGTACTTGACGGCCAGCAGCACCGCGCCGACGGCCAGCGACAGCAGCCCCGCGCGCAGGCGTACCGCTTCCTCGCGGGTCTCCGCCATGCGGCTCAGCGTCGCGCCGGCGTGAAGGTGATGGGCACGCGGCTGAAGCCGCGCACGTTGGCCGAGTGCACGCGCTCCAGTCCACCCTCGTCGACGACGTAGTCCGGCATGCGCGCGTGCACCTCCTCGAGCGCGACGCGGCCTTCGAGGCGCGCCAGCGAGGCGCCGAGGCAGACGTGGATGCCGTGACCGAAGTGCAGGAGCTGCTCGGGACGGCGGCGCACGTCGAAGGCATCCGGCCGCTCGAAGACGCGCTCGTCGCGATTGCCGGCGCCGATCAGCAGCAGTATCTTGCGACCCGCTTCGAGACGGCGGCCGTGCAGCTCGAGGTCGCGCACCAGCGAGCGCGCGATCATCTGCGTCGAGTTGTCGTAGCGCAGCACCTCCTCGACGGCGCCGGTGATGAGGCCCGGGTCTTCCAGGAGGGCCGCGCGCTGCGCGGGGTGCCGGTGCAGCAGCGTGATGGCGTTGCCGAGCATCTTGGTGGTGGTCTCGTTGCCGGCGATGACGAGCAGGAAGCAGAAGCCCATGATCTCGGCGTCGGTCAGTCGTTCCCCGTCGACCTCGGCGGCGATGAGATCGCTGATCATGCCCGGGCCGGGCTGGCGGCGGCGCTGCGCGATGTCGGTGGCGAAGTAGCGCGCCATGTTGGCGGCGCCGGCGCGCCCGGCCTCGGGGATGTCGCGCTGGTTCTCCTCGCGATGCAGGAGCGCGTCGGACCAGCCTCGCAGCATGTCGCGGTCGGCCTCGGGCACGCCCAGCATCGCGCTGATGACATCCATCGGGATCTTCGCCGCGAAGTCCTGCACGATGTCGCAGGCGCCGCGCTCGAGCAGCGGCTCGAGGTAGGTCAGGGCTAGCGCGCGCACGTCGGGCTCCATCATCGCCACCCGACGCGGCGTGAACACCTTGCTCACCAGGCGACGCAGCTTCGCCTGCCGGGGCGGGTCCATCGAGATGATCATGGGCGGCGTCGAGCCGCTCGACTGCTCGAGCGCCGGGCCGCCCGTCGACGAGTACGTCTCCCAGTCCTGCAGACCCGTCTGCACGTCCTGGAAGCGCGACAGCGCCCAGAACCCGAGGCGCTCGTTCCAGTAGGCCGGCGCCTCGTCGCGCAGCCGGCGGTAGGTCGGATACGGATCCTCGTGGATCGCATAGGCGTACGGGTCGTACTCGAGGTCCGCAGGCTGCGTCATGCCGGGATCATGGCAGGCCGGCCGTCGTCGCCTCAAGGGTGCGAGGTCTTTCCGGCTTGCAGAAGCAACGCCAACCCGCCAGCGTACAGCGCATGAACCCACGGAAGTTGCCGCGCCAGACGCTGTCGATCGGCTACTTCGTCCTGGTGGCCGCGATCCTCTTCACGGTGCAGTCGTTCTTCGTCCCCAAGGTGACGGAGCTGTCCTACTCGGATTTCAAGAAACGGCTCGGCGAGGGACGCATCCACGAGGTCGTCATCTCCGACTCGTTGATCCGCGGTCAGCTCTCCCCCGAGAAGGGCGCCGGGGTGCCATTCGTCACGGTGCGCGTGTCCGACGACGCCCTCGTGCCCGACCTCGAGAAGAACGGCGTCACGTTCGAGGGACAGTACGAGAGCCCGTTCCTGAACGCGATCGTGTCGTGGGTGCTGCCGGCGCTGGTCTTCGTCGGCATCTGGGCGTTCGCCATGCGACGCATGGGACCGGGCGCGGGCGTGATGGCGTTCGGAAAGAGCCGCGCCAAGATCTACGCCGAGAAAGAGACCGGCGTCATGTTCCACGACGTCGCCGGGCAGGACGAGGCCAAGGAGGAGCTCGCCGAGATCATCTCCTTCCTGAAGGAACCGGAGCGCTACCGCGCCATCGGCGGCAAGCTGCCGAAGGGCGTGCTGCTGGTCGGCCCGCCCGGCACCGGCAAGACGCTGCTCGCCAAGGCCGTCGCCGGCGAGGCCAGCGTGCCCTTCTTCTCGATCAGCGGCTCGGAGTTCGTCGAGTTGTTCGTCGGCATGGGCGCCGCCCGCGTGCGCGACATGTTCGCGCAGGCCGAGGCCAAGGCACCGTGCATCGTCTTCATCGACGAGCTCGACGCCCTCGGCAAGGCGCGCGGCTTCGGCGGCATGGGCGGTCACGACGAGCGCGAGAACACGCTGAACCAGCTGCTGGTCGAGATGGACGGCTTCGACAGCACGAAGGGCGTCATCATCGTCGCCGCCACCAACCGTCCCGAAGTGCTCGACCCGGCGCTGCTCCGCGCCGGTCGCTTCGATCGCCAGGTGCTGGTGGATCGTCCCGACCGCGAGGGCCGCGAGGCCATCCTGCGCGTGCACGCGAAGGACGTGAAGCTCGGCCCCGACGTCGACCTGAAGGTGGTGGCGCAGCGCACCCCCGGCTTCGTCGGCGCCGACCTCGCCAACCTGATCAACGAGGCCGCGCTGCTCGCCACCCGCAAGGGACGCCAGCAGGTGACGATGGTCGACATCGACGAGGCGGTCGATCGCGTCGTCGCCGGGCTGCAGAAGAAGAACCGGCTCATCAACGCCGACGAGCGGCGCATCGTCGCCTACCACGAGACCGGCCATGCGCTGGTGGCGGCCCTCACCAAGGGCGCCGACAAGGTGCACAAGATCTCGATCATCCCGCGCGGCGTCGCGGCCCTCGGCTACACCCAGCAGCTGCCGACGGAAGACCGCTACCTGATGACGCGCAAGGAGCTCGAGGCCAAGATCGACGTGCTCTTCGGCGGGCGCGCGGCGGAGCAGGTCGTCTTCGGCGAGGTGTCGACCGGCGCCCACAACGACCTGCAGCGGGCGACCGACATCGTGCGCTCGATGGTGCTCGAGTACGGCATGGGCGAGACGCTCGGCCCGATGACATACCCGCGCCAGCGTGGGCCGGGGTTTCTCGGCGGTGGCGGCCCGTCGTGGCCGGAGCAGCGCGAGTACAGCGAGGCGACCGCGCAGCTCCTCGACCAGGAGACGCGACGGATCACCGAGGACCGCATGGCCCGGGTGCTGGCGCTGCTCACCGAGCACCGGGCCGTCCTCGACCGCGTGGCCGCGATCCTCCTCGAGAAGGAGGTCATCGAGGCCGAGCAGTTCGAGGAGCTCGTCAAGGCCGACGGTACCGGACGCCACGTCGCCTGACGTGGCCCGGTACGGTCGTCACTCGGCGGCCGGGGCTTCTTCGGCGGCGGGCGCTTCGACGACCGGCGCTTCAGCCACCGGTGCCTCGGCGGCGGGCGGCGGCGCTTCGGCCACGACCGGCTTCGCCTTCTGCGCCTGGCTGCCCGCCATGACCAGCTCGCGCTTGAGGCGGCGTTGGCCGCGCTTCAGCTTCTTGCGAGCGGCGCGGTAGCGGGGATCCGACTTCTTGACGGTGCCGTCGGTGGTGGCGGCGGTCCGGGCCGTCTCGACGCGCTTCTCGCGACGCGCGATCAGGTCGACCAGGGGCTTCAGGCGGGGCACGTCGTCGACCTTGGGCAGGGCGACCGCGACTTTTTCCTTCTTGGCCATAAGGGTCCGCGTTGTAGCAGTGCCCGCCGCCGAGGGAAACCCATCGCCGCCTCTGCTATGACCCCCCGGTGCGCGCCCCCCGCCAGGTCTGCGATCGCTGCCGCCGCCCCGTCTCGGCCTGCTGGTGCACCAACCTGACCAGCATCCCCAGCGCCACCCGCATCGTCTTCCTGCAGCACCCCCGCGAGCGACGCCGGGCGGTCGGCACCTGCCGCATGGCCCACCTCTGCCTGCCCAACTCGGAGCTGCACGAAGGGGTCCGGCTCGACGAGCACCCGCGCGTCGCCGAGCTGGCGGCCCTGGGCGCCGCGGTCCTGTTCCCGGGCGGTGACGCCGTCGACCCGCTGGCCCTGCCCGGCGGGCCGCCCCGCCATCTGATCGTCCTCGACGGAACCTGGATCGAGGCCCGCAAGCTGCTGGCGCGGAGCGAGCGGCTGCGCGCCCTGCCCCGCATCGGCTTCACCCCCGCCGAGCCTGGCCGCTACCGCATCCGGCGCGAGCCCAAGCCGCACTGTCTGTCCACCATCGAAGCCGTGGTCGAGGTGCTCGGCCGGCTCGAGGGCGACGGCGACCGTTTCCGCCCGCTGCTGCGGGTCTTCGACGACATGGTCGAGACGCAGCTCCGTCACGCCACCGGCGCGCCGGTGCCGTATCGCCGCCGCAATGCCGGCATCAGCCCCGCCGTCGCCGTCCGCACCGAGCTGGCCGCGATCTGGGACCGCCTCGTGCTGGTGCACGGCGAGGCCAACGCGCAGCCGCAGGACGTCGAGCGCCGGGGGCTCGCCGAGCTGGTGCATCTGGTCGCCATCCGGCCGGCGACTGGCGAGCGCTTCGTCACCGTGCTGGCGCCGCGCCACCCGCTGTCGCGCGTCGCGCCGCGCCACCTGGAGCTTCCCGAGGCGGCATTCCTCGGCGGCGAGACCGTAGCCGCGATGATGCAACGCTGGGACGCGTTCCGTCGGCCCGACGACGTCCTCGGGACCTGGGGCCGCTACACCATCGAGCTGCTGCGCGCCGAGGGCGATCCCGCGACGCCGTTCGTCGACGTGAAGGCGCGCACCGCGCGTGCCTTCGGGAACGCGACGGGTGGCAGCGACGCCGCCGCGGCGACGCTCGGCACGGCGATCCCGCCGCCGTGGACCGACGGTCGCGCCGGGCTGCGCATCGCCGCGCTCGAGGCCGTCGTGCGCGGGCTCGTCGCCTCCTAGACGCGCTCGATCAACAGACTCTGCAGGGCGCGACCGATGGTACCGTGCTCGTCCCAGAGCCCGCTCTCGGCGAGGCCGACGCCGAGCGGCTGCACCCACGTCCTGGCGTCGAGGCACACCCACTCGCCGATCGGGTAGCGGTGCAGGTAGATCGTCAGGTCGGGGTTGATGAACTGCCAGCCGTCGTTGCGCGACAGCACCCAGCTGATGCCGTTGCCGAAGTCCGCGGCAGCGGCGACGCGACAGAGCTGCGACGGCTCCTCGCCCTCGACGACCGGGACGCGCAGCCGGATCCAGTCGGTCGAGGGCCCGGGGCCCGAGAAGCTGCCGGCGACGAAGCGATGCTCGACGGCGTGGCTGTGGTAGGCGCGGCCCCAGTCGACGCTCTTCTCCCACGGCGGCAGGCTGGCGCCACCCGACGTCGGGCCCGCGGGCGGCGTCCCCTGATCGATGCCGTCGGGCAGCGGCAGCTCGGCGCGACGGATGCGCAGCCCGGTCGCCCGCGCGACGTCGGTCTCACCGTGGCGCAGCGTCGCCTCGACGAGCTGCACCTTCCGCCCCGGCCGCGACCAGCGCGTCGTCAGCGTGAGCGGCGCGATCGGCACCGGGCGCAGCAGCTCGACGGTGAGCCGCGCCACGTGCATCGTCTCGCCGCCCTCGAAGCGCTCGATCGCGCGCGCGAGCAGCGCCGCCGGCGCGCCGCCGTGCTGCGCATCGGAGCTCCAGGGCCCACGCGCGAGCTCGGTCGGGAGGAACACCTCACCGTCGGGACGGAACAGGGCGTCGGACATCGCGCGATTCAGCGGGAGGCGCGGGGCTTGGTCAAGCGCGGTGCAGGCTGCATAAGGGGCGGATGTCGGAGCCCCTGCTGCAGATCGAGACCTCGGACGGCGTCGCCACCCTCACCCTGAACCGTCCGCAGGCGATGAACGCGCTGTCGCGCGGGCTGCGCGCCGCGGTGACGCAGGCGTTCATCGACATCGCCCGCGACGCCGACGTCCGCGTCGTCATCCTCACCGGCTCGGGACGCGCCTTCTGCGCCGGCCTCGACCTGAAGGAGCTCGGCGGCGAGTCGAGCGACACCTCGGCGATCGCGTCGGCCGTCGGCGGCAACGACATGATCGCCACCATGCGGGCCTGTCCGCAGCCCATCATCGGCGCCATCAACGGCTTCGCCATCACCGGCGGCTTCGAGCTGGCGCTGGCCTGCGATCTCCTGATCGCGTCCACCGCGGCACGCTTCGCCGACACCCATGCGCGCGTCGGCATCCTTCCGGGCTGGGGGCTCAGCCAGATCCTGCCGCGCGTGATCGGCCTGTATCGCGCCAAGGAGCTGTCGCTCACCGGCAACTACCTCGGCGCCGAGCAGGCCGCGGCGTGGGGCCTCGTGAGCCGCGTCGTCCCACCCGCCGAGCTGCTGCCGACGTGCCAAGCGCTGGCGCGCGACATGCTCTCGTGCGACCCGGCGTCGCTGCGCGGCTACAAGCGCGTCATCAACGACGGCTTCGCGGCGACGTTCACCGACGGGCTCCGCATCGAAGCCGAGGCCAATCGCGCCCACGCGCGCGGCCTCACACCGGAGGCCATCGCCGCCCGACGTCAGGACGTCCAGGCGCGCGGTCGCAGCCAGAGCAAGGGGAGCTGAGCCATGGTCGAGCTGACGATGACCGCGCCGGGCAAGAACGCGCTCAGCGCCGCGCTCATGAGCGACGTCCTGGCGCGCGTGCGCGCCGCCAACGGCGAGCCGCTGCTCGTCACCGGCGCCGGCGACGCCTTCTCCGCCGGGCTCAACCTGAAAGAGGTCGCCGAGCTCGACCTCGACGGCATGCGCCACTTCCTCGAGCTGCTCGAAGCGATGGTCGAGGCGCTCTACGAGTATCCGGGGCCTACGGTCGCCGCCGTCAACGGACACGCCATCGCCGGTGGCTGCGTCGTCGCGCTGTGCTGCGACCTGCGCGTCGCGACGCGCGCGCCGCAGACGCGCATCGGTCTCAACGAGGTCGCGCTCGGCGTGCAGTTCCCGCCGAAGGTGCTGGCGATGGTTCGTCGTCGTGTGCCGCCGCGATCGCTCGAGCGCGTCGTGCTCGAGGCCGGGCTGCACGACCCGGAGTCGTCGATCATGCTCGGGCTCACAGACGAGCTCGCCGACGATTGCGTCGCGGTCGCGCGCACGCGCCTCGAGCGGCTCGCGGCGCATCCGCGTGCGGGCTACGTCGCCACCAAGCTGGCGCTGCGCGGCGGCGCGCTCGCCCTGACGTCGGCGCAGGAACGTGCGTTCCACGACGAGCTGGTGCCGAGCTGGGTGGCACCCGACGCGAAGGAACGCATGCGCGCGGTGTTCGTCCGGAAGTGACATCGAATCTTAACGTCTGACGCCTTGCGAGCGGCGTCGGCCGCGTGGAACACGACGCCGCCATGGGCATGCGGCGCATCATCGTGGGCGGTCTGATCCTGAGCCTCGGCGCAAGCGGTTGCACCGCGCTGCGCGAGCATCCGACGGCGTGCCGCGTGACCGGCGCCGCCATCGGCGCGGTCATCGGCGGCGTCGGGACGGGCCTCGCCGTCGGGCAGATCGACACTGACGGCAACAACCACGCCGCCGCCACCGGTCTGTCGGCGGCAGCCGGCGCAGCGGTCGGCGCACTCGCTGGTCTCCTCGTCAGCAAGTACACGTGTGAGGTCGAGCCACCGGCGTCGCCGCCTCCTGTACCTGCGCCGCCTCCACCCCCGCCGACGGCCGGTACCAAGATCCTGACGCTCGAAGCCACGCAGTTCGCCTTCGATCGCTACGACCTCACAGCCGAGGGCGAGACCAAGGTGAACGACGCCGTGAAGATCATGCGGGAGAGCCCGAGCATCCGCGTCGCGGTCGACGGCTACACCGACAGCATCGGCAGCGACGCGTACAACCTGCGCCTCTCCGAACGACGTGCGGGCACGGTGCGCGACTACCTGGTCGCCCACGGCATCGACGCCGGACGCATCACCGCGCGCGGCTTCGGCAAGAATCGTCCCGTCGCCAGCAATGCGACGGAGGAAGGCCGCGCCCAGAACCGCCGCGTCGACATCGTCGTGCAGTAGTCCGGCATGGCGAGGGCGGAGCGTGTTTGGTAGGACACGCGTCCATGCCCGATCTCGCCGTCCTCGACGCCACCGCCCAAGCCGAGCTCGTCCGTCGTCGCGAGCTGACACCGGCGGAGCTCGTCGACGCCGCCATCGCGCGCCTCGAGCGCCTGAACCCGCAGCTCAACGCGGTGATCCACCCGGCCCTCGATCGTGCGCGCGCAGCGGCCACGTCGCCGAACCTGCCCGACGGACCGTTCCGCGGCGTGCCCTTCCTGATGAAGGACATCGGCGGTGCCGAGGCCGGGCAGCCCTACCACGCCGGCATGCGCTTCCTGAAAGACGCCGGCTGGAAGGAGACCCTCGACGCGTACCTCACCCTGCGTTTCCGCGGCGCCGGCCTGATCTCGCTCGGCCGCACCAGCACGCCCGAGCTGGCGCTGCTGCCGACGACCGAACCGGCGGCATACGGCGCCACACGCAACCCGTGGAATCTCGCCCACAGCGCCGGCGGCTCCAGCGGCGGCTCGGCGTCGGCGGTCGCAGCGGGCATCGTCCCCGCCGCGCACGCCAGCGACGGCGGCGGCTCGATCCGCGGACCGGCGAGCATGTGCGGCCTCGTCGGTCTCAAGCCGACCCGCGGTCGCTGCTCGTTCGGCCCTGGGCTGGGCGAGCGGTGGAGCGGGTTCTCGGCGGAGTTCGTGGTCACGCGCTCGGTGCGCGACACCGCCGCACTGCTCGACGTCGCCGCCGGGCCGATGCCGGGCGATCCCTACTTCGCACCGCCGCCGGCGCAGCCGTTCGCGACCACGGCACGCATCGCGCCCGGCAAGTTGCGCATCGGCGTGCTGCACGGTGGTCCGCGCGGGCTGCCGCTGCACGAGGAGTGCGCCGCCGCGGTGCAGAACGCGGCGACGTTGCTGCGCGACCTCGGCCACGAGGTCACCGACGAGTATCCCGACGCGCTCGACGATCACGAGCACGTCATGGCCTATGTCGGGGTGGTGGCTGCGAACGTCGCCCGTGCCCTCGACTCGTGGGGCCAGAAGGTGGGACGCCCCATCGGTCCCGACGACGTCGAGTACCTCACCTGGACCATGGCCGATCGCGGCCGCGCCATCACGGCAGCCGAGCATCTCGCCAATCTGGAGTACGTGCACGGTTTCGGTCGTCGGCTCGCGGCGTGGTGGGAGGGCGGCTACGACCTGCTCGTCACTGCCACCCAGGCAGCCACGCCGCCCGAGATCGGCGAGCTCACCTCCACCGCCGACGAGCCGCTGCGGGCGCTCATGCTGTCCGCCCCCTACGGCGCCTGCACCCTGCCCTTCAATCTCTCGGGCCAGCCCGCGGTGTCGTTGCCCCTGCACTGGACGAAGGACGGGCTCCCGATCGGCGTGCAGCTGATCGCCCCGTACGCGCGCGAGGACCTGCTGCTGCAAGCGTCGACGCAGCTCGAGCAGGCGGCGCCGTGGTCGCGGCGGAAGCCGCCGATCCACGGCTGATCGACCACGCATCTGCCATAGACTCCGTGCGCCCGCGCGACCTGCTCGCGTTCGTGCAGTGCATCCTCCGACGCAAGTCAGCATTCGTGCGTGCCAGCGGCGGCACATGCCTTGCTCCTCCCCGACCCATGCTGACGCGCCTGCGCTCTCTTCTCGCCGTCGCCGCCCTGGTCGCGGCCCCGCTGGCGGCACACGCCGCCGACGCCATCCCGCTCTACCTCGCCCCGGGATCCGGCGGCATCGACGTGCTCTCGCCGACCGCCCCCACGGGCACGAACGAGACCGAGCACGAGGTGCAGCTCCTGATCGACGCGGGCGCCAGCTTCGGCGTCTTCCAGAGCGGTGCCGCCACCGGTGGCGGCACCGTGAACCGCGGCGGCGGCACGGCCACGCTGTGGCTGTATTCGAACCTGGCCACGCCGAACGCGTGCCTCGAGGTCACCGTGTCGCTGGCACGCATCCGCGGCGCGGTCGTCACGCCCATCGGCAGCGGCTCGGCCTTCGTCTCCACCATTCCGAAGGGCTCGGGCGGCCTCAACTCGCCGTACCTGATTCCGTACAACGTCAGCGCGCCGCTCGCCGATCGCACCATCGTCACCGGCGACAAGCTCGCCGCCGAGATCTACATCCAGAACGACTGCGGCGTGAAGCGCACGCCGCACCTCGTCTTCGCCGACATCGCGCAGCCGGCCAACCTGAGCGGCACCGACAACTGTCCGAACGTCGTCAACCCCGACCAGCTCGACACCGACGACGACGGCATCGGCAACGCGTGCGACAGCTGCCCCACCGTCCCCAACCCGGATGGGGCCGACAGCGACGGCGACGGCACCGCCAACGCGTGCGACGTCTGCCCGAGCGTCCCCGATCCGGCGCAGCTCGACGGCGACCACGACGGCGCCGGTGATGCCTGCGACGTCTGCCCCGGCATCTCGGATCCGGCGCAGCTCGACTCCGACGGCGACCTGCGCGGCAACGCCTGCGACAACTGCCCGGCCATCGCCAACCCCACCCAGACCGACACCGACGGTGACGGCGTCGGCAACGTGTGCGACAACTGCGCCGGCATCGTCAATCCGCTCCAGACCGACGGCGACGGCGACACCATCGGCGACGTCTGCGACAACTGCGCCGCGGTGGCCAACACCGATCAGACCGACGGCGACAGCGACGGCCGCGGCAACGTGTGCGACAACTGCCTCCTGGTCGCGAACGCCGACCAGGCCGACGGTGACGGCGACGGCGTCGGCACCGCGTGCGACAACTGCGCCGTGCTCGCCAACCCGCTGCAGACCGACACCGACGGCGACGGCCGCGGCAACGGCTGCGACAACTGCGTCGCGGTCGCCAACGTCGACCAGGCCGACGGCGACGCCGACGGCGCCGGCAATGCCTGCGACGTCTGCCCCGCGCTCAGCAACCCGGCGCAGACCGACGTCGACCACGACGGTCGCGGCGACGAGTGCGACATCTGCCCGCGCATTCCGAACCCCGACCAGGCCGACATCGACGCCGACGGCGTCGGCGATGCCTGCCAGTGCCACGATCCGCTGCCGGGCCGGTGCATCACCGGCGGCGGCTCGCCCGAGACCGACTGCCTCGCCGAGGTGCTCGCCGTCCCGGTGCCGCCGCTCGACACCCGCACCCACACGCCCACCCGCAAAGTCCGCTGTGTCGACGGTGACCCCACCTGCGACGGCGACGGCGTGCGCGACAACGGCTGCACCTTCCTCGTCTCGCTGTGCGTGAACAACGACGACCCGCGACTCGCATGCTCGTCGCTCGGTGTCGTGTCGCTCATCACCACGCCGCCGTCGCTCGGCGCGCAGGCCGTGACCGAGCTGCCGCTCCTCACCGAGAAGTGCTACGACGCGCAGGAGATGCGCGTGCTCCTCAAGCAGCGTGGCACACGCTTCGCGAAGGGCGTCGCCCGCGTCAAGGTGAAGGCCCGTGCCACCAGTGCCGGTGGCGGCAAGACCGACGCCGACTCGCTGACGTTCACCTGTGAGCCGGCACTGCCCTGACCCGACCTGCGATCACGGGGCAGGCGGCGGCGTCGCCGTCTGCCCCAGCAGGATCGCCCGGCGCTGCTCGCGGAACCACCGGCTGAGCTCACGGCGCTGATCCCGGCGCTGCGCGGTGGTGGCATCTTCCTGCCCACCCCGGAGCGCTTCGAGACGCTGGCGATACTCGGCGTTCAGCGTGCCGAGCGCATCACGCCGCGCGGTGTCGACCTGACCCGCCGCCCCTGGTGCCGGAGCGACCGCCGCACCCGTCCCGCCCGCTCCCGGACGCGCCGCGGGCGCTCCCGGAGCCGCGGGGGGCACCGCGCGCGCCGCCGTCAGGGCTTCGGTGACTCGTGCCTCCGCCGCCGCGAGGCGACCGTCCATGGTCTTGAGCTCGTCCCGCAGCGCCTGCGCGTCGGGAATGTCCTTCTCGGCGTTCGCGATCCGCGTCTCGATGCGTCCGATCCGGGCCTCGATCGCTTCGAGCCGGGTCTTCACCGCGTCCGGCTGATCCCCACAACCCGCCAGCGCGCCCGCCACCAGGATCCCGACCGCCGTCATGCGCTTCACCATGCTCGACTAATGACGGGCGGTCCCGTGAGGGGCAAGCAGCGATGCCGCGAGGGCCGCGGCGACGCGCCGGCCGTCGATCGCGGCCGAGACGATGCCGCCGGCGTAGCCGGCACCCTCGCCGCACGGATACAGGCCGGCCAGGCCGACGCCGGCGAGCGTCTCGGGATCGCGCGCGATCCGCACCGGCGAGCTGGTGCGGGTCTCCACACCGAGCATCTGCGCCTCCGGGCCGGCATAGCCCGGCATGCGACGATCGAACTCGCGGAGTGCGGAACGGAGGCGCGACGTCATGCCGGGAGGTAGCACGTCGGCGAGCGCCGTGGTCGTGACACCCGGCCGGTAGCTCGTCGGCAACGCATCGGGGGCCGCCGTGCTCGAGAGGAACGCGTCGGCACGCTGCGCGGGGACGCGATTGCCACCACCGCCGGCCACGGCAGCGCGTGCTTCGAGGGCTTCCTGCAGATGCACGCCGAACAGCGGATCGTCGTCGGGCGTCGTCGGCAGCGGGCCAGCGACGTCGCCCCATCCCCAGGCGGCGCCGGTTTCACCGCACCAGTCCGACGGCTCCAGCTGCACCACGAGCCCCGAGTTCGCGTACGGCGAATCGCGACGGCTGAGGCTCATGCCGTTGACGACGACCCGCGACGGGTCGGTGCTCGCGGGCACGACGAAGCCGCCGGGGCACATGCAGAAGCTGTACACCCCGCGACCGTCGATCTGTGACGTCAGCTCGTAGAACGCCGCCGGCAGATCGCATGCTCCACGCAGGCCGCCATACTGACGCTGGTCGAGCCACGGCTGCGGATGCTCGATGCGCACGCCCATCGAGAAGCCCTTGGCGTCGAGACGGGCTCCCGCCCGCGCCGCCATCGCGATCGCGTCGCGCGCGCTGTGGCCGGTGGCGAGCACGACGGCATCCGCGGCGATCGTCTCGACGACGTCGCGATCGAGGTCGCGCACCCGCACGCCGCAGACCACGCCGCCGTCGGTGACGATCTCCTCGACGCGCGCCCCGAAACGCACCTCACCATCGGCGCGTCGGATCGTCTCGCGCAGCGCTTCGACGACGCGCGGCAGGCGGTTCGAACCCACGTGCGGCCGCCAGCTCGCCAGGATCTCCGGCGGCGCACCGTGCGCGACCAGCGTCTCGAGCACGGCACGGATCGTCTCCTTGCGGCCCGAGCGCGTGTAGAGCTTGCCGTCGGAGTAGGTGCCGGCGCCGCCCTCGCCGAAGCAGTAGTTCGAGTCCGGATCGACGGCCTGTCCGCGGTTCAGTGCCGCCAGCGCGTGACGACGTGCCTGTACGTCGCGCCCACGTTCGAGCACCGTGACGCGCAGTCCCGCCGCGAGCGCGTCGAGCGCGCAGAACAGCCCTGCCGGACCGCTGCCCACGATGACGACGTGGGGTGCCGTGGCAGGCGGACGGGCAAGCGTCGGCGGCGTAGTGGGTGGTGCGGGCGGGACGGTCTCGCCCTGCAGCCAGACGTCGACGACGAGCCGCCAGCGTCGTTCGCGGCGACGGGCGTCGAACGACAGCCGACGCAGTCGCACCGCCCCGAGGCTCTCGGGCGTGACGGCCAGGGCGGCGGCGACGGCAGCGGTGAGAGCCGGCCCGTCGGTGGCGGGCGCCTCCTCCGACGGTGGCAGGGTGAGGACGACCTCGCGGGGCACGGCGCGCATTGTGGCACGGTGGGCCCGCGGGCTCACACGGTTGACGCATCGGCGCCGGACACGCAGTGTCGCGGCCCACGTGTCGTCCGACGCCGACTCCATCGACGTCGCCATAGTCGGCGGCGGCGCCGCCGGCCTCATGGCGGCGATCCAGGCCGGGCGCACCGACCCGCGCCGCCGCATCGTCGTCCTCGACGGCGCCAGCAGCCTCGGCGCCAAGATCCTCATCGCGGGCGGCGGGCGCTGCAACGTCACGCACGACGTCGTCGAGGCCGACGCCTTCTTCGGCGGTTCGCAGAACGCCATCCGCAAGGTGCTGCGCCGCTTCGACGCCGCCGCCACGGTGACCTTCTTCGCCGACCTGGGCGTGACGCTGAAGCGCGAGGACACCGGCAAGCTCTTTCCGACCACCGACCGCGCCCGCACCGTGCTCGACGCGCTGATCGGCGCCGCGCGCGACGCCGGCGTCGTGCTGCGCCATCCGTGGCGCGTCGAGACGATCGTGCACGGTCCGGACGGCTTCACGCTCGCCGGCCCGATGGGCGCGCTGGCGGCACGGCAAGTGATCCTCGCCACCGGGGGACGTGCCGTCCCGACCACCGGCTCCGACGGTCATGGCTACGTGCTCGCCCGCAGCCTCGGCCATTCGATCACGCCGCACGTCCTGCCGGCGTTGGTACCGTTGACGCTGCCGGCCGGTCACGTGGTGACGCAGCTCGCCGGCGTGACGGTGCCGGCGACGCTCACCGTGGAGCGCGCGACGGGGAAGCGCGTCGTCGCCTTCACCGACTCGACGCTGTGCACGCACCGCGGCTTGTCGGGCCCGTCGGTGCTGGACGTGAGCCGGCACTGGTTGCACGCGCGGCTCGAGGATCCGGGCGCACGCCTGGTGCTGTCCTGGCTCCCGGGTGAGACGGTGGAGTCGATCGATCGCATGCTCGCGGCGCTGGGCAGGACCAGCCCGGGTCGTGCGCTGCACGAACGCGCCCTGCCCGAACGGCTCGCGCGCGCGCTCTGCATCGAGGCGAGCGTCGATCCTGGCGCGCCAGGTCACGCCCTGACGCGCGTGCAGCGGCGCGCACTGGCGACGACGGTTGCGGGCATGACGCTTCCCATCACCGGCGATCGCGGCTTCACGCACGCCGAGGCGACGGCCGGCGGCGTGCCGCTCACGGAGCTCAAGCTCGAGACCATGGCGTCCCGCCTCACACCCGGCCTGCACGTCATCGGCGAACTGTGCGACGTCGACGGCCGCATCGGCGGCTACAACTTCCAGTGGGCGTGGTCGAGTGGCTTCGTCGCCGGGACGGCGGTGGGCTAGACCTTCTCCCGCACCCACGCGCCGACACGCTCGACCGCCTGATCCGCTTCCGGCAGCAGCGGCGAGAACGCGTGCCAGACGTGGATCATCTCGTCCCACGTCTCGAGGTCGACGGCCACGCCGGCCGCGCGAGCCACCGCGGCGAGCCGCGTCGAGTCGTCATGCAGCGTCTCGCGCGTGCCGACGTGCACCAGCAGCGGCGGCAGCCCGCTCAGGTCGGCGTGGATCGGCGACGCCAGCGGCGTCCGCGGATGCGCGTCGCCGAGATAGGCCGCTGCCATGCGCAGCAGACCGTCGCGCTGCACCATCGGATCGAGCTCGGCGCGCGTCGTCATCGACTCGCCGGCACCCTCGAGATCGACCCATGGCGAGATGCACACGCCCGCCGCGGGCAGCGGTGCGCCGTCGTCGCGCAACGACAGCAGCGTCGCCACCGTGAGACCGCCGCCGGCCGAGTCGCCCGCGATCACGATGCGGTCCGGCGACACGCCCTGCCCGAGCAGCCAGCGATAGACGGCGGTGGCATCCTCGACCGCGGCCGGGAACGGATGCTCGGGTGCGAGCCGGTAGTCGACGGCGAGCCCGCGCAGCCCGGTCGCCGTCGACAGACGCGACACCAGCGCGCGATGCGAGTTGATCGAGCCGATCGTGTAGCCGCCGCCGTGCAGATAGAGCAGCGTGCCGCTGCCGGTGACGCCCTCCCCGATGATCCACTCGCAGGGGACGCGCGCGGCGGTGACGGGCTCGCAGGTGGTGCCGTCGGGGATGGGGCTCAGCGCCACCAGCTCCTCCAGGCCCCGACGCAGGTCCGCGAACGTCGCGTCCGGATCGACCGGCCGGCTGCGCAGCATCTGACAGACCATCTCGAGCGTGTCGTTCGCCATGGACGCCCACTGACCACGCCGCACCGCCCAGGTTCAAGCACCGCCGAGATTTTGCATTGACGGTGCACCAGAGCCGGCGTTACGTCTTCCGTCGCATGCGCACGCTCGCCGCCCTGCTCCTGATGCTCCTCGCCCTCCCGGCGGCAGCCGCACCCTGCCCCGACGGTCGCTTCCCGCTCGTCGGGGTCGCACCCATCGGCAGCACCGGTGCCGACGAGGCCGTCGTCCTCGCGGACGGCACCGTCGCCATCAGCGGCATCTGCCCGCCGGTGGCGGCCCACGTCACCGGGCGGAAGCGCGCCACCACGATCCGCGCGCGCTGGAAGACGTGTCCCGGCGTCCGTGGACGGGTCAAGCTGAAGGCACGCATGGCGGCGCCGGCCTGCGACGTGCTGCGCGGAACGATCACCACCGACCCCCGTCCCCGCAAGCGCCGCTTCGCCGCACAGCGCGGCGGCTTCACCTACGACGTGCCACTCGACCCGCACAGCCCGTGGCCGAAGTTCCGTCGCAACAGCGTGCAGAACGGGCTCAGCCCGCTCGAGCCGTCGGGTACCGGCGGCCACCTGTGGGCGTTCCAGACCGGCAAGGGCATCTTCAGCACGCCGGTCATCGATGGCGACGGCACCGTCTACATCGGCTCGGCCGATCGCACCTTCTACGCGCTCGCCGCCGACGGCAGCGTGCGCTGGCAGTTCCTCAGCGGCGAGATCATCGACTCGTCGGCGCTGCTCGACGACCGCGGTCGCATCTACGTGCCGTCGGGCGACGGCCATCTCTACGCGCGCGACGCCGCCACCGGCACGCCCATCTGGACCTTCGCCGCCGACGCCGCGTCGGCCACCGGCGCCTTCATCAACTGGTTCGAGGGCAACGTCGCCATGGGCCGCGACGGCACGCTCTACGTGCCGAACGACAACTTCCTCACCTACGCGCTCGACCGCGACACCACCGCGGTGCGCTGGGCCTTCCGCACCGTCGATCAGACGTGGTCGCTGCCGGCGCTGAACGCGTCCTCCGACCGCCTCTTCATGGGCAACAACATCCAGCTCCTGCTGCCGAACACGTTCGCGATCGACGCCACCACCGGCCAGTCGGTGTGGGACGCCACCGTCGACGGTACCGTCGCCGCCAGCCCCATGCTCACCGCCGACGGCAAGATGCTGGTCGGCGGCTTCGACGGCTTCCTGCGCTGCTACGATCAGGCCACCGGCGTGCCGTGCTGGACGTTCGGCGCCCGCGACCACCTCTACGCCAGCCCCGCGGCGCTGCCCGACGGCACGATCGTGCAGGCGTCGGCCGACGGCTCCGTGTACGGCCTCGATCCCGACACCGGCGCGTTGCGCTGGCAGTTCGACACGCGCGACGCGATCCGCTCGTCGCCCGCCGTCGACGGGCTCGGGCATGTCTACGTCGGCTCCGGCGAGGGTCGTCTCTTCGTGCTGAATCCCGACGGCACGCTGCGCTGGTCGATGCTGCTCATCGACGGCCCGCGCGACGATCTCAACGCGTCGCCCGCGCTCGGCCCCGAGGCCGTCGTCATCGCGGGCGAGAGCGGCCAGGTCTTCAGCATCCCGTACGACTGGTGCCTGCGCCCCGAGGCCGCCACCGACGGTCGCTGCCGCCTCGGTCCCGACGAGGACCTGCCCACCGACGGCGTCAACCTGTCGTGGACGACGCAATTCGGCCGTCTCCTGCCGGCGCCGCCTGCCGAGATCGAGACCAACCAGCCGATCACGCTCTCGCTCCTGGTCCGCGAGCACGGCGACACGCGGCTCGCCCACATCGACACGAACAGCGTCACCGTCACCCTCGATCCGCCGGCGCCGGTGCGCACGGAGGTGTCCGGCGACCGCAAGTTCCTCACCATCATTCCGCTGGATCGCCTGGCAGGCCCGGCCGGCGGCCCGCTGTCCGTGCACGTCAGCGGCACCTATCTGGTGAATCCCGATCGTGACGGCCTGCGCTTCAGCGGCGGTACGCCGGGCGGGACGTTCACGAGCGACCTCGCGTTCCAGGTGCGACCCGCCGCGACCGGTGGCGCGCTGCCGCTACCGGTCCCGTCCGCACCCGGCGATCCCGCCGGCACGTGGGAGCTGTCGCGGCTCGCGGCGCCGCTGCCGACGATCCTGCCGAGCTACAACCAGATCGGCTTCGACTCGATCCACATGCTGCTCGGCCTCGTCGAGAGCACGGCCGACGGCCGCGCCATCGCCTGGGTCGCCGGCGCGCGTCTCGCCGACGGCGAGAACCGCACTGTCATCGATCCCACCACCCGCGTCCTCTTCCCGCTCGAGGTGCGCAACGACGGTGGCGTGATGACGCTGTCGAACGAGGCCGGCTTCGCGATCGAGTTCAACGCCATCCGCATCCCGTTCGAGCTCTTCCGCATCGCCACCCGCGTCGACGCCACCGGCGCCGCGCTCTACAGCCCCGCCATCAACGCGCTCACGCCGTGCGCGGGCATCACCTTCTACGGGCCGTTCTTCCAGGAGCTCGGCTTCTGCAATCCCCTCACCGACATCCTGAACGTCTTCGGCGGCGCCGAGCTCGGCCCGCACGAGGGCGGCGTCCAGCAGGCGCCCACCGGCGTCGGCACGATCACCTTCAGCGCCGACGCCACCGGCATCACGGCGACGCTGGCAGGCTCGACGCTCCGGGCCGACACGCAGATCGTCGGCATCCTCCTGATCGATGCGGCGACCGACCGCCCCGTCGGGCTCGACTACGGCTTCACCACGGTCCGTACCAGCGCATCGGACGGGACGCTCGCATCGGTTCGCGTCCCGTACGATCGCGCACAGGTCCCGGACACGGTGCGCGCCTACCTCATGGTCGACACCTACCCCGCGGTCCGGAATCTGGTTGCCATTCCGTGATGCACCACGGCATACGTCTTGCTGATTGACGGGCGCCGCGACGGACGCATCGCTGCGCGCATGGCGTGCCCCCCGGCACGGCGACATCACGACATCGCTCGAGCGTCACGAAAATGGCGGAACACCAGGAGCACCTCGCCAACCGACTGCGGGCGGCGTACGTCATCTGCATCCTGTCGAGCCTCGTGTTCGTCGCCGGCGATCTGCGGTGGCAGCCGGCGGAGCTCCTGCCGCTGCTGCTGTCGCTCAAGGTGGTCCAGCTCGGCGGTCTCGTCGTCGGCTGGATGCTCGTCCGACGAGCGCAGTCCGTCGCGCAGCTGCGGCTGATCGGCGTCGTCACGATCGTCCTGATGATGGTGTGGACCGGCGCATCGGGCGTGGTGCGCGGCGACTACCTCACCATGACGCTCCTCGCGCTCGGCGGCTGCGTCGGCGCCGCCACGTTCATCCCCTGGGGCGGCCTGGCCCAGCTCTGGACGACGCTCGGTGCCGCCATCACGCTCGCCGTGTGCGGCATCGTGCTGCACGACGATCCGTTCGTCCGCAACGCCTATCCGTCGCTCGCGGTCGCGCTGGCGTTCGGCGGCTCGGTGTGGGTGGCGCACGAGCACGAGCAGCGTCGCCGCGAGCGCGACGCGGTCGCCGGATTCCTCGCCGGACAGAGCCGGTTGCTCGAGATGATCGCCACCGGGGCCACGCTGTCCGACGTGCTGCACGCGCTCTGTCTCTTCGTCGAGGAGCGTGCCCCCGGCATGCTGTGCTCCGTCCTCCTGCTCGACGGCCGCACCCTGCGCCACGGCGCCGCGCCGTCGCTGCCGCCCGCGTATCGCGAGGCCATCGACGGCATCGTCATCGGTCCCGACGTCGGCTCGTGCGGATCGGCGGCGGCTCGGTGCGTGCCCGTCATCGTCGACGACATCGCCACCGACCCGCGCTGGACCGAGTTCCGCGAGCTCGCCGCCACGCATCG
Source organism: Binatia bacterium (assembly GCA_036009625.1). Lineage (GTDB taxonomy): Bacteria > Desulfobacterota > Binatia > DP-6 > DP-6 > DASYLJ01. Next base: position 115,321 of record DASYLJ010000200.1, read on the forward strand.
TCTCGCGGCCTGCTGGTCGGCGCCCATCCTGACCAGCGCCAGCGAATGCCTCGGCACGCTCGCGATGTACTATCGCGAGCGACGCGCGCCCCGTCCGTCGGAGTGGCAGCTCCTGCAGACGGCCGCCCACCTCGCCGGGGTCGCGATCACACGGGCACGCAGCGAAGACGCGCTGGCCCGCTCGCGCGCCCGCCTCGAAGACGAGTCGCGCGTGTCGACGGGCCTGGTCCGCGTCGGGCAGGAGATGATCTCGTCGCTCAACACGCCCGTGATCCTGCAGCGCCTCTGCCAGCTGACGACCGAACTCCTCGGCTGCGACGCCAGCTCGACGGTGCTGCGCGAGCCGCAGGACGGCTCCTTCGTCGTGCGCTCGACGCATGGACACGACGAGGACGCCGTCATCGCGCTGCAGTCGCTGCACATGCCGGGCGAGATGCTGGCCCCGCTGCTCGAGCACCTCGAGCAGCGGCCCGCGATCCAGGTCGTCACGGCGCATCTGCCCGGGGCCGAGGCGGTGGTGCTGCTGCGGCAGTTCGGCATCGGCCGCTCGCTCTACGTCGCCCTGCGACGTGGCGACGAGGTCATCGGCCTGCTCAGCGCGTCGAACCGCGACGCGACGCGGGGGTTCACGACGCTCGACGAGCGCATCGCGTTCGGCATCGCCCAGTTCGCCGCCGTCGCGCTCGAGAACGCGCGCCTGGTGGAGGAGCTGCGCACCGCCACGCAGCTCAAGTCGGAGTTCGTCTCCACCATGTCGCACGAGCTGCGGACCCCGCTCAGCGTCATCATCGGCTACACCGACATGCTGAGCGACGCCGACCTGCCCGCCGACGAGCGCCTGCCGCTGCTCCGGAACGTCCACCGCCAGGGCCTCGAGCTGCTCGAGCTGATCGAGGCCACCCTCAGCCTGAATCGCCTCGACTCGGGACGCGACGTCGTGCAGCTCGAGTCGGTCGCCGTCGGTGATCTCGTCGCATCGCTCGCCGCCGACTACGCCGCCATGCCGCGCCCCCCGGGTGCCACGCTGCGCTGGGAGCCCGCGCCGGCGGCCCATCTCCGCACCGATCCGCGCAAGCTGCGCATCGTCTTGAAGAACCTGATCGGCAACGCGCTCAAGTTCACGCCGAGCGGCAGCGTCGTGGTGTCGTGCAACGCCGACGACGAGCGCTGCAGCTTCACGGTGCGTGACACGGGCGTCGGCATCAAGGCCGATCAGCTCCCCGTCATCTTCGAGATGTTCCGCCAGGGCGACGGCTCGGACTCGCGCACGTTCAGCGGCGTCGGGCTCGGCCTCTACATCGTGAAGCGGCTGGTGACGCAGCTCGGCGGCTCGCTCGCCGTCGACAGCGAGCCGGGTCGCGGCAGCACGTTCGCGGTGACGATCCCGCTCGGCGACGGCGCCCGCCTCGCGGCGTCGGCCTGAGCGGCGCTCAGCGGCAGCGCCGTGTCGTCGGCCGCACCGTCACCGTGACCGTCGTCGACGTCGGGCGACGCGCCAGCGTGAGCAGCTCGGCGCACGGGCGCGACGTGATGCGGGCGCCCTTCACCTTGGCGCGATAGCCGGTCGGGTACTGGCGCTTCGGCAGCGAGATCACCGTCGGCAGGTTGCGCGGCGGCAGCGTGCCGTCGGCGGCGATGGCCGAGTACGTCATCGTGAAGACGCGCGTGTCGGCGTCGAACCCGAGGCTGGTCGGCGTGCCGGCGGTGGCGAGCGGGTACGGTCGCACCAGGGCCGCGAACGCCTCCGTGCTGCGCAGGTTGTCGGGGCCGGCGGGATCGAGTCGGCGCGCGATGATCGACTCGTTGTAGGCCCAGTCGAGCCACGGCAGCATCTGGCCGTCCATCTGGCCCGCGAGCCGCGTCAGGATGACGGGGTCGATGGTGGCGCCGAACTCGGTGACCAGCACCGGCGCCCCGTCGCGCGTGGCGGCGGCGACGCCGTTGGCGAGCACCGAGAGCTCGCCGGCACCTGCGGCGTAGGAATGGAACGACAGCGCGCTGCGCGGCGCCGTGCCCGGCAGGCTCGTCTGCGCCGAGCCGAAGTTGAAGAGCACGAACGGCTCGCTGAACACGAGCTGGTGCGACGACCGCGCCAGCACCGGGGCGCCGATCTTGTCGTGGAACGGCAGCAGACGCTCGGCCTCGATTGCCGGGCACCCCGGCTGCGCGCAGGTCTGCCAGTCGGCACCGGGCCACGGCTCGTTCATCAGGTCGTAGCCGATCACCCATGGGTTGCTCGCGAAGCGCGCCACCACGGCGTCGACACCCTGGAGGTAGTAGTCTTGCAGGAGCACGCCGTCGGGGCCGGGATCGTCGGCCCAGAAGTGCTCGAAGGCCCGCTGCATCGCGGGGTTCTGGAGGTAGTAGAGCGGGAAGACCGCGTCGGGCGGGTTCGGCAGCCCGTCGGTGATGGCGAACCAGTTCGGCAGCCCGTTGCCGTGGAACATCGGCGCGAAGCCGTCCTGGTGGAAGTCGAGCAGGACGAAGATGCGATGGCTCGCGAGCACGTCGACGGTCTGCGCGATGGCGTCGATGTAGGACTGCTCGACGACGCCCGGCGTCGGCATGAGGCCCTGGAAGACGACACCGAGTCGCACCCCGGTGAAGCCTTCGGCGGCGAGGAACGCGGCGTCGTCGTCGCCGAAGCCGAACGCCGACGGATGGAACGGGGCGCCCTTCGAAACCTGATTGAAGCCGTGCATGAGGACGACACGGCCGAGGCTGTCGGTGAACCACCGTCCCTGCCCGGACAGCGGCGGCACGGCACCCGTGAGGGCATCGTCGGCACGCGCGGGAGCGAGGGGAGCGAGGAGCGCCGTGGTGAGGGCGAGGGCGAGGAGCCAGCGAGGCGAACGCATGCCGACACCTTCCCGCACGGCGTCGCCGCCGGTCAACCGTCTTTCGGCCTCATCGGTCCGCTGGGAGCGCCGTCTGGACGGTCGCCGCCCTGCCGCCGTGCGCCGGCGGCGGCTGGCCCTTCATGCCGAGGAGGAACCGCATCGGCCCGAACGGCCGCACCAGCAGCTGGTAGGCGGCGAGCGTCAGGACGACGGCACCGACCATGACGATCGCGAACTTCGCCGGGATGCCGAGTGGCGCCCCGATCACCAGGAACGCGAGGCCCGCCACCGCGATCTGGTGCAGCACGTAGACCGGGAACGCCGATTCGGCGAGCCAGCGCAGCGCGGCATTCGAGACGTCGAGCCACCGGGCGGCGGCGCCGAGCACGCCCACCACGGTGCACCAGCTGGCCACGGCCGTCAGCATCAGGTTGGCGGTGGTCCATCCGTGGGCCTCGGTGAGGATGAGCCCCGCATAGGCCACGAGGGCCAGGGCGGCCGCGCGCCCGGCTTCGCGCTGCACGCGGCGCTCGAGCAGTGGCAGATACGCCGGCGCGGTGCCGAGCAGGAAGTAGCAGCTGTAGTAGGCGAAGTTCGCCCAGTCGTCGACGAGGTTCTGGAACCCGGGCCAGCGCGGCCGCAACGTCACCTGGATCAGCGCGAGCGGGACGATCGGCAGGTAGACCACCGACGCCGGCGCGGTCCAGTGCACGGGCGCGCGTCGGACGAGCCGTGCGACGAGCGGCAGATAGAGCACGCTGAACGTGAACAGATAGGCCAGGAACCAGAGGTGCGCCCACGTCAGGTTCTCGACGGCGAAGTAGCGTGGGAGGAACGTCAGGAAGCCGATGTCCGGATCCGCCGGCAGCAGACGGCCGCTCGTCGTGTAAAACTGCCCGGTGCGCAGCTCGATCCAGCGCAGCACCGGTCCGAACGCGATCAGCCCGAAGGCCAGCGGTACCAGGAGGCGCGACGACCGTTCGCGAACGAAGCCCGCTACACCGCGCAACCGGACCGAGCCGGCGGCCGACCAACCCGCGAGCAGGAAGAAGAGCGGCATGTGCCACTGGTGGACGAAGCCCGTGAAGTAGCCGAGACCCGCCGACAGCTCGGCGTTCTTCACGTGGTAGAGCGGCCGCACGTCGAACACCTTCGCGGTGTGGAAGGCGAAGAGGAGATACGTCGCGAGCACGCGGAGCCAGTCGATGTCGTGACGGCGGATGGCGGCCATCGGTCATCCCTCCTTCGCGAGCGCGTGGACCAGCATGTCCACGGTGGTGGCCTCGGCGACGGTGTCGTCGACACCGGTGGAATCGACGTCGCCGTGGCGGTGCATCGCCATCCAGGCGATGGTCTCGTTGACCAGGCGCGCCGCCGCCGTCACGTCGGGCACGCGGCGCAGGTGGCCGGCGGCGATGCGAGCGCGAAGGTAGCGCTCGATGCGCGCCAGGTACTCCCGTCGCATGCCCTGGTAGAAGAGCGCCGCCAGCTCCGGCCACTCGACGGCCGATCGCTCCAACAGGACGATGCCCTCGCGATTGTCGGCGACGCTGCGGTAGAGATCGCGGACCACGGCTTCGAGCTCGCCGCGCGCATCGGTGACGCGCTTGCGGGCGAGCGCCGTCTCGAGTGCCGGGACACGGAACTCGTCGACGAGGCGGCGGCGCAGCAGCTCGAGGGTGGCGCCCCGCGCCGGCGTGCGCACCGGCAGCGCCACCTCGCCGGGCCCCCCCGCCGCGAAGCCGCGTTCCACCAGCAGGTGGAAGAGCGCCTCCTTGCTCTCGACGTAGTTGTAGACGGTGCCCGACGAGACCCCCATCTCGCGCGCGACGTCCGCCATCTGCGTGCGGCGGTAGCCGCAGCGCGAGAAGACCCGCACCGCGGCGCGCAGCAGCTCGTCGAGACGGCCGGCGCGCACACCGGCACTCGCCGGTGGTCGGCCGCGGCGGGGGACGGGAGGCGTCGGCATGCCGACGCCATATAACTGACTGAGTCAGTCAGTCAATGAATTTCACGACCCGAGCCCCGCGATCGACGCCTGCAGGCCCGGCAGCAGATCGGCCACCTGGGCGCTGCAGGCCGCCGGCACGGCGCCTCGCGCGCCGAGCTTGGCGGTCTTCTTCCCGAGGGCCGTGAGCTGCGCCTGCGCGCGCCGCAGCAGCTTCGTGCGCCGCGCCGGTTTGGTCGCAACCTCGGCCCGGTCGAGCAGACGCAGTGCCGCTCCGAGCCGATCGCTCAGGAGCCGCTGCAGGCGCTCCGGCGGTGGCGCCCCGCCGCAGTCGGCGAGGCCGCGCAGGCGCTCGAGCGGACAGCGGGTGCCGGCGAATCCCGGAGCGGTCGTGCTGGTGCAGCCGGTCGTCGGCTCGCAGAGGTCGTCGGTGCAGGCATCGCCGTCGTCGCAGGCGAGCGGCGTGCCGGCGCATCGTCCGCCCTGACAGACGTCACCGGTGGTGCAGATCGCCCCGTCGTCGCAGGACGCGGTGTTGTCCGTGGCCTCGCAGCCGCGGGCCGGATCGCAGGCGTCGTCGGTGCAGACGTTGCCGTCGTCGCACGTGAGCGGGGTCCCGGCGACGCAGCCGGTGGCGGCGGCGCAGGTCTCGACGCCGTTGCAGACATCGCCATCGTCGCACGTGAGCGTGGTGCCCGCCTGGCAGGCGCCGCTGAGCGGGTTGCAGGTCTCCGTGCCGTTGCAGGCGTTGCCGTCACCGCACGCGACGGCGGTGCCGCCGCATGTTCCGCCCGCGCACACGTCGCTCGTGGTGCAGGCGTCGTCGTCGTCACAGGTGGCCGTGTTGGGGGTGTTCGCACAGCCCGTGCCGGGATCGCAGGTGTCGTCGGTGCACGGGTTGTCGTCGTCGCAGGCGAGCGGATCGGCCGTGACGGTGCAGCCGGTGGCGGAATCGCAGGTGTCGTCGGTGCAGGCGTTGCCGTCGTTGCAGACGAGCGGCGCACCGTCGACGCAGCCGGTGGCGGGGGCGCAGGTCTCGGCGCCGTTGCAGGCGTCACCGTCGTCGCAGGCGAGCGGCGTGCCGACGGTGCAACCGCCGGTGAGCGTGTTGCACGCCTCCACACCGTTGCACGCGTTGCCATCGTTGCAGGCGACGGGCGCGCCGCCGCAGGTGCCGGCGGCGCAGCTGTCGCCGGTCGTGCAGAGGTTGCCGTCGTTGCAGGACGCGGTGTTCGGCGTGTGCACGCAGCCGGTGGCACCGCAGCTGTCGTCGGTGCACGGGTTCTGGTCGTCACAGGCGCCGGGCGTCGGGGCGTGCGTGCAGCCAGACACGGCGTCGCAGGCGTCGGCCGTGCAGGCAATGCCGTCGTCACAGGCGGCATCGTTCGGCGTCGCCTGGCAGCCATTCACGGGGTCGCAGGCGTCGGTGGTGCAGGCGTTGCCGTCGTTGCAGACGACCGGCGTGCCGGCGACGCAGCCCGAGGCGGGGTTGCAGATCTCCGTGCCGTTGCAGGTGTTGCCATCGTTGCAGGTGAGCGGCGTGCCACCGCCGCAGAGACCGGTGCCGGGGTTGCACGTCTCCGTACCGTTGCAGGCATTGCCGTCACCGCAGGTCACCGCGCTGCCGCTGCAGCTCCCAGCGGCGCAGACGTCGCCGATCGTGCAGAGGTTGCCGTCGTTGCAGGACGCGGCGTTCGGGGTGTGCGCGCAGCCGGTGGCGCCGCACGCGTCGTCGGTGCACGGGTTGTCGTCGTTGCAGGCGCCCGCGTTGGGGGCGTGGGTGCAACCGGTGACGCCGTCGCAGGAATCGACGGTGCACGCGACGCCGTCGTCGCAGCTCGTCGCGCCTCCTCCGGTGCAGGAGCCGCCGGCGCAGACGTCGCCCGTGGTGCAGGGGTTGCCGTCGTTGCAGGACACGGTGTTCGGCGCGGTGACGCAGCCGCTCACCGGATCGCAGCTGTCGGAGGTGCAGCCGTTGCCGTCGTTGCAGACGACCGGCGTGCCGGCGACGCAGCCGGTGGCGGCCACGCACGTCTCGACACCGTTGCACGCGTTGCCGTCGTTGCACGTGAGCGGTGTCCCGCCCCCGCACGCGCCCGTCGACGGATTGCACGTCTCCGTACCGTTGCAGGCATTGCCGTCACCGCAGGTCACGGCGGTACCGCCACATGCGCCGGCTGCACAGACGTCACCCGTCGTGCACAGGTTCCCGTCATTGCACGAGGCCGTGTTCGGCGTATGCAGGCAGCCACCGGCGCCGCAGGAATCGGTCGTGCACGGATTGCCGTCGTTGCAGGCACCGGCGTTGGGGACGTGGCCACAGCCGGTGATGCTGTCGCAGGAATCGACGGTGCACGCGACGCCGTCGTCGCAGCTCGTCGCGCCCCCGCCGGTGCAGGAGCCGCCGGCGCAGACGTCGCCCGTGGTGCAGGGGTTGCCGTCGTTGCAGGACACGGTGTTCGGCGCGGTGACGCAGCCGCTCACCGGATCGCAGCTGTCGGTGGTGCAGCCGTTGCCGTCGTTGCAGACGACCGGCGTGCCCGCGACGCAGCCGGTGGCGGCCACGCACGTCTCCGTGCCGTTGCAGGCGTTGCCGTCGTTGCACGTGAGCGGCGTCCCGCCTCCGCACGCGCCCGTCGACAGATTGCACGTCTCCGTACCGTTGCAGGCATTGCCGTCACCGCAGGTCACAGCGATACCGGCACACACGCCGGCCGCACAGACGTCACCCGTCGTGCACAGGTTCCCGTCGTTGCACGACGCCGTGTTCGGCGTGTGCACGCAGCCACCGGCGCCGCAGGAATCGGTCGTGCACGGATTGCCGTCGTTGCAGGCACCGGCGTTGGGGACGTGGCCACAGCCGGTGATGCTGTCGCAGGAATCGACGGTGCAGGCGACGCCGTCGTCGCAGCTGGTGGCACCCCCGCCCGTGCAGGTTCCGCCGGCGCATACGTCGCTCGTCGTGCACGGGTTGCCATCGTTGCACGACGCCGTGTTCGGGGTTGCGACGCAGCCCGCAACCGGGTCGCACGCGTCGGTGGTGCAGGCGTTGCCATCGTTGCAGACGACCGGGGTGCCGACGACGCAGCCCGACGCGGGGTTGCACGTCTCCGTGCCGTTGCAGGCGTTGCCGTCGTTGCACGTGAGCGGCGTCCCGCCTCCGCACGCGCCGGTCGACGGATTGCACGTCTCCGTACCGTTGCAGGCATTGCCGTCACCGCAGGCAACAGCGGTTCCGCCACACGAGCCGGCCGCGCAGACGTCACCCGTCGTACACAGGTTGCCGTCGTTGCACGACGCCGTGTTCGGCGTGTGCACGCAGCCACCGGCGCCGCACGAATCGGTGGTGCACGGGTTCTCGTCGTCGCAGGACGGCGAGGTGCCGCCCACGCAGCCGGTCGCCGGCGCGCAGGTCTCGACGCCGTTGCAGGCATTGCCGTCGTTGCACGAAAGCGGCGTGCCGGCGATGCACCCCGCGATGGCGCTGCACGACTCGGTGCCGTTGCAGGCATTGCCGTCGTTGCACAGCGCCGCGCTGGCGGTGTTCACGCAACCGCCCGCGGGATTGCAGGAGTCGACCGTGCACGCGACGCCGTCGTCGCACGACAGCGGTCCACCGGCATGGCAGGTGCCGCTGCCACAGACGTCACCCGTGGTACACGCGTTACCGTCGCTGCAGGACGCGGTGTTGTTGGTGAAGACGCAGCCGCCGCCGCTGCAGCTGTCGGTGGTACACGCGTTGCCGTCATTGCACGTGAGCGGTGTCCCGGCCACGCAGCCCGTGGCGGGGTTGCAGGTCTCCGTCCCGTTGCAGGCATTGCCGTCGTTGCAGACGGGTGGCGGGCCGGCAACGCAGCCACTGGCCGGGTTGCACGTCTCGATACCATTGCAGGCATTGCCATCACCGCAGGTAACGACGGTGCCCCCGCAGGTGCCGGCGGCGCAGACGTCCCCCGAGGTACAGGCGTTGCCGTCGTTGCACGAGGCCGTGTTCGGCGTGTGGATACACCCACCCGCACCACACGAATCGGTCGTGCACGGGTTCTGATCGTCGCACGACGGCGGGGTCCCGGTGACGCAGCCGGTCGCCGGCGCGCACGTCTCGACCCCGTTGCAGGCGTTGCCGTCGCTGCACGTGAGCGGCGTCCCGGAGACGCACCCCGTCGCCGGCGCGCACGTCTCGACGCCGTTGCAGGCGTTGCCGTCGGTGCAGGTGACCGCGGCACCGCCGGTACACGTGCCGGCCGTGCAGACGTCACCGGTGGTGCACGCGTTGCCATCGGTGCACGACGCCGTGTTCGGCGTGTGCACGCAGCCGCCGGGGCCGCAACTGTCGTCGGTGCACGGGTTGCCATCGTTGCAGTTGAGCGTCGTGCCGGCGACGCAGCCGGTGACGGTGTTGCACGTCTCGACGCCGTTGCACGGGTTGCCATCGTCGCACACGCGCGGCGTACCGGCGCCGCAGGCGCCGGCGGCACACACGTCGCCGACGGTACAGGCGTTGCCGTCGGTGCACGACGCGGTGTTCGGCGTGAAGGTACAGCCGGTGACGGGATGGCAGCCGTCGGTGGTGCACGGGTTGCCGTCGCTGCAGACGAGCGACGTCCCCGTCGTGCAGCCCGACGCCGGGTTGCAGCCCTCGGTGCCGTTGCAGACGTTGCCGTCGTTGCAGGCGAGCGGCGTACCCGGCTGACATGTGCCGTTGCCGAGGTTGCAGGTCTCGATGCCGGTGCAGGCGTTGTTGTCGGTGCAGTCGGACGGGGCATCGCACGTGCACGTCGGCGGCGGACCGACGGCGTCCGGCGGCAGCTGCCCGGGGGCGGTCGCCGCCGCCCAGCCGCCCTCGGCGGCGTAGTAGTCGATGACGTAGAGCTGCGGCTCGCACTCGTCGACGTCGGTGAGATCGCTGGTGGTCTGGAACGACAGGAACCAGAGCCCCATGTTGGCGGCGATGGGCCCACTGCTCTCGCCCGCGCCGGTGATCTGCAGCAGCGTGCCGGCGTTGGTGTCGAGCACGAACACGCGGCTGCCGACGGTGTCGTTCTGCAGCGGGTCGCCGGTGCAGACGAACGGTACGCGGGTGCCACCCGGGTCCAGCGCCGGGAACGAGCAATCGCCGTGCGTCGCCGGGCTGGTGAGCGGCGTCAGCTCGGGCGCCGTCAGCTTCTTGAAGTCGGCGTCGACGACGCGGCGGCCGGCACCGCCCGTCACGCCCGGCAGGTTGGTCGCGGTGGTGTCGAAGACGAGGTGCTTGGCGTTCTCGGCGACGACCGGGTTGGCGCTCGACGCGTTGCCCGCCGTCATCGGGTAGAGGACGCTGGTGTGGTTCCCCTTGTCGTAGGCGGAGAGGAATATCTGCGCGACGCCCGTGTTGGCGCCCGTGCTCGCGAGCGCCGCCGCCGACGCGAAGGCGATGCGGGTGCCGGCCTCGTTGATCGACGCGGACGTGCTGGCGCCGGCGCCCGGGGTGGTGAAGCCGGCGCGCGTCGACAACCGACGGAAGAGCGCACCCGTGCGCTCGTAGACCAGCACCTGCGACACGCCGCCGGCGGCGAGGCTGCCGACGGTCGCCGTCGACTCGAACGCCATCACCGCACCGGTGCCGGAGAGCTGCGGGCGCCGGCTGTCGCCGTCGGTCGCGGACGTCACCGTGAGGCGCGTGTTGCTCTCGAGGTCGAGGAGGTAGAGCTGCCGGTGGCTGCCGGCGGCGCCACCGAGGCCGCTGTGCGTGCCGTCCGCGTCGTAGGCCAGCCACTGCTCGAAGGTGGTCGTGCCGATGCGGTTCGCGATGCTGGGGTTGTCGGGAGTGCCGGGACCCGTGGTCACCTGGCGCAGGAACGGCGTGCCGGCCGGCGGACAGACGGTGACCGGCTTCGTGGTGCCCTGCGCACAGTCGTAGGCCGCGAGGTTGAAGACGAAGATCTGGCGCGTGCCGTTGCCGTTCCCGACCAGGTCCTCGGACGACGCGAAGGCGAGGTAGTTGCCCCAGGAGCGACCACCCGAATGCGCATGGGTCGCACCGGTCGTGACCCGGGTCGCGGGCGCGCTCTCGTCGTGGAGCGACCAGGCAGGAACGGCCCAGACCAAAAGGAGAACGAGGCAGAAGCCCCACGCACCACGCACAGCACCCGAACGGCAACCCGACATCGGGGCCGTATCGAGCAACGCCTGTGCCGCGGCGGCGTCAGGAATGCCGCGTCAAATCAGGCGAACGAACGAGACGTATCGGGCATCGGCGCAGGATCGCCTCAGGCCTGCACGCAGCGAACGGGTCAGTCGCCGAGCGCCACCCACCGGCTGATCTGCATGACGCCGGCGATGATCGCCGCCACCACCCCTCCCAGCACCACGACCACTCCCAGGGCCAGGGCACCGACGTAAACCTCGTTCACGACGCGACCGACCCGCTTCTCCTTCGGAGGCTCGCTTTGCGCCATCGGGACTCCTCTCGAGTAAGCCGATCGCTGCCAGGATAGCACGGACTGTCCGCGGTCGGTCATGCAGCACCTCCTCGGAGTCGTGGGAGCACCTTCGAGGTGAAGCAGTGGAGGCTCTCCCAGCCGAGGGCGGGAGGAATCCCGCCCATCAACGGATGCAGGAGCACGCGGCCGGTCTCTTTGGCCAGAGCCACGCACTCGTCGGGCGTCACCACCCGATAGACACCGCTCTTGCGCACGTCGTCGGCGGACTGCGCCTCGACGTGCACCTGCGAGCGCTGATCGGGCGTCTGCCATGCGGCATAGGTCTGCGCATCGTAGAGCGCGTGCGGCGCGATGCGCGCCCAGTCGCGCTCGGGATCCTCGGTCACGTGCACGAAGCCCGGACCACCCGGCATGGCGACGAAGCCGGTGAAGCCGAGCTTGGCGCACTCGGATTCGTACAGCGCCTTCAGCGCCGGATCGCCGATGGCGGGGAAGAAGCCGGCACGCAGTCGCGCCGCGCGTCGCGCCGCCTTGTCGGTCGAGCCGCCGATGAGCAGGACCGGGGGCGACGGGGGCGCCGGCGTCACGCGGATGGTGCGTCCACGCCACGTGAAGGGCTCGCCGGTCCACGCCTGGCGCATCACCTGCACGTACTCGTCGAGCAGCCGGCCGCGCGTCTTGCGCTCGACGCCGGCCATCTCGAACTCCTCCTCGCGATAGCCGAGCCCCGCCACGATCGAGAGACGGCCGCCGCTCACGAGCTGGACGACGGCGAGCTGCTCGGCGAGTCGCACCGGATCGTGCAGCGGAACCAGGATGGCGGCGATGTTGATGGGCAGCCGCTTCGTGCGACCCGCGATCGCCGCCGCCAACGTGACCGGTGACGACATGAAGCCGTCGTCGACGCCGTGATGCTCGGAGAGCACCGCGATGTCGAAGGCGTGCTCGTCGGCCCAGCCACACATGTCGAGACACGCG
>DASYLJ010000201.1:0-1542 GCA_036009625.1 Binatia bacterium
CGTCCTCGGGCTCGACCCGCCCAGTCTGAAGTCCAGCCTCGGCGGCGCGGTGGCGGCGGTGCCCGGCCTGAGTCGCGCGCATGGCACGACGCTCGACGGTGCTGGGCTGCCGTGGACGACACGGCCCATGTCGATCACCGCAGCGGATGCGACGCAGGACGAGCCCGGCGTCAACGTTCCCGACGTGCTACCGAGCCGGTTGGTTGCCCGTGTCGACGACGCGTTCGAAACCTTCGACGACGCCGATCTGCGTCTCATCGGCAGTTGGCTCGAGCAGGCCTCCGCGCACTGGCCGCGTCGGCGCAGCCTGCGGCGACAGCCGAGCAGGCACGGGACGCGAATCGACATGCGCCACACCATGCGTGCCTCACGGACCACCGGATGGGAGACGATGCGGCTGGTCCGATCGCACCGCCGTCATCGCCCGCGTCGGGTGGTTCTGCTGTGCGACGTCAGCCGGTCCATGCAGCCCTACGCCACGATCTACCTGCACCTGATGCGTGCCGCGGCGTTGCACCGAAGTACCGTCGCGCCAGAGGTTTTCGCGTTCTCGACCTCGTTGACGAGGCTGACACCGGTGCTGTCACACCGCAGCGCAGACGTCGCGCTGGCGCGCGCCAACGCACGGGTCGTCGATCGCTACGGTGGCACCCATCTGGGGACCAGCGTGGCTGCCCTGTTGGGCACACCGCAGGGCAGTGCGCTGCGCGGTGCGGTGGTGATCATCGCCTCCGACGGCTGGGACAGTGACCCGCCCGAGGTGCTCGATCACGCGATGGCGCGATTGCGTCGACGCGCCGAGCTCATCGCGTGGCTCAACCCGCGCGCGGCCGCCGAGGGCTACCTGCCGCTGGCGGCCTCGATGGCGTGCGCCCTGCCCTACTGCGATCTGTTCCTGCCCGCGCATTCGCTGACAGGCCTTCAGGAGTTGTTCGATCGGCTGGCCGCCTAGCATCGACACCGTGACTTCGACAGACGGACGACCGCGCATCGACTTCCCCGGCCGGATCGGGGTCTGGTGGATGAGCGAGACCTGGGCGATGCCCGACGCGCAGGACGTGGCGCGCGAGATCGAGGACCTCGGCTACGGCTCACTGTTCCTGCCGGAGGTGGCGGGCAAGGAGTGCCTGACGCAGTCGATGGCGTTCCTGTCGGCCACCGATCGGCTCGTCGTCGGCACCGGCATCGCCAACATCCACGTCCGGATCCCGTCCGCGGCCGAGACGGGCGGCCGAACGCTCAACGCGCTCTTCCCGCGGCGGTTCATCCTCGGCCTCGGTGTCAGCCACGGCCCGCTCGTCGAACACGCGATTGGCGGCACCTACGCCAAGCCGCTGGCCACCATGGCTTCCTACCTCGAGCGGATGGCCGCGGTGTCCGACGCCATAGAGCCCGGCGCCGGCCGCCCCGTCCGGCTGCTGGCCGCCCTCGGCCCCAAGATGATCGAGCTGTCCGGCACCCACGCCGACGGCGCCCACCCCTATCTGGTGCTGCCCGACCAGACTGCCGCCACGCGCGCCATCCTCGGCGCGGACAAGTGGA
>DASYLJ010000202.1:0-6436 GCA_036009625.1 Binatia bacterium
GGGCGTCGCCATGACCCGCGCGCTGCGCAGCGTCCTCACCGGCCACGCCACCGTCGGCGTCGGCCTGGCGTGGTGCGCGCACCTCGACCTGCTGCTCGCACTGTCGGTCGTCATCGGCGGCGAGGAGCTGCTCGAGACCAGCGTCGTCATCGCGGCGCTCGACGACGCCGAACGCCGTCACGCGTGGGACGGCGCCGCCTGATCAGCCGTCGCGGAACTGCGCAGGACGCTTCTGCAGGAACGCCATGACGCCTTCGCGGAAGTCGCTCGTGCCCGCGGCCAGCACCTGATTGCGGTCCTCCATGGCCACGACCTCCTCGAGGCTTCCGGCGTCGAGCGCGAGCTTCAGGCACTCTTTGGTGAGCCGCAGTCCGAGCGGCGAGTTGCGCAGCATGTCGGCCGCCATCGCGCGGGCGGCGTTCTCCAGCTCGGCATCGGGCACGACACGTGACACCAGGCCGATGCGCTCGGCTCGCGTGGCGTCGATGAAGTTGCCCGTCAGCAGCAGCTCCGACGCCACCGACGCGCCCACGAGCCGCGGCAGGAAGTAGCTGACGCCGACGTCGCAGGCGCTCAGCCCGAGCCGGATGAAGGCGGCGTTCATACGCGTCGACTCGCCGGCGACGCGCACGTCGGCCGCGAGCGCCATCGCGAAGCCGCCGCCGCAGGCGGGACCGTGGACGGCGGCGATGATGGGCTGCGGCGCGCGACGCATGAGCATCACGATCTCGCTGATGGTGCGCTGCGCACGCAGGCTCGCCGGCACCGAGCCGCCACCACCGCCGTCGGTCGGCTGCTCCTTCAGGTCGAGCCCCGCACAGAAGGCGCGGCCAGCGCCACGCATCACGACGACGCGCGTCTCGTGATCGTCGGCGAGGGTCCAGAAGAACGCACGCAGCTCGCGTACGAGCGTGGCGTTCATGGCGTTCAGCGACTCGGGGCGGTTCAGCGTGAGCCAGGTGCAGTGTCCCTCGCGCTCCACGCGCAGCGTCTCGTACATGCGGGCCTCCCGGCCACGGACGATACGTCAGCGCAGCGCGAGGAACCAGGCGATCGGCACCACGGCGAGCGCCAGCGCCGCCAGCACCCGCTGCGTGCGCAGTCCCGGCACCGGGATCAGCGCCGCCCCCGCCCCCATCACGACCCCGACCAGGAAGCCGAAGAAGTGCGCGCCGAGGTCGGTGCTCTCCCCGGCGCCGATCATGGCGAGGAGGCCGAGCCCGGCGGCGAATGGTATCCACGCGCGACCGATGCCCGCACCGTCGCGAATGGCGCGGACGCTCGCCAGGCCGCTCAGGACGCCGACGGCACCGAGCACGGCCGTCGACGCGCCCACGGAGATGTGCGGTGGTCCGCGCAGGATGGCGTTGAGCGCGTTGCCCCCTGCCCCCGCGAGCAGGATCAGCCACGCCCCGAGCCCGGGACCCACCGTCCGGCACACCGCCATCGCCAGCAGGACACCGCCGACGAGGTTGCCGATCAGATGCGACGGGTCGCTGTGCAACGTGAGCGCAGTGATCGTCCGCCACCACTCGCCGTCGAGGATATCGTGCGCATCCGCGGCGCCGGCGACGAACCAGGAGCTCGCCTCGCCGCGACCGCCCGTGAAGCGGAACGCCAGCACCAGGACGGCCCCCATGACGAACCCGGCCCACTTCCCGCCATGGTCGACGACGGGCGGAGGGACGGTCACCGGAACCGGACGATTCTCGCGTTCGTACGCCTCGACGGCCCAGATCGCCCGCGCCGCGTCCGCCGCCGACACCAGCACGGCGTAGCCCTCGGGGGTCCGATCGACGCGACACTCGATGCCGGCCGACACGAGCACCAGCACCCACTCCTCCGCGCGGCCGGACCCACCGGCCAGTCGCACCAGGGTGTCGGGCGTCTCGCTCAGGACCAGCTGCCGAGATTCGACTGCTTGAGCCCCGCCGTGCACTTCGGACAGGGCACGCGCTCGGCGATGCCTTCGATCAGCTTGAGGGGGCCGTTACACGTCGCACAGCGACGATCACGTCGGTCGGTCCGCGTATCGGAGAGATCGACGCAGACGACGTCTTTGCAGGCCTCGCACAGGGCCAGTCCGCCCCAGTAGTTGGCTCGGCCTGCCTTGCCCCACCCCACCTGGAGCTTCGGAGTGGCGTAGCTGCACGTCGGGCAGCGGAACTCTACGAGCGATCCCATGATCCTCCAATTCTCATGCCACCGCGCTCGCTATCCTCCTCGACCGTGGCTGTCAATCGTCGCGTGATGCTCAACCCACGGCCGCGCGGTGGTCCTGGATGCCGCGCTCGGCCAGATATCGGCTGTAGACCAGGGCCAGGAAGCGCTCGACGCCGTTGATGACGAAGGTCGTGCGCAGCGACGGGAAAATCTCGAAGGCGTGCTGCGCCCCGGGGATCTCGGCGTAGCTCACCTGGCCCGGCGCGATCGCCTTGAACATCGAGAAGAACTGGCGCGCCTCGTCCACCGGCACGAGCGTGTCTCGGTCGCCGTGGATGATGAGGAAGGGGGGCGTGTCGGGTCGGAGCCGGCTCATCGGCGAGGCCTTCTCGTAGGCGTCGCGCGCCTCCTCGTAGGCCGCCTTCATCACCCGTTTCTGCAGCAGCCGGCCGAGCCCCGGATTGCGGTAGTGCTTGTGGCGGTCGGTGAAGTCGTAGACGCCGTAGAACGAGACGCAGGCCTTCACCGACGTGTCGACGTCCTCGAAACCGGGCTGGTACTCGGCCTCGTTACCGGTGAGGCCGACCAGCGCTGCCAGATGGCCCCCCGCCGATCCGCCCGTCACCACGATGAAGTCTGGATCCGCCCCGTACTCGGCACCGTGCTCGCGGATCCACTGGATGGCGTGTTTCAGGTCGATCAGCGGATCGGGGAACGTGGCGCGCGGGCTCAGCCGGTAGTCGACGCTGACGCACACCCAGCCGCGCGCCGCGAGATGCTGCATGAGCGGCAGCCCCTGCTCGTTCTTGCTGCCGAGCACCCAGCCGCCGCCGTGCACCTGCAGCAGCGTCGGGCACCGCTGCGGACGCGACCGGTTGCGGTAGACGTCGAGCTGGAGCCGATACCCCGGGCCTTCGGTGTAGGTGATGTTGCGGATGCGCTCGACGTCGGGATGGCGCATCGCGAATGGCACCACGAGACGCCGCCAGTCGACCCCCGACGCGAAGCGCTCGGCGACCTCGGGCCGGATCTGGTCGCGGTACGCCGCCCCGAGCCCGGTGACGAGGGCCTGCTCCATCGCCGACTCGGCGCCGTGGGCGCCGCCCTGGAGGCGCCACATCGCTACCCACGAGACGACGCTGATCGCGAGGGCCACCCAGCCGGGCCAGGCGCCGAGCGCGCCCGCCCAGATGAAGCCGACGGTCGCGACCAGCTGCCAGGCGACGTGATGGAGCGCGAGCTCGGACGTGAGCCAGCCCGCGAAGAAGCTCATCACCGCCACCTGGGCCGGGGCGTAGGTGGGCCGATACGCGTTGTACGTGAACCAGGCGCCGGTAAGCGCCACCAGCAGGAACAGCCACGGCATCGAAAATGGGCTGACACGGCGCTGTGGCCGTCGTCAAGGGCGAAGGCCAGCGCTTGCCTCCCGGTGCGGAGGGATGACATGCGGCTCGCGGGGATGCCCATGACGGGCATCCGTGGACGCAAGGAGGCGCGCCGATGCTTCGCTCTCTGGTGCTGACCCTGACCCTGCTGACGCCGCTGGCTGCCGTGGCGGCCGATTGGACACCGAACGCCTGGACCGAGGAGCGCACGGTCGACCTGACGACGGTGGGTCCGACCGAGGGTGCCCACACGTTCCCGGTCTGGCTCGTCGTCCTCGACGGGCAGCTCTACGTGCGCCTCGGCTCGCGGGCCGCGACCCGCATCGACGAGAGCTCCACGAAGCCCTACGTCGGCGTGACGATCGCCGGCCACCACTTCGACAAGGTGAAGGGTGTGCCGGCGCCCGACATGGCGGCGCGTGTCGGGACGGCGATGGGCGAGAAGTACTGGAGCGACGTCCTGATCAAGTACTTCTCGCACCCGCTCACGCTGCGGCTGGCGCCCGACTGACGGCGCTCAGCTGCCGAAGTCGTGCGTCCACCACAGGCGGCCGCGCGCATCCTTCACGCAGCCGATGCCGCTCTCGTGGTAGTTCGAGCGCAGGATGTTGGCGCGGTGGCCGTCGCTGTGCATCCAGCCGTTCACGACGGCGGCGGCACTCGAGTAGCCATAGGCGATGTTCTCGCCGAGCGCCGCGCCACGGAAGCCCGCAGCGCGGATCGCCTCGACCCAGCCGGTGTGCGTGAGGTTGCCGCTGAGGGCCATGGTGGTGCTGCGGACGTCCGCGGCGACGTCGAGCAGCAGGTTGTCGTGGAGGGCCGCGGCGCCGATCTTGGCGCGCTCGACGTTGACGAGCCGGAGCGCCTCCGCCTCACTGCCGGCGGGACAGCCGCCGACGTCCGTCTGCGAGCCGCCGCCACCCGTCGGCTTGCCCGTGCTGGCAACGGTGCTCCACGCGGTGGCGTCGCCGTCGGTCACGACGCGGGCACGGTACGAGTACGGACCTTCGCCCTTCACGCGATCGAGCCAGCCGGCGCGCTTGCGCGCACGCTGGACCGTCGTCAGCGGCGCGAACGTCTTGCCGTCGGCGCTGCGCTCGAGCTCGACGTTCGTCGCTTCACGCGTCGCCGTCGCGTCGAAGCTCCAGCGAACGCGCACGTTGCCGTTGCGCTCGACGCTCGCCTTGAGCTCGGGAACCGACGCCGCCAAGGCGACGCCGCCGCAACACGCAAACACCACCAGCACACCCAACACAGCCTTCCGCATACCAACCTCTCCGCCGGAGTGCCGGCGCGACTTTCAATGTGAGGGAGATTCGAGTTACTCGCAAACAGCTACGGAAAATACCTGACGAATTCTACTTCTCGGACTGGAGTGCCTCGAGCACCTTCGCGGGGTGCGCATCGGCCTTCGGAACGCGCGCCCAGTGCTTGCGGACCTTGCCATCGGGACCGATCCAGACGGTCGAGCGGATCACGCCCGTGACCTTCTTGCCGTACATCATCTTCTCGCCGTAGGCGCCGTACTTGGTCATGACGCTGCGGTCGGGATCGGACAGCAGCGGGAACGGCAGCTTGTACTTGTCGATGAACTTCTGGTGCGACGCCCCCGAATCCGCGGACACACCGAGAACGACGGCGTTGGCCTTCGTCAGCTGTTTCCAGTCGTCGCGGAAGCCGCAGGCCTCCTTGGTGCACCCGGGCGTGTCGTCCTTCGGGTAGAAATACAGAATCACGTTCTTGCCGGCGAAGTCGCGCAGCGACACCTTCGTGCCGCCGGCATCGCTGAGCGTGAACGCGGGTGCCGCCTTGCCTTCTTCGATCGCCATCCTGCCTGGACCCCCAGAAGCAGGGGGCGAATTGCCAGATCGGTGCCTACGGCGCAACCCCGGGTTCGAGCGGGGTCAGGCGGGCGGTCGTCGACTTGAACACCGGCGTCGCCGACGCCGGATCGATCCGACGCGGCACGAGTGTGTTCGCCTCCGGGTAGTACATGGCGAGGTTCCCCGGCGGCAGCGCCGCGAAACGCACCAGGACGTCGAGCGCGCCGGTGGCGTTTGCCACCCGTACGCGCTGATCGCGCACCAGGCCCAGGCGCCGCGCGTCGTCCTCGTTCATCATGACGACATCGCGCCGCTCGTTGCCACGGTAGACGTCCTCCTCTTCGTAGACGACGGTGTTGAACTGTCCTTCCGAGCGCAGTGTCATCAGGCGGAACTCGCCGTCGGCCGGCGCGAACGCGGGCAGCGGCGTCGGCTGGAAGCGCGCGCGACCGTCGGCGGTTGCGAAGCGCGCCGAGTGGAACGTGCGGCCGGTGACGCGGAACTCGCGCTTGGTATGCTCGATGCCATCGATGTCGGCATAGCCCGGCACGACCTGCGCGATCGTCCGTCGGATGGCGGCGTGATCGGTGAGCGCGCCGAAGTCGACGGGGCCCGGCGGCAGCACCGCAGCTGCGAGGCGCGCGATGATCTCGACCTCGGAGCGCATCTCGTCCGACGCCGGCGCGGCGCCGCCGTCGGACACACGCACGAAGTTGAACATGCTCTCCTGCGTCGTGCACTGCGACTCTTCGTCGCGCGCCAGCGGCGGCAGCACCAGCGTCGTCGCACCGCGGCCGTGGACGTGGCTCTCGTTGAGTTTGGTGGAGACGTAGACGGTGGTGCCGATGCGTTGCAGCGCACCCGCGGCCCACGTGCGGTCGGGGCTCGCCGAGAAGATGTTGCCGCCGAGCAGCAGCGCGGCGTCGATGCGACCCTCGGCAGCCGCCTCGACGCTGGCGAGCGTGTGCAGGCCGGGCGTCGTCGGCAACGTCACGCCCCAGAGCTCGCCCAACCGTCGCGCGAACTCGGTCTTGAGCGCCGGCGCGACGCCGACCGAGCCGACGC
>DASYLJ010000203.1:0-11644 GCA_036009625.1 Binatia bacterium
TGGACCAGACCCAGACCAAACTCACCCTCGACGAGGTCGGCATGGCCAGGCCCATGCAGAAGACCCTCTTCGAGCTCATCAGCCGCTCCACCGGCATCATCCACGTCACCGGCCCCACCGGCAGCGGCAAGACCACCACGCTGTACGCGGCGCTGCGCCGTCTCGCGAGCGGCGAGCGCAACGTGATGACGATCGAGGACCCGGTCGAGTACCAGCTGCGCGGCATCGGCCAGATGGCGGTGAACCCGCGCATCGGGCTCGACTTCGCCGCCGGCCTGCGCTCCATCCTCCGCCAGGACCCCGACGTCATCCTGGTGGGCGAGGTGCGCGACCGCGAGACCATGGAGATCGCGCTGCAGGCGGCGCTCACCGGCCACCTCGTCTTCGCCACCCTGCACACCAACGACGCGCCGAGCGCCGTTACCCGCCTCCTCGACATGGGCGCCGAGCCGTTCCTCATCGCGTCGTCGCTCACCGCCGTGCTGGCACAGCGCCTGGCGCGTCGCACCTGTACCGCCTGCGACGCCGCCGGCTGCGCCGCGTGTCGCGGCACCGGCCATCGCGGCCGCACCGGCCTCCACGAGCTGCTCCTGGTCGACGACGCGATCCGCGCGCAGGTGATGGCGCGCGCCGACGCCGCCAGCATCCGCCGCGCGGCGTGTGGCGCCGGCATGACGACCATCCGCGAGGACGGCCTCGGCAAGGCGCGCGCGGGCATCACCACCGAAGCCGAGGTGTTGCGCGTGACGCACGACGAGGAGGCCTAGCGCGTGGCGCTGTTCGCGTATCGCGCCCTCACGCCGGCGGGCCGCTCGTGCGCCGGCGTGGTCGATGCCGACAGCCGCACCGGCGCGTGGGAGTCGTTGCGCGCGCGCGGCATCTACCCGACGGAGCTCGCCGAGCATTCCGCGACCACCGCCCGTGCCGCCGGACGGGTGCCGGCCGTCGAGCTCGCCGGCGTGACGCGTCAGTTGGCACTCCTGATCCAGGCCGGTGTTCCGGTGGCCGATGCGCTCGACGCCGCCACCGAGGCCACCGCCCACCCCGCCCTGCTGCAGGCGCTGACGCATGCACGCGCGGCGGTGCGCGAGGGCCGACCGCTGGCCGACGCGTTCGCCGAGAGCCCGCGCGTCTTCCCGGCGTTGCACTGCGATCTGGTGCGCGCGGGCGAGGCCGCCGGTGCGCTCGGGTCGGTGCTGGCCCGCCTCGCTGCCTACACCGAGACGTCGGCGGCGCTGCGCGCGCGCCTGCGCGCCGCGCTCACGTATCCCGCCGTCATGGCGACGGCCACCACCGCGGTGCTCGCGTTCCTGCTGGCATGGGTGCTGCCGCAGATGGCGGCGCTGTTCGCCGACACCGGCGCCGTCTTGCCGCCCGCGACGCGCCTCCTGATGGCCCTCGGCGGGTTCGCGGCCGCCACCTGGTGGCTCTGGCTCGGCGTGGCGCTCGCGACCGGTGTTGCGCTGCGCACGTGGGCGCACACCGACGACGGGCGTCGCACGCTCGACGGTGCCCTGCTGCACATTCCCGTGCTGGGCCGGCTGCTCGCCGCCGCGGCGCTCGCTCGCGTCACGCGCACGCTGTCGACACTGCTCGCGAGCGGGCTCCGTCTCGAGCATGCGCTCGCGATGGCCGCCGATGCCGCCGGCAACCGACGCGTCGCCGACGCCGTGCTCGGCGCACGTGAGGCCGTGCATCGCGGCGAAGCGCTGGCACCGTCGCTGCGCGCGTCGTCCCTCGTGCCGCCGCTCGTCGTCCGGCTCGTCGCCACCGGCGAGCGCGGCGGCACGCTGCCCGAGACGCTCGATCATGCCGCGTCCGCGCTCGACGCCGAGGTCGAGCGCGGAGTCGCCGGCGCGACCGCGCTCGTCGAGCCGGTGCTGGTGCTGCTCATGGGAGCGGCCGTCCTGCTGCTCGTGCTCACGGTGCTGGTCCCGATCCTCACCCTCGATCCGCTCGGGGCGACGCGATGAGACGGCGCGGATTCACGTTGCTCGAGGTGATGCTCGTGGTGCTGATCCTCGGCCTGCTGATGGCCGTCGCCGGACCACGGCTCCTCGGTCGCACCGAGCAGGCGCGACGCACCCGCACGCAGGCCGAGCTCGGGGAGATCACCCAGGCGCTCGGCCTCTATCGGCTCGACGGCGGCAGCTACCCGACCACGGCCCAGGGCCTCGCGGCGCTGATCCAGCGGCCCGACATCCCCCCGGCTCCGCGCCACTGGCGATCGCAGGGCTACCTGCCGCGCCCGCCCGTCGACGCCTGGGGCACCCCGTACGTGTACGCCAGCACGGACGGCACCCGTTACACCCTGCGATCGCTCGGGCCGGACCGCGCCCCGGGCACGGACGACGTGGACGACGATGCGCCGTGAGCACGGCTTCACGCTGCTCGAGACGTTGCTGGCGCTCGCCTGCACCGGGCTCGTGCTGGCCGCCGCCGGGCGCGCCGTGATGCGTGCCGCCGACGTGCGCGCCGGTGCCAGCGAGCGAGCCAGCGGCATCGACGCCGCGCGCGTCACGCTCACCACGATCATGGACGAGCTGCCGGCGGCGCTGCCCGGCAGTCTCCGCCTCGAGCGCATCGGCAACGGCCCGCCCCACCTGCGCTTCACCGTGGCCGACCCGACGCCGACAGCCATCTCCTACGAGCTCGACGGCGACCGCCTGATGCGTCGCGCACCGTCCGCGTTCGCCGCTCCGAACGCACCACTCCCCCAGGGGACGGCGCAGCTGACCCAGGTCGCGCAGTTCGACGTCCGCGTCCTCGCCCGCGACGGCTGGACGTCGACGTGGAGCGACGACCGCCTGCCACGTGCCGTCGAAATCGTCCTGCAGCCTGCCGGCGATCTGCCGCTCACCGTGCGCGTTGCGCTCCCCATGCGAGGATCCTGACGATGCGCGTGCTCGGCCTCGACATCGGCGACCACGAGCTGCGCGTCGCCCACGGCGAGCAGCGCCTCGGCGCGGCGCGCGTCACCCGCCTCGAGCGCATCCGGCTCGACGGCCCGGACGCGCTGTCGGCCGCCATCGCCACCCTCGACATCGGACGCGGCACCCGCGTGCACGTGGCCGTGCCGCTGCAGGCGACGACGCATCGCCTGCTCGTCCTGCCTTTTCGCGACCGCGGGCGCCTGGCCCGCACCGCGCCGCTCGAGCTGCTGGGCCAGCTGCCGATCGATCCGGCGTCGGTGCACGTGGCGACGCTCGTGCTCGGTCCGCGCGACGGCGGCAGCGAGGTGCTGGCCGTCGCCATCCGACGTGACGACCGCGGCGCGCGCCTCGCCCTCGTGCCCTCGGCCCAGCTCGCGCTGGCACCGCTCGCCGCCGCGGCGCTCCTGCCGCGGGACGAAGACGATGCCGTCCTCCTCGTCGCCGACGGTGCGCGCAGCGCGCTCGTGCGCCGCCAACAGGGACGGGTCACGGCGCTGCGTGCGCTCGGCGCCGATACCCGCGACGCGGATGCCCTTGCCGCCGAGGTGCAGTGGGTCCTGCACGCCTGGGGCAGTGCACCGCGGCTCCTCGTCGTGGGTCCGGATGCGGCAGCCGCCGCCCACCTCGGCACCGTGCTCGACGACCCCGCCGGCGCGGTCGCGACCGGGCTCGTCGTCGCCAGCGGGAGTGAGCGTCTCGTGCTCGCCGGCGACGCCCAGACGAGCGAGCCCGGATGGTGGCATCGTGCGGCGGCACTCGCCGCGGCCGCAGTCGTGCTGGCCCTCGTCAACGTCGCCATCGTGCGCACCGATCTGGATGCGCGCGAGGCCGCGCTGAACCGCGCCATCGACACCGTGGCCGCCGCCGCACTCCCCGATGTCCCCGCCACGACGGCACGCACTGCGCTCGAGGACGCCGCGGCGGCGCGACGGCGCGGACACCCCGGCGACGGCACCCCGGTGCTCGAGGTCCTGCGCGAGGTGAGCGCCCGCATCCCGCCCGCGGTGCGCCTCGACCTCGACGAGCTCGCCCTCGAGCCCGACGCCATCGTCCTGCACGGCCGCTGCGACAGCTTCGACGCCGCCGACGCGCTCCGTCGCGCGCTGGCGGCGTCGCCGTTCGTGCGCGACGTCCGCATGGAGGAGACGCGCACGACGGTCGATGGCCGCGGCGTCGAGTTCCGCCTGCGCGCGGAGCGCCGTACGACGGTGGGGGCGCCGTCGTGACGCCGGCCGACTGGCTGGGCGAGCGCACGCCGCGCGAGCGAGGGCTCGCCGGCGCAGTGCTCGCGATCGCCGCCATCGTGCTCGTGGTCGCCGGCATCCGTGCCGTACGCGCCGACCTCGCGGCGCGTGGCGAGCGCGTCGCCGCTGCCGAGCGGACGCTCGCCCACGTCCGGCAGCTGGCGATCGACGTGGCCGTCGCACCCGGCACGGTCGAGGCGGGCGACACCGTGCTGACGCGCCTCGAGACGGCAGCGGGGGCGGTCGTCGGGCGCGAGCGCATCGCCAGCATGACGCCGCTCGACACGACCGACACCGCCGGGGTGCACGAGGAGCGCGTCGCGTTGCGGCTCACCGGGGCGTCGCTCGGCGAGATGGTGCGCCTCCTGCACGCGCTCGAAGCCGCCGACCCGCCGTTGCCCGTCGTGCGACTCGACCTGCGCAAGCACCCCGACGACGCGCGCCATTTCGACGCCACCATCGAGGTGTCACGGATGACCGCGCCGTGAAGTGGCTGGTGCGATTCGCCGTCGTGGTGGCGCTCTTCCTCGTCGTGCTCGCGTTCACCTTCCCCACCACCGAGATCGTGCGCTGGGCGCTGGCGCAGGTGACGCCGGCGGATACGACGATCACCTTCACCGAGGCGTCGGTGCGTCCGTGGGGGCTACGCGTCGACGGCGTCGCCGTACGGGCGAGCGACGGCCGTCGTATCCTCGACGCCTCGTGGCTGCGGATGCGCCCCTCGTTCCTCGGCTTCTTCCGCAACGGGATGGGCCAGCCCTGGCACGTCGGCGCAGGCATCTGCCTCGGCTCGATCGAGGGCAGCCTCGAGGGCGAGGCCGCGGCGCAGGTGTTCGCCGCAACGTGGGAGGACATCGACCTCGGCACCTGCCTGCCGATGATCGGGAGCCCGTTCGCGATGAGCGGCCGCAGCACCGGCACCATCGACCTGCGCATCCTGCCCGCCGGTCCCGAGTCGGGTGCCGGCGAGCTGCGGCTGCGTGGCGCCGCCTGGGCTCCGCCGTTGCCCGACCTCGAGGACGTCATGCTGCACCTCGACACCGCGCTGATGACGTGGTCGCTCGCCGGCCCGACCCTGACGCTGACGGAGGTCGCCGCCGACGGCCCCGAGCTGACGCTCGCGGCGAGCGGCACGGTGCGACTCGACGCGCGCAACCGGGGCGCGTCCGCGCTACGCCTGAAGGTCACGCTGACGCCCAAGGCCGACGCGCCCGATCTGCTGCGCGACCTCCTGAAGGATCTGCCGCATCGGGGCGACACCTACGACTTCCTGCTGACCGGAACCATCGATGCGCCACGCGCCGAGCCGACGACGTAGCCGCAGCGGCTTCGGGCTGCTCGAGGTCCTGGTGGCGCTGGTGGTGCTCGCCGTCGGCGTCACCGCGATGCAGCGTCTCGTCACCCGCAGCGTCGGTACCATCGACACCGTCGGCCGCACGACGCGGGCCATGCTGGCGGCGCAGGCGCTGCTCGCCGACGCCGCGCTCACACCGCCCGAGCCCGGCCGCACCGCCGGCATCGAGCCCGGCGGCCTGCGCTTCGAGCGCGACGTCGTGCGTACGCCGCATCCCGCCCTGCGGGAAGTGCACGTGCGCGTGCATCCCGACGACGACGGTGCACCATGCGAGCTCGTGGAGGTGATCCATGTCCCGCCGGCATGAGCGCGGCATGGCGCTGCTCGGCGTCGTGACCGCGCTGGCAGCGCTGGTCGTCGTCGCCACCGGCATCGCCCACACGGCCGTGCGCGAGCAGCAGCGCACCACCGGCGCGCTGGCCACGCTGCAGGCCGACGCCCTGGTGCGCTCCGCCGTCGCCACCGCCAGCGTGCTCCTCGGCGAGCACGATCTCCTCGGCGGCACCGACACGCTGCGCTCGCCCTGGGCACTCCCGCTCGGTCGCCAGGCGCTCGGCGCCGGCTGGGTCGAGGCGGTCGTCGAGGACGAGGCACGCCGGCTCGACCTCGGCTCACCCGTCGGCCGGGACGCCTTCCCGCGCCTGCTGGGTCTCGTCGACGTCGATCCCGACGTCGCCGACGCGCTCGCGGACTGGATCGACACCGACGACACCGAGCGTCCACACGGCGCCGAACGCCACTGGTATCTCGCCCAGCGCCGTCCGATCGTGCCACCGAACACGCCGCTGCGCGCATTCGGCGAGCTCGGTGCCGTGCGCGGCATGAGCAGCCGTGCGCTCGAGCGCCTGCGGCGCTTCGTCGGCACGACGGGCGAGCGCGGCATCAACCCGAACACGGCGCCACGCGAGGTGCTGCTGGCCTGGCTCGACGACAGCGCCCGCGTCGACGCGATCCTCACCGCGCGCGACACCGTCGCCATCCCCTGCGACGACCTGCCCGGCTGCGCCCTCCGCAGCGCGCACTACACGTTGCACATCACCGCGACGGTGCCGCCGATCCGTCGCACGGTCGACGTGACGCTGTGGGTGGCCGGCGGTCGCGCCGACGTCAGCGCCTGGCGCCTCGCAGCTGACTGATCAGCCGATCCGCACCGACACCGCGCCGCGCGGGCCGAAGTCGGCGCTGACGGTGTCGCCGGCGGCCACCGGCCACGGCTGCGTGAACGTCCCCGAGATGATGCGGTCGCCCGCGAGCAGCGCCGCACCGTGCACGCCGAGGAACACCGCCACCCGCGCCACCAGCACGTCGAGCGGGCCCGGGTCGAGCACCCGGTCGGCGGTGCGCACGACCTCGTCGCCACGACGCAGCGTCGCCGCGCCGATCGATGACGTCGACTCGTCACCGAAGACGACGGCATCGTGGAAGACGCTGTGCGCGAGGATGGCGTCCACGCCGGCCGTGGAGCGGGCGTAGTCGACGATCTCGATCGCCGGCGCGACGCCCGTGATCGCGGCCGCGGCCACGGCCGGGGTGGCGTCGGGCGGCACGTCGCGCGCGAGACGGATCGCGAGCTCGGCCTCGACCAGAATCATGCCACCGTCGGGCGGGTCATAACGACCGCCCGCCGGTACGACGCGATCGCCACGCAGGAAGCCCGTCACCCAGCCGTCGAGGCCGAGGCGACGCTGCATCGCCGGATCGTTGACGGCCACCTTCCACCCCACGCGCGGCATGCCGAGCGCGAGATGCTCGTCCAGGCTCGCGAGCTGCGCCGCCATGCCGCGGCGCACGGCGGCGGGAACGTCGCTCACGCGCCGCGGAAGCTCGGGAGGCCGAAGCGCTCGCGCAAGACGCGCAGCAGCGCCGCATTGTCGGAGTGTCCCGTCCGTCGCGCCACGATGCGCCCACGGATCGGCCGACCGAGCAGGTAGAAGTCGCCGAAGATGTCGAGGATCTTGTGGCGCACGAACTCGTCGGCGAAGCGCAACGGGGCGTTCACCACGCCCTCGTCGCCGACCAGGATGAAGTTGTTGAGACGACCGCCGGCGGCGAGCCCCATCTGCTCGAGCGTGGCGATCTCCTTCACGAAGCCGAAGGTGCGCGCCGGCGCGATCTCGCGACAGAACGCCTCGGGGTCGGTGAGACGGAAATCGTACTGCTGGCGCCCGATCGGCGCCGGATACTCCAGCGTGTACTGCACCTCGAAGACGTCCGACGGCTCGATGCTGATGCCCTTGCCGTCGGGCTCGTCGCTGCCGACCGCGTAGCGCTTGTCGACGGCGAGCTCCTCGATGGTGTCGTCCTGCTCGACGACGCCGCCCTCGGCGATGAGCGCGCAGAGATCGCTCGCGGAGCCGTCGAGGATGGGCACCTCGCCCTGCATCTTCACCAGGAGATTGGTCACGGCGTGCGCGTGCAGCGCGGCCATCAGATGCTCGATGGTCTTCGCCACCATGCCGCCGCGCACCAACGTGGTGGCGTAGCCGGTGGAGTCGACGTGATCGACCAGTGCCGGCACGGTCTCGCCGCTGGTGATGCTGCCGAAGAGGATGCCGCTGCCGGGCGGCAGCGGCTGCAGGATGAGGCCGGTGCGAACACCCGAGTGCAGGCCCTGCCCGTTCACCACCACGCTGCGGCCGATGGTGCGCTGCCGCAGCCGGCGCGGCGGTGCGATGGCGGTGGTGCCGTTGGTGTCGATCGACACGATGCCGTTGGTCTCGGGGGCGATCGTGACGTCGCCCAGCGCACGGCCGACGACGCGGAGGAGCGCGTCGAGCTGGAACGGCTTCTCCAGGAAGTCGAAGGCACCGAGTCGGATCACCTTCACGGCGGTCTCGATCGTGCCGTGGCCGGAGATCACGATGATGGGCAGCGCCGGCGCCTGCGCGCGCATGCGCTGCACCAGCTCGATGCCGTCCATCTCGGGCATCCAGATGTCGACGATCGCCAGCCGCGGAACCTGTGCCGAGATCGCATCGAGCGCCGCGCGCCCGTTCGCGGCCTCGACCACGTCGAAGCCCTCGTCCGACAGCACGCCACGCAGCGTCTGTCGGATCTTCTCCTCGTCATCCACCACAAGAATCGTCTCGGTCATCACGTCCCCTCCTCAGGATCCGAAGGCCCCCCGGCGCGCTCGTGCGACGAGCTGGGCCGGCTGGCTGCGGACCGGGAACTCCAGAATGAAGCGGCTGCCGTGCGGGACGTTCTCCCGCACGCGAATGAAGCCTTTGTGATCGGCCACGATGGCCGACACGATGGCGAGCCCGAGGCCGGTGCCGTCGGGCTTGGTCGAGTAGTACGGCTCGAAGAGCCGCAGCTTGGCCTCGGCCGACATGCCGACACCGTCGTCGGCGATCTCGAGGCGCACGATACCGAGCCGTTCGTCGCGCACGGTACGCAGGTCTACGCGGCGGCGCTCGCCGGGTGAGCGCGCGGTGCGCGCGGCACAGGCGGCGACGGCGTTGTCGAGAATGTTGATGACGGCGCGCTTGAGGCCCTCGCGGTCGAGCTCGAGCACCGGCAGGTCGGTCGCGGCGTCGAACGTGAAGTCGACCTCGCGATGCCCCTCGCGGAAGAGCACCAGCGCCTCGTCGACGAGTTGGTTCAGCGCCTGCGGCGTGTGCTCGCCCTGCGGCATGCGGGCGAAGGTGGAGAACTCGTTCACCAGGTTCTTGAGCTCGTCGACCTGCTGGATGATGGTGCGCGTGCACTCGTCGAAGACGGCGCCGTTCTCGCGCAGCTGCGCGCCGTAGCGACGTCGCAGACGCTGCGCGGCGAGCTGGATCGGCGTCAGCGGGTTCTTGATCTCGTGCGCGATCCGACGCGCCACCTCGCGCCACGCCTCCATGCGCTCGACGCGCAGCAGGTGCGAGACGTCTTCCAGGAAGAGCACGATGCCCTGCGACTCGCCGCCCTCGGTCTCGAGGCGCGTGCCGGTGATGAGCACGGCCATCTCGACGCCATCGTCGCGCACCAGCGTGATCTGGCGCTCGAGCAGCGGATCGCCGGCGCCGAGCAGGTCGGCCAGCTCGGTGCGCAGGTCGGCGTGCGGCTCGCCGGTGAACACCGCCCCGATCGGCCGGCCGACGGACGACGCGGCGTCGACGCCGAGCAGCCCTTCCGCGGCGCGGTTCATCGTCGTGATGCGGCCGCCGCCGTCGGCGGAGATGACGCCGGCGGTGATGTTCGCCAGCACGACCTCGAGGTCGCGGTTGCGCTCGTCGAGCTCGGCGCGGCTGGTCTTCAGATCGGCCGTCATGTGGTTGAACGCCGTCACCAGGGTGCCGATCTCGTCGTCGCCCTCGCCGCTGATGTACTGATCGAGGTCGCCCAGCGCGACGGCGCGCGTGCCTTCGGCGAGGCGTTGGATGGGCACCGTGATGCCGCGCGCGACGTAGAAGCCGACCCAGATGGCCGAGAACAGGACCACCATGGTCACCAGCACGAGCGTGATGGTGTACGCGGTGCGGATCGGCCGGCGCTGGATCTTGAGGCGCAGGTACTCGCCGAACGAGCGGTCGATCTGCTCGCGCCGCTTCACCACGCTCTTCGGCACGTACTCATCGACGACGACGACGCCGACGATCTTGCCGTCGACCTCGATGGGCGCGGCGGCGCGGATGACGTCGCCCTGCCCGACGGCGTCGACCGCGGTGGCGTGATCGCCCGCCGACGCGCGACGGACGAGATCCGACCACGGCTCCACACCGACCTTGCCCTGCAGATCGGCGCGACGGCTCCGCCCGAGCGTCTTGCCGTCGGCGAACACCTCCATCAGGTCGAGCTGGTACTCGTCGCGGCGCTCGGCGAGGAACGCCTTCAGCTGCGCGCGCGCGTCGCCCTGCAGCAGCTTGGTGCCGGCGAGCCGGGCGGCGGTCTTGCGCGCGAACCCGAGCGACGTGGTGGCGACGTCCTCGTAGTAGGCGTGCGCGACGTCGAGCGAGCCTTCGAGCGCGGTCTCGACCTGGCCGTTGAACCAGTCCTCGATCGAGTTGCCGACGAAGACCTGCGCCACCAGGAAGAGCAGCGTCGCGGGCAGCAGCGCGATGCCGATGAACGCCACCACCAGCCGGGTGCGCAGGTGCGAGCCCAGGATGTTGCGCCGGCGGTCGAGGAAGAGCTTCACCACGTTCCGGCCGACGAGGAAGACCAGCAGGACGAGGAGGATCAGATTCAGGTTGATCAGGAGGACCAGAATGGCGTCCGTCCCGACCGAGCCGGCGCTCGCAAACTGGGGCAGCCGGGTCTCGAAGACCGCGAACGCTACGACGGCGAGAGCGGTCGCGAGGATGATCCATCCTTCGCGCCACCGACGTCGTAGCTCGGACGCGGGCGCCGCCTCCGGCGCCGGGTCGAACCGATCCGGCATGAGCTGCGGGATGATAGGGGGGCGGGACAACGAAGGCAAGGCGACTCGATCGCCCTAACCTCCTGAAATTGCGAGGATCAGCGCCGGAAGAACAGGTTCAGGAGGACGGTGAGGACGATGCTCACCACGATCGAGGTCGCGATCGGGAAGTAGAACGTCACCCGTTCACGCTGGACGACGAGGTCTCCGGGCAGCCGACCGAGCCACGGAATGCGCGGTGCCAGCACCAGGGCGACGCCGATCGCGACGACCAGCAGCCCGACCACGATCAGCGTGCGACCGAGCCCATCCATCGGCTCTGCCTTGCCATCGCAGGGCGGGCGCGGCAAGCCAGGTGTAACCTTTTGCAGGCGTCGGACGTGTCGAGGGCAGGAACCCATTCCCTGGAGGGACGACGATGACGACGAACGACTGCGACGACGTGCTGGTGATCGGTGGCGGCCTGGCAGGGCTCACCGCCGCCGCGTTCCTGGCCGGCGACGGCCGCCGCGTGACGGTGCTGGAGCGCGCCCCCGCCGTCGGCGGACGGGCCGCGACCCACGTCGAGCACGGCTTCGCCCTGAACCTCGGCCCGCACGCGCTCTATCGCGGCGGCGAGGGCAATCGCATCCTGCGCGAGCTCGGCGTCACCTGGCGCGGCGCCGTCCCGAGCGCGACGGGCGGCTACGCTCTCGACCGCGGCGGTCGGCACGCCCTGCCCGGCGGCCTCGTGTCGCTGCTGACGACGAGCCTGTTCGGTCTCGCC
>DASYLJ010000204.1:0-42434 GCA_036009625.1 Binatia bacterium
GGTCGCGTCGGCTGCGCGCGGCGTTCGCTCGACGGGACCCCCGCCCGCGCCACCCACTCGGGACGGTGACCTGCGTCTTGTGCATTGCGCGGTCACCATTGCTGGCGTAGGTGCGGAGTGATGATTCGTCGGCTCGTCGTCCTCGCCGTGCTCGCTGCTGTTGGTGTTGCTGCTGCGCAGGAGCGGCCTTGTGCGCCTGACATCAAGAAGTTCTGTGCGGGGGTGCCGCCGGGCGAGGGGGCGCAGCGGCAGTGTCTCAAGCAGCATGAGGTCGAGCTGTCGATCGAGTGCCAGCGCTATCGCATCGACGTGCAGAAGGCGCTGACGGTTGCGATGGCTGGGTGCCAGCCCGACGTCAAGGCGCTGTGCAAGGGACAGAAGGGCCGGCGCCGTGTCGTGGCGTGCCTGCGCGAGCACGATGCGCAGATCAGCCCGACCTGCAAGAAGAGCCTGCAGATCGCGCCGTAGCTCAGCGCTGGAAGAACGCCTCGGCGCCGCGACGGATGCGACGGCACGTCTCCAGGAACAGCGCCTCGTCCTCTTCCAGGAGCGTCATGCGGAAGCCGTCGTGCGGGCTCGCGAAGCCGGAGAGCGGGACGACGCAGACGCCCTCGGCACCCATGAGCTCGTAGGCGAAGAGCTTGTCGCGACGGAGCTTCGACTTGGCTTCGAGGGCGTCGAGGAAGAGCCGCACCTCTTTGTTCGCCGCCTGCAGCTTCTCCGTCTTCGGGAAGCCGGCGCTGTCGATCACCACCGTCAGGTAGAAGACGCCGTCGGGGACGACGGGCCGCAGCACCGAACAGCTCTCGAAGATCTCCAGCGCCTGGTCGGCGCGGCGACGGTACTTGTCGAGGCGGCTCTGCAGGAAGGGCTGGAACTCGGGATGCGTCACCAGCTTCGGGAAGACCACCTGCGGCAGCGTCGTCGAGCACACCTCGAGCATCTTGCTGACCACGATCGTGTTCACGTAGCCGGCGAAATTCTGATCCTTCTCGACGTTGTAGACCTCGATCCAGCCGCAGCGGCTGCCCGGCCAGGGAATCTCCTTGCTGACGCCCTTCATCGAGATGCCCGGCACGTCGCCGATGATCTCCGACAGCCGCACGATGCGCGACGGGTCGAACACCAGGTGCTGGTAGATCTCGTCGAAGACGAGGAAGCAGTCGTGGTCGCGGGCGATGCGCACGACGGCCTCGAGGTCCTCGCGCGGATGGACGACGCCGAGCGGGTTGTTCGGGTTGATGACGAGGATGCCGACGATGTGCTCGTCGTCGCGCACCTTGGCCTCGAGCTCGTCGAGATCGATGCGGCCGCCGTCGTCGAGCTTGAGGGAATAGGTGATGTGATGCCCGCCGTGATGCATGGCCTCGGCGGTGGCGTGCGACGGGTAGGTGGGGTTCGGACCGATGACGCGTGCCGTGGCGGGGAGGTTCGAGAAGATCTTGTTGATGGCCTCGCCGAGGCCGTTGAAGAAGATGATGTCCTCGGTGGTGCAGATGCGGGGGTCGCTGTAGTGCTCGAGGATGAAGCGCCGCGCCTCCGGATCGCCCTTGGTGGCGCTGTAGGCGTAGGTGCGGTCCTCGCGCACCGCGGCTTCCACCACGGCCTTCATCCAGACCGGCAGCCGCTCGCCCTTGGCGACCGGATCGCCGATGTTCTCCCAGATCATCGGCACGCCGCGCCGGACGATCTCGTTCGCGATCTCGACGATCTCGCGGATCTCGTAGCGGAGGTGCTCGTCGCCCTTCTTGATCAGGTTCTTTCGCACGGGAGGGGGAATCTACTGGGCGCGGCGGATTTGTGAAAGCGACGCCCGATGACGCCCTACGGCCATCATCCGGGTGAAACTATTCCAGCAAATCCCATCAGTTCCTTGTACGGCTCGGCGAAAAGCATGCTATGGGGCCGCATGGTCACGCATCGGATCGCCTGGATTCCACTGACCGTCGCCCTCGCGGCGCTGATCCCGTCGGCCGGGACGACGTGGGCGCAACCGGATGCCACCACGCCGCCGTCCGACGCATCGGAGGCGATCCGCCGGTACGCCGCCGATCCGATGAAGAACCGCAAGGAGCTGCGGGCATTCCGCACCATGGACGCGGCGCAGGCCGGACCCGCCATGAGCCTCGTGCTGGCGGACAGCGACCTCCGAGCAGGGCGACGCACGGCCGCGGCACGGCGCTTCGAGGAGGTGCTTGCCACGCATCCCACGCCGCCGTGGAACGTGTGGGCTCACCTCGGCCTCGGATCGATTGCCATGCAGAACGACGACCTCGAGAGTGCCCGCGAGCACTACACCACGGCCGCGGCGGAAGACTCGCCGAGTCGGAATCTGGCCCTCTTCGTTCTCGGCATCATCGACGCCCAATCCGACGATTGGGTCGAGGCGAAGGCACGCTTCGACGAGGTCTCTGCGAGTACATTCGCCGGGCCCTCCCTCCGAAGCGCTGCGCTCCTCGGTCACGCGTACGTCGCCTACTGGTCGGGGGACCTCCGAGAGGCCGCCGACGCTTTCGCCGCTGCGCCATCGAAACTAGCGGACCCCCGCTATCACGATGACGCACGCTACGGCGAAGCCATCGCACGATGGCGACTCGGAGAACGCGAAGACGCGTTGCGCACGCTACGGGTTCTCGCAGCCGAAACACGTGAGGGTCGCCGGCCACCGATGACGAATGGCCTGGTCATGCTCGACAACGACGCCCTTCTGAAGACCGGATTCGCCGACTACCGGCGCGCGCCGCTGACGTCGCCGGACGACAAGATGGCGGCGATGTTCGACCTCGATTCCAGCGCAATGGCGCGGGCTGCGCTGCGGAGTCTGGGAGGCGCGGACGCAGCGACCGTTCCGGCGGCAGCGCCAGTCGTCGCCCCCGCCGCGCTCGAGCAGTCCCCACCACCGTTCCCGTCGCCGA
Organism: Binatia bacterium; assembly: GCA_036009625.1. GTDB lineage: Bacteria > Desulfobacterota > Binatia > DP-6 > DP-6 > DASYLJ01. The sequence goes on from DASYLJ010000204.1 coordinate 2,916, forward strand.
GCCACAAAGCGGCAACGAGCGGGGCGGAGCCAGTGGAGAGCTACCTCACGACGGCGCTGATCGCGCTCGGCGTGCTGGTTGCCGTGGTCTTGGCCATCCAACGGCGCGGCGCGGTGTGATGACGAACGGATCAGGATTTGGGGACCAGAGCCTGCTCACGAGCACTGCGGTCGAATAGCACGTGTTCGCTCGTCGCAAACGGCGGCACCATGACCTTTCGCAGCCATTGGTCATGCGACAGCGGGGCGAATACCTCGTCGAGCCGATGGAGGAACTCGGTCCACCCTTCCATGTTCTCGTCGACCGTGTAGCTGAACTCGTGGGTGTCGAACCGAAGGCATATCCGGTCCATCGTGAAGACGTCGATCTTGTACGCGACGATGCGCCGCACGTCTTCCCATCGTGCGCGGTGCCGAGCGTCATCGGTCACGATCTCGAAACCGTCAGGGGTCAGATCGACACGTGGCGGTTGCCACCCTGGATCGATGCCACGCAGGCGGCGAATGGCACGCGCCAACTTCGCGAACAGAGTATGGGGTCCGCTCATCGGCCCATCATGTACTGCACACCGTCGTAGGCCGCACCCCCGACCCACTCGCCGAGCACGCGGCCGCCGGCGGAACCCGTGATCCCTCCGGCTGCGGAAAACGCGACGATTCCCCCGGGGCCGAGCGGTGCACCAACGGCGGCTCCACCGACCGTGAGTGCGCTCCCCCCGACGAAGGAACCCGCGTTGCCGAACCCCACCACCGCGGTCTCGCGATACGGATCTGCGGCCGCGCTCACCCGACCGACATCGTTGAGAAGCGACGCACCCATCACGATGCGCCCGCCATAGGACCCCGCTTTCCCGCCCAAGTTCCAGAGACGGTTCGAGCTCGACGATGTCGCACCGGTACCCGGCAAGGGGCCGAGCGCTTCCTTCCGCGTCACATTGGACAGGTATCGATAAGGCGGGGCCTGCTTCTCTTTGAATGCCGCCGTCAGGGCGGTCCGTTCTGGGTTCACGACACCCTGCGTCTTGGGCAAAGCGCTCGCGGCTGCCTGGTACTGCTGACGGAGGTCGCCGGCTCGCGCTGCCTCTTCGCCCATGAAGTAGGCCGACCCCTGAGCGCCTTGCTCCAGGTACGAGGCCCCGTCCCCCGGATCGTCGGGAGGCGGCGCTGGCGCCCACGTGACGCCTTGGGTGAAGATGTCGTCGAATTCCGTCGAGGACGCTTCGGGCCCGGGCGCCTCCGAGTAGGTGGGTTCCTCCATGGGCGTGTAGTCGGCCGACTCGTCGACCCCTTCCTCGTATTGGGCACCGGTCGGATCTTTTCCGGTCGTCGGATTCCACGGGCCGTAGGCGTACGGATTGAAGTACTGGCGCGCTGGATCGTGGGCGACGAACATCCCCAGATCCGTGTCGAAGTAGCGCGCCGCGAAGTAGATGAGGCCGGATGCATCGACGAGCCGTTGCCCCGTGAAGCCGAAGCTGATGACGCCATCGTCCAGCGCCATACCCGTTGCGTCGTACGGTCCCCGCTTCTCGCCATATGGGCGATGCACGAGGTAGCGAGCCGTCGTCGCCGCGGCATCCGAGACCATCTGCACCGTACCGAGGTGATCGAGGTGGTAGAAGATCGTACCCGCTGGCGGCGTCCCAGTGCTGGGCGTCGGACACCCCTGCCCGTACGCGACCGGCGCCTGCCCGAACAGCAGCATCGCGATCGTCGACGCGGCGACGGCGCGCCGAGCGCGACGGCGCGTTCCCGGCAGCACGACGGCCAGTATCAACAACGCGCTCGTGCCTCCGCCCAGCCAGACGCTCGCCAGGTAGGTCACGCGTGCAGAATCTGCCGACGCGAGCAATGATAGGCCGCCGGGTACCGGCGACGACGCGATGATGCGATCGCCGAGACGAATGTGGCGGATCGTCTGGTTGGTCTGCGTGTCGACGTCGAAGTCGTCGAAGAAGTACACCTCGCCGCGTCCGGCCTTCTCCGCGACCACCCGCATGCCGGAGGGGTCGTAGTCGTAGCGCATGAGGGCCTGCTGGTTACGGCGGACCGCCATCAAGCGGCCTTCGCGATCGAACGTCAACGTGCGGCCGTCGCGAAGGGTGGTGATGCGTCCGTTCTCGTCGTGCGCGATGGCGTCGCCCTTGAAGCTCGCCACCTGGTGAGGGCCGGGACCGGCAACGTAGGCCCCACCGTCCTTCGCCGTGATGTTCCCCGCTGGCGAGTACTCGAAGTCCGAATCGTATCGCTGGCCCCCGCACTGGTAGGCTCGATCGAGCCGCGACAGCTGATCGTAGACTCCGACCTGTGTCAGCGACGCGGGGCGCGGCCCCTGCCGCATGACGTCACGTATCAGACGCACGTTGCCGTTCGCGTCGTAGTCGAGGTACTGGAGCCAGCGATCGGGGTCGAACACACCTGCGCGTTGCGTGCGTATCTGCTGGAGACGGAAGCGCTGCGACGCATTGCCGTACGTGTAGGTGTCCTCGGCCCAGTTTCCGTACTGTATGCGCGACGTCCTGCCGAAGACGTCGTGCTGTACGTCACGAACGTAAGCGCCGTATTCGGACAACACCTGACGCGCGAACCCCTGCCCGGAGTACGAGTAGAAGACGAGCTCCTTTTCGTCGGCGTCCGGATACGGCAGGGTGATGGCCGCCAGCCGCCCCAACGCATCGTACTGCATCGTCGAGACGTGCGTCGGGGTCGAGATGCTGTCCAGCGTGACGAAGCGCTTGCGGGTCTGCACGTTGCCGCGAAGATCGTACGATGTGATCTCGACCGTTCCGCTCTGCGAGTCGATCAACTTCCACGCTCGCCCCTTGCCGTTGGTAACAGACGGCCCATCGTACTGGTACGTGGCGGTATGGGACGCCGCACCCGCGCCCGCAACCTCTCCCGCACGTTGGATCCGTTGGGTGAGGCGATCGAGCGCGTCGTAGGTGTAGTCGACGTGCTGGCCGGTCTTCGGGTCGTCCTCGAACACGAGATTGTCGTTACCGTCGTATGCGTAGGTCCAGGTACCGGCCGCCCCACCAACGCGCGAGTCCGGGTCCAGGAAGGTCTTCTTCCGTCCGAAGTCGTCGTACGTGGTCGTCGTCCGCGTGGCTTCCACACCGTTCTGGAGCGTTCCCGCTACTCGACCGGCGGTGTCGTAGAAGGTCTCGAGCGTGCTGTAGGCCGTGGTCGCGGGGCCCAAGAACGTCTGACGCTTCACCTCGCGGCCGAGACCATCTCGCGTGACGGCGGTGCACGCACCGCCGCTGCCCGCGATGTCGTCGTTGTGATTCGGATCACACGTCCGCTCTGCCCAGGCCGTGCGATAGGACGTGCTCTTCGTCGCCAGGTCCGGGGCGATCCGATACACGGGTCGACTGAACTCGTCGAAGAAGACGAACGTGGCGGCCTGCGCGGCCCCGAACACGAGTCGCGTCGCCGGATTGCCGCCGGGAACGACGACGGGCGCGTACTGACGGTACGATCGGCCCATGTCGTCGTACTCGACGCCTTCGCGCACCACGACGACCTCTGCGCCCCCGACCTCGGTCACGGCCTGGGCCTGAAGGCGCCGGCCGAGGCCATCGAAGAACGTGCTCGTCCGCAGGTATCCGCCGTCCGCGGTCCGGTTGGTTTCGAGCTCACGACGGTCGTAGCGATAGCCATGGTCGAGAAGAACGTACTCGAAGCGACGGGTCGGAGCGGCTACGGTCTGCCCCGGCTCCGCAATCAGGCTCAGGCGGCCGAACACGTCGTAGTCGTAGCGGGTGCTGGCCCCGTTCGGATCGTCGGATCGCGTCTTGAGTCCCCAGAGCGGGTGGTACTCCATGGTGGTCGCGTGCCCGAGCGCGTTCGTCTCCTTGAGCGCTCGAAGCTTCGCCGCGTCGTACTCGAAGGATGTGCTGTTTGAACCGGCATCCTGCCGCGACGTCAGGTTGCCATAATCATCGTAGACGCTCGTGGTGACGAGATCACCCCCTGCCCCGCCGCCCTTGCGCTTCACGAGCTGCACGAGGCCGTTCGCGTAATAGGTGTATTCCGTCCTTGGCTTTGCACTCCCGATCTGATCGAAATCCGGACGATCGCAGAAGCCCGCAGCGCAGACCCGGGTGTTCGCGCTGCAGCCCGAGAATCCCGCGGTCCGCGTGAGCGCCGTCGTATCGTCGCCACCGCGCGTCTCGGAGACGACGTTGCCGCATAGATCGTATAGAAAGCTCGACGTCGACGCCTTACGCGGCGAGATGTCCGTCCACGATTCATCGCTGCTCGACGACGAATCGGTGACCGTTACCGAGCGTAGCACGGGTAACTGCCGCGTCTCGTCGCTGGCGCAGCCACCATAGCTGCCCGCGCCCGTCTGGCACTGCCAGAGATTCGTCGTGGTGCGGAGCGCCTTGCCGAGCGAGTTCGCCATTACCTGTTGTCGCATCCGGCCCCGCAGCGCCGTTGACAGGTGGTAGTGGGAGACGCGTTGGGTACCCTGTCGATCAGTGCGGATCACTCGCGCGAATCCCGCGAACTCGCGGCGCGCGATGTCGAAGTACGGCCCGTCGTACTGGTACGACTGCACGACGGGCTGCGACCCGCCGATCTCGGGGTGGCGTATCACCTGGTCGACGAGCCACATGGGGAACGGCAGACCGGGATTTCGCGCCGCCGGCAGCTCGCCCGCCGGGATGCCGAGCGACGGATCGGTGTTGTCGGCCACCGCGTGTGGCGAGAAGGCGTACGTGAACGTGGTCGAGCCCCCGATCGCCGAGTCGATGCGACGCAGGAGGCCGGTGCGTTCTTCGGGCGCGCTGCTCTGGAAGTAGATCGAGGCCAGATTCGAATCGATGTCGGGGACGCGAACGGCATCGGGGAGCTTGTCGCCGTCGACGTCGAAGAGGTCCACGGCCATCGCTCCCGACACCGTGTCGCCGCCGCTCTGGAACGACCGCGGGTAGGTGCCGCGACGGATGTGGCCGGGCGCGGGGACGAAGACGGCCGGGCCGAATCCGCGCCCGGTGTTGAAGCGCACGCGCCACGTCTGATCGTTCTGTGCGTAGTTCGCGGAGCTGAGCCAATCGACGAGGCCGTCGCCGTTCAGGTCGACCACGTCCTGCGTCATCGCATCGCAGCGGTCGGTCGGCGTGCATTCGATCGTCTGCCAGTAGCGCAGGACGCCCGACTGCGGCACGTCGTCCCAGTGATCCGGAGGCGTCTGGAACGACCGGCCCTTGCCGTAGAAGACGTTCCAGCGCCATCCCCCGTTCGCCCGTTCCACCACACGCACGATGTCGGGAATGCCGTCCCCGTTCATGTCGAGGAGCGATCCCCGCGAGAACGTGCGCGTGATCGGCGGTGCACGGCACACGCCGTCGTCGCAGATCAGATCGGCCGGATTGCTGAACTGGACGAACTCCAGAGGCGTGCTGACGAGCGTGTCACCGTCGCGCCAACCGTTGGGTCCGCCGTACCAGACGCGCCACTTGTTGCCGTTGCTCGTCCACTCCGTCGTGTCCACGAGGTCCGGGCGTCCGTCGCCGTTCAGATCGACGACGTCGATCTGTGTCGAGCCACCGACGCCCTCCGTCGAGCGTGCCACGTAACGACGCAGTACCCACCCCGCCGAGCGTTGGTTCGTCCACTGGACGGGAGGCGTCGTGAACGCGTTGACGCGATTGTTGAGGTTGACGACGACCCGGTTGTTCTCGACATGGACGTAGTCGGGATAGCCGTCGCCGTCCATGTCGATGACAGCTTCGTGGGTATACGCGAAGTCGTCCTCGTTGTCGGGCGTCGGCGTCGCGACGATGCACTTTCCGGGGGCGTCCCATTGGATGGGCGTCGTGTCGAAGAGGCCCATGAACTGGCCGTCACGGCCGCGATTGAGGAACACGCGCCAGCGCTTGTTCGTGCTGCTCCAGTTTCCGGCGTTGACGAGATCGGGGCGCCCGTCGGCGTTCATGTCGACGAAGTCGTGCTGCGTGCATTTCGGCTCGCGGAAAAACCCGCGGGGCGTCGGCTGATCGGAGTTCCGCAACGACGCCGACTCCTCGGTGGCGAAACGCAACGGCTCGTCGTCGACGTAGCTGAACCGCGTGCTGGCGTTCGCCGCGGGCGTGGTCGTGCGGGTGAGCACCGAGCCGTCACGGCCATACAGCTGGACGGTGGTGAGCTGCGGGGCGAGTCCGAGTGGTCCGGGCGTCCAGGTGAGGCCGTAGGTGCGTAGCACCTGATCCGCGCTCGTCTTCACCTGGATGGACTGGAGGATGTCCGCGAACGTCTGCTTCTCGCGACCGGCGAAAGTGGTGCGCTCACCAAAGGTCGTGCCGCGCGGCAGATAGTTGAACTTCACCTTGTACGCGTGCCCGAGGGACGTGTGTCCCCCGTACTCGATACGGTCCGGGTATGGGTACCCGGCACCGCTGCGATAGGTGATGTCGATGCGGTTGCCCGCGAGGTCGGTGACGCGGGTGAGATGCCACGCAAAGGTGGTGAGAACGGTCGTGGCGCCCGCAGGCACCACCGCGTCGGCCTGGCCACCGAACAGGTAGGTCCGTCCATCCACGTCGTGAACCGTGAAGCAGTTCGTCGTGAACCCGGCCCCGCAGCCGCCCTCGGTGACGAAATAGTGTTGGTCTTCGATGCGCGCCGCGTAGCCCGCTCCCGTCGGGACGACCTCGCGCACCGAGTCAGGCATCGTCACCACCAGCGTGTCCGAGGTGGTGAACTGCGGCACACCCATCCTGGTGCTGCGTTCTATCTTCCCGAGGACGAGGTCCCACCCGACGCCGTAGGGCGTCGTGCCCTGGACACTCGAGTACGACAGGACGACGTTGGGCGTCATGCCGTTGCGCCCGGACGGCATCGCCACCGTGACGCGCGTACGCGCCGCGCCGGTCTCTTCCTGAGCATCGCCCGTGAGCTCGAGGCCTGGGATGGGCTGCCCCGAATCGCCGGTGCTCGCCCCGGTCGGGCCTTCGCTCAACCCCCACGCACGGTCATTGCCGACGGTCAGCAGCAGAACCGTCAGTGATGCGAGCCGGCTCGCGAAGCTCCGTCGCCTTCGTTCCATGGCAATTCTCCGATCGGACGCCCCAGGATCAGGTCGTCACGGGAACGGTGGCCAGTTCTGGTCACTGATCGCCGCCGTGGAGTTGACGCTCGACATCGGGAACGCCCCCACCACTGGCGGGGGAAGGATCGTGATGCGCGGAGCGGTGACGGTGCGATCGCAGGTGGCGTTCTCGCGTGAGCGGAAGATGAATCGGACCGTCGCGCTCAAGGACAGGGGCACATCCACCGGCCCGACCTGCCGAGGCGGCGCTCCCTGCGCGATGCCCTGGTTCCAGAGCGTCAGGTTGCCGTTCGACGAGACGTAGGCGACGCCGTTACCGTTCGGCGAGCCGCCGCACTGTCCGTAGTCGAAGACCTCGACGTCCTCGACGCGCGCAACCGGCACATGCCCATTCAGCGGGCTGTAGGGATTCATCCAGAAGATCGCTGCGGGGGAGTGGTCGCCGGGAAGCACCGACGTCTCGCGGACGACGATGTTCCCCGACGGCGACTCGAATCGATACTCGCCGTTCTGCAAGCGACGCGTGAGCAGATCCCAATCACCCTCCCCGGGCGTGTTGCCGTGTTGGTCCCACCGTCGGTAGCTGAAGTTGTCTTGCCCTTGCGCGGGCACGGCCGGCCATGAGGTCCTGTGATCGATGGTCCTGCTGACGCCGACCGTCATGGAACGCGGATACGTCGTACCCGGAGGGAGCCCAGTCTCGGTGATGAAGGCGCCGTCGGAACGACGCAGACCCATGCCCCAGAGGAACCGCGCCGGTGCCTCATCGTAGTGGATCTCGAAAATGCCCGTGAATCCCTGGCCCGGTCGGATGATCGTGGGCGCTGCGACGCACCCGTTCGTGTTCGGGAAGATCCACGTGGATGGCTTGGTGAAGGGAAGCGAACCGAAACACGTTCCAGCGCCCCATGCCCGGTTTCCGGTGTTCGTGACCGACACTGCCCGCTGGACCGGCTGGTCGAGATAGCCGTCGCCGAGCAATGGCCAACCAGAGTTGTTCTGGTAGCTGTTGCGTACCACGAGCGTGCGATTGACGAGGGCTTGACCTCCAGGGACGAGCGAGCCGTCGGAGCGCACGAGATCGAACTTGAACTGGTACTGACCGTCGGCAACGGGGGCACACACGCTGCCGCTGAAGTCGTAGACCGACGTCGACGGCGATCCCGCCATGTAGATATGCGACCAGCTCGCGCTGGCCGACTTGAGCCAGACCGAGAGTGGCGTCCACGGGTTCGTACCGTCGTTGCGGATACGTATCGTGACGGTCGTGCAGCCGTAGCTGGCGATAGAATCGGCGACGTCTTCGGGCGCCGGCGTGATCGACTGGAGCTGCGGCCGGTCGGTGCCGCGTATGAGCATCGTGAGTGCCGGGTCGGGGAACTTGGGGCCGAACCGCACTCCGCCGCGCTCCATCTGCCATTGGAACGCCTGATTCGCCGAGACCGTCGTGTTCGGACGGAATTTGAAGCCGACGCCCGTCCGGCTGAACGTCGCCGGGGCGCTCCCGGGATACACCACCGGGCCGGACGTCGGCGCGATGGGAAGCGGCTCCACGATCCAGGTCGACTGGGTCGCCGGCGGCACTGGGGGGCGCTGCACCTGCCAGTTCGCGGTGACCTGCGCGAGGCGGTGACCGTCACTGCCTCTCCACGGGAACGGCCCCCAGTTGTATGCCTTGATCTCTCCGGCGATGCCGGTGTCGTTCGTTGGCGTCGGCGGGACGCGATAGTAGTCCTCGGTGTAGTACGGCGCCGCGCCTACCGAGTACGAGTCGAGCTCCGAATGGTCCTTCAGCGCTTCGTCGACGTTCAGGCGGCCGCCGAGCGTTGCGGTGGAGCAGCCGGGCTGTGCGGGGTTCGTCGGCTCCGACGGGGCGCACGTTTGCGTGCGGCGCAACAGCTCGTCGAGGATGAAGTGCTGCCCGTCGACCCCATACCGCGTGTACGCCGGCGGCAGGGCCGAGAGCGTGCACGGGTTCGGAAACATCGCGCCGCCATCGCAGAGACGACGCGTCGCCCCGCGCACCAGTGCGACCGCTCCAGCGACCTGCGCCGCCGCGACGGCGGACGGGTAGACTCCACACTGTATGCGGGGACTGCCGGTCCCGCTGGGTGGGGGATATGCCCCGATCACGCCGCGGCCCGGCGCCAGCACCGTCGGCGCCGCCACGTTGCGAGCTCCGGCCACCGGCCCCGAGACGTCACCATCGCAGAGCGACAAGGTGCCCGTGGCCGCCCGCCGCGAGTTGGGATCGATGAGGACGCTGGACGTCGACGACGTGTCGAGCGTGGCCCCGACCGTCATCACGGTGCGCCAGTTGCCCGGGCTGTTCGGGTATCCCGGTGTCTGCTCTTTGTCACCGATCGGGACGATGGGGACGATGTTGGAGTTGCGGATCTTGTCGAACTTGTCCTTGAGGCCGTCGACGACGCTGCACTCGCCCACCGGCTGGCCGTTCACCACGCCAGACTCCGGATTGAAGAAGACGTGCGGCACGAGGATGACGTCGGCGGACCGCTTCGCTTCCTCGAGCGTCATGGGCTCCATGCCGGGATGATCGGGGTTGATCAGAAACTCGATGCATTTCTCGATGTGGCTCGGACACGCCGAGCCGTCCGCCATGACGCCTTTGCAGGCGAGGAACTTCGCATCCGGCGCGACGCCGTAGGGTCGGTTCCCGACCGCCACGCTGAGCAGATAGGTGCCCCGGCCGTTGTCGTCACAGGGCTGGCCGGGAGGACAGCCCATCGTGGGATCGAACCAGAGCGGGGTGCCGCCCGCGTTGCGCACGCTGCGCGACGCGCCCTGGGCGTCGAGCAGATCGTCGTGCTGCATGTACACGCCGGTGTCGACGATGCCGACGACCGAGTCCGTTCCGGTGAACCCGCGTGCCCACGCGGCCGGGGCGCCGATTCGCACGACGTTCCATTGCGTCTCGGTGATCGGATCGGCCTCGGTACACCCCGTGGGTTCGGGTTCCGGCGCTGGTACGGGCTCGTCGGTCATGACCGACGCCACGTCGTCACGCGCCGCGAGGGCTTCGATCAATACCCGCTGCGCTTTCAACGCGATCGCGTTCTCGATCCAGAGCTGTTGGAACGCCATCGCCTGCGGCGGCGTCATCGCCTCGGCCGTCTGGACCTGGGCCTTGATGGTCGCCCCGCCACACTGCTGCGTTTCTTGCGAGTACCGGGCCAGATCCTTCAGCGTCGTGACGACCGCGAGGATGCGATCCTCCTTCGTGGTGGTATTCACCACGCTCTGATCGATCTGCTGCGGCGTCACCTGCTGCGTCATCTTGACCATGATGGGAAGAAACGCCGTCGGGCTGGCCGTCATCGCCTGGCAGACACTGCCGTCGATTTTGGCCGAGCACTGCGCCGCGGCATCGGACGGCGCGACGGCGCCGCCAGCGACCACCGCAGCCATCGCGAGCAGATGCGACCGGAAGGTCCGGACCTTCGACACGTGCAGGGATCGATTCATCGTCGTGGGCCTCTCGTCATGGCTGTCGGCTAGTTGGTGCACGTGAAGAGCACGCGGTCGGTGTCGACGGCTCCCGCGCTATCGGTCGCGCGCAGCTCGAGCATCGCAGTGCTCGCTGCGCCGACGGTGACGTCGATCCGATTGCAGATGCTCGGGGTCGCGACGGGCTGAGCCGGAACGCGCGCCGTCGCGGTACGGCCCATCGTGGCCGACGATGCGCCCCCGAGGATCAGGGCCTCCTCGACGGCGACGAGTACGTTCGCGGCATCGGTGGCGCTGAGCGTGGTGCCGGCGAGGAGGTCGACGCGGGCGATGTCGGTCCGGTTGCAGACCGGCGTCGCGGTCAGGCGCGACTTGTTGAAGCAGAAGTATCCCCGGAAACGACACGCCCCGTTGGTCGTCCCGTCGCGATCGCAGAGGATGCCGCCGCCTGCCGGTGCGTCGGCGCAAGTGAGGGTCATGCTGGTGGCGGGCGGCGTCGCATCGGCCGCGCTGCCGGGAGGACCCGACGTTCCCCACCGCATGATGCACTCGTCGGCGTTCTCGCCGTTTCCACCCTTGCGCAGGGCCGGCGAGAACTTGCAGTCGTCGCTGCAGCCGTCGCCGCCGACGATGTTGTCGTCGTCGCACTCTTCGTTCAGCTGAACCCGGTCGTCGCCACACGGGCGCTGGCAGGTGTTCGAGCACGCATCGGTGTCGACGTCGTTGTTGTCGTCGCAGTCCTCGCCCGGATCGGTGCGCCCGTTGCGGCATTTGTAACACCCGTCCCGCAGGATGCGGCAGCCGTCGGGATAGACCCATGGGGGCTGCGGCGTGGCCGTGCCGCTGGTGCAGAGCAGTGGGCCGCCGTGCTCACCCGGGCCATTGCACGACTGACCACCGAAGTCGGCGTTGTCGCACTCTTCCGGACCGTTCTTGATGCCGTCGCCGCAGTAGAAGCACTGTGAGGTGTCGAAGCCGAGGCAGTTGCCGAAGCAGTGCAGCGGGCCGCCCTCTGGAAATCCGCGCAAGACGCAGGTCTGGCCGTTCAGATCGACGCCGTCACACGTCTCGGTGCACAGCGCCTCCCGCATTCCATTGCCGCACAGGCAACAGCTCGTGGTGTCCCACTGGCAGGCGGTGCATTTGAGATTGCCGCCGTCGAAGCAGAAGTCCTTGCACTCGTAGCCGTGGATCGAGCCGACCGACGTGCTGTCGCACTGTTCGCTGCCGGTACGCTGGCCATCGTGATTGCACGGCGTCACGGCCGCCGCGATCGCGGGCACCGCGAGGAGCACGACGAGAGCTCCACGCAACACGCACTCGATCATCGTCGGTGTGCTAGAGATGCCCATGCCTCCCTCCGACAGCTTGCGGCGTGCTATACGCTCACTAGGGCATGGCGTGTCAAGCAATTAGACAGGCTGCACTACGAAGTTTATTACCGCGACGACCACGCCGACGGCGACTGACCACCTCCGAGCTATTCCCGAGCGAACGAGCTGCGTGCTGAACGACACACCGGCATCAACGACATGACCCCCGCGCAATACTATCTCGCGAGTTGGACCACGGGCTGTGCGATCGGCTTCGGCGCAGGGCTCTTCGTGCTCCGCCGGCGTGGCGCGCTCGACGTATGGACGGCCATGGCCCTCGGGTGGGCCTGGGGTGGCCTCATCGTCGGCGCACGTTGGCAGAGTCGCATGGAGGTTCTCCCCATCGCTGGAGCACTCGCGCTGACACCAGACGCCGCCCTCGAGCCGGGCATGCGGATTCCTCTGGGCTTGTTGGTCGGGGCGATCCTCGGCCTCGGCTGGTGCGCGATCGTGCGCGCACCGCTCCGCGCCACCGGTGACGCGCTCGCGGTGGCGGCGAGCATCCTGATCCCGATCGGCCGCCTCGGCTGCATCATCAACGGCTGCTGCTCGGGCACCGTCTGTCCGGCCTGGCTCGGTGCGATCTGCTGGCGGTTCCCGGCGACGAGTCAGGCCTGGGCGGCACAGCGCCGGGTAGGCCTCGTCGACGTGAGCGCCGCGACGTCCTTGCCGGCACACCCACTGGCGGTGTACTTCGCGCTCGCCTCGATCGCCACGCTGGCGATCCTCCTGTGGCAGCTCCATCGAAACGCGGCGCCCGGAACACTGCTGCTGACGTTCTGCGTCCTTCGCCCGCTGGCGAAGCTGACGCTCGAGCCGCTACGCGCAGACCCCCCTCGGGACCTCTTGATGCAGGCGATCCCCGCGTCCGTCCTGGCGCTCGCGCTCACCACCATCGTCGCGTTGGGCGCCAGGCGGATGATCCGGGCCGGAAGGGTGCCCTCCGACGGTCACGCGGGCGAATCGCCCTGACGCTCGGCGCCGGACCACGAGGCGTTGCGCCGAACGCCGGACCGCCCTCTCGACGGAGCGCAAATCAGTTCCCGGAAAGCTCGTCGTTCCGTGAAGGCGACCATCCGTCGCCCCCCTTCGAACGTGAGCCTGTCGCTCATGATGTCGAATCCGTCGTCTGTCAGTTCGATACGAGGCGCTGCCGGGGGAGGGCTCAGGCGCAGCACGCGGCGAACGAACGAGGTCCCCCCGATCGAACAAACCCCGCATCGGCGCCTACCTGCGACCTCGCGAACCCGAGCGCATGCAGAAAGCGACTACGTCAGGTCTGTCTCGGGCGTCCAGTCGGCAAGGATCCGCAATCCGACGGATCGCCACGCCGCTCACGTGATGTCCCGCGAGGACGCTGTCGCGACTGACACACGCTTCCAGAACCTGGTGACCTGTTCCGTCTCCAGCTCGACCATCCTGGCGTACGCCTGCTGATCCTTGGCGATGAACGCGGGACCCATCAGGAAGGTCGGCTCGGTCCGGAACGCGTTGCATATCCAGTCCGCGGGCAACGTCGGATCGATGACATCGAAGAGCCACGCGGGAAGCCATGCCGGAGACTCGATGTCGTCCACGATCTGCATGAACAGCACACCCTCGAACGTCGAGATCGCCCTCACCTCGTAGCGCTTCCCAGACGAGACGAACACCTGACCAGGCGTCGCAAACTTCGCGATGCTCTCAGGGTAGGACGCGAGGTCCACTGCTCTTGCGACGACGATCACGGTGGCCACCCGCAGCCAAGTCTCGAAGATTGCTGTACCGGCTCCCCTGCGTCGGAAGCAAGACCGACCGCGCATCGCGCCTGCGCATCCGGGTGATCCTCGGGATCAGGCGGACGATGGTGCAGCGTCGACCGGGTCCGTCCCGATCGCCCCGCGCACCATGTCCACTACGAACCGCCGCACCTTGGCCGGTGCGCGACGGGTGAACTTGAGCTGCGCGATCATCTGCGCCGAGCTGACGAGCAGCAGCGCCGCCTCCTCGGCGTGCGTCGTGGACGGGATCGAGCCCTCGCGCTGCCCGCGCCGCACGGCGCCCGCGAAGATGCGCAGCAGCCGCGTCTGGTGCTTCAGGTAGCGTTCCCAGCTCTCGCCACCGATGGCCGTGCTCCACGCCAGGTACACGCGCGCGTGGTCGGGATGGCTCTCGATCGACGCCGAGAACGCCAGCGCGACGTCCAGGATGGCCTGCGGTACCGGACGCTCGCGACGGTCGGCGAGACGCGCGATGTCCTCGAAGAACCGCTCCACCTCGTCGAGCACGGCGTCGACCAACGCGGGACGCGTCGTGAAGTAGCCGAACACGGTCGCCACCGAGACCTCCGCCTCGCGCGCGATCTCTGCGTGTCCGGCGCGGCCGAGCCCGCGACGCTGGAAGACCGTGAGCGCGCAGGCGAGGAGCTGGGCGCGACGACGTTCGGGTTGGAGCCTGCTGCGTTTCGGAATGCGCCCGTTCTGCTCTGGCGGGGCACCGGGTTCAAGCGAACGGGGCCAGCACCCACGCCGGCGGACGCGCGGCGAAGCGATCGCTCGGCACGCCGCGCAGACGATGACGGAGCGCGCCCCACCCCACCCGCGCCGCGAGCAACGGATCGAGCAGCGCCGTCACCGGTCGCACCAGCGTCACCACCTCGGTCAGCCGTCGGTGCACGACGGCGTCGTCCTGCGCGGCGGCGAGGGCGGCGTCCATGTAGCGACCGGCGAGGTGCACGGTCGCGGGTCGATGGCCGTCGGTGGTGGGGAGCTGCAGATCGACGCCGGTGGCGAGACTCCACGGGCTGCGCAGGAAGCGCGCCTGGGTGCGAAAGAATCGCTGCGGCAACGACGGATGCGTCGGCCCAGTGCGCGCCATCGTCGCACCGAGGAGGTTGGCGCAGACGGCAGCGGCACTCATGCCCTGCCCGTAGATCGGGTTGAACGCGCACACGGCGTCGCCGATGGCGAGGAACCCGGCCGGGCCGCGCCACGTCTCATAGTGACGCAGACGGTTCTGGAACTTGCGCGCGCAGTAGACGGGCGAGATCGGCGTCGCCAGACGGACCGCGTCGGCGAGCAGGGGCGAACGCAGCCCGTCGAGCGCGGCCATGAAGCCGTCTTCGTCCGCGGGCGGATAGTTGCCGCCGACGCCGATCAGGATGACGCCCCACCGTCCCTGCTCGATCGGCACCAGGATGCCCATGAAGTCGCTGGCGCGATTGCGATCCTCGATCCACACGCCCTTCCACCACCAGTCGCGCGGCCAGCGTTCAGGCGGCGGACCTTGGAACCAGCGCGTGCTGTATCCCGCGTGCGGATCGACGACGGTCTCGGACGGCGGCGCGATCCCTTCCGCGCGCAGCCACTGCGGCGCGTGCGTCGAGCGTCCGCTCGCGTCGACGACGAGATCGGCGGCGAGCCGCGCCCCGGAACGCGTCGTCACACCGGCGACCCGACCGTCGCGCACGTGCAGCGCCTCCACCGCCGTGTCGTCGACGATGGTGACGTTCGGCAGCCGTCGACACGCCGCGCGCACGATCGACTCGGTGAGCGGCCGGCTCGCGAACAGCCAGCGGTAGCCGCTCGGTCGCGGACGCACCCATCCGGCACGCAGCAGGCGCACGAAGTCGCCGTCGAGATCGATCTCGAGCGCGCCCGCATCGGCCATGGCTTTCCCGAATCCCGGGAACAGCCGCTCGAGCTCGGCGCAGCCGCGCGACAGCAGCGCATGCAGATGCCGTCCCTGCGGGACACCCGGCCGGCCGACGGGCTCGCTCGGGTAGCGATCACGATCGAGCACCGTGACCCGATCGGCGGCGTCCGACAGCACGCGGGCGGCACACAGGCCGGCCAGGCTGCCGCCGACGATGATCGCGTGAGTGTCTGACATCAGGACCCCCTACTGATAGACTTATCAGTTATTGACCTTTGCCCATCTCATATGTCAACACGAGTACACCGGGTAATGAGCGAACTATCGGTTACCAGCGAGGTGACGCATGGGTGTGTGGCTCTCCCCACGACAGCGCGCGCAGACCGCCATGGCCGACACCGTGGCCGGCGGACTGCCCGTGCCGACGCAGGTGGTGTCGAACGGCGAGTACGTGCCGTTGCCGCAGACGCCGGATCAGCGACGCGTCGAACGCCTCGTCGTCGCCATGGCCGATCGCTTCGGCCGAACGCGTGGGCTCGACCGGCGCCGGTTCCTGCGCACGGCGTCCGGCATGGCCGCGGCCTTTCTCGCCATGAACCAGGTGTTCGGCCGCTGCTTCGACGTGCGTGAAGCCGAGGCCGCCGATGGCGCGGCCGCCGCGGAGCGCCGGCGCGCCACCGCGAACCAGATGATCGTCGACGTCCAGCTGCACTTCGTACGCGACGACTTCCGCTGGGACGGCATCCTCGCACTCGGCGAGTACGCCAAGCGCTGGAACCCCCGCCTGCGCGACGAGGGCGTCACCATGCAGCGCTTCAAGTTCGAGAATTTCCTGAAGGAGGTCTATCTCGACAGCGACACGCAGGTCGGCCTCGTCAGCGCGGCGCCGTCCGACACACCCGACAACTGGCTTCTCGACAATGACCAGCTGGCGCGCGCGCGCGCGATCGTGAACGACCTCGCCGGCTCGCGCCGGCTTCTCTGCCACGCCGTGATCACGCCGGGGCAGCGCGGCTGGCTCGAGGAGATCGATCGCTGCGCGGCGACGCTGCGACCCGACGGGTGGAAGGGCTACACCACCGGCGATCCGCTCGCCCCGTCGCAGTGGCCGTGGCGGCTCGACGACGAGAAGCTCATGTACCCCGCCTACGAGCGCATGCGACGCGCCGGCATCCGCCGCATCTGCGTCCACAAGGGCCTGCTCCCCGCCGACTACGAGAGCACCTTCGCACGCACCTGGCCGTTCGCGCGCGTCGACGACGTCGGCAAGGCGGCAAAGGACTGGCCGGACCTCGACTTCGTCATCTACCACTCGGCGCTGAAGCCGTTCCTGCAGCCGCCCGACGCCTCCCTCGCCGAGTTCGAGCGCACGGGTCGCATGGACTGGGTGACCGACCTGGCCGAGATCCCTGCGAAGTTCGGCGTGCGCAACGTGTGGGCCGAGCTCGGCACGTCGTTCGCCAGCTCGGTGGTGACGCATCCACGCCACGCCGCCGCCCTCCTCGGCACGCTCATCAAGGGCTGTGGCACCGATCGCGTGCTGTGGGGAACCGACTCGGTCTGGTACGGCTCGCCACAGTGGCAGATCGAGGCGTTCCGCCGCCTCGAGATTCCCGCCGACATGCAGGAGCGCCATGGCTTCGCGCCGCTCGGCCCGGTCGACGGTCCCGTCCGCTCCGCCATCCTCGGCGGTAACGCCGTCGCACTCTACGGCCTGCCGGCGACGAATCCGCTCGACCAGCTGTCGCAGGTGCGCGCCGACTACGACGACGCGGGTACGGCACCCAGCCGTCTCGCCTACGGCTTCGTTGCGAGGCACGGATGACCGCCGCGCTCGCCAGCAAGGTGTGCCTGGTGACGGGTGGCGCGTCGGGCATCGGCCGCGCGACGGCGCTCGCGTTCGCCGAGGCGGGCGCCCGCGTCGTCGTATCGGACATTGCCGATGGCACCGAGACGGCGCGCCGCGCCGACGGCATGTTCGTCCGCACCGACGTGCGGCGTGCCGACGACGTCGCCGCGCTGCTCGCCACCATCGTGTCGCAGCACGGACGTCTCGACTGCGCCGTCAACAATGCCGGAATCGAGGGCGTGCTCGCGCCGATCGCCGACTACCCCGACGAGATCTTCGAGCGCGTTCTCTCCGTCAACGTGATGGGCGTGTGGCGCTGCCTCAAGGCGGAGCTGCAGCAGATGCGCGCGCAGGGTGGCGGCGCCATCGTCAACACCGCGTCGGTCGCCGGGCTCGTCGGCGCCGGGTCGTTCTCGGCGTACGTCGCCAGCAAGCACGCGGTGGTCGGGCTCACGAAGGCGGCCGCCATCGACCACGCCCGCGACGGCATCCGCGTCAACGCCGTCTGCCCCGGCGTCATCGACACGCCGATGCTGACACGTCTCGGCAACGGTATGCCCGGGCTGCAGGACGCGTTGCTCGCGATGAAACCCATGGGCCGACTCGGCTCCGCCGACGAGGTCGCCCGCGCCATCGTCTGGCTGTGCTCCGACGCGGCGTCGTTCGTCACCGGTCACGCGCTCGCCGTCGACGGCGGCTTCGTAGCGCAATAGCGAGAGGAGGCGAGATGAATCCAGAGCAGGTGGTGCGTGACTTCTGCGGCGCGTGGGTACGCCGCGACCTGGACGAGCTGTTGTCCTACTTCACGCCCGACGCCATCTACCACAACGTCCCGACCGAGCCGAAGACGGGCACGGCCGAGATCCGCGCCATCTTCGACGCCTTCCTCGGGCTGATGGAGCTGATCGATCTCGAGGTGGTGCATTCGGCGGCGAACGGCAACGTCGTGTTCACGGAGCGGCGCGACCACTTCCGCCAGGCCGGCAAGGAGCGGTTCATGCTGCCGGTGAACGGCGTCTTCGAGGTCCGCGACGGCAAGATCGCGGCGTTCCGCGACTACTTCGACCTCGCGACGTGGGTGCGCGGCAGCGGCATGCCGCTCTGATCGGGTTGTGACCTCGCCAGCCCCGCGTTACAGCCTACGCTGTGGGTATGACGTGGGGTTGGTTGGGGAGCGTCGTCGTGTTGCTTGCGGCGACGGTGGTGGACGCGGCGCCGGTGTCGTTCGCGGGCTCGGGCGGGCAGATCACGCTCACCAGCGGCGGTAACGCGCAATGGCAGGTCGTCGGCAATTTCGGCACGTCTGACGGCACGCCCACGGGCACGTGCAACACCACCGGCACGGGCCTCGCGGTCGCCGACGGGGTGCTCGGCGCGAAGAGCAACGCCTTCGACGGCGCCCTCGCCGTCTGGGTCGACGGCGTGCTCTTCACGACGCCGAACACGGTCGACGTGAGCGGCGGGACCCTCACCGCAGGTCCCACCGTCGTGTCCAGCCTCGAGGTCACCGTCCGCCACACGGCGCTGCCCTCCGGCCCCGTCCTGCGGACGCTGATCAGCTTGCACAACCCGGCGCCGACGCCGGTCACCGCCAGCCTCGCGGTCGTCACCAACCTGGGCTCCGACGGCGACACCGCGGTGCGCGCGTCGAGCGACGGCGAAGGGCTGTGGGAGGTGACCAGCGACGACGCCGTCGCACCCACGGGTCCGGTCGTCCTCACGGTGGCCAACGGCTGGTACGGACCCCACGGCTACGCCAACAGCAACGCCGGACTGTTCAAGGAGGCGGCCGCCTTCGCGTGCAGCGGGACCGAGGGCGCCCGGCTGCGGGCCGAGGCCACCGTTCCTCCCGGTGGCACCAGCCATTTCATGATGTTCACGCAGCTCGACGACGACAATGCGGGAGCGATCGCCGCCGGCGAGGGCTTCGACGGCGCACTCGCGCCGGCGCTGCTCGACGGGCTCGACGACGCCACGCAGCTGCACGTCGTCAACTTCTATCTGCCAGGCGAGGTCGAGCTCGTGGGCGGCGGCTCCGGTGAGGGCTCGCGGTGGTACGTCCACAATCAGAGCCAACCGACCAGCGGCGCGCCGTCGGGCGGCGACTGTGCGGCCGGTCCCGGCCTGAGCATCCTCGACGCCGTCATCGACCCGGAGGGCGCCAACCGGAACGACGCCTTCGACGGCGGCGCCATGCTGTTCGTCGATGGAGAGATCTTCGCGGCATCGCTGCATCCGACGGTGACCGCGTCGAGCTACGCCGACGGCCCCTTCCCCGTCGCCGGTCTCGACACTACGGTCGCCTACACGGCGCTCCCCGGATCGGCGACGCTGCGCACGTTCGCCACCTTCACGAATCCCGGTCCCGCTCCCATCACTGCCACGGTCACCATCGTCACGAACGTCGGCTCCGACGCCAACACCGGTGTCCGCGCGTCGAGCAGCGGCGACGACGTCTTCGACGTCGCCGATCGGTGGATCGTCACCAGCGACACCGCCGGTGACGAGGAGCCGCTCGATGCCGTCGTCACGCACGTGCTGGCGGGCCCTGGGCCGATTCCGGTGGCTCCCGCCCTGGTGTCGAGGGAAGTGTTCGACTGCTCGACGACGCAGGGCGTCCTCGCCGAGCTACCGATCACCGTGCCGGCGGGCGAGACGCGCGCTCTGCTCTTCTTCCACGAGCTCGGGGAGACGAACGCGGGCGCCGCCACGAATGCGAGCCGCTACGACACGTTCCCTTCACCCACCGACGAGCTGGTCGCGGGCCTCGATCCGCGCGCCCTCGCCGACGTGGTCAACTGGGGCTTCTGCGCCGCGGACAGCTCAGTCTGCGACGACGGCGATGCGTGCACCGTCGACGCCTGCGCCGCGAGCGGCGGGTGCAGCAATTCCGCTCTGCCTGCAACGCCCGCCTTTCTCTCCGTCGGCTGTCGACTCGGCGCGCTGCTGGCCGCGGTACAGGCGCTTCCCGCCGGCAAGCTGCGCGACGCGCTCGCCGCGAAGGCCCAGTCGGCGAAGGCGGCATCGAGCGCCGCCGAAGGCCTCGCCGGAGGTAGCAAGACAGGTCCGTACAAGAAGCAGCTGCGGAAAGCCGGCAAAGCGCTCAAAGCGCTGGAGAAACGCCTGCGATCCAAGCCCGCGCGGAAGGCCGTCGACCAGGCCACACGCGACGCCCTGACGGCGCAGTCGAGCGCGCTCCGCAATGACCTGAAAGCGTTGGGGACGTCGTAGGGGCTACCGCATGTAACGTGTGCAACGGGCGTGCAACTCCGGCGCGTTTGCAGTCCGCGAAGACGCCCACATGTACGCTGCGCGGGGCTGGCACCATGGTTGCTCTCTCAGCTCCCCATGAAGACACGCACCGCGACATGGCCCGCCGGTCTCCTGACCGCTCTCGTGCTCGGAGCGGCGATTCCGGCCGGAGCCCAGACGACCACCACCACGTCGACGACGCTGCCGCCGAGCGGTTGCGTCGCGGAAGCCTCGTTGACCTCCGCCAGCTGCCGGACCGACGAGCTCATGGTGCAGCTGGCCTCTTCTGGTGACCTCGGACGCACCGGCACCACGCTGACGAACCAGGTCACCAAGCTCGATCACCTCTTGACGGAGGCCGAGACCGCGCAGACGGCGGGCGACGTCGCCACCGTCAAGACCAAGCTCAAGCGGGCGGGACGCGTCCTGAAGGCGATGAACTTCCGCCTGCGCTCGCGCAATGGGCGGCGAAATGTCGCCGAAGCCACACGCGTCGATCTCCAGGCGCAGGTGGTCGCGCTCGACGCCGACCTGAAGGCGCTGCGTAACGCCAGCTAGACTAGAGCAGATAGCCGCGGGCGAGGGCGCGATAGGCATCGACCTGGGCCGTGACCCAGGCGCCGTCGCGCCCCAGCTCAGCGGCCATCAGCGCAGCCACCACCGGCGCGGCGTCGATCGAGGCGCGCGCGTCGAGCAGCAGGCAGCGCGTACGACGGCTCAGCACGTCCTCGACCGTCCGCGCCATCTCGTGCCGCACGCCCCACACCACCGCACCGCCGGCGTAAGGCAGACGCGGATCGAGCAATGCACTCATCTCGGGGCTCGACGCGATCAACGCCTCGACGGCGGGGGCATCGGTTCCGTAGCACGAGAGATGATCGGGCAGCCCCTCCGTCGCGCGCGCGCCGTGGACGGGCATGGCCTCGGTGACGCACGGCCGTTCCGACAGCCCGCCGACGGCGATGGCGTGATCGATGGTGTCCTGCGCCATGTGGCGGTACGTCGTCCACTTGCCGCCGACGATGGTGACGAGTCCGGCGTCGGAGACGAGCACCAGGTGGCCGCGGGACAGCTCCTTGGTGCTCTTCGCTCCCGGCTCCTGCACCAACGGACGTTGACCCGCGAAGGCGCACAGGACGTCGGCCTCGGTCGGATCGTGCGTCAGGTAGCGGGCCGCGTTGCGCAGGATGAACCGCACCTCGTCGGCGAGCGGCCGCGGCTCGAGCTGTGCTTCGGGCATCGGCGTATCGGTGGTGCCGATGACGGCGCGGCCGTGCCATGGGATCACGAACAGCACGCGCCCGTCGTCGGTGTGCGGCACCATGATGGCGGCGTCGCCGGCGAGGAAGCTGCGATCGACCACGAGGTGCACGCCCTGGCTCGGCTGGACGATGGGTGCGGTGGCGGGATCGTCGAGGCGGCGGATGCCGTCGGCGAAGATGCCCGTGGCGTTCACCACCACCCGTGCCTCGACCTCGTAGGCGGTGCCTGTCTCCTGGTCGGCCGCGTGGACACCGACGATCATTCCGTCGCGCTTCACGAGCCCGGTCACGCGGACGTGGTTCAGCACGCAGGCGCCGTGGTCGACGGCCGTCTGCGCCAACGAGATCGCGAGGCGCGCGTCGTCGAACTGGCCGTCGTGGTAGAGGACGCCGCCGAGCAGGTTCTCGCGCTCGAGGTTCGGGATGCGTGCGATCGTCTCCTCGCGGTTCAAGAGGCGCGAGCGGGCGAGGTTCAGGCGACCCGCGAGCAGGTCGTAGAGCTTGAGACCGACGCCGAAGAACGGCCCCTCCCACCACTTGTAGCGCGGCACCACGAACGGGAGGTTGCGCACCAGGTGCGGGGCATTGCGATGCAGCAGCCCGCGCTCGCGCAGCGCCTCCATGACGAGCGGGATGTTGCCCTGCTCGAGGTAGCGCACGCCGCCGTGTACCAGCTTCGTGCTGCGGCTCGAGGTGGCCTTGGCGAAGTCGTCCTGCTCGAGCAGCAAGGTGCGGAATCCGCGCGCGGCCGCGTCGACGGCGCATCCGAGACCGCTGGCCCCGCCCCCCACCACGACCACGTCCCACGCCCCCGGCTCACCCAGGCGCTGCAGCATGTCCTCGCGTCGCATGGCGCCTCCGTCACCGCCGACCTATCCCGCGATCCCGCGCCAGTCCACACTTGCGCGCCGCGCCGGCTGCGGACA
Organism: Binatia bacterium; assembly: GCA_036009625.1. GTDB lineage: Bacteria > Desulfobacterota > Binatia > DP-6 > DP-6 > DASYLJ01. The sequence goes on from DASYLJ010000204.1 coordinate 25,738, forward strand.
GACAGGAGCGATGCGAAGACTGACCGCGATCGCCCTCGTCGCCGCCGCCGTTGCGTGCGGCACGACCCGCACCCCGAAGGCCCCTGCTCCCGCCGCCGATGGCGGCACCGCCATCCGCGCTGCCGTCGCCGGACCACAGCGTACTGCGGAGAACCGCGTCCGCGACGGCGCACGGCATCCCGTCGAGACGCTCACGTTCTTCGGGCTGCGCCCCGAGATGACCGTCATCGAGCTGTGGCCGGGCACGGGGTGGTACACGGAGATCCTGGCCGAGGTCGTGCGCGGCAAGGGCAAGCTCATCGTCGCCACGCCCGATCCGAAGAGCTCGAATGCGTACCGGGCCAAGGGCGCCACCGAGTTCCGCACCAAGCTGGCGACCGAGACCGCGGTGTTCGCCGGCGTCGACACGGCCACGCTCGAGCCCGGCACGCCGATCACGCTCGCCCAGCCGAATACGGCCGACCTCGTGCTCACGTTCCGCAACACGCACGGCTGGGTCGGCGACGGCGTGGAGCAGGACGTCTACGCCGCGGCGTTCCGTGCCCTCAAGCCCGGTGGCGTCTTCGGCGTCGTCCAGCATCGCGGCATGGTCGGCCCCGACGTGCAGGCATCGGCCAAGAAGGGCTACGTGCCGGAGGAGCACGTCATCAAGGTCGCCGAATCGGTGGGCTTCAAGCTCGACGCGCGCTCCGAGGTCAACGCCAACCCGCGCGACACGCACGAGCATCCCGACGGCGTGTGGTCACTGCCGCCGACGCTGCGTGGCGGCGACAAGGACCGCGACACGTTCATCGCCATCGGCGAGAGCGATCGCATGACGCTGCGCTTCGTCAAGCCGGCCGCATGATCGATATCGCCGGGGAGCCGTCGCACCTGACGCAGCTGCGGGAGACCCTCCGCCGCTTCGTCGAGCGCGAGCTGCCACGGGAGGCGGTGCGCGCGTGGGATCGCGAGCGTACGTTCCCGATGGACGTGTTCCGCAAGCTGGCGGCCCTCGGCGTCTGCGGCCTCACCGTCGACGAGCAGTACGGCGGTGCAGGCCGCGATCTGGTGGCGGCGGTCGCCGTCATCGAGGAACTCGCCCGTCGTGGCGGCGCCATGGCGGGGCCGTACATCCACTGCGCGTTCTACGGTGGGCTGAACATCGGCGAGAACGGCTCGCCGGCGCAGAAGCAGACGCTCCTGCCGCGCATCGCGCGCGGCGAGGTGCTGTTCGCCTACGGGCTGTCCGAGCCCGACGTCGGCGGCGACCTCGCCAGCGTCGCCATGACGGCGCGTCGCTCGGCCGACGGGAGGAGCGTCACGCTGAACGGCACCAAGCGCTGGTGCACCGCCGCGCGCGTCGCCGACTGGATCATCTGTCTGGTGCGCTCCGACGCCGACGCCCCTCGCTACCGCAATCTGTCGGTCGTGCTGGTGCCGCCGACGCTGCCCGGCATCACCATCGTCGACATCGATCATCTCGGCCTGCGCTACGCCGCCACCACCGACGTGATCTTCGACGACGTCGTCGTCCCGATCGACGACATCCTCGGCGGCGCCGACGGCTGGAACCAGGGCTGGCGCATGCTGGCCGGTCCCGCGCTCGACGTCGAGAAGCTCGAGATCACCGCGTGCGCCTACGGCATCGCCGCCGCCGCGGTGGACGACGCGTGGACCTACGCCCAGGAGCGCATGCAGTTCGGCCGCCCGATCAGCGGCCACCAGGCCGTGCGCCACGCGCTGGTCGAGGCACGCACGAAGCTGGCCGCGTGCCGACACATGCTCTACCACGCCGCCGCCCTCGCCGGTGCGGGACAGCCGTGCTCCGTCGAGACGTCGATGGCGAAGCTCTTCGTCGGCGACACCGCCGTCGAGATCGTTCTCGCCTGCCAGCGCGTGCTCGGCGCGTACGGCTGCGCCGAGGGCTACGACATGGAGCGCTACGTGCGCGACGTGTGCGTCATGCCGATCGTCGGCGGCTCGTCGAACATGCAGAAGAACAACATCGCCGCCCGCCTGAAGCTGGCGGAGTGAAGGGGGACGCCATGTCCGACATCTCGCTCTTCGAGGCCATGCGCACCTGCCGCACCGTGCGGCGGCTGCGTCCCGATCCGGTGCCGGACGCGCTGCTGCATCAAGTGCTGACGGCGGCAACGTGGGCGCCGAGCGGCGGCAACCGGCAGGCGTGGCGATTCCTCGTCGTGCGCGACGCAGAGACCAAGCAGGCGCTCGCCGATCTCTACCGCCCGCTGTGGCACACGTTCTCGCAGGCCTACGTGTCACAACTCGATGGCCTGCCGCCCGAGCGTCGCGCCACGCACGACCGCATGCTGTCGGCGGCAACCCACCTCGCCGACCACTTCCACGAGGCGCCGGTGCTGCTCGTCGTCTGCGTCCACATGCCGGAGCTGGCGATCACCGATCTCGGGCTCGACCGCCCGCCCATCGTCGGCGGCGCGTCGATCTATCCGGCGATCCAGAATCTCCAGCTGGCCTGCCGGGGCGTCGGCCTGGGTGCAGCACTCACGACGTTGCTCTGCCGCGAGGAGCCCGCCGTGCGTGCGCTGCTCGGCATTCCCGACGGCTGGGCGACGGCGGCGCATCTCGCCGTCGGCTTCCCGTCGGGCAAGGGACACGGCCCGCTGCAGCGCAAGCCGGTCGAGCGCGTCGCCTATCTCGACCGCTGGGACGTACCGCTCTTCAAGTAGCCGGCGAGGTGCACGGCCAGCGCCGCCGCGTCGGCGGGCTGGCTGCGCCACCCGACGTAGTTGTCGGGGCGGATGAGATACGCGGTTGGTCCGTGCGCGCCGAGCGTCTTGTGCAACGCCCCCTCGCGATCACGCCAGACCGGGCCGTTCCATGGCGGCAGCGCGTCGCCGGCGATGATGACGTGCGACGTCACCAGCTCGCTGTCGACCGCTTCCGCGAGCGGCGCCAGCGACGCCGGATCGTGTTTCTCGGCCAGCAGCAGGAGGACGTGGCGCGTGCCGCGCATGACGTCGTACAGCGACGTCGACGCACCGCTGCGTGCATCGGTGAGCGGGGCGTCGGGCATGCGATCGCCCGGGGCGACGCCGCCACCGAGCAGCCACGCCGCCGCCGACAGCCCGCGCGATTCCGCCGACAGTGCGCTCTGGCGGTAGTTCACCGACAGCTCGGCCATCGTCTCGCCGATCTTGTGACGCACCAGCTCGATGGAGCCGAGCAGCGAGTAGAGATGGTTGCGCAGCCGCTGCGCGATCGGATTGCGCATCGTCGCCGCGCGCGTCAGGAGCGCCGCCTGTCGCAGGACCATCTCGCCGACGGCGCTGCGCTCGTCGCTGTAGGTGTCGAGCAGGACGTCCTGCGCGTGGCCCTGCTGCACCAGCGCCAGCTTCCAGCCCAGGTTGTAGGCGTCCTGCATGCCGGTGTTCATGCCCTGTCCACCGGCGGGGCTGTGGATGTGGGCCGCGTCGCCGGCGAGCAGCACGCGCCCGTGACGGTAGCGCGCGACCTTGCGCTCGTTGATGCGGAAGCCCGCGAGCCACACCGGATCGCGCACGGTGAGCCCGATGGGCGCGCGACGGTCGACCATGCGCTGCACGTCGCCGAGCGACGGATCGGCGGCACGCTCCGTCGGCGCGGCAGGGCCCAGGTCGGCGATGACGCGGTAGCGATCACCGTGGATGGGGAAGATCACCAGCACGCCGTCGGAATGAAAGAAGATGCTGACCTCGTCCTGCTTGATCGGGCCGGCGAGGTGCACGTCGGCCAGCATCCAGTCGTTGGTCTCGGCGGCACCCGTGAAGTCGAGCCCGAGGCCGTGTCGGACCGTGCTGTGCGCCCCGTCGCAGCCGACGAGCCAGGCGGTGCGGACCGTCTCCGTCGTGCCGTCGGGGTGGCGGAGCTTCGCCGTGACGCCGGTGTCGTCCGGCGTGAAGGAGACGAGCGCGGTACCGCGCTCGATGGACGTGCCGATCTCGGTGAGGTGCTCCGTCAGCAGGCGCTCGGTGTCGCACTGCGGGATCATGAGCGCGTAGCCGTAGGCGCTGTCGATGGTGAGCGGCATGTGCAGCAGCGGCTCCGCGTCGGCGTACATGCTGATGCCGTGCGCCGGCTGCCCAGCGGCGAGGAATGGGGCCACGATGCCCATGTCGTCGAGCAGCTCGAGGCTGCGACTCCATAGAACCAGCGCCTTCGACTTGTCCGTCGCCGCGGGCGCGACGTCGATCAGGCGGCAGGAAACACCGTGGCGGAGGAGATCGGCGGTAGCCGTGAGGCCGACCGGTCCGGCGCCGACGACGAGGACATCGGGGGAGGTCGATCGCATAGTCGCTACCTCGGTGCTTCGGTTGGTGGCGCCCGGAACTTGAGTGACTACGCCCCGCTCCGCAGGCGCTCCTGCCAGCGCTCTTCGGTGACGTGGGCCGGCGTCGTGGTGGCGAGGAAGTCGAGCATGACCTCGACGAAGCGGCGGGGGTCGTCGCGGTGCGGGAAGTGGCCGGCGTGCGGGAAGACCTCGAAGCGGCTGCCGGCGATGGCCTCGTGCGCGGCGCGACCGTGGGCGATGGGGATGACGGGGTCCTCGTCGCCCCAGACGAGCATCGTCGGGATCTCCGACGCCAGGTAGAGACGGTCGCCGGCGTGCACGCGCTGGCCGCCGGGATCGATGATGGTCTGCAGCGTGTGGACGAACGCCTGGCGGGTATCGGCGTCGCCGAGCGAGCAGAAGCCGCGCCACATCTCGTCGAGATCGGCGCCGGCACGGAGGCCGACGCGCCCGAGCGCGCGCGCGACGCTGTCGACCGCGTCGCGCAGCCCGGCGCTGCACAGCAGCGGCAGGACGTACTCGGCGCCCGGCAGGGCGGCGGCGCGCAGGATGGGATGCACCTCGCGGCCGAGGCCGCCGCTCGACACCAGCACGAGACGCTCGCAACGCTCGGGGAACTGGTAGGCGAGCTGCATCGCCACGCCGCCACCGAGCGAATGCCCGACGACCGTCGCCTGGTGATGGCCGAGCACACCCATCAGATCACGGACGGCGCTGGCATAGGCGCCGAGCGAGTAGTCGCCGCGCGGTTTGGCCGATTCGCCGTGGCCGAGGAGGTCGGGCGCCACCACGCAGTAGCGCTCGGCGAGCCATGGCAGGACGTCGTTCCAGGTCGCCGAGCTGCCGGCGATGCCGTGCAGCAGCAGGAGTACCGGGCCTTCACCGTCGCCCCGATACGTCATGCGATGCCCGTGCAGGACGACGTCGCGTTGGGTCATGGCGGTCCTTTCGGCGCGGCCAACGGGGTCGGCGTCCGCGGCAGATGACGGAGCCCCATCCACGCCAGTGCCGCGATGTGGCTCGCCACCGTTTCGGCGGGCGGCGGCTTGCGGCTCTCGGTCCACCACTGCCCCACGAACGCCACCATGCCAACCAGGGCATGCGCGTAGATGGGAGCCGACTTGGCCTCGTACCCGGCCTTCCGGAACTGCTCGGTGAAGATGGTGCCGACGCGGTCGGCGAGGTCGAACATCAACGCCGGCATCTCGCCGGTGCGCTTCGACGCCGGCGCGTCGCGCACCAGCATGGCGAAGCCCTCGGGTCGCTCCTTCACGTAGCGCAGGAACACGAGCACCGCCTGCTCCAGGCGCTCGCGCGGCGAGCCCGCCGAGATGGCCTCGGCGATGCGCGCCACGATGTGCTCGACCTCGCGATCGACGATGACGGCGTAGAGCCCTTCCTTGCCGCCGAAGTGCTCGTAGACGATCGGCTTCGAGATGCCGGCGCGCTCGGCGATCTCCTCGACCGACGTGGCTTCGTAGCCGCGTTTGGCGAACACGAGTCGGCCCACCTCGACGAGTTGGGCCCGTCGCGCGGAGGCGGCCAGGCGGGGACGACGTTCGGGCTTCTCGGGCTGGGGCGTCTTGGGCACGTTGACAGGTTTCCTACGCCCCCGTAGGGTACGCGTCCGTAAGTTACGGGAGCGTAGTTAGCACTCGGTCACGCGCGGCCGCAAGGAGACTCTGAGATGACGACCCCCGATCTGACCGCGGAGCTCGCGCCCGTCGTCCGCCAGCTGCTCGATCGCCACCTTGCCACGGCCAAGGAATGGTTCCCGCACGACTACGTCCCGTGGGAGCAGGGTCGGAGCTTCGCCGACGCGCCCTGGAGCCCGACCGACTCGAGCATGAGCCCGACCGCGCGCACCGCGCTCGAGCTCAACCTCCTCACCGAGGACAACCTGCCCTACTACCACCTGGCACTCTTCAACGTGTTCGGCAGCAAGGGCGTCTGGGGCGAGTGGGCGCGACGGTGGACCGCCGAGGAGATGCGCCACTCGATCGCCATCCGCGACTACCTCGTCGTCACGCGCGCCGTCGATCCGGTGGCCCTTGAGCGCGAGCGCATGGAGCACGTCTCCCGCGGCTACTATCCACGCGGCAGGACCGAGCCACGCGACGGCCTCGTCTACGTCACGCTGCAGGAGCTGGCGACACGCATCGCGCACCGCAACACCGGCGCCATCACCGGCGACCTCGCCGCCGAGCGTCTGCTGGTCCGCGTCGCCACCGACGAGAACCTGCATTTCGCCTTCTATCGCGACCTGGCGTCGGCGGCGATCGCGCTCGACCCGTCGAGCATGGTGATCGCCATGCAACGCAAGGTGATGGGCTTCGCCATGCCGGGGCTCGAGCTGCGCGGCTTCCGCGCCCGCGCCGCCACCATCGCCGCGGCCGGCATCTACGACATGCGCATCCACTACGAGCAGGTGCTCTGCCCCGTCCTCCTGAAGCACTGGCGTCTGCCCGAGCTGGTCGGCCTCACCGACGAAGCCGAGCACGCGCGCGACAAGGTGATGGGGTTCCTCGACCAGCTCGCCGCCGCGACCAGCCCCACGCGCCCCGACGAGCCGCCGCAGGCGCTCGCGAGCTGAGGGTCACGCCCCGAGTATGCGCAGGATGCCGGCCAGCGGGATCCGCACCCACTCGGGGCGGTTGTTCAGCTCGTAGCCAAGCTCGTAGACGATCTTCTCGAGCAGCAGGACGTCGAGCAGCCGCGTGAGCTGCTCGCGCGCCTTCGGGAGCAGACCGCTGCCTTCGACCTGCTGCAGGTACGCACGCAGGAACGCCGAGCTGGTCCACGTCGTCCAGAACCGCGCCCAGGGTGCCAGCACCGGCCGATCCTCGGCACGCGACGCGCCGCCGTGCAGGACGGTCTGCGGAGCGTAGTCGAACGAGCGCAGCATGCCGGCGACGTCGCGCAGCGGGGAGCGCTTCAGGCGGCGCTCGCCGAGCGAGCGCGCCGGCTCGCCCTCGAAGTCGATGATGACGAAGTCCTTGCCCGTCCACAGGACCTGGCCGAGGTGGAAGTCGCCGTGGCCGCGGATGCGCATCGCGGGGATCGTGCCGCCGAGGACGGTGTGGAATCGCGCCAGGACCTGCTTCTCCATGCCGGCGAGACGGCGCGCGTCGTCCTGCACGTCGGCGGGCAGCGTCGACACGCGGTCGCGCAGCACGCGCAGCACGCCGTTGGTGAGGTTCCGCCACGATTGGTAGAGCGAGCGCTGGTAGAGCGCGGTGAACGGCTCGGGCGCGAACGCCGGATCGTCGGCACGTGACGCCAGCGCCTGGTGCAGCTCGCCGGTGCGACGACCGAGCAGCCGCGCGAACTCGATGTAGGCGCCGAGCGTCTCGGCGACGAGCGCCGGCGGCTCCTCGGTGGTCAGATCGATGAGCGAGTGGCCCGACACGGCGACGCCGCCCGCCTGCTGCGTCGCCAGCGAGCGGTCGAAGTAGTGACGGACCTGGTCCTGCGTGTACTCCCAGGCGTCGGTGGCCTTGGCGACGTAGCCCTGCAGGATAGCCACCGTCGCCGGCTCGCCGCCCGGCCGGCGCAGCTCGAGCGCGCCCGCGACCGGCGCGATGTGCGTGAAGTGCGTGCGCTCGGTGAGGAAGCGGCCGACCTCCATGTCGGGGTTCACGCCGTCGGCGAGGCGACGGAACAGCTTCAGGATGAGCCGATCGCCGTACGCCACCGACGTGTTGCTCTGCTCGCCGCGCAGTACCACCGGCGGCAAGGCCACGTCGGGATCACCTCGCAGAGCGCTGAACGCCCGCGTCGCGACGCCTGCCAGCGTTCCCGAGGCGCCGCGGATCTTCCGCCGTCGGCCGATCACGTCGAGCATCAGCGTGCCCGTGGCGGCGTCCTCCATGGCGTCGTGAACGACTCCCTCGACGCTGGTGCCGTCGCGGCCGGTCACGCTCAGCTCGGCGACGATCGACTTCGGCGCCGTGGTCCGCAGCGCCGCCGCCGCGTCGCCAGTGGCGAACGCCAGGGGCCAGACGTAGGTCTCGGGCGCTGCCTGCACGTAGTCGACGCGCACCAGCGTCAGGCACAGCGTGCCGGCGTCGTGCTCCACCGCGACGATGTCACTGATCGCCGCCGACTTCATCGCGAGCGCCTTGCCGCCGAACCAGCGGCGGGTGCGCAGCAACGCCGGCATTGCCGCCGAGAACGCGCTCGACTGCAGGACGTCTTCCCATCCGCCGCGCACCTCGAGGTGCGGGGGGCGTGCCTCCTCGACCGCCGCCACCGTGGCCACCTGACCGTCGCGCCGCTCGATCGCGAACCAGTAGAACGCGTGCGGGCCGAGCGTAAGCAGGTACGGCAGCTCGCCGATGGGCGGGAACGCCGTGCGCCCGAAGAGCTCCACCGCGACCATGCCCTTCCACGCTGCCAGATCGAGCTCGACGTACTGCACGAAGCGCGACAGGTTGGCGACGACGAGAATGGTGTCACCGTCGTAATCGCGCAGGAACGCCAGCACCTTCGGGTTGCTCGGGTAGAGGAAGGTGATGTTGCCGCGGCCGAACGCCTGGTGCCGCTTGCGGAGCGCGATGAGCCGCTTCGTCCACCACAGCAGCGAGTGCTGGTTCTGCTGCTGCGCTTCGACGTTGCGGCTCTCGTAGTGGTACTCGGGATCGACGATCACCGGCAGGTAGAGCCGTTGCGGATTGGCGCGCGAGAAGCCGGCATTGCGGTCCCCGCTCCACTGCATCGGCGTGCGCACGCCGTTGCGGTCGCCGAGGTAGAAGTTGTCGCCCATGCCGATCTCGTCGCCGTAGTAGACGACGGGCGTCCCGGGCAGCGAGAACAGCAGCGCGTTCATCAGCTCGATGCGACGGCGATCGTTGCCGACGAGCGGTGCCAGGCGACGGCGGATGCCGAGGTTGATGCGCGCCTGCGCGTCGTGGGCGTAGACGCGGTACATGTAGTCACGCTCCTCGTCCGTCACCATCTCGAGCGTGAGCTCGTCGTGGTTGCGGAGGAAGAGCGCCCACTGGCACGACGCCGGGATGTCGGGCGTCTGCGCCAGGATGTCGACGATGGGGAAGCGGTCCTCCATGTGCAGCGCCATGAAGAGCCGCGGCATGACGGGGAAGTGGAACGCCATGTGGCACTCGTCGCCGTTACCGAAGTAGACGACCGCGTCCTCGGGCCACTGGTTGGCCTCGGCGAGGAGCATCCGGTTCTCGTAGCGTTCGTCGACGTGGCGCCGGAGCTTCTTCAGGAAGGCGTGCGTCTCGGGCAGGTTCTCGCAGTTCGTGCCGTCGCGCTCGTAGAGGTACGGCACGGCGTCGAGACGCAGGCCGTCGACGCCCATGTTGAACCAGAAGTCGAGCGCGGCGAACACCGCCTTCTGTACCGCCGGGTTGTCGAAGTTGAGGTCGGGCTGGTGGGAGAAGAAGCGATGCCAGTAGTAGGCCTTCGCCACCGGGTCCCAGGACCAGTTCGACGGCTCGAAGTCCTTGAAGATGATGCGCGCCTCGGGCCAGCGCTCCGGCGAGTCGCTCCAGACGTAGTAGTCGCGGAGCTTGCTGCCCGACGGCGAGGTGCGCGCGCGCTGGAACCACGGGTGCTGGTCGGACGTGTGGTTGATGACCAGCTCGGTCACGACCTTGAGATCGCGCCGGTGCGCCTCGCGCAGGAACTCGCGGAAGTCGTCGAGCGTGCCGAGCTGCGGGTGGATGTCGGTGTAGTCCGAGATGTCGTAGCCGTCGTCCCGCATCGGCGACGGGTAGAACGGCAGCAGCCAGAGCGTGGTGACGCCGAGGTCGCGCAGGTAGTCGAGGCGCTCGGTGAGGCCGCGGAAGTCGCCGACGCCGTCACCGTCGCTGTCGCTGAACGCGCCGACGCGCAGCTCGTAGAGGATGGCGTCGCGGTACCATTGCGGGTCGCTGCCGCCAGGCACGGGCACAGATCGGGTACGACGGGATTTGGCGGTCGGTTCGCTCACAGGAAGTAGTCGAAGTCTTTCTCCGTGCGCAGCCGGCGCCGGATGCGGAAGACGTGCGCAGGCACGACCGCCGGGTCGATGGCGACGAAGGCGCGCGGCCCGTCCCACAGGAAACGCGCGTCGCTCACCAGGTCGTGCACCTGGAACGCCTCCGTCGCATCGAGCCCGAGCGCGTCGAGCGGCAGTTCGATCCAGCCGGTCTGCCGATGGTGCGGGTCGACGGTGACGACGACGAGGACCTGGTTTGAGAGATCGGGCGTGGTCTTCACGTAGGCCAGCAGGCGATCGTTGTCGACCGGAAGGAAGCGCAGGCGATCGTTGCGGTGCAGCGCCGGGTTGTCGCGCCGGATGCGGTTCAGGCGCGCGATGAACGGTCGCAGGCTGTCCGGACGTTCCACGTCCCAGTGCCGCTGCTGGTACTTCTCGCCGTCGAGGTAATCCTCGCCACCGCTCGACGCCGTCTCGATCAGCTCGAACGGCGGTCCGTAGACGCCCCATGTCGCTCCCAGCGTCGCGGCGAGGACGCTCCGGATCTGGAACGCCGGCCGTCCACCGATTTGCAGATACTCGTGCAGGATGTCGGGCGTGTTCACGAACAGGTTGGGCCGCATGTAGTCGCTCACCGGTGGGGTGACGAGCTCCGTCATCCACGCCGTCAGCTCGGCCTTGGTGTTGCGCCAAGTGAAGTAGCTGTACGACTGCGAGAAGCCGACCTTCGCCAGATGACGCATGACGGCGGGCCGCGTGAACGCCTCGGCGAGGAAGAAGACGTCGGGATGCGCGGCGCGCACCTCGGCGATCATCCACTCCCAGAACGCGAACGGCTTGGTGTGCGGGTTGTCGACGCGGAAGATGCGCACACCGCGCGCCACCCAGAACAGCACGACGTCACGCAACCCATCCCACAACGCGCGCCAGTCGTCGGTCTCGAAGTGGATCGGGTAGATGTCCTGGTACTTCTTGGGCGGGTTCTCGGCGTACTGGATGGTGCCGTCGGGTCGGTGGCGAAACCACTGCGGATGCTCCGTCACCCAGGGATGGTCGGGAGAGCACTGGAAGGCGAGGTCGAGCGCGACGTCGAGACCGTGCTCGCGCGCCGCCGTCACCAGGCGATCGAAGTCGCCGAGCGTGCCGAGCGATGGATGGATCGCGGTGTGCCCGCCCTCCGCGGCGCCGATGCCCCACGGGCTGCCGGGATCGTCGGGTCCGGCGACGGGCAGGTTGTTCCGTCCCTTGCGATGCGTGCGTCCGATGGGATGGATCGGCGGCAGGTAGAGGACGTCGAACCCCATGCCGGCGACGTAGGGCAGACGCTGCACGACGTCGGCAAAGGTACCGTGCCGATCGGGCTCGGACGACGCCGAGCGCGGGAACATCTCGTACCAGGCGCCGTACACCGCGCGCTCGGGCTCGACGGCGATGCGCAGCGTGCGTTCCCAGCGCGTCGCGCGCGTGCGATCGGGGAAGCGTAGTGCACACGACGTCAGCGCCGGCGACATTGCCGCCGCGGCGCGCGTGGCCTGCTCGCCGGAACCGCCGACGAGGCGCGCATGCTCGGCCAGCCAGGCGCGATCGGGGCCGTCGGCCCGCGTCGACGCCCGCTCGAGCAGCGCCGCTCCCTCGAGCAGCTCGCTCGCGACGTCGAGCCCCGCGTCGCGCTTGGCGACGAGGCCCGCGCGCCACGTCGCGATCTCGTCGACCCAGGCGTCGATGGCGCACTCCCATGGGCCGAGGCGATCGACGGTGAACGTCGCCTCCCAGCGATCGTTGACGAGCGCCGTCATCGGGACCTCGCGCCAGTCGTCGTCGCCCGGGCCGCGCACGCGGAGCACGGCGACCAGCCGATCGTGGCCCTCGGTGAAGACATCGGCCCCGACGGTGACCTCGTCGCCGAGCACCCGCTTTGTCGGGAAACGGCCGGCGTCGATCTCCGGAGTGACGCGATCGATGACGACCCGCGGTGGCGACTCTGCTGGTTTGGTGGCGTCGTGCATGGAGTTCCGGTGCGGCACGCCGGGCCGCGCGACCGACACTGCCACCGGTTGCCAGGGCTGTCGATGCCCTTTGTGCATGCGAATGGCGGGCTGGGTGACTACCGATGACTCTGCAGCATTCACCGACTCCCGAGGCCGTCGTCGCGCTTTGTTGTTGACGCGACGACTCCCGACGTGAGATTGGCCCCTCAGCCTGCCGGGGGGTTTAGCATGTTCCATCATTTGGTACTTGCCGGGCTGATTGCTGTTGCCACTTTCCGCGGCGCGCTAGGCGCCGATCAAACAATCTTGGGCGGGGAGTTCGCCGTGAAGAGCTCCGGTCAGCCGGATCGGCGCCGCGTGGTCTTCAGTGCGTCGGAGTCCGGCACCGACAACGTCATCGTCGGCAACCCGACGATCGGTGGCGCTACCCTGACGGCCGTGGTCCATGGCACCACGCCGAGCTGGCAGACCTTCCAGCTGGCCGCCGGGGTCAGCGCCATCACGCACCGGCCCTTCTGGAGCGGCGATGCCATCCGAGGATTCACCTACCTGGACTGGCTTGGTGAACACGGCCCAGTGAAACAGCTGAAGATGAAGATCTCCCGCGGTGCGTTCCGGATCGATGCCACGATCGATGGTCGCGACGCCCCGGTGGATCTGGTGCCTCCGACCCAAGGAACCGACGCCTGCGTCCTGTTGTCGATCGCCGGCGGCGATTCGTACAGCATCAAGTTCGCCGACGGGCTGATCGCCAGCAACGGCACGACGGAGTTCACGATCAAACGACCGACGCAGCAGGGCACGTGCCGCGGCATCGCCGGCCGCCCGGTCGTCTGGCTGTTCGGCGACTCCATCACGGCCCTCTACTGTCCTCTGGTCCGGCAGGCGCATCCAGAATGGGACGTCCACTGCTCCGGGCGACCAGGAGAGGTGACGCGGGACGGCATGGTCCGGCTCGAAGAGACGTTCTCCGCCAGCACCGTGGCGCCGGACGTGGTCCTGATCGAGGAAGCCGTCAACGATTGCGTCGTGGGAGCCGGCTCATTCGACGTGTCCGACGGCGTGCTGACATGCGACCTACCGAATCCGTTCCTTCCGGCAGGCGCCGCATCCAATCTCCAGACCATGGCCGATACCGCCCGCGCACACGGCGCGACGCCGCTACTCGCCACGCCGCTGTACATCTGCCCCGTGCCCTCGGGAGATACGTGCCTTTCCCTTCCGCCGGACGCACCTGATGCCTGCCCCCTCCTGCGCTGCCTCTTCGACGACGCGTGTCAGGTCACCAGCCTCCTGATGGGGGGACCGACGCCCGTCGTCGATTTCGCGCTCACGGCTGCTTTTTTCTTCGACCTCCTGCATCCGAATGCGGCGGGCCGGTCGGTCCTTGCGAGCCGTGCGGCCGAGGCCATCGCGACGGCCCTTGTACCGTAACCGACGCCCAGCGAGCGCGGCGGCCGTGATCCTCTAGCGCAGGCCGTGCAGCAGATCGCCGTCGACGACACCCCGCGCGCGCAGCGCCATCGCGAGCGCCACCCGCAGGTCGAGGGCGTCGAGCCGACGCGCACCGTCGGTGTGGACGCGCTCCCAGTCGGGCGGGACGCGCAGCCGCCAGTTGTGCGGTCCGAAGGTGCCGGGAACGTTGTACGACTCGCGCAGGCCGAAGAGGTCGGGGAAGAAGATCATGACGTGACGAGCCGGGCTGGCGAAGAGATCGGCGAACAGCGCGTGCACCAGCAGCCCGGGCTCGCGCACCAGCGCCTGCGCCATCGCCTCGCGCTCGTCCTCACGCGGTGCGAGGCGTGAGGCGAGGTAGGCCGCACGTCCCACCAGCTGTCCCGACGTGCGCCACGACTCGACCACTGCCCAGATCGAGCGCGTGTCGTGCGTGCCCACCATCATCCAGTCCTCGGGACGCGCGTTCTCGCTGCGGTAGACGTCCTGCGGATCGTCGAGTGCCGCCTTCTGCGTGACGCGGAAGCGTCCGAGCCCGTGCCGCGTGAGAATGCGCGCCAGCGGCAGCGGCAGCGTCGACAGCACCTCGCACACGATCCCCTCCGCACCGAGCCCCCGACGACGCGCCACCGCCAGCACGGCATCCATCAGGACCGCATAGGCGTCCTCCTGTGCGGGCGTGATCGACGTCACCCAGGCATCGGCGTGACGCGGCAGCGACGGATCGAGCTGATCGCGGCCGACGATGGCGAACCGCGCCAGGTCGAGGCGGTCGGGCGACTCGAAGAGACGGCCGCCCTGGCGCACGGCGCTTCCCGGGTCGTCGGCCCAGGCGTCGTAGACCCACGGGCAGACGAGACCGTGCGGATGATCGATGCGCAGGCCGTCGGCGGTGGCGAAGACGCGATCCAGGCGACCCTCGAGGAAGCGCAGCACGTCGGCGCGACGACGCGGATCGAAGACGGGGTAGTCCCACGCCTGTCCCTCGGGATTGGTGCGGCTCGGCGGCGCGCCCATGCGCCAGTCATCGAGGAAGAGCTCGGGGCGACACCACACGTCCTCGGGGGCGAGCCCGATGGGGAGATCGGCGAACAGCGACAGACCGATCTCGCGCGACACCGCGGCGAAACGGCGCCGCTGCACGTCGGCGACGAGCTGCGTGAAGCGGAAGTACGCGATGTCGTCGGCGTGACGGGCGCGCAGCTCGGCGCGACGCGCCGCCGAGCCGTCGTTGCGCCAGAGCGCGGCGTCGACCGCGGGCCAGCGGCGCGGATCGCGCGTGCCGTGCGCCGCGGCCAGCGGCTCGAACAGCTCGTAGCGCTCGAGCCACCACGCCTGCTCGCGCTCGAATCGCTGCGCCTCGTCGCGGAGCGCCGCCATCGCCGGCGTGGCCGCGGTGCGAAAGACACGGAAGGCCGCCCGCAGCGCGCCGTCGTGGGCCGCGCGTGCCGCCGCGTAGTGGACGTGTGCGCGTGCACCCTCGGGTCGCGCCCGCACCGCGGCGCGCAACGCCTCCACCGGCAGCATCTCGCCCCAGGCCGCCGCTTCCGCCAGCGGCGACAGCGCGATCGAGAGTGGGTTCTTCGGCAGCGCGGCGCTGCGGTAGGGCGACGGGTCGTCGGGCGGCGTCTGGCCGTCGGGCCCGAGCTGCAGACCGGTGAAGCCGAGGCCGCGCACGAAGCGCAGGAAGCGCTGCGCGCCATGGGATCCCGGTGCACCGCGGCCGACGTCCTCGTCCTCGTCGGCGGGAAAGCTGGCGTCGTGGACGACCAGCGCCAGGGCGCGCACGTCGAGCGCACGCAGGGCTTCTGGGACACCAGCGGACGGGTGGTCCCGCTCCGCCATCACCGTCAGGGCACGGCCAGCGCGCTCGCCGTCAGCACGACGAGCGCCATCCAGACCAGGTCCGCCAGCAGCAGATGCACCAGCTGCAGCGGCACCGGCGCCAGCAGCCACATGTTCGCGAGACCGACGCTCAGCTCGACCAGCACCAACCCGAGCAGCACACCGCCGATGCGCCGCACCGTCGGCCGTCGCAGCGATGCGTGCGTCGCCGCCATGGCGAGCAGCACACCGACCGTGACCGCGAGCACCGGATGCCAGATGCGCAACCGCACGAAGAGATGCGCCGACGGGGAGAACGTCAGCGCCTTGCCCTCGGCGAAGGTGGCGACCGGGAAGAGCGTGTCGCCGAGCGCGGTGATGGCGCCGCTGACGCCGAGCAGCAGCATGCCGACCAGCGCCACACCGAGCGTGATCGGCAGTGCGCCCTGGTCTCGCAGCCGCGGTCGCTCGTCGGTGGTGGCCCACCACGCCGTCAGCGTCAGCGCACCGACGAGCAGGAACGTGTTCAGCAGATGGCCCGCCATCCACCAGGCACGCGCGGTGGAGACGTCGTCGGCGACCAGCTCGAGCAGCACGAGCCCGGCGCCGATCAGCGCTTCGAGGATCATGAGGACGCCCGACGTCGCGGCCGCCCGTCGCACCAGGTGGCCCGACGGGAAGCGCCGCCAGGCACCGACGACGAGCCCGACGACCAGCAGCAGCGCGATGCCGCTGGTCAGGCGATGGCTGAGCTCGATCAGCGTCTCGATGCTGGGGGCGCGCGGCACCACTTCGCCGTTGCAGAGCGGCCAGTGGCTGCCGCAGCCGGCGCCGGAGCCGGTGGCGCGCACGAGCGCACCCCACACGATGACGCCGAGGTTGGCCGCCACGGTCCACCAGGCGTAGGTGGCGTAGCGCCGGGTGCGCGATGTCACCGCGCCGACTGCCGTCGCGCCGAGGGTGCCGACCGCCGTCTCCACGGGGGCGGAAGGTATCCGGTCCCCGCGCCGATTCCAACGTGCCCCGCGCCGGGCTACGGAGGCGCCTGTGGCCACGCCCCCCTTCCATCGCGAGGTCTATCGGCTGGTGCGGAAGATCCCGCGCGGCCGCGTCGTCACCTACGGGCAGGTGGCGGCGATGCTCGGCCACCCGCGCGCGGCGCGGGCCGTCGGCACGGCGCTGGGCTCGCTCCCCG
>DASYLJ010000205.1:0-3692 GCA_036009625.1 Binatia bacterium
CAGGCGCTACGCGACGTCGAGCGCGAGCACGTGCGCGCCGTGCTGGCAGAGTCGGCGACGCTCGAGGACGCGGCGGCGCGCCTCGGGATCAACGTCACGACGTTGTGGCGGAAGCGGCGGCGCTGGGGATTGGACTAGGGATGGTGCGCTAGCCGTCGCCTCGCTTCGCCGGTCTTTGTCACGACATCGCGGGATTGCCCTCCCGCGCACCCTCGTGCCACGGCATTCGGCAAGGAGGTCGGACGATGCGAACGACATCGACCATTCTTGCCATGGTCGCCACCCTGGTGACCGTCGACGCTTCTCAGGCGCAGGACGCGACGATCCAGGGCTGCGTCGGGCGCGGCGGGCAGCTCCGCGTCGTGGACGACGGTGCGAGCTGCAAGAGGAAGGAGGCGCCGCTCACGTGGGCGGTGCAGGGTCCGGCTGGGGTTCCCGGCCCGACGGGACCTGTCTGTGCGCCGGGATCAGGTGCGGAGCTGCCGGCGTGCACGACCCAGGCCCGCCTCACCATCGAACGTTTCGACGGTGGTGCACTGGACGCCCATGCCTTCCGGGTCGGGCTCGACTTCGTCCCGCCCGTCGGCGGCCCCGGCAGCGGCAGCGGCCACCTCACGCTCGATCCGTTGCAGATCACCAAACTCGTCGATGCCAACAGCCCCGCGCTGTTCCTGGCGGCGACGGAGGGGAGACACTTCCCCACGGCCACCCTCGAGGTGTTCGGCGCCGACGGCACCACGCCGACCACCACCTACACCTTTGCGCAGGTCGTGATCACCAGCCTCGAGCAGGGCGATCGCACCTGCGGCGATGCCCCGTCCGAGTCGATCGCCTGGGCCTTCGCGTCCGTCGAGGTGGTCATGCCCTGACGGTCGTCCCCGGCCTCACGCCGAGCGCGCCGTCGCCATGTCCTGGATGCAGCGCAGCACCAGCGCCGTCCACCCGGTCTGGTGATCCGCGCCCATTCCCCGGCCCGTGTCGCCGTGGAAGTACTCGTGGAACAGCGCCAGATTTCGCCAGTGCGGATCCTCGGCCCAGCGACGATCCTCGCCGTGACACGGACGCCGGCCGTGGTCGTCGGGCAGGAACAGCGTCGCGAGACGGCGCGAGATCTCGTCGGCCGCCTCCTTCAGGGTCGCCATGCGTCCCGAGCCGGTCGGGAGCTCGACCTTCAAATCGTCACCGAAGTAGTGGTGGTAGCGCTCGAGCGCCTCGATGATCAGGTAGTTGATCGGGAACCACACCGGGCCGCGCCAGTTCGAGTTGCCGCCGAACATGCCGGTGTCGGATTCGCCGGGCACGTACGTCACGCGATGCTCGACGCCGTCGGTGCGCAGGATGAACGGGTTGTCCTGGTGGAACTTCGACACCGAGCGGATGCCGTGCGGCGACAGGAACTCGTTCTCGTCGAACAGGTAGCGCAGCATGCGTTCGAGCCGCTCGCGTGACGGGATGGCGAGCAGCCGGCGCCGGTGGCCGGGCATGCCCTGCATGCACGAGATCTGCCGTGCCAGCTCGGGCCGGTTCTCGAGGAACCAATTGAGGCGCTTCGTGAAGCCGGGCAGGTTGCCCATGGTGTCCTCGTCGAGGACGCTGACGGCGAGCAGCGGGATGAAGCCCACCAGCGAGCGCACGCGCAGCGGCTGGCGCTTCCCGTCGATGAGGAGCTGGTCGTAGTAGAAGCCGTCGACGTCCGACCACAGGCCGGAGCCACCGAGCTGGTTCATGGCGTCGGCGATGGCGATGAAGTGCTCGAAGAACTTCGACGCCATGTCCTCGGTGGCGGCGTTGTCCTTCGCCAGCTCGAGCGACATGGCGAGCAGCGTGATGGCGTAGAACGCCATCCATGCCGTGCCGTCGGCCTGCTCGAGGAAGGCGTTGCCGGGCAGCGGGCGCGAGCGATCGAAGACGCCGATGTTGTCGAGGCCGAGGAAGCCGCCACCGAAGAGGTTGTTGCCCTCGACGTCCTTGCGATTCACCCACCACGTGAAGTTGAGACAGAGCTTCTGGTAGACGCGCGAGAGGAAGATGCGGTCGCGGTGACCGCGGTCGGCGGTGATCTTGTAGGTTCGCCACGCCGCCCACGCATGCACCGGCGGGTTCACGTCGCCGAACGCGAACTCGTACGCCGGTAACTGACCGTTCGGGTGCATGTACCACTCGCGCAGAAAGAGGACGAGCTGCGCCTTGGCGAAGTCGGGATCGAGGTGTGCGAACGGCAGCATGTGGAACGCCAAATCCCACGCCGCGTACCAGGGGTACTCCCACTTGTCGGGCATGGAGATGACGTCGCGGTTGTAGAGATGCGGCCAGTCGACGTTGCGGCCGCGACGGCGCTCGGGTGGCGGCGGCGGCTGGCCGGGGTCGCCCTCGAGCCAGGTGTGCACGTCGTACTTGTAGAACTGCTTGTTCCAGAGCAGGCCGGCGCTGACCTGCCGCATCACCAGTCGCTCGGCAGGCGTCGCCGCCGGCGGCACGCGCTCGTGGTAGAACGCGTCGGCTTCGGCGATGCGCAGTGCGAGCACGTCGTCGAACGCGGCGCCGAAGCACCGCGCCGGCACTTCCTTGTCGCCATAGAGCCGCAGGCGCACGACGCGCTCGCCGCCGGCGGGCACGTCGAGGACGTACTGCGCGGCCATCTTGGTGCCGATGCCAGACGGGTTCACGGCGTCGTGCCGTCCGTTCACGACGTACTCGTGGAAGGCGTCCTTCACGTGCGGCTGTGGGTTCGCGACATTGAACAGCCGCGCGACGTTGGACTCGTTCTCGGTGAAGAGCAGCGGCACCGTCGCGTCGTCGATGGCGAGGTGGAAGCGGCCGAGCGACTCGTGGTCCGCGAGCACCGTGCCGTCGGCCTGCCGCGAGAGGTGCGGGCGCGGCCAGTAGCCTTCGCCGGTGCGGCCCCATGACCACGTGTTGCGGAACCACAGCGTCGGCAGCAGGTGGAGCGACGCGGCCTCGGGGCCGCGATTGGCGACGGTGATCTGCACCAGCACGTCGTTCGGACCGGCCTTGGCGTACTCGGCGGTGACGTCGAAGTAGCGGTCATGATCGAAGATGCCCGTGTCGAGCACCTCGAACTCGAGATCGTGCTTGCCGCGCCGGCGGTTCTCCTCGACGAGCCACGAGTACGGAAAGGCCCCCTGCGGGTACTTGTAGAGCGCCTTCATGTACGAGTGCGTCGGCGTCGAGTCGAGGTAGAAGTAGCACTCCTTCACGTCCTCGCCGTGATTGCCCTCGGGCCCGGTGAGACCGAAGAGGCGCTCCTTCAGGATGGGATCGGCGCCGTTCCAGAGCGCGAGCGCGAAGCACATGCGGCCCTGGTGATCGGTGATGCCGAGGAGCCCGTCCTCGCCCCAGCGGTAGGCCCGACTGCGCGCGTGGTCGTGCGTGAAGTAGTCCCAGCACGTGCCGTACGGCGAGTAGTCCTCGCGCACGGTGCCCCACTGGCGCTCGGACAGATACGGTCCCCACCGCTTCCAGTCCTTCTCGCGCCGCGCGCTCTGACCGAGCCGCTCCAGCTCGGCGGTCGCGCTCACTGCTCGGGGCGTCGCCATCTCCGCGGGGTCGAGTGAACCACGCTGGGCTGTCACATGCACGCGGCGCGGCGCGGTTGGGTGCGGGGCCGGCCGGAGGCAGACGGCCGCCGGCTGCGCGCGGCGTTCGCACGGCACCCCCCGCCCCTTTTCCCC
>DASYLJ010000206.1:0-43386 GCA_036009625.1 Binatia bacterium
AGAGCGAGCAGCCGGCGAGCAGGACGGCGGTGAAGCACAGGGCGACGACACGATGCATGTCGGTCTCGATGCCACGGGCCCGTCGGCTTGTCACGTCGCCACCGCTTGAAGGACGGGCCGCCGGCGTCCATACACGCCAGGTGGCGATGCGATTTCGTCGGTTGGGTGGGGTGGCGCTGGGGGTGCTGTGGTCGCTCGGCGTGGCGACGGCGTGGGCGGGCGATGCCGATCCGCCATCGCGTCGTGCCGTCCGCGGCGCCGTGTCCGCGGTGCTCGACGCGGGCGTGCCGGCAGCGGCGGTCGTCATCGAGACGCCGCGGCACACCGAGAACCTCTCGGATGGGTACGCCAACATCGAACGCGAGTACCCGCGCATGCGGCTCCGCGAGCGCTGGCGCGTCGGCGGCGTGTCGAAGGCGTACACCGCCGCCGTGGTGTTCCGGCTCGTCGAGAGCGGCGTCCTCGGGCTCGGCGACACCGTGGCGAAGTGGCTTCCCGGCCTGCTCCCCGCCGGCGGCGACATCACGGTGGAGGAACTCCTCGGACAGACGACCGGCCTGGTCGACTACAGCACCACCGACGCCTTCGTCGCGGCCATCACGCCGAGCACCAAGGTCGACCTGCCACCGCAGACGCTGCTCGGCTTCATCGCCGGGCTGCCGCTGCTCTTCGCGCCCGGGAGCACGTACGCCTACTCCAACACCAACGCGATCGTCCTCGGCCTGATCGTCGAGGCGGCCACGGGCCAGGCCTTCGAGAGCGAGCTGGCGACGCAGGTGACCGACCCGCTGCATCTGCAGCGCACCGTGCTGCCAGAGGTGCTCGACCTGGTGCGTCCGCGCACCCGCGGCTACGACTTCCCCGTCCGTGGCGCCGGCAATCCGCGCGACGTGACGCGCGCGTACTCGCCGTCGCTGGCCTGGACGACCGGGAGCGTGGTGTCGACCGCGCTCGAGCTGGGCCGCTTCCTGCGCGCCCGCATGGCAGGTCGCGTCTTCGGCCCGTCGCTGGTCGAGACCAGCATCGCCACGCTGCGACCGGGCGACTCGGAGCCGAAGGGCCCCGGTCGTAACCAGGCCGGCCTCGGCATCTTCGAGTATCGCATCCCCGGCTGCGGCACCCTCTACGGCCACACCGGCGAGTATCCCGGCTATCGTGCCTACGCCGCGACGACGCGCGGCGGGCAGCGCTCGGTGGTGGTGCTGGTCAACGTCACCAATCTCGACACCGAGCAGGAGCAGCGGCTCGACGAGCTGTGGCGGTTGGCGTCGTGCCGTGCCCTGCAGGCAAGGTAGCGCACACGATGGCCACCGCGCACGAGAAGGCGCTGCGGATCAACCTCGATCCGACGATCTACGGCACGTTCGCCGAGATCGGCGCGGGGCAGGAGGTGGCGCGCTGGTTCTTCCACGTCGGCGGGGCGGCAGGCACCGTGGCGGAGACGGTGTCGGCATACGACATGGCCGTCAGCACCGCGCGCTACGGCCAGGCGAGCCGCTTCGTCAGCCGCGAGCGGCTCCAGGCCATGCTCGAATGCGAATGGGCGAAGCTGCTGGAGCGTCTGGCCCCGACCCGCGGCGATCGCTGCACGTTCTTCGTCTTCGCGGACACGGTCGCGACGCGGAGCTACTCGCGCGCCGAGGACGGCAGCGGCTGGCTCGGGGTGCGGTTCCAGACGGCCCCGGGCGGCGAGGCGTCGGAGGTGGTGCTGCACGTCCACCTGCACGATCCCGAACCGGTGCGGCAACAGGAAGACCTCGGCCTGCTCGGACTGAACCTGCTGTACGGGACGTTCTTCCACCACGCGGATCCGGACGCCCTGATCGGCACGCTCATGGACGGCCTGCATCGCAGCCGCGTCGAGGTGGACGTGGTGGCGTTCTCCGGCCCCGCCTTCGCGGGCGTCGACAACCGGCTCGTGGCGCTGGCGCTCGTGGAGCAGGGGCTCACCGATACCACCATGTTCACCGCCGACGGCGCGGTCGTGCAACCGTCGGAGGTGCTCTACAAGCGAGCCATCCTGCTCGCGCGCGGCGCGTTCCGCCCGATCACCTGCCTCGGTCTCGACATCCTCGAGCGGGGTCGGACGCAGTTCCTCGCCGAGGCCGGCCTCGGTACCGAGGAACCGGTGGTCCTCACCGAGCTCAGCTTCGGCGATCTCACCACCGGGGGTGGCCGCGTCGATCGCGACGATTTCCTGGCGCGGGCCGACACGTTGCGGACGCTCGGGACGAGCGTGATGATCTCGCGCTTCGGCCGCTACTTCGCGCTCGTCGACCATCTCGCGTCGTACACCACGCGTCCGATCGGGATCGCCATCGGGCTGCCGGGCCTGGCGCGGATCATCGACGCGAGTCACTACGACGATCTAGCCGGCGGGCTGCTCGAAGCAGCGGGGCGGCTCTTCAAGAGCCACGTCACGCTCTACGTCTATCCGGGACGCGGGGCCGACGGCGCGCGGCTGACGATCGACAACGTGCTCCTCGACCCGATCGGGCGCCACCTGCGTGACTACCTGGTGGCGGCGGATCGCCTGCACCAGATCCCGGAGTGCACCGACGCCTATCTCGACCTCGACAGCGCCGACGTGCTGGATCGTATCCGCGCGGGCGACGCCGCGTGGGAGGCCATGGTGCCGCCGCCGGTCGCCGAGGTGATCCGGCGACGGGGGCTGTTCGGCTGGAAGACGGGACACTAGCTACTCGTCGTCCTCGTCCTCGTCGATGAGGCCGTCGTTGTCGTCGTCCCAGTCGTCGTCGTTCGAGAGACCGTCGCGATCGAGGTCGCGGTCTTCCGGCGCCGCGCCCCACATGCGGTCGCGCCCGGACGGTTTGCCGTAACGCTGCGTGAGCTGGGTCTCGCTCAGCTCACGCTCCGGGTGATCGCGGGCGGGCGCGATGGCGGGGAGGACGAGCGTCAGCACGCCGGGTATCAGGAGCAGACGCGAGCATCGTCGGAGCGTGGGCATGGCGCGTCATCAGTAGGCGCGCCGGTGCTCGGACGGTCAATCCCCCTTTCTGGGGATATTGGTGTCCTCGGATGCGTCAGCGCGAGGGAGCCTGCAGGCGAGCCTCGGTGGCGGCGAGATCGCCGAGGCCGTCATTCGCCACCTCACGACCGAGCAGCACCGAGAGGGGATCGCGCAGGTCGTCGACGTACCCGAGCGCGTAGGCGCCGCGGGCATAGCCGATCAGGCGCAGCAGCGGCTCCGGCAGCGTGCGCGCGACGTCGGCGGGCACCGACAGGTACTGGTTCTCCTCCTGACGCAGCCAGCTGACGGCGTAGGTGATGTTGATCCCGTACCGCGTCTCGTCGGACTGGTTGGCGCCGGCGCCGTGGTAGGCCGAGCCGGTGTAGAACAGCACCGAGCCGGCGGGCATCTCGGCGGGCACCGTGTCGGTGTGCTCGAACATGAGCCGATCGGCCTGGCGGTGGCTGCCGGGGACCACGCGCGTGGCGCCGTTCGCCTCCGTGAAGTCCGTCATCGCCCAGATCGTGTTGCACTGCACCTCGTAGCCCGACGGGAACGGGAAGAAGTCGAACGCCCACTGGTCGCGATGGATGCGCTGGCCGGGCTCGCCAGGGCCGATCGCGATCACCTGCGTGAGGTGCAGCTGTACGGTGGTGGCCTCGCTCAGCACGCCACGCACCGCCTCGAGCACCGTCGGGTGCATGACCAGGTCGCGGCAGGTGGCGGAGCGTGCGACGAGCCCGCCCGTGCGGCGCGTGCGATGCCCGGAGAACTCGTCGGTGCCAGGCGCGGTCGCGTCGAGAAAGGGGCGCAGCTCGCTGCGGGCCTGTGCGAGCAGCGACGTCGGGATCAGGCGCTCGACGATGGCGCAGCCCTCGGCGGCGAGCGCGCTGGCGACGTCGGACCCGGTGGCGGTGGCGGGAAGACGCGGGATCGGCATGGACCCGAGGTACTGCGGCCGGGTCGTGACCGTCAACCGCGACTTGCACCGCGGGGTGTGGGAATGGAAGGACGGCAGCCGATGGCGCCGCCGATCGACCTCACCGACCTCGACGCCTTCGCCGCGGGCTTTCCGCATGCGGCTTTCACCACGCTGCGGCGCGAGGCGCCGGTGTGGTTCCACGAGCCGACCGCGCACACGCCGGGCGGCGAGGGGTTCTGGGTGCTGTCGCGCCATGCCGACGTGACGGCGGTGGCGCAGGACGCGGCGGCCTTCTCGTCGGAGTCGGGTGGCGGGCGCGACGGCGGCGGTACGTTGATCGAGGACCTGCCGGCCGGCTTCGCGAGCGGGGTCCTCCTCAACATGATGGACGACCCGCGCCACCGCGGTATCCGCCGTCTCGTGACGCCGGGCGTGTCGCCGCGAGCACTCGCTCGTCTCGAGGACGACCTGCGGCGGCGCACCGCCATCATCGTCGACGCCGCGGTCGCGCGCGGGCGCTGCGACCTGGTGCTCGATATCGCCGCCGAGCTGCCGCTGCAGGCCACGGCGCACCTGCTCGGCGTGCCGCAGGACGACCGCCACCAGCTGTTCGCGTGGGCGAACGCCACGCTCGACTACGACGGGCGCGACCTCGGCGAGCACGACGCGCGCACGCAGGCCGCATCGGCGGCGATGTTCCAGTACGCCGGCCGGCTGATCGCCGAGAAGCGCGACGCGCCCGGCGACGATCTGTTGTCCGCGGTGGTGCACGGGCGTGTTGCCAGCGCCGATGGCCGGGACGAGCCGACGACCGATCTCGAGCAGCAGATGTTCTTCAACCTGCTGATCGCCGCCGGCAGCGAGACGACGCGGAACACCATCGCCCTCGGCGTGCTCGCCTGCATCGAGCAGCCGGCGGCGTGGGACCTCCTGCGCGCCGACGCCGCGCTGCTGCCGTCGGCGGTCGAGGAGATGCTGCGCTGGGCGTCGTCGACCGCCTACAACCGGCGTACGGCGTGCCGCGACGTCGCGCTGCATGGACGCACCATCCGCGCGGGCGACAAGGTGACGCTGTGGTGGTCGTCGGCGAATCGCGACGAGGCGGTGTTCGACGAACCGTTCCGCTTCGACGTCCGTCGCACGCCGAATCCGCACGTCGCGTTCGGGCAGGGCTCGCACTTCTGTCTCGGGGCGACGCTGGCCCGCGTCGAGATACGTCTCGTCCTCGAGGCCCTGCTGGCGCGCACGTCGCGGCTCGCCCTCGACGGTCCCGTCGAGTTCACGCGCAGCAACAAGCACACCGGCCTGCGCCACATGCCGGTGACCTTCGGCTAGCTGGGACCCTCGCCGCGCCGCAGACAGCGACCTGGGCGTGCGCCGGTGTGGGCGGCGTCGCGCACCACCAGGGTGCCGTTCACGAGGACGTGGCGGATGCCCTCGGGGGCGCGGTGCGGCTCCTCGTAGGTGCCGCGGTCGCAGATCGTTGCCGGGTCGAAGACGACGAGGTCGGCCAGGTACCCAGGGCGTACGAGCCCTCGACCTGCGAAGCCGAAGCGTGCGGCCGGCATGCCCGTCATGCGGTGGACGGCGTCCTCGAGCGTGAGGATGCCGGCGTCGCGCGCGTAGCGGCCGAGGACGCGGGGGAAGGTACCGTAAAGCCGCGGGTGCGGCTTGCCGTCGAGCGACGGCAGACCGTCGGAGCCGATCATCGTGGTGGGATGCTGCATCACGGTGCGGACGTCGTCCTCGCACATGACCTCGAGGATGGCCGAGGCGGCCGGGCCTTCCTCCGCGACGATGTGCTCGGCCGCGGCGAGGGGCGAGCGCTCGAGCAGCACAGCGAGCTCCTCGATCGTGCGGCCCTCCCACTCCGGGTGCCGCGGCGCCGAGGCGATCCGGACGTCGCCCGGCTCGAGGCGGCCGAGCGGTCCACCCGCCGGCGTCAGCGCGCCGTTCTGCACGACGGCGGCCAGCACCGTGCTGCCGGCGGTGTACGGGTACTGGTCGGCGGCGACGTCGATGCCGCGCGCGCGTGCCGCGTCGAGCAGTGCCAGCGAGCGCCGAACGAGGCCCCAGCTGTCGCGTCCCGCGGCCTTGTGGTGCGACACCTGCACGGCGATGCCGGTGTCGGCGCCGATCGCGATCGTCTCGGCGATCGAGTCGAGCAGGCCGGTGCCCTCGTCGCGCATGTGGCTGGTGTAGATGCCGCCGGCCGCCGCGGCGCGACGGGCGAGGGCGGTGATCTCCGGGGGGTGGGCGTGACGGCCCGGCTCGTAGATGAGCCCGGTCGACAGGCCGATCGCGCCCGCCGCCATGCCCTCGTCGACCAGGGCCTCCATGGCGGCGAGATCGGCGTCGCTCGGTGCCTCCTCGCGACCGCCCATGACCGTGGCGCGTACCATGTTGTGGCCGACGAGGACGCCGACGTTCAGGCTGGGTGGCTCGCGGTCCAGGAGCGCTAGGTAGCCGGCGTGGCCATCCCAGGTCGGGAACGTGGCCCGCGGGTGGAAGGACCGCAGCGCCCACACCGAGACGGCGTACGGCGCCGGCCCGAGGCCGCAGTTGCCGACGACGTCGGTGGTGACGCCCTGCAGGACCTTGAAGTCCATCGTCGGGTGCACCAGGACGGCCCCGTCGTCGTGGCTGTGGACGTCGATGAAGCCGGGAGCGACGACGTGTCCGGAGACGTCGAGCCGCATCCCGGTCGCGGCGTCAGCGAGATCGCCGACGGCGGCGATCCGGTCGCCACGCACGCCGACGTCGGCGCGCTGTGCCGATGCGCCGCTACCGTCGACGATGCGGCCGCCATCGAGCACCAGATCGAATGCCTCGCGAGCCATCCGGCTGCGTACGTCGCAGCGGGCCGGGCGTCAAGGTTTGCGTCGGCGTGACGAGGCTGTTCCACCGTCGCGCCGATCCAGGCTAGGAGACTCCCGCATGCGACGGATGCTCGTGACGATCGGGATCGCGCTGGTGGTCCTCGTGGGGTGCCGATCGGAGCGCCACGCCGCGGACGACGTACGCGCCGCCATCGCAGCGTACCGCGCGACGCCGACCGACGCCGCGGCGGCCGAGGTCGATGCGCGGTTCGCGCGCCTCGACGCCGACATCGCCGAGCGTCGTGCGGAGGTCGCGCGCACCACCGACGACGAGCGCGCCGCCGCGAACGAGGCCGTGCACACCCTCGAAGCGGAGCGCACGTCGCTGCGCACGGAGTACGCGAGCGCGCGCATGCAGGCTGTCGGCGACGCCGCGAGCGACGCGCTGAAAGAGGTCGGGCGCTCCATCGGCGAGGGGCTCGAGGAAGCCGGCCGCAAGCTGCGCGAAGCCACCGGCGAACGCCCTAGCGCACCGCAATAGCAGGCGATTTTTCTTGACGCGTCACGGCGGGCGAGCGTACCGTCCGCGCCCGATGACTTCTCGCCCCGGCGCCGTGCGCCGCCTGTTCGTCTCCACCGTGCTCGCATGCGCCGTCGCCGGTCCCGCGCTGGTCCACGCCGCCTGTGGCGACGGCATCGTCGATGCCGGTGAGCAGTGCGACGATGGCAACGTCACGAGCGGCGACTGCTGCTCCGTCGCCTGTACCGCCGAGTCGAACGGCAACGTCTGTGACGACGGCAACCCGTGTACGACGTCGAGCGCGTGCGGTGACGGCGCGTGCATCGCGAGCGGCGGCGACACCCGCTGCGGATTGGATCTCGACCGCTTCAAGTGCTACCAGGCGACGCCCACGCCGAGCGCACCGCGTTTCGTGCGGCGCAGCGTCGCGCTGTCGGACGACTTCGAGACCGTGAGCGCGGTCGTCACGAAGGCGCGCGCGATCTGCAATCCGGTGAACACGAACGACGAAGGCATCGACGACCCGACGGCGCATCTCGCCTGCTACAGCACCGTCGACGACCGCCGGCAGCGATTCCTGCAGCGCACGGTCGAGGTCACGAGCCAGTTCGGCGTGCAGCAGTTCCGGGTGCTGAAGCCGTACCAGCTCTGCGTGCCGTCCGAGCAGGGCATCGTTCCCGATCCGCCGACGCCGTCCGCGCTCGGCCTCGATCACTTCCGTTGCTACAAGGCGAGCGCGCGAAGCGGCGGTCCCGCCGACAAGCCGATCGTGAAGCTCGAGGACCAGTTCGAGAGCCGGGTGGCCCGCGTCGGCCACGCGATCCGCCTCTGCAACCCGGTGGACGTGGAGGGCGCGGGCATTCTCGACGGTGCCGCGCACCTCGCCTGCTACAAGCTCGAGCGGATCGCGGCCGACCCCGTCGCCCCGTTCGTTCCGAAGCCGACCAGCATCGCGAACCAGCTCGGTGAGCTCGCGCTCACCGCCCGCCCGCTGCTGCACTTCTGCGTTCCCGCTCGGACGGGGGTCCCCGCGTCCTGAGCACGGGATCGAAAATCCGCGCAACCCTGCGACGTCGTAGTACTTTCGTCCCGCGAGACGGGCGTAAGTTTTCCTTGACCAGAAAATTGCCCCGCGTCTATTGTCCATCCCGGCAAAGTCCCTGCGATGGTTCATGACGAGACGGCACCCGCCGCTCGCAGAAAGAAGAGGAAATCCGTGATGCGTCGACCCGTACTTCCTGTGCTGCGAGGCCTGGGGCTCGCCATCGCGGTCATGCTCGGCGGGCTCGGCGCCGCCGCTCCGGCCAACGCGCAGTGCAACACGACCCAGTTGTGTCCGGCCGGCGCGAACCCCTGCAACATCACGGCGGCATGTACGGTGAACGCTGGGACCGTCTTCGACATCCGGCCGCGGGCCCTGGTCATCAAGGAAGGCAAGACGCTGATGATCGGCGTCGGCACCTCGCCGCTGACGATCAAGGCGGGAAGCATCCTCTTCGAGAAGGGCTCCAAGATCCAGGCCACCGGCACCACCGGAGCGATGGGCAGCGGCGGCGCAGTCGTGCTGCAGTCGACCACCACCTTCACCATGCAGTCGCAGGGCAGCACCAACTCCAGGATCGACGTCACCGGTGAGATCAGCGGTGGCAGCGTCGAGATCACGGCGACCGGTGCGGTCGACATCAACGGCCTCGTCCAGGCCAACGCCACCAGCCCGAATGGCTTCGGCGGCCTGATCGACATCGTCTCCGAGACGTCCACGGCCAACTTCACCGGCGCCGGCATCCAGGCGGCGGGCGGCGACCGCGGCGAGAACGGTGCCTCCGGTGGCGCCATCGGCGTCTTCACGCAGGGCAACATCACGGTCGCTGCGCCGTTCGACGTGTCGGGCGGTGACTGCATCTGCGACATCTCGCTCGACTCCGCCGCCGGCAACGTCACCACGACGGCAACCGGCGACTTCAACCTTCGCGGCAAGGGACAGATCGGTGACGGCGGCGCCACCAGCATCACCGCCACCGGCACCATCAATCTGGCCGGCGACATCTTCGCGATCGCGCAGGGCAGCGGCGGCGAGTTCGGCTTCGGCGGCGGCTTCGGTGGCGACCTCGACATCTTCTCGAACGGCAGCATCGTGGTAACCGGTCGTGTCGACCTCGACGGCGCATCGCCCGACGGCGACGGCGGCAATGCCGACATCCAGTCCGACCTCGACATCACCCTGAGCGCGTATCTCGGCGCGCCGGTCGAAGGCCTCGGCGCGGGCGGCGACATCTTCATCTCCGCCGGCCGCGACCTCACGCTCAGCGGCACCCTCAACGTCGGCGCGGATGCCTTCGGTGGCCAGATCGATGCCACCGCCACGGGCACCGCCACCATCAGCGGAAGCCTCGACGCCGCAGCGACGGCGGCCGACAACTTCGGCGGGACCATCTCGGTCCAGGCGTGCACGCTCTCGACCACGGCGACGTCCATCCTCGATGCACGTGGCGGTGGCTCGTTCCCGTCGGCGACGAACTTCCTGCTCGCCAGCAACACGCTGACGTCGCGCGGCCGTCTCCTGGCCGGCTCGACGAACCGGCTCGACTACCTGACCACGCCGCCCACGGTGATCCCGCCGGCGGGCGCGCCGCCGGTCATCTCGCCGGCGGTCACGATCGTCCAGAACCCGGCCCTCCCGTGCTGCGTCAACTGCGCCCAGTGCGGCGACGGCAACGTCACCGGCGCCGAGCAGTGCGACGACCACAACACGGTCGGCGGGGACTGCTGCTCCGCCGGCTGTCAGTTCGAGGCGAACAACAGCCCGTGTCTCGCGGATGCGCTGGCCTGCACGCGCGACGTCTGCAACGGCGCCGGCGTCTGCACCCATCCGGCAGGGAACGCGGGCACCGCGTGCCGCGGCTCCGCCGGTGTCTGTGACGTCGCCGAGACCTGCAACGGCACCTCGACGACCTGTCCGGCGGACGTCAAGAGCACGGCACCCTGCCGCGCCTCGGCGGGTATCTGCGACGTCGCCGAGAACTGCGACGGCGTGAACAACGCGTGTCCCGCAGACGTGGTCGCGGTGGCGAACACCCCGTGCCGCGCATCGGCGGGCGTGTGCGACCTCGCCGAGACCTGCAACGGCATCAGCGGCGCATGCCCGGCCGATGCCAAGAGCACGGCGCCCTGCCGTGCGTCGGGTGGTGTGTGCGATGCGGCCGAGAGCTGCAACGGCGTCGCCAACGACTGTCCCGCCGACATCCTGTCGACGGCCGGCACCCCGTGCCGGGCGTCCGCGGGTGCATGCGACGTGGCCGAGACCTGCACGGGATCGAGCGCGGCGTGTCCGGCCGACGCGAAGAGCACGGCACCCTGCCGCGCCGCTGCCGGTACCTGCGACGTCGCCGAGAGCTGCAACGGCAGCAGCAACGATTGTCCGTCCGACGCCTTCGTCGGCGCAGGCGTCGGATGCCGTGCCGCGGGCGGCGTCTGCGACGTGGCCGAGAGCTGCACGGGTTCGAGTGCGGCATGCCCGGCGGACGCGAAGAGCACGGCGCCGTGCCGTGGCTCGACCGGACTCTGTGACGCGGCCGAGAGCTGCGACGGCGTGGGCAACGACTGCCCCGCCGACGCGTTCGCGCCGTCCACCACCGAGTGCCGGGCATCGGCGGGTGTCTGTGACGTCGCCGAGACCTGCACCGGATCGTCGGCGGCCTGTCCGGCCGACGCCAAGAGCACGGCGCCCTGCCGTGCGGCCGACGGTTCCTGCGACGTCGCCGAAAGCTGCGATGGCTCGAGCAACGATTGTCCGGCCGACGTGCTGGCGCCGGACGACACCGCGTGCGGTGGCGACGCCTGCTCGGGCTTCGGAACGTGCGAGGGCGGCGTCTGCACGGGTGGTGAGCCCATCTCGTGCGGAGCCTGCCAGACCTGCGACCCGGTCGACGGCTGCGTCGCCGCTCCCCGCGTGGCGTGCACGCTGCCGGTCGAGCCGCGCAAGGCTCAGTTCCAGGTGAAGGACTCGCCGAAGGGCGAGGCTTCGGATCAGGTGATCTGGAAATGGGTGAAGGGTGGCGCCGTGACGGCCGCCGATTTCGGCAACCCGGTCACCACCGACACCATGGACTTCTGCGTCTTCGACCGCTCGCAGGCCACCCCGTCGCTGCTCTACCGCGCGCGGGTGCTGCCGGGCCGGACGTGCGGCACCAAGCCGTGCTGGATCGCGAACGGCGAGAAGGGCTTCAAGTACACCGACAAGGCCGGAACGCCCGAGGGCATCAACACGCTGACCCTCACCGCGGGCCTCGCCGGCAAGTCCAAGATCCTGCTGAAGGGCAAGGGCGTGAACCTCTCGAATCACGCCGCCGGCCTGCCGGCGCCGCCGCTCATGCTGCCGCTCACCGTGCAGCTGCAGTCCGGCAACGGACAGTGCTGGGAAGCGAACTACTCGGCGGCGGGCATCACCAAGAACACGCCGCTCGAGTTCAACGGCAAGGCCGACTGACGCAGACTCGATCGCGTGGCCGTCACCTCGGTGGCGGCCACGCGATGGCTTCGCCAGCCGCTACTTGTTCGGCTGCGGGGTCATGCGGAGGTAGGGCTTCAGCGCCGTCCAGCCCTTCGGGAACTTCTGCTCGAGCTCCTTCGGGTCCTGGAGCGAGGGCACGATCACGCAGTCGTCGCCGTCCTTCCAGTTGGCGGGGGTCGCCACCTGGTGGGAGTCGGTGAGCTGGAGCGAGTCGAGGACGCGCAGGATCTCGTCGAAGTTGCGGCCGGTGCTGGCGGGGTAGGTGATCATCGCGCGCACCTTCTTCTTCGGGTCGATGAAGAAGACCGAGCGCACCGTGAGCGTGTCGTTCGCCTGCGGATGGATCATGCCGTAGAGGTTCGACACCGTGCGGTCGCCATCGGCGAGGATCGGGAAGTTCATGCGGGTCTTCTGCGTCTCCTCGATGTCGCCGATCCAACCCTTGTGCGACGCCACGTCGTCGACGCTGAGCGCCACCACCTTGCAGTTGCGCTTGTCGAAGTCGGGCTTGAGCCTGGCCACCGTACCGAGCTCCGTCGTGCAGACGGGGGTGAAGTCCTTCGGGTGGGAGAAGAGAACGGCCCACTTGTCGCCGATCCACTCGTGGAACTTGATGGAACCCTCGGAGGACTCCTGCGTGAAGTCGGGCGCGATGCCGCCGATCTGAACTGCCATGAACGTCTCCTTTGCGTGCGTGGGTGAGGGGTCGAAGCTCGACGGCTAGCGCGGCGCCCACGGAGCGTCAATGACCCCGCGCCGATCCGCGGCGGCTCACGGTAGCCCGAGCACGAGGACCGCGACGACGATCGTTGCGACGACGAGCACGAGCAGCGGAACCGCCGCGCGTGCGCGGAAGCCGCTGCCCCCCAGCAGCAGCACGAGGCCGAGCTTCACCACGGTGTTGGCGGCGGCCCCGACGGCGATGGCGCGTGCCGCCGCGACCGTCGGGGTGCCGGCGGCGACGCTCGATGCCATCGCGACCGTGAGCGCGTCGACGTCGGTCAGGCCGAGCAGCGCGCCCGACGTCACGAGGCCGGCGTCGCCCCAGCGTGTGCGCACCAGCTCGACGACCATGAGCACCACCTGGAACAGCGCCGCCATCTGCAGGGCGTTGCGCAGCTGGAGCGGGTTCTCCGGACAGGTAGGCGTCGTCGTCGTCGCCGTGACCGTGTCGCCGCGCCAGGCCATCGCGGTGCCGACGAGCGCGGGGACGAGCAGGACGGGCAGCAGGGCGGGGGCGAGCGGCGGGCTCAGGATGGCCGTCGCAGCCAGCATGCGAACGAACATGACGGTGCATGCCGCCACGACGCCGCGCGCGAGCGACGTCGCCATGGCCGACTCGCCGACGCTGGCGCGCGCGAACGTCAGCGTCACACTCGTCGAGGACACCAGACCGCCGAGGAGACCGGCCATGACGTAGCCACGGCCGGGGCCGATGATGCGACGCGCGACGTAGCCGGCGAAGCTCAGCCCGGCGAAGAGCAGCACGAGGATCCACAGCGCCCGCGGACGGATGCCGCCGTAGGGTCCGAACGGTCCCTCGGGCAGGAGCGGCAGGACGACGACGGCCATCACGGCGAAGTGTGTGCCGGCACGGAGCTCGACGTCGTCGAGCCGCGCCACCAGGGCGTGCAGTCGGGACTTCTCGACCAGGAGCAGGCACGTCACCGCCACCATGCCGCTCGCGATCTGCAACGCGTCGATGCCGGCGGCGACGCCGGCTGCGAGGACGACGAACGCCGCCACTTCGGTGGTTCCGTCCACGTCGTGCCGGCTGGCAGCGACGTAGGCGGCGACGATCAGGGCGCCCGCGCCGGCCATGAGCACGGCCGCGAGCGGCGCCTGGCCGGCGTCGGCCAACAACCCGGCAATGCCGCCCAGGCCGCCGAGGAGCGCGAAGGTGCGGATGCCGCCCAGGCGGGCGCCCGGACCGCTGGCGTGACCCGACCACTCGCGCTCGACGCCGACCGCCGCGCCGCCGATGACGGCGGCGAGCAGTCGCAACGGGGCGTCGAGCGCTGGGAGCATTCCGTGTCCCCGCGCCGGAGTCCGCTGCCTACTTCCCGGCCTTCGCCGGCACGCGGATCGTCAATACCGGGATCGGCGAGTGGCGCACGATCTTCTCGGTGATGCTGCCGATCAGGAGATGGGCGAGCCCACTGCGGCCGTGCGTGGCCATGATGATGGAGTCGGCGCTGGCAGCGGCCTCGATGATGGTCTGCGACGGCTCGCCGACCTCGACCCGCACCGCATACTTGACGCCCGAGGTACCGACGGCCTTCTTGCCGATGCCGTCCAGGCGCTTGGTGAGCTCCGGGATGAACGTGGTCGGGTTCGGCATGGTGTCGGTGGCGAGACCGAAGGGCAGCTCTGCCGGCATGTAGAACGGCACGATCACGTGCTGGAGGATGATCTTGCCGCCATGCGCGGCGGCCAGCCCGACGGCCTCCTTGAGGGCGCGGGCGGCGGCGTCGGAGAAGTCGTGCGGTACCAGGATGCGACGGAAGAGCTTCGAGGCCATGACGCGGTCTCCTTCTCTCGAGGGTGGAGAGCGGGAAGGTACCACGAAGTGATCGTCGCGCCAGAACCCGACGGCGACGTGATTTCGTGCTTGCGTCACGAAACGCGTTTCGCGTAAGGTCACACCCAATGATCTTCACCCCCGCCGCCGTCGTAGTCGTCGTACGCATCGTCGTCGCGATCGCGCCGTAGCGGGGATAACCGAGCACGTTTCCAAACCCCTGCCGGCGCGAGCCAGCGGGGGTTTCGTTTTTTGCCCCCCCTGTCCGCGCCGCGCAGGGAAGCCATCCGAGAGAGGACGCTTCCATGCAGACCACCGGTGCCGCCCTGACCATGCGGCTGCTCGAACGCCAGGGGATCCGGCTCATCGCGGGCATCCCCGGAGGCGCCAGCCTGCCGCTGTACGACGCCCTGCGATCCAGCGAGATCCGCCACGTCCTGGCCCGTCACGAGCAGGGCGCCGGCTTCATCGCCCAGGGCATGGCGCGTGCGACCGGCCGCGCGGCCGTGTGCTTCGGGACCTCCGGCCCCGGGGCCACGAACCTGCTGACGGCGATCGCCGATGCGAGGCTCGACTCGATTCCGCTCGTCGCCGTCACCGGCCAGGTGCCGCAGGCGATGATCGGGACCGACGCCTTCCAGGAGATCGACACCTACGGGCTGACGGTGCCGATCACGAAGCACAACTTTCTCGTTCGCTCCGCCGACGAGTTGCTGACCGTCGTGCCCGAGGCCTTCCGCATCGCCACCTCGGGGCGACCGGGGCCGGTCCTGATCGACATTCCGAAGGACGTCCAGCTGGCCGCGATCGACGTCGAGCGGCTTCCCGAACCGGGTGGGCCCGATCCCGCACCGCGCTTCTCCCACGACGACATCGGACGCGCCGCGGCCATGATCGACGCCGCCCAGCGGCCAGTGCTGTTGGTCGGCGCGGGCATCATCGGCGCCGGGGCATCGCCGACGCTGCGCCGCCTCGCCGAGAAGGCGTCGATCCCGGTCGCTTCGACGTTGCTCGGTCTCGGCGCCATGCCGCACGACCATCCGCGCTTCCTCGGCATGGTGGGCATGCACGCCGCGCGCTTCACCAATCTGGTGCTCGAGGACTGCGACCTCCTGATCGCGCTCGGCATCCGCTTCGACGATCGCGCGACCGGCAAGGTCGCCGAGTTCTGTCCGAACGCGCGCGTCATCCACGTCGACATCGATCCCAGCGAGCTCGGCAAGATCCGGCGGCCGTCGCTCGGCATCGTGGCCGACGTGGGCGAGGCGCTGCGGGCGCTCGAGCCCCGCGTGGCCGCGACGCCGCGCACGTCGTGGTCGCGCCACGTCGCGACGCTGCAGGCGACCCATCCGCTGGCGACGCCGGGGGCCGACGATCCGCTGCAGCCGTACGGCATCGTGCGCGCGACCGCGGAGCTGCTGCCCGACGACACCATCGTCACCACCGACGTCGGCCAGCACCAGATGTGGGTGGCGCAGGCATACCCGTTCACCTTCCCGCGCCAGTGGCTGACGTCGGGCGGCCTGGGCACCATGGGCTTCGGACTGCCGGCGGCGATCGGCGCGGCGCTGGCGCATCCGGGGCGACGCGTCGTCTGCTTCAGCGGCGACGGGAGTCTGCTGATGAACCTCCAGGAGCTCGCCACCGCCGCGGAGGAGCAGGTCGACGTCAAGATCGTGCTCATGAACAACGCGCATCTGGGTCTCGTGCGCCAGCAGCAGGAGCTGTTCTACGGCGCCCGCTTCCACGCCTCGCGCTTCCACGCCCAGCCCGACTTCGCGGCGATCGCACGCGGCTTCGGCATCGCCGCCGTCGACCTGGGTGCGACGACGTCGCCGTACGACCGTCTGGCCGAGGCGCTGGCGATGCCCGGTCCATGCCTCGTCAACGTGCCCATCGCCGAGGCAGCGAACGTCTACCCGATGGTGCCGCCCGGCGGCGCCAACCGCGACATGATCGATGGAGGATGCCATGCCGCTCAGTGACCGTCCCACCGCCGTGCTCCGGCTTCGCGTGCGCAACCACCCGGGGGTGATGTCGCACGTCTGCGGGCTCTTCGCGCGTCGCGCGTTCAACGTCGACGGCATCGTCTGTCTGCCGATCGGCGACGGCACCTGCAGCGCCATCCTGCTGCTGGTGCCCGAGGACGCGCGCCTCGAGCAGATGATGGCGCAGCTCCGCAAGCTCGAGGACGTGCTCGCCATCGATCGCGCCCCGGAGGCGACGTCGGTGTTCGCCGGCGTCGCAGCACATCTCGGCTAGCGCGACGGTCGGCGCATGGTCGCGAACCAGGTGCGGTACTGCTCCATCCGCGACCGTTGCTCGGCGGGCGCGCGGCGGCGGCAGGGGGTGCGCTCGGGGCCGTCCTCGGGCGCGCCCCAGCGCACCTCGACGCAGTCGTTCGGATTGTAGGCCATGGTGAAGGCGGCACGACGGGCGAGGACGTCGGCCATGGTGAGCGTCCACGGGCTGCCGTCGCTGCGGGTGTAGGTGACGCTGCGCTCGCGGACGCGTCGCGCGTGCACCGTCTCGAGCGCGTCGCGCACCTCCGCCGGCGACCGTCCCTGCAGCACGAACAGCTCGGGGTAGCGGACGATGCGCGCCGGCAGCGTCTCCAGCACGTGCATCGCGATCAGGAGCCGCATGTCGCGCGACGGCGTGGCGTAGTCCTCCCACGGGCCCGTGGTCTCGAAGATCGTCGCGCCGGACGGCATCGGAATGGTGACGCCGGGGTGCGCCCGCGTCCACTGCTCGCCGGTGTCGACCGAGCCGATCCGCGTCTCGACCTGCTCGACCAGGGCGTCGAGCGTGGTGTCGTACGCGCGCCCGGGGGGCAGCCCGTCGGGATTGATGAGCGAGGCCATGCGCGCATAGAAATCGTCGGCGGCCAGCGTGGCCTGCTCGTCCGACCAGGGCGTGAAGTCGCCGTCGGCGTCGAGCTCGTCGTTGTCCAGCGCCCGCATCCCCGACGGGGTGCGCACCAACGGACGGAATGCCTTCCATCCCGGCCCAGCGCCCGGCTCCTCGGCGAACAGGAAGGTGCCTTCCCAGAAGCGCTTGTAGCCCATCGAGTTGTCGGGCTGCGCGTCGACGGCGAGGATCAGGCCGGCGCGCTCGGGGGTCTGCGGCACCCAGCGCACGAGCATGAGCGTGTGACCGTAGGGATCGGCGAAGATGGTGCCCGGTCGGAGCGTCTCGCGGGTGAGTGCGACGGGATAGTAGTCGGTGGCGTCGTCGTCGAGCGCGGTGCGCACGCTGCCGGACTGGGCGGTGTCGGCGACGGCGCGCAGGAAGCGCTCGAAGCCGGCGAGGGCATCCCCACCCGACGCGGCGCGTGCGTTCGTGATGAGCTGACCGCATGTCGGCGGCGTGTCGCCGCCACCGCGTCCGCAGGCGCGCATGCCGAACGGCAGGTCGAGCTTCCAGGCGAAGTAGGCGCGCAGGAAGTAGGGCAGATCGGC
Organism: Binatia bacterium; assembly: GCA_036009625.1. Classification (GTDB taxonomy): domain Bacteria; phylum Desulfobacterota; class Binatia; order DP-6; family DP-6; genus DASYLJ01. The sequence continues at coordinate 17,725 of DASYLJ010000206.1, forward strand.
GCAGTCGGGTGTCAGGGCGAGGGCGCGCGGTCCGGGCTCGTCCTCGCCGAGGCGCAGGTGCTCGTAGAGGAAGTTCCGTTGCGGGTCCTGCAACACGTCGGCGAGGCCGTGGAGCGTGGTCGCCTGGCCGGTGTCGGCGCCGAAGAGGTGCTCGATCCACACGGCGTACAGGGCCGTCGTCGCGCGGTCCCACGCGGTGCGGCCCTCCCACGTCACGGCGCGACGAGCTGCCGTCGCGGGCAGATCGAGCAGGCGACACGCGACGACCACCCCGTCCCGTCGGACCTCGATACGGTAGGGCCCGGGGGTTGGATCGTCGATGCTGGTGACGATGCTCCACGGTGGCCCACCGTGGACGATCGGCGCCGGCGTGAGCGTGTGCCCCTGCGGGTCGGTGACGACGATGCCGCCGGGAATGCCCCGCTCGGCGAGCGCCACGATCCGCAACGGTGCGTCGGCCGCGGGCGCCGCGGGTCCTACCCAGAGCGTGACGTCGGTGCCCGGCGGACAGTCGGCCCGAGCGCGGGCGACGCCGGCGGTGAGGAGGAGGCAGGCGGCGGCCAGAAGGTGGCGGGTCATCGCTGGCGCCGACGATGTCGGCGCGGGCCATCGGGGTCAATCCAGGACGTGACAGCGGCCCGGGCGCCCCGCTAGGTTCGTGCCATGGATGGAATCGAGACCCGGGTGACGAGGATGCTCGGCGTGCGCTGGCCGATCGTGCAGGCGCCCATGGGATGGATCGCGCGCTCCCAGCTCGCGTCCGCCGTGTCGAATGCGGGTGGCCTCGGCGTCATCGAGACATCGTCCGGCGAGCTCGACGTCGTGCGCGACGAGATCCGACGCATGCGAGACCTCACCACGCACCCGTTCGCGGTGAACATCGCGCAGCTCTTCGTGCGCGATCCGTCGATCGTCGAGTTCGTCATCGCGCAGGGCGTGCGCGCCGTTACGACCTCGGCGGGCGATCCGCGGAAATACACCATGCAGCTGAAAGCCGCCGGGCTCACCGTCTTCCACGTCGTGCCGTCGCTCGACGCGGCGCTCAAGGCCGTCGACGCCGGCGTGGACGGTCTCGTCGTCGAGGGCGGTGAAGGTGGCGGGTTCAAGAACCCACGCGACGTCGCCACCATGGTCCTCCTGCCGCTGGTGTGCAGCCGCGTCGACGTACCGGTGATCGCCGCCGGCGGCATCTGCGACGGTGCCAGCATGGCGGCGGCGTTCGCGCTCGGCGCCGAGGGCGTGCAGATGGGCTCGCGCATGGTGTCGGCGGCCGAGTCGCCGGTGCACGACAACTGGAAGCAGGCGATCCTGGCGGCGAAGGAGACCGACACCGTCTTCCTGAACCGCTTCCATCGACCGGGCCTACGCGCGCTGCGCACGGCGACGTCGGAGCGCCTCGAGCGCGAGCCGCAGGTGGGCATGGACGTCTTCGCGCGCGCGATGGACCTCTACTTCGGCGGCGACATGGAGGCGGCGATCGCGCTCGCGGGCCAGGTCGTGGGGCGCATCGACGCAGTGAAGCCGGTGGCGCAGATCATCGCGGAGACGGTGGCGGACTTCCGGGCGACGATCGCGCGGCTCGGCCGGTATGCCACCTAGGAGCAGGGCAGCGGCCCGAGGACCGTCGTGGTCTCGATGCCGCGCCTTCGCGTGGTGCGGATGCGTGCGCCGCGGCCGCAGATCGTGCGGACGAGCCGGAGGCGGCCGCCGGTCGTGACGTCGAAACCCGCCGTCGGATCGTCGTTGCCGATGAGCGTCGAGTCGACGACGCGTGTACGGAGCACCCCGACGTGGAGACCCTCGTCGCCATTGCCCGTGGCGGTGAGACGGACGATGCGACTGGCCACGCGGGTGCTGACGCCGCGCCGGCCGTTGCCGGTCGCCACCACGTCCTCGCTCTCGAGCCGTTGTGCGTAGATACCGTTCTGAAGGTTGTCGCGGGCAACCACGCGTCGCAGGACCAGTCGCCGCATCTTCGGCGTGGAGATGCCGATCGTGTTGCCGTGGACGACGAGGTCGGTGACGACGAGCGCCCACCCGCCGCCATCGATGCCGTTCTCGAAGGCGGTGACCGCGCCGGGACCGGTCACGGTGCACGGCTGCCGGCTGGTCTCGACCCGCTGCGCGGTGCAGCTGACGCCGACGCCCGTGCCGTCACCACGGATGGTGAAGCCGTTCAGGTCGAGGCTGGCACCGCCGTCGAGCACCACGCCGGTCGGGCTGAACGGCCAGGTCGGCGGCGACGGACACGTCAGGTCCTGCATCAGGACGCCGGTCTCGCCGCTCGGCACGAACTGCTCACAGGACGTGATGGGCGCGGCGGACGCCGGCGAGGCCATGGCGGCCGCCAGGAGCAGGCCACGCGACCCCGATCCCAAGCGCATGCATTGCCGGTAGCACATGGCTCGCCGGCCCGGCAATCGGGTCCACCACGCTGGCGTCGGACCGTCGCTCCTGCTACCGCCGGTGCCCATGTTCGACCCGACGTTGACCCCCGAGCAGGACCAACTCATCGAGACCGCCCGTCGCTTCGCGGCCGAGAATCTCATCCCTCACGCCACCGAGTGGGACAGCCGCGAGGAGTTCCCGACCGCGGTGTTCAAGAAGGCCTGGGAGCTCGGGCTGATGAACGTCGAGCTGCCGGAGACCTACGGCGGCGTCGGGCTGCACACCTTCGACGGCTGCCTGGTCTCGGAGGAGCTCGCCTTCGGCTGCGCCGCCGTCGCCACCAGCATCATGTGCAATCACCTCGGCGCACTGCCGCTCCTCATCGCCGGCAGCGAGGGGCAGAAGGAGGAGTGGCTGGGACGGCTCGGTCGCGAGTTCAGCTTCGTCAGCTACGCCTGCAGCGAGCCCGACGCGGGCTCCGACGTCGCCGGCATGAAGTCGAAGATCGTACGCGACGGCGACGGCTGGCGGCTCACCGGACAGAAGCGCTGGATCACGAATGCCGGCCACGCCAGCTTCTTCACCGGCTTCGCCACCATGGATCCGACGAAGAAGCACAAGGGCATCACCGCCTTCGTCGTCGCCGCAGATCAGCCCGGGGTGTCGACGGGACGCAAAGAGGACAAGCTCGGCCAGCGCGCCTCAGACACGCGCGACGTCATCTTCGAGGACGTGCGTCTCACCAACGACCAGATCCTCGGTCAGCCGGGGGACGGCTTCTCGATCGCCATGGAGACGTTCGATCGGTCGCGACCGATGATCGCGGCGCTCGCTGCCGGCATCATCCGGCGCTGTGCGGAGGAGTCGAAGTCCTACGCGCTCGAGCGCAAGGCGTTCGGCGCGCCGATCGCGCAGCACCAGGGCGTGCAGTTCATGATCGCCGAGATGGTCATGGCGTACGAGGCGGTGCGGCTGCTGTGGCAGAAGGCGGCGTGGGAGGTCGACAACGGCGTCAAGCGCACCAGCACCTCGGCCATCGCCAAGGCGTGGGGCGCCGACCTGGCGATGAAGTCGGCGGTCGACGCGGTGCAGGTCTTCGGTGGCTACGGCTACACCAAGGAGTATCCGGTCGAGAAGCTCATGCGGGACGCCAAGCTGCTGCAGATCTACGAGGGGACGTCGCAGATCCAGCGCGTCGTCATCTCACGCAACTTCCTGTTCCGGTCCTGATCGCGGCATCGGGTCGCATGCGCCACTGTATGGCCGTTTGCGCGCGGCGCGGAACGGATCGCGCCGCCTGAGCGCCGGACGGGCAGGGCGGCTTGCCCCGTTGGCGCCGCGACGGGATGGTCGTGCGGTGACCGGCGTGCGCTCCCATCTCCCCACCGTGGTCACGGCGTTGGCCGTGCTCGCCCTGGTGGCATCGGGCTGCGATCGGCAGGAGGGACGTCCCGCGGGCCTGGTGATTCAGCAGCGTCTCACCGACGGGTTCACGCGCCCGGCGGGCGACGGGCTCACCTGGGGCGCGTGGGTGCGCATCGGGGACGAGCAACGACCTGCCGTCAACTCCGGACGGATCGTGATCACGCGTGCGGCGTGGGAGCGCGACGAGAGAATGTTCGCCGTGGCGCCACTGCCCGACGACGTCGTCGCATCGCCGTGGCTCTTCGCCCGGCTGGCGCGCATGGTTTCCGGCACGGGACGGATCGAGGACCCGCCCGTCGTCATCCGCGGCGCCGATGCGTCCGGGCGGTTGCGCCTGGGACCCTTCCCGGACGACCGCGTGGCCGACGTCCTTTCCGTGTTCGCCGACGTCACGGTCGCGCCCGAGCTCGCGACCCGGGACCTGGTGAGCGCCCCGGTGCACGTACCCCGAGGCGCGGAGCTGAGCGTGGCCTACGCGGTCGAGGAGGCGGCGTGGTCGCCCGATGCCGCCGGCGTCGAGCTCACGGTGACGGCGGTCGCGGACGAGGAGATGGTGCTCCATCGCGCGACGCTCGATCCTGCCCGCCGGCCGGACGACCGTCGCTGGATCGAGGTCCGCGTGCCGCTCGCGGCCGTGGCAGGAAAGGACGTCCGCCTGCGCTTTGCGGCGCGCGCGGTCGCTGGCGCGGGCGCCGCCGCGTCGCTGCCGGTGTGGTCGGAGCCGGTGGTACTGGCGCCGCCCGCGGGTGACCTGCCGCTCGGCATCGTGCTCGTCTCGCTCGATACGCTGCGCGGCCTCAGCACGACGAGCGGTGGCGCCATGCGGCCGACGACGCCACGGATCGATGGCGACGTCGGCGCGCTCGGCGTGACGTTCGAGAACGCCATCACGACGTCGCCGCACACGTTGCCGGCGCACGTCAGCATGTTCACCGGTCGCTACCTGCGTTCGCACGGCGTGCGCGCCCCGATGGCGTCGATCGCGCCCGAGCAGCGCACCCTCACCGAGGCGCTCCACGACGGCGGATGGGCGACGGCGGCCTTCACCGAGGACGGCTTCGTCGTGCCGGAGGTGGGCATCCGCCGTGGCTTCCAGCAGTACCGCGAGAACAAGAGCGCGAACCTGCACAAGCCCGACGGCTACGCCGCCACCATCTTCGACGACGGCCTGCGGTGGCTCGCCAGCCACCGCGATCGGCCCTTCTTCCTGTTCCTGCACACCTACCAGGTGCATCTGCCGTACGTGCCACCGGCACCCTACGACACCATGTTCGATCCCGCCGCCATGCTGGCAATGCCGGAAGACGTCGACCTGCTGCGCTACGAGCAGGAGGTGCGCTACGTCGACGACGTCCTCGGCGTATTCCTGGACGGGCTGGCGAGCCTCGGACTGCGCGAGCGCACGCTCGTCGTGGTCACGGCGGATCACGGCGAAGAATTCATGGAGCACGGCAGAACCACCCACATGTTCCAACTCTACGACGAGGTCGCCCGCGTGCCGCTGATGATGCGCCTTCCCGGATTCCTGCCGGCGCATCGCGGCATCACGACGCCGGTGTCGCTGATCGACGTCGCGCCCACCATCCTCGACACCGTCGGGTTGTCGCCGCTGCCCGGAGCCGATGGCCAGAGCCTGCTGCCGCTCGTGCTCGACGGCGTCGGCCGCTTCCCACGCGACACGGTATTCGCGGAGACCATCTCGAGCTTCGGCGCCCCCCGTGTCGACCTCATCGCGGTGCGGCAGCGGGGGCTGTCGTGCATCTTCCGCCTCTATCGCGGCAAGTCGGAGTGTTTCGATCGCATGCGGGATCCCGGCGAGCGCTCGCCGCTGCGCTTCGCAGCCGGAGACACGCGGATGGAGGAGATCCGCGACCTGGTGTCCGGATTCCTCCAGCGCGGGGTGGGGGCCGCGGGCGGCACGCCGGCCGTCGGGGTGCCGGACCCGGAGCGGGTCGAGAAGCTGCGCGCCCTCGGCTATCTCGAATGACACGCGGAGCGCCGCCGCAGCCGGCATGGCAGGCGCCGGGGGCCGCAGTTCTGCGTTGACCACTGCGGCGAACTGTGGGCAGTCTCGCAATGCCGTGAAATGCACCCTGATCCGCTGTCCGCAGACCATGGCGAAGTACGTGTCGGCGTCGTCGGCCATTCCGCCGATCGGCCTCGCCTACGTTGCCGCCAGCCTCCGCGAGGCGGGGCACGAGGTCCACATCATCGACACCACCGGCGAGGCGCTCGACCGCTACACGCCGATCGACGATGCCGGCCTGCTGCTGCGACGGGGCATCTCCGACGACGACATCCTCGAGCGCCTCGAGGACTCCGACGTCATCGGCTTCGGTCTCATGTTCTCGCAGGATTGGCTGCCGGCGCGCCAGCTCATCGCGACGGTGCGGGCGCGGCATCCGCGCGCCATCCTGATCGGCGGCGGCGAGCACTTCACGGCCGAGCCGGTGGGTGCGCTCGAAGACTCGGCGCTCGACTACATCCTCGAGGGCGAGGGCGATCGCAGCGTCGTCGATCTGTTCGAGCATCTCGGGGGCACGCGCGGCCTCGAGGACGTCCCCGGCTGCTGGTATCGCACCGCCGACGGCGAGATCCGCCACACGACGGCGAAGGTGCGCGTGCGCGACGTCGATGCGCTGCCGTGGCCGGCGTGGGACATCGTGCCGGTGGCGAACTACCTGGACGGGGGCTTCGCCTCCGGCGTCGACCGCGGGCGCAGCATGCCCATGAACGCCACTCGCGGCTGCCCATATCAGTGCACGTTCTGCTCGAGCCCGACGATGTGGACGACACGCTACGTGTCGCGCGCGCCGGAGAGCGTCGTCGCCGAGATCAAGCACTACATGACGGCGTTCCGGGCGACGAACTTCGACTTCCAGGATCTCACCGCGATCGTGAAGAAGGAGTGGGTGCTCGACTTCGCGAATCGGCTCCTCGACGAGCAGCTGAACATCACGTGGCAGATCCCGAGCGGCACACGCTCGGAGGCCCTCGACGAGGACGTCCTGCCGTTGCTCGTCAAGTCGGGCTGCACCAACCTCACCTACGCGCCTGAGAGCGGTGACGCCGAAACGCTCCAGCTCATCAAGAAGAAGATCAAGCCCGAGCGCATGCTGCACTCGATGCGCGCCGCGGTGAAGGCCGGCTGCAACGTGAAGGCGAACTTCATCTTCGGCTTCCCGACCGACACCACGCGCTCCATCCTGCGCACCTTCAAGTTCCTGGCGAAGATGGCGGTGATGGGCGTGCACGACGTCTCGATCGCACCGCTGCGGCCGTACCCGGGCTCCGAGATCTTCCGGCAGCTGCAGGACAAGGGCACGCTCCCGAAGCGGCTCGACGACGACTACTACATGAGCCTGGCGCTCGGCACCGAGAACCTGCCCGGCACCGGCGGTCCGACCATCAGCTACACCGACCACGTCGCGCCGGCGCGGCTCGAGCGGCTACGGGTGGCGGCGCTGGCGTGGTTCTTCCTATTGTCGTGGGCGGTGCGTCCGGTGCGCGTCCTGCGTCTGCTGCGCGCGCTCGTCACCGACCGTCAGGAGTCGCGGCTCGACAAGTCGCTGGTCGAGATGAAGCGGCGCGTGATCCGTTCGTGGCGCGGCGAAACCGGGCCGTCGCTCGGCGAGATCAACCCGTACTGACGACGCGCCGGCGTCGGTCGAGCAGGATGATGGCGGCGACGATTGCCCACCCGCCGAGCGCGACCGCGAGTCCGGTGTGGAATCCGGGCGCGTCGTAGGTCATCTCGACGACGTGGTCGCCGGGCCGCACCTCGACGCCGCGCACGAGATAGTTCGCCTGCCAGAGACGACGCGGCACGCCGTCGACGCGGGCGCTCCACCCCGGGGCGAAGGCATCGGCGACGACGAGCACGCCGGCCCACTCGGGGGCCACCTCGATGGTGAGGTGCTCCGGATCGTCGCGCGTGAAGCGCGCCGGACCGATCGGCACCGGCAGCATCGCGTTGCGTGTCGCCGGATCGGCATCGTCGGGCGATCCGACCAGCACGACACCCTCGAGCACGCTGCGCGCCGGGCTCAGGATGCCCTCCAATGCGTCAGCCTCGGTGGGGACGAAGCGGACCTGGTGCGCGACGTAGGCGCGTGGCAGGGCGTGGGGATTCTCGAACAGGGTCAGATTGCGGATGGTGTCGACGCGGCGCCAGCCGAACGGCGATTGCTCGGGAACCGTCGGCTGCGGGGTGACGACGGCGCGCACGGCGACCAGATCGAGCAGATGCGGGCGCGCCATGCGCTCGACCCCGAGCGGCGCGCCGGCGAATGGTTGTGCGATGTCCGGGTCGGGAAAGGGCTTGTCGACGACCGCGGCGAGAAATGCGCCGAGGCGTCGCGAGCTGAGCGGTTCGTAGTCCTGGAGGACGCGCAGCCGGTGCCGTGTGCCCTGGCGGGGATATTCGCCGAGCCCGAGGTCGAAGCGGTCCCCGGGCAGCCACGCCCGATCCGTCCCCGCGATGCGCGCGGCTTTCGCGACCAGTGGCCATTCGATGAATGGGGGATGGGTCCAGGGATAGTGGTACTGGTTCTGCTGCGGCCAGACGACGATCGCGAAGACGATCGCGACTGCGGCGGCGCCGATGGCCGATCGCCAGGGAGACGGGAGGCGGGCGGCGGCGAGGCGGGTCGTGCCCAGCGCCGCCCCGAGGCTCATGCCGAAGCTGAGCAGCGTCCAGAGTCGTAGCGGGAAGCGGAACATCCCCATGCCGGGAAGCCAGCGGTAGACGACGAACCACGGCGTCCCCGGTCCGAGCATGAGCATGTAGGCGAACAGCGCACCCAGACCGATCCCGATGCCGAGGCCCCCGCTGCGGACGAATCCGACGAGCGCGAGCACGACGACGGGCACGGAGAGGTAGACGCGGGCGAAGTCCGCGTTCACCGTGCGTGCGACCAGCCCGCGCGTGGTCTGGATGTGGAAGACGTTCACGAGCGACAGGAAGCGCGGGAAGATCTGCTCGTCGGTCATGCCCGCGGGCGGGCGCGACGTCATCTGGCTCCAGTCGAGGGTGGGCAGCGCCTGCGGTGCCGCCATCGAGGCGGCGAGGATGCCGGCGGCGCCGAGCTGGAGCAGGACGCGTGCGCGCAGGAGCCGCGGGCGCCAACGTCGATCGACGAGCAGGGCGAGCGCCAGCAGCACGAGCCCGTACGCGACGTAGACGGCGATCTGGTAGCCGCCCGCCAGGAACGGCATCGCCGCGGCGATGCCGAGGGCGACGGCCCACCGCCAGCGTGCCGACTCCACGAGCGCCAGCAGCGCCAGCGCGGCGAGGGGCAGCCATGTCAGGGGTTCGAGCTGGGCGGGGTTGGAGGTGGCGGGGAGCGCCGTCGATGCACCGAAGGCCATGGCGCCGACCGTAGCGCCGAAGGCGCTCGCGCCGAGTCGGAGGCAGAGGCGGTCCATGGACAGGACGGCGAGCATGACGTGCCCGAGCGTCATGGCGGCCATGGCGGTTTCCGGCCGCAGCACCGCGAGCAGCAGCCGCGGCGGGTAGAGCGCGCCGGGCTGCAGCGCGGCGAGGAGCGGCACGCCGGCGCCCTGCCAGGGATTCCACAGGGCCACCGCGCCGTGGCGGAGGCGCTCGCCGAGGAAGTCGTACGCCGGCAGGAAATAGCCGAACGGATCGCCCCCCGGGAACGACGGATAGATCGTCGCCGTGCGGACGACGTGCAGCTGCCAGATCGCCACCGTACCGAGCAGGAGCGCCAGCGAATGCAGCCAGGGTCGGAGCGAAGGCATCGGCGGTCCGGTGTATGGGGCAGGGTCCCCTGGAGGCAAACATCCCGCGATGACCGGTCGCTCCCACCGCCATCCCGCATGCCGTAACTGCTCAGCGGCTAAGGCCCTGAATCAACGATGGTTACGGCTAAAGTTCCGGTCCCGATCGCCGATCTTCACAGGATCGGAGGAGCGCGATGAAGGGGATCATTTTCAATCTGCTGGAGGACGTCGTCACCGAGCAGCTCGGCGACGCGACGTGGGATCGGCTGCTCGACGCGGCGGAGCTCGACGGCGCCTATACATCGCTCGGGAGCTATCCGGACGCCGATCTCCTGGCCTTGGTGGCGGCGGCATCGGCAGCCCTCGACAAGCCCGCCGACGACGTCGTGCGCTGGTTCGGTATCCACGCCATCCCGCTGCTGGCGAACAAGTATCCGCAGCTGTTCGAGCGACATCGCTCGACGCGGCCGTTCCTCCTGACCCTGAACGGCATCATCCATCCCGAGGTGCGCAAGCTCTATCCGGGAGCCGACACCCCGGACTTCGACGTCGACGAGACATCGGCCGACGAGCTCGTCCTCGGCTACCAGTCGAAGCGCCGCCTGTGCGCGCTCGCCGAGGGCCTGATCGAGGGTGCCGCGCGTCACTACGGCGAGACGGTCCGGATCCGTCACAGCGTCTGCATGAAGCGCGGCGATCGTCACTGTCGGCTGGCGCTGTCGTTCGTGCCCCGCGACGTGCATGCGGAGCCGCATGCCTGAGTACGCGGCGACGACCGAGGTCGCGCGGCTGCGCGCGCGACTCGAGCGCGAACGTCGGGCACGCCTCGAGGCCGAGGCGATCGCGGAGCAGGGTACGCGGCAGCTCTACGAGCGCCAGCGCGAGCTCGAGCTGCTGCACCAGATCGCAGACGCCGCCAACGGCGCGCCGTCGGTGGAGATCGCCATCCAGGCGGCGCTCGATCAGGTGTGCGCCTATACCGGTTGGCCGATCGGACATGCCTATCTCGCGGCCGGCGACGTCCTCGTGCCGACGTCGCTCTGGCACCTCGACCGTCCCGACCGCTGCGTCGCCTTCCGCGCCGAGACGAACGGGCGGACGTTCGCACGCGGCGACGGCCTGCCGGGACGCGTGCTGGCGCGCGGCCGTCCGGTCTGGATCACCGACGTCACGACCGATCCGGACTTCCCGCGCGCGGCGTCGGCGCTGCAGAGCGGGGCGCGGGGCGCGTTCGCGTTCCCGGTGCTGGTCGGGACGACGGTCGAAGCCGTGCTCGAGTTCTTCTCGCCGCAGCCGACCGCGCCCGACGAGGCCTGGCTCGGCATCGCGGGCCAGATCGGCACGCAGCTCGGGCGCATCTTCGAGCGCCGCCAGGCGGCGCAGGCCATGCAGCGCGCGAAGGAGGCGGCGGAAGCCGGCAATCGCGCCAAGAGCGAGTTCCTCGCCACCATGAGCCACGAGATCCGCACGCCGATGAACGGCGTCATCGGCTTCGTGAACCTCCTGCTCGAGGGATCGCTCAGCGCCGAGCAGCGCGAGTTCGGCGAGACCATCCGCAGCTCCGGCCAGGCGCTGCTCACCATCATCAACGACATCCTCGACTTCTCGAAGATCGAGGCCGACAAGCTGGTGCTCGAGCGCGCGCCGTTCGATCTGCGCTCCGCCATCGAGGAAGTGGCGGATCTACTGTCGCATCAGGCGGAGGCGAAAGGGCTCGAGCTCGTCCTGCGGCTCGCACCGTCGCTGCCACGACGCATCGTCGGCGATGCGGGGCGCGTCCGGCAGATTCTCGTCAACCTGATTGGCAACGCGGTGAAGTTCACGAGCCGCGGCCACGTGTTGATCGCGCTCGAGGAGGTCGGCTCGGGCGGCGACCGCGTGCGCATCGCGGTCACCGATACCGGTCCCGGGATTCCCGCCGACAAGCAGGGCGCCCTATTCGAGAAGTTCTCGCAGGCCGATGCGTCCACGACGCGGAAGTACGGCGGCACCGGCCTCGGCCTCGCCATCGCGAAACGGCTGGCCGAGCGCATGGGCGGCACGATGGGGCTGCAGAGCACGCCCGGCAACGGCTCGACGTTCTGGGTCGAGCTGCCCATCAAGGCCGACGCGTCGGCGTCGGAGCCGCTGCTGGCACCCGAGCGCGTGCGCGACCTGCGCGTGCTGGTGGTGGACGATCTGGCCCTCAACCGGCGCGTCCTGCACGAGCAGCTGCGCACGTGGGGGCTCCGGCACGACTGCGTCGCCTCGGGGGCCGAGGCGCTGGCGGCACTCCGGACGGCGCACGCGGCGCAGGCGGCCTACGACGTCGCGCTGCTCGACTACCTCATGCCGGAGATGGACGGCGAGATGCTCGGCCGCCAGATCCGTGCCGACGCGACGCTGTCGCGCACGGCGCTCGTGATGCTGACGTCGGGCAGCCAGCGGGGCGATGCCGAGCGGCTGCTGTCGGCGGGCTTCGCGGCATATCTCGTGAAGCCCGTGGTGCGGCCGCAGCAGCTCCTCGACACCATCGCGCGGGTGGCGTCGGTGGCGAACGTTGCGGCCACGCCGACGCCGGCGACGGCCGCGGCGGCGATCGATGCGCTGGCGCCGCGCCACCGCGTCCTGCTGGCCGAGGACAATCCCGTCAATCGACGGCTCGCGGAGCATCTGCTGAAGAAGCTCGGCTGCCGCGTCGACATGGCCGTCGACGGGCGCGAAGCGGTCGCACTGGCGCGGGTGGTCTCGTACGACTGCATCTTCATGGACTGCCACATGCCCGAGCTCGACGGCTTCGAGGCGACCGCCGAGATCCGACGGCTGGAGGCGTCGCCCCGGCGGACGCCGATCGTGGCGGTGACCGCCTCGGCCATGGTGGGGGACCGCGAACGTTGCCTCGCGGCCGGCATGGACGACTACATCGTCAAGCCGATCCGCATCGCCGACCTCGAGCGCGCGCTGGCGCGCTGGGCGGCGCCGTCCGTGGACGCCGAGCCGTCCGCGGCCGATCGACCCCAGGTCTGACCGTCCGCGTTGACCCGCGCTTCGCGGCGCGGGTATCTTCCATGCGTGCCGTCGGCCGACCGGCGGCGAGCGACGTGAGCAGAACACGCGTGCGACGGTGGCGATCCCTGGTGCTGGCGGCGAGCGCGCTGTTCCTCGTGGCAGCGGCGCCCGGGCCGGCGTCGCCGGATATCGCCCAGTCGCTGGGCCCCCGCCTGACGGCGCTCGGTCTGCCGCTGACGCTGGTGTGGCCCGCCGGCGCCCCGAAGGCCGTGATGGTGTTCTTCTCCGGCGACGGCGGCTGGCAGACCATCGACGACGGTCTGGCGCAACGGCTCAAGACGCGCGGCATGGCGACGATCGGCTGGAGCTCGTTCACCTACTTCTGGCGCGGCAGGAAGCCGTCCGAGGTGGCCACCGATCTCGCACGTGTCCTGGCGATCGTCGACGACGCGGGTATTCCGGTCTATCTCGGCGGCTACTCGTTCGGGGCCGAGATGGCACCGGTGACCCTGGCGCGACTGCCGGCGGCGACGCGCCATCGGGTCGCGGGGTTGGTGTTGCTGGCGCCGTCGGCGAGCGCGTCGTTCCGGGTCAATCCGCTCGATTGGGTCCGCTCGCCGCCGATCGATCCGGCGCATCGCGTGGACGCCGCGCTCCGCACGCTCGACGGCGTGAAGACGATCTGCCTCGCCGGCCACGACGACGGGGATTCCGCGTGTCGCGATCTCGGGTCGCTGCCGGGCGTCGACGTCGTGCTCCTGCCGGGGGACCATCACTTCGGCGGCACGGCCGACGGCCTGGCGACCGCCATCGGCGACCGCGTGCTGGGGACCCCGTGACGCCGGCGGCGCCGGGACGATGGCGTGCGCTGGCGTGGTGGATCGTCGCGCACCTGGGTCAGCTCTGGCCCGTGCTGGTGGCAGCGGTGCTGGCGGTGGTGTCGTGGGAGGCGCTGCACGCGATCGACGGCGCGGCGCTGCGTGTCGCATTGCGCGCCACCGATCGCCGCTGGATCGCCGCGGCCGGTGCGGTGACGCTCCTCAATCTCGCGGTCATGGGCGCCTACGACGTCGTCGCCCTGCGCCGCGCCGGCGTCGTCACGCGTCGCCGCTGGCTGTACGGCGTGCTCGCATTCGCGTGGAGCAACTTCCTCACCCTCGGCCCGGTCGCAGGTCCGGCGATCCGGTTCTGGCTCTACCCCGTCAGCGAGGCGGGGCGCGGCGTCCTGCAGCGCGGTATCGCCCACATCGCGGTGGCGTTCGCGACCGCGCTGGTCGCCTGGGTGATCGCGTCCGCGATCGGTCTGCGCGCCGACGACGCCAGCGCCGCCGTCACCGTGGTCGCGCTGGTGCCGGTCGTGGCCGTCGTGCTGGCGCTCGGGCTCGGTGCCTTGCAGCGCCGTCTCCGCTCGCGGTTCGGATGGGCCAAGGGCCCGGCGCCGTGGATGCGGCTCGTGCTGCTGGGTGTGCTCGACTGGGGCCTGGCCGGCGCGGTGTTTCTCTGCGTCCTGCGTGCGGCGGGTGCCGACGCCGGCGGCTACGCGCTGGTGCGCTTCTTCCTCGGCCAGGCGATCGGCATCATGAGCCTCATTCCGGGAGGGCTCGGGAGCGCCGACGTCTTCTGGCTGGCGTCGCTGCATGGGCCCGACGGCGCGGTCCCCGCGGCGCTCCTCGTCTACCGCGGCCTGTACTACATCCTGCCGTGGGCGGCGGCGTCGCTGGTGCTGCTGCGCGTGGCTGCGGGCCGTGGCGTGCGCTGGGTGGCGCTGTCGCGCGGTGCGCTCGCGACGCTCGTCGGCGGTGCCGGCGTCATGCTGCTGTTGAGCGCGGCGTCGCCGGCGACGGTGCATCGCCTGCGGCGGCTCGAGGAATGGCTGCCGCTGTCGCTGGTCGAGGCGTCGCACGTCATCGCGACGCTGACGGGCGTCCTGCTGCTCGTCCTCGCCCGTGGGCTCGACAAAGGCTACCGGACGGCGCACCGCGTGGCCGTGCTGAGCGCCACGCTCGGTGCCATCGCCGCGCTGCTGAAGGGGTTCGACGTCGAGGAGGCGGTGGTGCTGGCGGGCGCCGTCGGACTGCTGGTGGCGCAGGCGCCGCTGTTCCGGCAGCCGAGCCACGGCGACTGGCTCGGCTGGCGCGGCGTCGGCGCGCTCGTCGCCGCGGTGTTCGTGTTCATCGCCTTCGGACTGCTCACGCACGATCCCGACGCGCTCGCGAGCGTGCACTTCCTCGACTTCGCGCATCGTGCCGAGGTGGCGCGGTTCCTGCGCGGCGCGGCCCTGCTCGGCCTGGCCGCGGTGGCGGGCGGGCTCGCGATGCTGCTGCGCATGCCGTCGACGTTCACCCCACCCGACGACGCGTCGGTGGCGCGTGCGCTGGCGATGCACGCCGACCTCGGCCGTGACACGAACGCGCTGTCGGTCGCCAACCGCGACAAGGCGATCTGGTTCGACGACGACGGCGGCGGCTTCTGTCTGTGGCGCGCGATCGGACCATATCTCGTCGTGCTCGGTGATCCGGTCGTGCAGCCGGGCGGCGAGACCATGCTGCTCGATCGGCTGATCGCGCAGGCGAGCGAGCACGATCGCCGGCCGCTCTTCTATCAGGTGGGGGCGACCTGGATCCCGCCGCTCCACGACCGTGGATTCCACTTCTTCAAGCTCGGCGAGGAGGCGCACGTCGACCTGCGTACCTTCGGTCTGTCGGGCACGGCGCAGAAGACGCTACGGGGCACGGTGAATCGTGCCGAGCGCGACGGCCTGTCGTTCGCGATCGTGCCTGCGGTGGCGGTGGGCGACCTCCTGCCGGAGCTGCGTCGCGTGTCCGACGCCTGGCTCGCGAGCAAGCACGCGCACGAGAAGCAGTTCTCGGTCGGCTTCTTCGACGCCACCTACCTGACGTCCTTCCCGTGTGCCGTGATCCGTGACGGCGACGGGCGGGTGGTGGCCTTCGCGAACCTGCTGCAGGGCCCGGGTGGCATCGAGCTGTCCATCGACCTCATGCGGCATCTTCCCGATGCGCCGTCGGGTACGATGGACTTCCTGTTCGCGCGCCTGTTCGCGTGGGGACGCGCCGCCGGCTACGCGTCGTTCAACCTGGGCATGGCGCCGCTCTCGACCGTGGGCGCGGTGCGTGGCGCGCGCGCGTCGGAACGTCTCGCGCATCTGCTCTTTCGCCACGGCGAGCAGTGGTACAACTTCCAGGGGCTGCGGCAGTACAAGGAGAAGTTCCACCCGCGCTGGGTGCCGCGCTACCTCGCCTACGCCGACGCGTGGGATCTCGTGCGCGCCATGGCGCACGTGAGTGCGCTGATCGCGGGCGGATGGGGTGTGGTGCTGCGGCCGGAGCCGACGACGCACTCAGGCGGCGAGCGCGGCGGCGGCTTCGCCGAGCGCGCGGTCGAGCGCGCGTAGATCGATCGGCTTGGTGAGGTAGTCGTCCATGCCGGCGGCGATGCAGCGCTCGCGGTCGCCCTCCATGGCATTCGCCGTCATGGCGACGATGCGGACGTGGCGTCCGGTGGCGGCCTCGGCGGCGCGCAGGCGGGCCGTCGCCTCGAGCCCGTCCATCGTCGGCATCTGCACATCCATCAGGATCAGGTCGACGCCTTCCGTACGCCAGCGCAGGAGCGCCTCGCGACCGTCGCCCGCGAGGATCACGGTGTGTCCACGTTTCTCGAGCAGGCGGCGGGCGAGCAGCTGATTCACCGGATTGTCCTCGGCGAGGAGGATGCGGAGCGGACGGACGAACTGCGGCGCATCGGTGGTCGCTGGCTCGGTGAGCGCGCCCGGGAGCGCGCGACCGAAGCGGGCGGTGAAGTGGAACGAGCTACCGCGGCCCGGCGTGCTGTCGACGGCGAGGCATCCCCCCATCAGCTCGACGAGCTGGCGCGAGATGGCGAGGCCGAGGCCGGTGCCGCCGAAGCGACGGGCGGTGGAGTCGTCGGCCTGGGTGAACGCATCGAACACGTGCGCCTGCTTGGCCGGGTCGATGCCGATGCCGGTGTCCTCGACGGCGACGCGTACCGCGACGTCTTCGTCGTCGAGGCTGCAGCCGATGGTGACGCGGACGGCGCCCTCGGCGGTGAACTTGACGGCGTTGCCGACCAGATTGACGAGCACCTGGCGGAGCCGTCCGGGATCGCCGACCAGCGCGTCGGGGACGGCTCCGTCGATGTCGGCGCCGAGCGCCAGGCCCTTGTCACCACAGAGGGGTGCGAAGGCGCGCAGCGTCTCCGTGACGAGGCGACGGATGGCGAACGGCACCCGCTCGAGCGTGAGCTTGCCCGACTCGATCTTGGAGAAGTCGAGGACGTCGTTGATGACGGTGAGCAGCGCCTCCGCCGACGACTGCACCGTTTGGACGTGCTCGCGGGCCTCGGCGCCCATCTCGCAGTCGAGCGCCAGGCGGCTCATGCCGAGGATGCCGTTCATCGGCGTGCGCAGCTCGTGGCTCATGGTGGCGAGGAAAGTGGCCTTGGTGCGGGCAGCGGCGAGCGCAGCGTCACGCGCACCGCGGGCTTCCTCCTCGGCGGCGCGACGCTCGGTGATGTCGATGGCGGTGCCGATCGCGCCGATCGTGCTGCCCTCGACGTCGCGACGTGGCAGGACCGTGGCGAGGACCCAGCGCCAGGCGTCGTCGTGGTGGCGGAGGCGGACCTCGGCGCGCCAGGGCTCGTCGGTGTCGAGCTGGGGGCGGTTGCGGATCGTCGTGACGTCGTCGGGATGCACCACCGCCGTCCAGTCGTCGGCGAGCTCGTCGCCGCGGCCGAGGAAGTCGAGCGTCGCGCGATTGGCGTAGACGACGCCCCCGGCGGCGTCGGCGAGCCAGATCATCACCGGGGCGGACTCGGCCATGGCCCGGAAGCGGGCCTCGCTTTCGGCGACGGCTGCCAGCGCCGCCGCGCGGGCGGCCCGCTCGCGACCGAGCACCACCGACGTGACCACCGACAGGGGGAGCCCGGCGATCAGGACGATCGCGTAGCTGGCGACGGAGTCGTCGAAGCCACGCACCAGGATGGCGTTGGTGAGGCCGCCGATCAGCGCCGCGATCGTGACGATGATCTGCGGGCGCACCCCCCACCCCAGGACGCTGGCCGTCAGGAACGGGATGGCGGCCATGATGATGCTCGGCGTGAACGTCTGTCCGCCGATGGTGCCGACGGTGGTGTTGAGGGTGATCGCGAAGATCGTTCCCCCGACCCCGAGTCGGACCGCCTGATCGTAGGTCAGGGGGCGCCGGAGGCGCGCCAGCAGCCAGAATATGATCACCAGCGCGCCGGCCCGGAGCAGTGTGATCTGGAGCAGGCCGGGGCGCTGCAGCCAGACGTCGGCCAGTGACAGCAGGCAGATGACGAGGATTCCCGACCCCGTCGCCGCCCGCAGGCGTTGTGCGAGGAGGACGGCGTCGTCGGGGGCGATCGCAGGGGTGGACGGCACGGGCATGGGGCGGACGAGCGAGTCCGTCCCTGTTTTCGGCCGGTGTGCGCCGACGCTTGAATCCGGGGCCATTCGGATGACAGACGAGGCGGGAATGGGTCGGTCGCGGGCGCTCACCGTCGTGCTCGTGATGGGCAGCCTGGTGCTGGGACTGGTCGCCAGCGAGGGGCTGGCGCGCCTCGGCGAGGCCTTCGGGTGCCGGAACCTCATCGGTGGATGGGAGGTCCGCAACCGAGACTACGGGTGGGGCAACCGTCCGGGAGTCCGCGGATGGGCCCATCGATGCGTGGACGGGGAGTACGAGTGGCAGACCTATTCGGCGGTCACCGCGAAGGGGCTGCGCGGGGACGATGTCCCGTACGAGCGCACCGGTGCCTATCGCGTTCTGCTGCTGGGGGACTCGTTCCTGGCAGGCTTCCAGGTGCCACAGGACGAGACGTTCGCCGCGCTGCTCGCCAGGCATCTGAACGCGGCGGCGCCGCCCGGAACGCGCATCGAGGTCGTCAACGCCGCGGTGTCGGCATGGGGCACCGACAACGAGCTGCTGTATTACGAGATCGAGGGTCGGCGGTATCGACCCGATCTCGTCCTGCTGGCGTTCGACACCACCAACGACGTCTTCGAGAACGGCCGGCGCCTGGTGTCGGGCAGCGCCTTCTGGCCCGACAAGCCGTACTTCGATCTGCACGACGGCCATCTGCAGCGCGAGAACCACCCGTTGAGCGCGCAGCATCCGCTCCGCGCCGTGCTGGCATCGTGGGCGTCGACCCTGCAGCGACGGTCGGCGGCGTTCCGTCTGGTGTCGGACCTCGAGATCGTGCAGCGCCTGCTGATCCTCGCCGGGCCGAGCGTTGCGCCCGGGACGCGCGCCGGTGCCTCGCCGCTCGAGGTCTACCTGCGCGACTATCCCGCGCAGTGGCGCGACGCCTGGCGCGTCACTCGCGGCCTCATTCTACGGCTGCGGCAGCTGGCGACGGCCGACGGCGCGCGATTCGCCGTCATGATCATCAACGCGCGCGAGGAGATATCCCCGTCGCGCTGGGAGGTCGCGCAGGCGATGACGCCTGGGCTGCGCGACGGCGACGTCGACAAGCCGCATCGTCTGCTCACCGACTTCCTCACCCGGCGGGACATCCCGTTCGTCGCCATGCGCGACGAATTCCGTGCTGCCTTCGGCGCGAGCGATGGGCTGCCCGGATTCTTCGGCTGGGACCTGCACTGGGCCCCCGCGGGACACGCGCTCGCGGCCGAGATCGCCGCACGGGAGCTGGAAGCCCGCGGCCTGGTGCCATCGCGTTAGACCCGCGCCGCGTCGCATGCGCCGCACCGTCGAAGCCGGCGAGGTGCGCGGGAGGCGCGTCGCGTGACGACGTCCTCCCGCGCGACGCCGTCACTTCTTGGGCGCGGGCTCGACGGAGATCGCGAGTGCCTGGGTGTAGGTGATCTCGACGAGATCGCCGACCTTGACCTTCTCGAGCTTCGTCGGATCCTTCACCTTGACGACGGCGAGGCCGCCTTCCGGACCCTTGAGCGTCACCTTGTTGTTCGTCTTGTCGACCTTGGTGATCGTCGCGACGACGGTGACCGAGTCGGCGGCACCGCCACCGGGCTTGTCGCCGACCTTGGCGCGATCGGTCACCGCGGCGGCGGCCACACCCGGATCGACGCTGCCCTTCTTCTTGAGCTCGAGCGCGATCGACTCCTGGTAGCCGACGACGACGAGGTCGCCCTTCTTCACCTGTGCAAGGTTGCGGACCTCGGGCCCGACCGTGATCTGCAGGCTGTCCCCGTCGGGGCCGAGCAGCGTGACCTTGCGCGTCGCCTGATCGATGGCCGTGACGGTGGCGGTCACGGTGACGACGCTGGTCTGCTCGATCTTGCCGTTGCCTTCGGTCGTCGTGGTCTCGACGGTCGGCGGCGGCGGCGCCGGGGGCTGCTTGGCGCACGCGGCCAGCGCCAGAATGCCGGTGACGGCCAGGACGGCTCCTCGGGATGTCCTCATCGGGGGTCTTCTTTCTTCCGGGCGGCGCCCGGAGGCTCGGGGTGTGACGGGATGGGGAGATACGATGCGAGCGGACCCGGATAGCAGAGTGTGTTGACCAGGAGTAGGGCGGCCCAGAACGCGATCTCGTCGCGACCTCGTGGTCAGGCCGCGCCCTGGCGGATGCCGTACAGCTCGTCGTTCGACTCGCGCTCGAGCAGGCGGCGGACCGCGTCGCCGAGCGGTCGCCCCTGGTGCAGCACGTGGTAGACCTCGGTCGAGATCGGCATCTCGATGCCGAGCTTACGCGACAGATCGTAGGCGGCGGCCGCGGTGAAGAAGCCCTCGGCCACCGAGCGTCGCGCCGCCAGGTAGGCCTGCGGGTCGGCGCCGGCGGCGACCTGCATGCCGAGGGTGCGATTGCGCGACAGGTCCCCGGTGCACGTGAGCACGAGATCGCCGACGCCGGCCATGCCGAGGAAAGTGAGCGGATCGGCGCCGAGCGCGACGCCGAGTCGCGTGATCTCGGCGAGGCCGCGCGTGATCAACGCCGCACGCGCGTTGTGACCGAAGCCGAGGCCGTCGCAGGCGCCGGTCGCGACCGCGAGCACGTTCTTCACGGCGCCGCCCACCTGCACGCCGATGGGATCGGCGCTCGCATAGACGCGGAAGTGTGGGGCGTGCAGGAGCATCTGCACCGGGCGGGCGGCGACCATGTCCTTGCTCGCGACGGCGACGTCCGTCGGCTTCCCCTGTGCGACCTCCTTGGCGAAGCTCGGCCCGGAGAGGAAGGCGAGGCGATCGGGCGTGACCTCGGGGAGCACTTCCGCCAGCACCTCGGACAGCAGCTTCAGCGATCCTTCCTCGATGCCCTTGGTGGCGACGACGAGGCGCGCGCCGGGCGGCACCATGCCGACGAGGCGGGTCGCGACGGAGCGGAGGAACTGCGACGGCGGGACCAGGATGATGAGCTCGGCGTCGCGTACGACGGTAGCGAGATCGCTCGAGGCACGCAGCGCCGGCGGCAGGTCGAGCTCGGGGAGGAAGAGAGTGTTGCGGTGCCGTTCGTTGACGTCGGTGACGACGTCGGCCTCGAGCGCCCACAGGGTCGCGGTGTGACCCAGGCGCGCCGCGTGGCTCGCCAGCGCCGTGCCCCATGCGCCCGCTCCGATGACTCCTACCGTCGCCATGCCGTACCTCGTCGTCCGCGTTGAAGTTGGCGGTGGCCGTAGCGCGGTGGTGCTGGAGGGTCAACCGGGTGCAGCCGGTGCGGTGTCGCGAATCGACGGTCGGGTGTTCAGCCGCTCCACCCAGGCGCGCACGGCCGGCCGCGCGTCGAGCAGATCGCCGAGACCGACCATGGCGAACGTCGTGACGAACGGGGCGTAGCACACGTCGGCGAGCGAGTAGTCGCCGACGAGCCAGTCCGCGCCGGTGAGGCGCTCGGCGAGGACGTCGAGATGCGCCGCGACGTCGGCGCGACCCTGCACGACGGCCGGATCGTCGGCACGTGTGTCGGGCACGAAGTGCAACGCCATCCACGCCTTCCACGCCGGCGCGAGGTAGTCGCCGCTCCACAGCATGAGCTGGCGCGCCAGCGCGCGTCGCACCGGATCGGCGGCGAGCAACGGTGGCGTCGGATGGCGTTCGTCGAGGTACTCGAGGATGGCGATCGACTCCGACAGCACGAGGTCGCCGTCCTCCAGCACCGGGACCTGCCCGAACGGATTGAGCCGACGGAACGCCGCGGCGCGGTGGGCACCGCCGGGCAGATCGACGAGCGCGTCGTCGTACGGCACGCCTTTCTCACGCAGGGCGATCTGGACGCGGCGCGGGAAGACGGAGAAGGGGTGCCAGTAGAGCTTCATGTCGTCGGGCTAGCAGCGTCGGCGCGCCGCCGCCACCCGTGCCGCTTTGGCGCGCAGCGTCGTCGATTCGTGCTTGACGATTCGGGAGCACCGGGCGAGGTTCGACCCATCGTGTCCACGGGGAGGAACGTCATGCAGATCACCGCCCGGAACGTCGTCCTGCTGCTCGCCGCCATAGCCCTCGTCACCCGCGCATCGATCGTCGCGGCGGAGGTGCCCGAGCGGTACGAGACGATCGCGGGCTTCGACGATCCCGCGACCCCGAACGATCTCGATCGTGTCGGCATCCTGAAGATCGGGCCGGCGAACGCGCGCAACATCCTGATCCTCAATCCCGGGACGTCGGCGAGCGCCGCCTACTTCGCGCCGCTGGCGCGGACGATCGTGGAGAACACCCGCCGCTGGCAGGTGTGGGCGGTCGAGCGGCGCGAGAACCTGCTCGAGGATCACTCCGTCCTCGATCGCGCCAAGCAGGGGCTGCTCGCGAGCAACCAGGAGCTCTTCGACTACTACCTCGGGTTCGTCACCAACCCCGCGATCACGCCGCACTTCCAGTTCATCGACGACGAGGACGTGGCGTTCGGCCGCGGCTGGGGCATGCGGGTCGAGGTCGAGGACCTCCGTCGCGTCGTGCTGTCGGCGAAGAAGCACGCGCGCAAGATCGTCATGGGCGGTCATTCGCTCGGTGGCTCGATCACGACCGCGTATGCGACCTGGGACTTCGACGGCGAGGCCGGCGCCAAGGATCTCGACGGCCTCGTCTTCATCGACGGCGGCAGCGGCCCGACGCCGGTGACGGCGGCGCAGGCGACGGCATCGTTGCAGGCGC
This sequence comes from Binatia bacterium, assembly GCA_036009625.1. Lineage (GTDB taxonomy): Bacteria > Desulfobacterota > Binatia > DP-6 > DP-6 > DASYLJ01. The sequence continues at coordinate 40,386 of DASYLJ010000206.1, forward strand.
TCCAGACGGCGACGCCGTGGCTGACTTTCGGGGGCATCCCGGCGCCGTTCACGGGGCTGTTCAACGCCACCGGCGCGTTGGGAGCGCTGCTCGATCCCGACGCGCCGTCGCTCGGCCAAGCATGGCCGCTGCTGCCGGCGAACCTGAAGCCGCCGATCCCGGTCACCAACCTCGGCCAGTACGGCTACGCGCTCGACACCGAGACCTCGCCGCCCGGGCTCATCGCGGCGCAGGCGCATCTCGGTCACCTGGCGGCGAGCGGTGATCCGCGCGGCTGGGACCAGGCGGGCGAGATCACGCCGATCCAGCGCTTCGCCGAGATGTTCTCGGGCATGGGACTCCTCGGGCTCGACGGCACGGCATGGTACCACCCGCAGCGATTGACGATCGATTCGGGTGCGGTCGCGGCAGGCAATGCGAATCCCGCGCAGGCGGTGCTCGACGTACGCGCGACCCACGGGCACGACCTGCCGAAGCGGCTCCTGATCTATGCCTTCGGCGCCGCGCTCGGCGGACAGCGCGTGCTCGACGCGGCGACGATCCTCGCCGCGCAGTCGGGCATCCCGTCGCAGCAGGTGACGTTGCTCGATCGTCACGAGACCTACTCGCACAACGATCCGAACTCGGCCTATCCGGCCAACGACTTCGTGGATGCGCTGCTGCCGTATCTCGAGAACGTGCAGCGCGGGCGGTACGGACGGCGGCGCGTGCCGTTCCGGGCGCCAGCGATGTAGCGTTGGGTTTGCGGCGCGACGCTCGTTCCGGCATCCGATGCCTCGATGGACCTCATCGAGTCGGGACGTGGATGGGATTCGACCATCGTGGCGTGGTCGTTCTCGCTGGCGCTCTTCGTCGGCATGCTGATCTCGCTGGAGATCGGATGGCGAATCGGCCGTTGGCGCCGCGCCCGCGATCCCGAGGGGGCGACGGCAGGGATCGCGGCCGTCGACGGGGCGGTGTTCGGACTGCTCGGGCTGTTGCTCGCCTTCAGCTTCTCCGGCGCGGCGACGCGGTTCGATGCCCGCCGGGAGCTGATCGTGCAGGAAGTCAACGCGATCGGGACGGCCTGGCTGCGGCTCGATCTGTTGTCGGCCAGCGCCCAGACGCAGCTCCGTGATCAGTTCCGCGCCTACCTCGACTCGCGCATCAAGACCTACGACATGTTCCCGAACATCGCGGCGGCGGAAACCGAATACGCGCGCTCGGTGACGATACAGCAGTCCATCTGGACGAACGCGGTGGCGGCCTCGAGCGCGGAGGGGTCCCCCGCGACCATGCTCCTGCTGCCGGCGCTGAACGACATGTTCGACGTCACGACGACGCGGACGGCGGCCATGCGCATGCATCCGCCCCCCGTCATCTTCGCGATGCTCTTCGCGTTGGCGTTGGCGAGCGCGATGCTGGCCGGGTACGGCATGGCCGGCGCCATCTCGCGGAGCTGGCTCCACGTGCTCGGCTTCGTGCTGGCCATGGCCGCGGCGGTGTACGTCATCCTCGACGTCGAGTTCCCGCGTCTGGGGCTGATCCGGATCAGCACCTTCGATCAGTACCTGCGCAACCTGCGCGCGAGCTTCCACTGACGCATCAGGCGACGCCCGTGGCTGACGGGCCGAGCTCGGCGGCGACCGCCGCGCGCAGGGCCGTCAGCGCGTGCTCGTTGACGCGCGCCTTCGTCGCCACGTAGCTCGGCATGTCCAGCTGCCGGAGCCGCGCCGCTTCCTCCTGGACCACCGCGTCGAGCTGGGCGGCGTCGACGACCCGGTCGAGATAGCCGAGGCGCAGGGCCTCCTCGGGACTGAACATGGCGGCGGTGGTGATGCGGGCGAACCCGGGTGGCGTCAGGCGATGACGCGCCAGCTCGATCGCGAACTGTGGCAACGTCAACCCGATCGCGACCTCGTTCATGCCGATGCGCCACGGTCCCGCGGTGGCGATGCCCACGTCGGCTGCGAGCATCAGGAACGCGCCCATCGGATAGGCGTGACCGGCGCAGACGGTCAGCACGGGCCGAGGGAACGAGAGCAGACGGTCGATGATGGCCGCGCCCGCGCGCAGCATCTCGACGGTGGCGTCGAAGCCGCGCTTGAAGGTGCCGAGGTCGAAGCCCGCCGAGAACATGCCGTCCCGCCCGCGCAGGACGACGATCGCGCCCGCCGCCTCGGCCTCGTCGAGCGCGCTGCCGAGCGCGCCCAGGAGACTCGTCGACAGCGCGTTCACTTTGCCGTCGTCCATGGTGATGTTGGCGATCCCGTCGTCGATCGTGAGGCTCGTCATCGCGCCGGACGATATGGATCGAGCATCACTATCTCAAGAGGGCGCGGCGCGAACCCAGAGGGCGCGGGCATTTCGATCGAGATATCCGCAGCGGTCGGCTATGAGCAATCCGGAGTGCCGAACCGTGTCGTGTCGCCGCCGAGCGTGCCGTCGTGAGGGTCGCCATCATCGGCGCCGGCATTGCGGGCCTCGTCGCCACGCGGCTCCTGGCGCGTGCGCACGAGGTCACGGTCTTCGAAGCGAACGACCGTGCCGGCGGGCATACGAACACGGTCCGCGTGGCGGTCGACGGCGAGACCTACGCCGTCGACACCGGATTCGTCGTCTACGATCAGGGCACCTATCCGCACTTCGCGCGGCTGTTGGCGGAGCTCGGCGTCGCGACGCAGTCGAGCGAGATGAGCTTCAGCGTCCGTTGCGACGACGGTGACCTGGAGTACGGCGGCCGCTCGTTGGGGGCGTTGCTGGCGCAGCCGCGCAACGTCGTGCGGCCCGCGTTCCATCGCCTGGTGCGCGACATCCTGCGCTTCAATCGCGAGGCCGCGGGTCTGGCCCGGTCGGGTGACACCGCCACGATCGACGAGCACCTGACGGCCCACGGCTACTCGCGGGAGCTGCGCGACTGGTATCTGGTCCCGATGGCGGCGGCGATCTGGTCGGCGCCGCCCGCAGGGGTGCTGGCCATGCCGGCGTCCTGGGTCGTCCGGTTCTTCGAGCACCACGGCCT
>DASYLJ010000207.1:0-36802 GCA_036009625.1 Binatia bacterium
TGCGCCTGCGGGTGGCATCGTTCGAGGGGCTGCCGAAGGTTCCGCTGCCCGCCGGTCTGCACGCCACCCTGCGACCGTACCAGCACGAGGGACTCGACTTCCTCGTCTGGACGTCGGGACTCGGTCTCGGCGCCATCCTCGCCGACGACATGGGCCTCGGGAAGACGGTGCAGGCACTGGCGTGGCTCGCCCATCTCCAGGCGGAGAACCCGGGCGGCGGACCGAGTCTCGTCGTCTGTCCGGCGTCGGTGGTGCACAACTGGCGGCGCGAGGCCGAGCGGTTCACGCCCGGGCTGCGCGTACTCGTGCTCGAGCGCGGCACCGGTCGACACGCGAGCCGCGAAGCGGCCGCAGAGTACGATCTCCTGATCACGAACTACGCCCTCCTGCGCCAGGACGTCGAGGCGTGGAAGACGCTGCCGCTGCGCGCGCTCATCCTCGACGAAGCGCAGAACGTGAAGAACCCCGATGCCGCCGTGACGCGCGCCGCGCAGGCGCTGACGGCGCGACATCGCATCGCGCTCACCGGCACGCCGCTGGAGAATCGCGCGCTCGACCTGTGGAGCATCATGAGCGTCATCAATCCGGGCTACCTCGGCAGCCGGATATTCTTCACCGGACGCTACGATCGCGCCGACGCCCCGCCCCACGTCCGCACGCTGCTTGCCGCGCGCCTCCGTCCGGTCCTGTTGCGACGCCTCAAGCGCGACGTCGCGCGCGACCTGCCCGACCGCATCGAGGAGCGGCGCGACTGCGAGCTGACGACGGGCCAGCGCAAGCTCTACCTCGCCGAGCTGGCGAAGAGCCGCACGCTGGTGGCGTCGCTCGCCGACGACGACCCGACGCTGCGCCGTCACCGCATCGACATCCTCGCCGCGCTGACGCGTCTGCGGCAGATATGCTGCCACCCGGCGCTGGCGGGTGGTGCGGCGTCGATCGGCTCGGGCAAGTTCGACGCGCTGCTGGAGATCCTCGAGCCGCTCCTCGCCGAGGGCCACAAGGTGCTGGTGTTCTCGCAGTTCGTCGAGTGCCTGAAGCTCATCGCCACGACGCTGGTGGAGCGCGACATCCCGTACCACATGCTCACCGGCGGCACGGTGAAGCGCGACGCAGTGGTGTCGGCGTTCACGACCGACGAGCGGCCGTCGGTCTTCCTGATCTCGCTCAAGGCCGGCGGTACCGGGCTCAACCTCACCGCGGCGAGCTACGTCGTGCTGTTCGACCCGTGGTGGAATCCGGCCGTCGAGGCACAGGCCATCGACCGCACGCACCGCATCGGCCAGGACCGCACCGTCATCGCGTTCCGTCTCATCGCGCGCGGGACGATCGAGGAGAAGATCTTCGAGCTGCAGCAGCGCAAGGCGGCGCTGGTGCGCGACGTGCTGGGCGAGGGTGGGTTCGGGCGCGCGCTCACGCGCGACGATCTGTCGTTCCTGCTCGAAGCGGAGTGAGCGGCTACGAGCGCGAGACGCCATCGCTGCAGAGCGCGCTCGACACGATGGCGTGAGTGCATCCGCGCATGACGCTGCCTCCCGATGGGCGGCACCGAGGGACAGGCATCGACGACCCTGGGAGGGACGTAGGCACGGTAGCCCGACCAGTTCAGCGAACCGGTTGCTTATCGGGTGCCGGTCACTCGACGTATCGCTCCTCCGGGACCCCGTCGGGCGCGAAGCGATAGACGAACTCGTCGCCGGTCACGACGTACACGAAGGGGGACCCTGGGACCGCCGCGATATCCACCACGCGACGGTCGCCGAGCGCCGAGGCGACGCGTTGGCGAAACTGCCCATCGTCGTCGTACGGCTTGCCGGCGAAGCCCGACCGGACACGATGGAGGCCGCCATCGCGGGCGGACAAATACACGTCGTAAATCTGCGGCGCGCAGGCCAGCACGTCGTCGGACGAGAGCGCCTCGAACGCGACGGGCCGCCGCTCGCCGAAGAGCTTCTCGAGCGTCCATGGCGTGATGTCGCGTCGAGGACGCGGCGTGCACGGTGCGCGTGGGTCATCGTGAATTCGACTGAGGAGGCTTTCAACGTCGCCATAGGGGGCCGGTTGCCCGTTGTTCTTCCAGGCCATGCCGAGGCCTGTGCGCGAGTCGCGTGCCACGAAGGCGTCGTCGGTGAGCGCTACGCGGTCGAAACGAGCACCGGGCGCACGCACCACCACGCCGCGCGGCAGCGCTGCCTCCGTGGAACGCGTCGCCCGCCATGCGTCCACCGTCGCCGCGCACGCGCCCGCCGCGTCGCGACCAATCACGGCGCCCCGGACGTACCGGCCGTCGAACAGATCGCAGCGGTTGTCCAGGTTGCGATCGTTGGAGGCGAAGGGCTCGCGCGCGAGCGCGAGGGGCTCCACGACCGCCAGGATACTAGGGGGCAATCCGGACAGCTCCCAATGGCGCCAGAAGTGCTCGTGGCCAGGCGCGACGATCAGGAGCGTCGTCGTCCAGCCGGTACACGTCACGCACACCGGCAGCGAGCGGCCGGGGAACTCGAAGCCGCCGTCGTTGCCGGTCCGGAGCCAGCGGCTGTCGAGTGTCACAGTGACAGGGTGGCCGAGGGCGAGAACGGAGGACGCCTCCGTGTTCAGCTGCACGACTGCGCCTGCGATGGGACGTCCGTCGCGACCGTCCACGAGGCGGGCTCCGACGCGCGGCACGGCCGCGGAGCCGTGCAGCACGCCCGCGGCAACGCCGAGCATGATGACGATGGCCCCCCCGATCCATCGACGGCTCGTCACGAGATCCACGGTGTCCGCGGAGCCCCAGGTTCACAAGCGCAGCGATGTCGGCTCGGGCGGACTCACCCGCGGCTCACGATCATTCCGTTGTCGGCACACCCGTGCCGTCGTGACCAGCAGGTGCTCGACGCTGGGCACTGGGCTCATCGCCAGGGCGCCTGACGACCGCCGCGCCGGCAGACCCACGACATTGGGCTGGCAAGGCACCGATCGCACGTCGTACGCGCCGCGCAAGCCGGAGGGAGCCGAGGGCGACGACCGGGCATGGACATCCGATACGATGCGGCTCGGTCAACTTCGCCGGTCGTCCTTCCCATCGTCTGATGGTGCTTCGACTGCGGCCAAGGCTATCTTCGGCGAGCCGGAAGAGAGCGAGCCTCTCGCGACGCAGCCGGCGATGCATCGAGCGTGTTGCCGCGGACGCGGACCATTCGACGAAACTTTTCTTGACAGCGCGCGCGACGCGCTGTTATCGCGACCGCGGTGGGTCATTCGATCGTGATCGTCCTCGCGGTCGCCAGCCTCGTGAGCGGCCGTGCGTGGGCCCGCCCCGGAGACGTCGACGCGACGTTCGGCACCTACGCCGGCTTCTCGGACGGCAAGAGCGCGCTCGCGGTGACGGGTTCCGCGACGCACATCGCCGTCCGCAGCGACGGCGGGCTGGTCGTCGCGCCGTTCCTCAATCGCTTCGGGTTCGACGCGCCGATCGCGCAGTACCTGCCGAACGGCTCGTTGGATCCGCGCTTCGGGGCGGGCGGCATCGCATGGCAGCCGAAGCTCCCGATCGGGCACTACGTTCCATTGGCGGCGATCAGCATCGCGCCGCAGGCGGACGGCGGCGTCCTGGAGGTGGTGAACGACGGCGAGGTGATCCGTCATCGTCCAGACGGCACGATCGACGAGACGTTCGGCCAGGACGGACGAATCGACGAGGGCCCGACCGTCCGCTACGGGCGGCTCGCCGCGCTGCCCAACGGTGGGTTCCTCGCGCTGGGATCGCGCTTCGGCCGTTACAGCGACGACGGCATGCGCGACATGAGCTTCGGCGATCAGGGTGTCGCGTCGGCCGGCCTCCGCGACACGAGCGCCGTCGCGGTGACATCGGATGCCTTCGTGGTCGCCGGCGGGACGGTCGACGGCGAGCCCGCGGTCGTCCGTATGACGTCCGCCGGTCAGATCGACACGAGCTTCGGCAATCAGGGTGCCTTCGTGTTCGCCGGACGGCAGGCGCCGATCATCGGCCTCGTCCTGCAGCCCGACGGCGCGGTCGTCGTCGGGTTCTCGGACCCGGTCATCGACGTCGCGCGCCTCACGGCCGACGGCACGCTGGATCTTGCCTTCGGATCCGATGGATTCGTGGAGATTCCCGGCCCCACCGTGGCGATCGCGGACGACGCCCAGGGCCGAATCGTGACGGGAGGAAGCAGCCCGATCTACCTTGGCGGCGGCGTCCTGTCGCGGCTCACGCCAGACGGCGTCCTCGACGACGAGTTCGGTGTCGCCGGCGCCGTCCACACGGACTACCCGATCGTGAGCGTCGCGGTGCAGCCCAGCGGTCGGATCGTCGCAGGGTACGAGAGCTCGATCTCGTTCATCTATCGACTCGACGGGTTCGTCGGTGACACGCGCTGCGGCAACGGCGTCGTCGAGCCCGGCGAAGCCTGCGACGACGGTAACACCGTGGACGGCGATTGCTGTTCCGTCACCTGCACGAGCGTCGAACCCGACGGCGCCGCATGCGACGACGCCGGCCGGTGCGTCAGCGACGGTGCCTGTCGTGCGGGACTGTGTGACGGCGTCGCCTGTGGTGTGTGCGGGCGGTGCGTCCCGGATGTGGGCTGTCTGGTCGCCCCACAACCTGCGTGCGACAACGGTCGCCGCAGCACGCTCGTCCTGAACGACGGCGTCGCGGCCAGGCCGGACAAGCTGACCTGGAAGCTCGAGTCCGGCCGACTGTACGAGATCGAGGATCCGAACCAGGGCGCGGCGCATCGCGTCTGCGTGTTCGACGCCGCCGGTCACATCCTCCTGGCGGCGGAGATTCCTCCCGCAGGAACCTGCGGCGCGGTGCCGTGCTGGAGCTCCCGACGCGACCCGCGCGGGGTCCTCGCTGGCCTCTACACCTACAAGGACCGCACGGGATCGGCGGACGGCATCCAGACCGCCTCCCTCGACGCTGGCCTTCGCGACGCACGGGGTCGCTTCAAGGTGACCGGCAAGGGCCCGCACCTCTCGGTCTCGACGCTCGCCGGCGTGTCAGCGCCGATCCGCGCGGAGCTGCACGGTGACGGCGGCTACTGCGTCGGCGCCGAGTTCACGTCGGACGACGTCGTGCGGAACGACGGAAAGACACTCAAGGCGAAGCACTGACGCGGCGGCGGCCTATCCTGGCCGCCTGCGACCGGCGTGAAGGTCGAGCTCCTCCGAACGGCGCTGATGCCAGCGGCAAGGGTCGTGGCGTGCCTCGCTGACGATCATGCCTCACGCACCTTGACGGTCACGTTCGCGCCCGTTCACTCGGCGGGACGCCACACGCCGATGCGGTCGCCGAAGGCCGCCCCGAAGTAGAAGCGACCGTCGAGCTCCGCCATCGAGGTGACGGCACCGATCAGTTGGCCGTCGTCGTGCAGGAGCTCGCTCGTGCGGAGAGACTCCGGGTCGATCTCGACGACGGCCCACGCGCTCCGGCAGGGACGCCGGACGAGACACGCGAGCAAGCCGGTCCGGTCCGTGTGCACGGCGGCGAGAAGCGTCTTGCGTGACGCCCACGCGAGACTGTCCGGAGTGCCGCCCGTCATCGCGAAGGCCGGTGACCCGCCACCCGCCAGCGGCACGCGGGCCACGCGCCCCGCGCCGGTCTCGGCATAGAAGAGCGTCTTCCCGTCGGGCGAGACCGCGACACCGTTGGCGCCCGCCGCCGCCGTCCCCGGCACATGATGCCATCCCTCGCCGGCGCGCCACACGATGACGTCGCCGGTCGGCCATCCGAGACCCGACTGCACCATATAGTATGCGCCGCGCAGTCCGCTCATGGTCGGCTGGAAGTTCGCGACGACGATCTCGCCGGCGAGCGTGAGCGCGACGTCGTTCCCTGCCTCGTCGGGCGGTAGCGGCACGCAGCCGCGCCACGTGAGTCGGGCCGAGTTGCCGGTCCCCACCAGATCGAAGAGCTCGACCGCCTCCCGCCCACCGTGGCCGACGACGGCGACGTGGACGAGGCCGCGCACGGTCGTCTGCACCGACGCGATCCCGTGCGGCGCAAAGACGTCGGCCGCCGGCGGCGTCGTGCACGCGGGATCGCCGGATACGGGTCCCGTCCCGACGTCCCGAGCGCCATCGCCCGTCGGCCAGAGCGGATGGGGCGTCGTCACCGGCGGGACGAGCGCGACGAGCGCTCCGCCGGCGCCGTCGCGCCCACGCATCTGGCTGACGACGAGCAAGCCCGCCGCGGGGACGGCCTCGATGTCCTCCGGGTTCGTGAAGCCGCAGATCGTCCCCAAGGTCCCCAGCGGCGGCACCGGCTCGCAGGCCTCGCGTGGACGGCCATCGCAGCCCGGCCCGAGTAGCGACAGTAGGGCCAGCACGATGATGCCGCGCCGAGTCGATGGATATGTCGTCATGTATTTTGTTCGCACCGGTCGGAAGTCGTGGTAGCACCATCACGCATCGAGTCCGCGACCCGGGGGGCGGCGCATGATGAACAGATGGAAGACGGTGTTCGCCCTGACATTCCTCTGTGCCTTGCCGGCGGTCGTGCGCGCCGAGCCCCTCTGTCCGAATGGAGAGATCGCGCTCGGTCCCGGCGTGCTGCGCGCCATACGGCATGGCAGCGGGACGGGCAAGGTCGCGAGCAACGGAGCGACCTTCGTCGTGCCGTCGGGTATCACCATCGCACCGACCGACGAGCCCATCGTGTTCGCGATCGAGGCCGACCGCGAGCCCGTCGGGAAGGTCACGCTCGACGCCGGTGCCATGACGTCCTATCGCGGCGGGCGGCATCTCGTGTACCGCGCCAGCGGCGCGAGTCTCTCGCTGCGGCAGAATCGGGGCGGCTATCGGCTCGCCGCCCATTTCGCCAACGTCGACCTGGACGCGCTCGATCTCGGCAATCCCCCACGGTTCGTGAAGCAGATCCTCAAGATCGGCGACGACTGCTTCGCGTCGGTGCTCGCGTGCACCGGCAAGGCCAACGGCGTCGTCTGCAAACCCGACCACACCATCCTGCTCGCCGGGCGCGTCGTCGACGGCTCCGGGCGCATCCCGCTGCCGGGGACCATGGTCACGTTGATCGACGACGCGCGGCTCGAAACCGTCTCGGTCTTCGCAAAGGCGGACGGGCGCTACGTCTTCCCACGACAGCGCACGGGAACGTACCGTCTGCGCGCACGGCTGATCGGCTACACGGACACGGTGCAGACCGACGTGATGCTCGCCGACGGTCACGCGACGCGGATCGACTTCACGATGGCACCGACCGCGAACACGAACGAGCAGTTGCCGGCGAGCGCGTGGTTCTCGCTCCTGCTCGACAAGTGGCCGGACGCGAAGATCCGCGGCGACTTCACGCTCTCGTGCGGCAATTGCCATCAGATCGGGGCGTATCGCTTCCGGCGCGCCAAGACCGAGGAGCAGTGGCGCAGCGTGCTGACGCGCATGATGACGAACCTGCCGCCCTACTTTCAGGAAACGCGCGATCTCCTCGTCCAGAACGTCATCGACACCTACGGACCGAACGCGACCTACCCGACGCTGCCGATCCCGCCGCCGCCGTCCGGCGACGTGTTGAACGCGGTCCTCTACGAATACGTCCTCGGTTCCGCGACCAGCAGTCCTGGCTGCCACGACCTCGAGCTCGGAGCCGACAGCCGCGTGTACGCCGACGCCGGCTTGCGCTGGATCGATCCGGCGACCAGCGAGCGCGGCGTCTATCCGTTCGTCGGCGGCTCGCATTCGATCGAGCGCGGTCCGGACGGCACCATGTGGATCACGCAGGCGGGCAGCGACAGCCTGGCCGAGGTGCCCGTCGACGGGAGCACGCCGAGCTATTTCCCGCTGCCGCGGATCGGCGACGATCAGGGGGCGTACCCGCACACGCTGCGCTTCGACTCGCACGACCAGATCTGGATGACGATGACGAAGTCGAACCACCTCGCGCGGTTCGATCCGCCGTCGGCGACGTGGACGTACAAGCGCCTGCCGGAAGCCGATCCCGCCGAGGTCGGTCTGTCCATTCCCGTGGCCTACGGCTGCGACACCGCGCCGGACGACACGGTCTGGTGGTCGCAACTGTTCGGCGATCGCATCGGCCACTACGATCCCGTCGGCGACACGATGAAGGCGTGGCGTCCGCCGTTCTACGGCCCGCGGCGGCTCTCCGCGGACCAGGACGGCATCGCCTGGGTGCCGGGATACGGCTCCGGCGTGCTGGGACGGTTCGATCCGACGATCGAGCGCTGGAAGGTCTACCCGATGCCGACGGGCGTGCAGGGACCGCCCGGATTCGGGACGTCCGAGACGCCCTACAACCTCAACGCCAATCGCAAGACCGGTCAGGTGTGGATCAACGGCTCCAACTCCGACACGCTGATCCGCTTCGAGCCGGAGACGGCGCGGTTCACGGCCTTCCCGCTGCCGACGCGAGCGAGCTTCACGCGCGAGATCGAGTTCGATCCCGACAACAACATCTGGACGTGCACCTCGAACGAGCCCCCGGGGCCGGGCGAGCGCGGACAGGGAAAGTTCGTCAAGCTCGAGCTGCCTCCGCCGGGCGCCGCCTGCGGCAACCATCGGATCGAGCCGGGCGAGGAATGCGACGACGGCAACACCGCCGACTGCGACGGGTGCAGTGCGAGCTGCCGGCTCGAGTCCGGCTGCGGCGACGGCGCCCGCTGCGGCGCCGAGCAGTGCGACGACGGCAATGCCGACGACTGCGACGGCTGCGACGCGAGCTGTCACGTCGAGATCGGCCTCCTCTGCGGCGACGGAATCGTCAACGCGGCGTGCGGCGAGGAATGCGAGCCGCCCGGGGTCGGCGGATGCAGCCTGCAGTGCACTGCCGTCGCCGGTTGCGGCAACGGCGTGATGGAAGCGGGCGAGGCGTGCGACGACGGCGACACCGACGACTGCGACGGCTGCACGTCCAAGTGCACGCTGACCGCCGGTTGCGGCGACGGCGTCCGCTGCGGCGCCGAGGAGTGCGACGACGGCAACCCGACGAGCTGCGACGGCTGCTCGTCGACGTGCGCGCGCGAGGACGGTGCCACCTGCGGCGACGGCATCGTGAATGCGGCCTGTGGCGAGGAATGCGATCCGCCCCAGGGGGCGACGTGCGCATACAACTGTCGCACCAGCGCCCCGCCGCCGCTCGGAACCCGTCACATCTCCTTCGGCGGTGCGCTCTACTCGTCCGCGCTCGGCACGAGCGTCGCGCTCGGCCTGCCCGAGGGCGCATTCGACCTCGTGGCGGACGCTCCGGAGGCCAACGGTAGCGCGAACATCACCCTCGGCGCGCCGGTGTTCTTCCGCGTCCCGATCCTCGGTGGCGCATTCGGGTATTTCTGCGGCCGCGTCACCTCCTGCACCGGCCACGTCCTCTGCAACGGCGGCGCCCCGGCCGACGTCCTCGTCCAGCAGGACAGCGTGGGCCCTGGCCTGAGCGGGAACCCGATCGCCATCACGACGGGCCTCGGCGCCAGCAGCGGTCCGGGTACCGTCGTCCTCGCCTGCGCGCAGTCGACGATCCAGGTGAATCCGCCGGCTCCCGACTGCGCGACGCAGGCGTACCCGTCCGATCAGCCGTTCGTCTACACGACGGGCGCGGTCACCGGCGAGTTCCTGAACGGCGACCCGCGCATCGGCACCGGAAGGATCACGATCGCAGGAGAACGGTTCGACTGCGCCAACTGGTCGACCGAGGATGGGCCGGGCGTTCTCGCGGGGTCGTTCCTCCAGGAGGCGGATCCGCAGGCAGGCGACACCGCGAACGGCCTGCGGCTCGACGACTGACCGCGCGAGGAGCCGTGGATGTCGTCGTGGATGTCTAGACGACCCGAGGCCGATCGGTTCGTCGGGCGTCTGTTGCGTCAGCGCAGCGCGCGACACGTTGCAGGCGCGTCGGCGTCCACCGCCTTGAAGACGCCCTTCTTGGGTGTGTCCGACTTGATCGCGCCACGCGTCCCGGGGAAGTCGGCGCAGACGACGGCGTTGGGCGTAGCCGGCGACGCCGGAAAGACGAGCGCCACGGCGATCGCCTGCTGGGGCACGGTTCCCAGAAGCGGGTAGGTGATCCCCGCACCCTTCGCTTTCACCGTGATCTTCCCGTTCGCGAGGCTGGCCGCGACGACAGGCCCGTGTGCTTGGCTTCCGTCGGCATAGTGATACGCCCGCTTTTTGAAGGTCCAGCCCGTCGCGGGGAGCGTCCAGACGTCGGACGAGCCCGTGTTCGGCCCGAACAGCCGCACCTCGGCCCCGCCCATCCTGGGGTCGAACCCGGTGATCGAGAACGCCGGATCCTTCGACGTGAAGACCGCCTTCCGTTTCTTGGGGACGAGCGAGTCCTTGAGCAGCATGCTCTTGCCGCTCAGCGGCTGGACGGTCGTACCCGGGGCCAACGTGCTGGTCGTCGACGAGGTGCCGGGCGTGGTCGTCGTCGTGGTGGAGGAGACCGCTCCCGACCGGTAGTCGTGGAGACTCGCGCTCGTCAGGACGACGTCGGGATCGTCCGAATCGATGAACGCGTGCGCGGTGTTGCTGGCGTCGGCAGTCGCATCGGCGGCGCCGTTGCCGGCGGCCTGCGCAGTCGCGGTGAGCGAACCCGTGAACCGCACGACCGTTCCGACCGTGACGTCCGCCTCGCCGCTCGACTGGCCGTTCGACGGAAAGGTGCTGGCGATGCCCGCATCGAATGACGTGTTCACGCTCGGCGACCCGACGAGGACCGAGGCGCTGATGCTGTACTGGACGACCGCGTGCGTCGGATCGCTGCCGCCGTACGAGCCGTTGCCGCTGGCGGACGCGGCCAACACCGCGGTGAAGTGGAGATGCTTCGGGGTCCCGGCCGGCAGGCCGGACGCCGAGCCCACCGTGACGTCGTCTTCGAAGGTCGCCGACGCCGTGGTGAAGGACCTGCCCGAGTACCCCGCGATCGGGGGAGTGTCCGGGCACACGATCGACGCCGGGCTGTTGGTGGTCCCCGCGTCGGCGTGCACGCGCAGCAGCCCGAAGTCGGCCGTGCCCTGCGCGGTCCCCGAATACGACTGTCCGAGTCCGATCACGACCGCGGGGACGCCGCCGCAGGAGAAGGTTCCCGACTCGTTGACGCTTCCGCCGGTGGTGCCCGTCGACGGCGCGCCGTCGTCGTGCATCACGTCGGTGGGCGGCGCGAGCTGCACGTCGCGTGGGAGTCCGTTGCCGGGCAGGTCGATGTGGTAGCGGCCGCTGGTCGACACGTGCGTCGTGGGACCGGCGGCGGACGCGATGGCGAACATCCCCGAGGCGGCGAAGAGGATCGCAATGGCGGCGCTCACGCGAGCGGCCGGGATCGGTCGATCGGCCGCGGATCGCTCGGATGCCGAGCCACGATGCGCCATGTCCACATACCTTCAGCGGCTCGGAGAAAAACTCGGCGCCTGCGCGGTTCGCCCGACGAGCACGCGAGCCCCACGGCGCATCGAAGCGGACCGGGCGACGCTAAAGCCGCCCGGTCACGAACGCAAGGTAATTCGAGCGGACAGGCCGGAGAGCGCGCCGCGGACTTGGCTAGCGCGCGCAGCGGAACCCGATGAAGGCGCTCGGAGTCGAGAGGGGTTGCGGTTGAGCACGACGAGGGGGCCGGCGAGCGGCCCATTGAACGAGTTGCCGCCGCGGATCAGCGCCGCGGGCTCGCCATCGGTGGCGGCGCCGGCCGGGCGCTGGTGCGCGGCATCCTCGCAAGCCTGCAGCGCGGTCGATGCGCCGCCGGCGCGACGGCTCGATCGCGACGTACCGTCAGGTCGACGTCCGAGACGCGAGCGGGGCGCGACGCTTCGCCCCCCGCTCGCGTCTCCGCTCAAGGCTCGCCCGGGATCGGCCCGAAGTCGGGCGGCGACACGCGTGGGCCGCGCGCCGCCTCGTACGCCGCCGCGATCTCGAGCAGCTTCGGCTCGGACCACATGTTGCCCAGGAACTGCACGCTGAATGGCAGTGCGACCTCCCGCCGGATCGCCGGCGGATCGATGGCGTTGGCCACGCTGCTCGGACGCGTGGTGCGGTCGTAGACCACCTGCGTGAAGCCGGCCGGGACGCCGATGTCGGGCAGCCCGCTGCCGTCGGTGAAGCCGTTGAACCCGCGGTTCGGTCGGCCGTCGTAGGTGAGCCACGCGATCGAGTCGATCGTGCCCGTGAGTATCTTCGACGGGATCGTCTCGTACGGATAGATGAGCGCGTCGAGGTCGTACTCGGCCATGATGCGCGCGATGATCTCGCGGATGGCCTGCTGCCGGAACAGGTGGGTCGCCTGTCCCTGGGTGTCGAGTGTCGAGCCGGACGGTACGGCCGGGACGCCGATCGACGGCGTCACGGCGATCCGGTTCCGCTGCACCGGCGTGCCGTCGTTGCCGATGCTGAAGAAGCTGATGTGCTCGGTGGTGTTGCCGTCGCCGTCGAGGTCCTCGAAGTCGATGCTGAGATCGACGACGCTCTTCACCCGGCTGTCACCGCGCGCGACCAGCATCTTCTCGATGCCGTAGCGGCCCTGGTTCATGCCGCCCGCGCCGGTGCGGTCGAACTGGCGGAGGCTGATCTCGCTCGGGAAGGGCGTGGTCGCGAAGAACATCTCTACGCTCTTGGTGATGAGGTCGGTGCCGGCCGGGAACAGCGCGCCCACCGGGTCGAAGATGGTGCGGAGGTTGTTCGGCAGGAGCCCCGTGGTGGTGGACGGCGTGTTCAGCGTGGACGCGTTGAGGAACGATGGCTCGAGCGTCGGGACCATCTCCGCGACGATGGACTGCACGTCGATGTTCGGGATGCTCGGATCGTCGCTCGACCAGCCGAGCGAGATGTCGCGCTCGTTGATCGACTCCACCAGCTCGGCACCGGCCGCCCTCAGGACCGGGATGACCTCCTCATTGAAGACGCGGATCGAGTCCGTGTCGTTGACCGTGATGTTCGGCATGAACTCGCGGATGATGCCGAGCCGCTTGCCCTTCAGCGTCGGCTTCTCGACGAAGCTGTAGAGCGGCGCCGCGGGGGTGTATCCGACCTGCGTCGCCGTGATCGCATCCGCCGGGTCGAAGCCGCGAATCGCATCGAGGACCCGCGCGACATCGGCCACCGAGCGGCACTCGGGCCCGAAGCGCTCGCGGATCAGCTCGGCCGGCCAGCTTCCGGCGCGGCTCACGAGGCCGCGGCTCGCCGCCATGGCGACCACGTGGCTCTTCTTGCCCGGCTCACGAATCGAGCCGAGCGACTCCTCGGCGATGCCGCAGACGGCGAGGTTCGCCGATACCGCGGTCGCCGAGCCGGTGCTCGAGCTGCCGCCGTCGCGGTCGGTCGCGTACGGATTGCACATCTGGCCGGCATACGAGCTCCGGTGTGTGCCGGCCGCGTACTCGTCCATGGCCGCCTTCGCCAAGATGATGGCGCCGGCGGCGCGCAGCCTCGCGACGAGCGTGCCGTCGCTCGGCGGGCGGTCGTCGGCGAACTGCGTGAGCGAGCCGTCGGTCGTGCGCAGATCGCGCGTCTCCATCTGGTCCTTGATGACCATCGGCACGCAGTGAAGCGGCCGCAGCGTCTTGCTGGCCAGGAATTCGGCGTCGAGCTGCGCGGCGGTCTCGAGCGCATCGGGCATGGACGGGTCGCCGTCGACGAGATCGGTTTCGGAGCGCGGCCCGGGATCGTGCGGCGGGGCGAAGCCGAGCGCCGTGTAGTGGGCCGGCCGCAGATTCAACGACTGAATGGCGTTGATCTTGCCCGCGTTGGGGATCGCGCTGACGACGCCCAGATACACGCCCTTCCCGCTCGGCATGTAGAAGTCGTAGTCCGGGCTCACGCCGTCGCCGTTGGTGTCGTACTTCACGCAGTGGCCGCTGTAGTACTTGATGCGCTTCAGGTAGAGGCGCACGAGCGCGTCGCACGTGAGTTCCCGGCGCTGCAGCGCCGCATGGATGTCGGCGATGGTCGCCTCGTGCAGCGTGAACTTCTTGCCGCGTGGCGGACGCGGTGGGCGCGGCGCGCGCGCCGGCCGCGGCGGCCGGCGTGCCGAGACGAAGGCATCGACGTCGGCCGCGGGCGGCGTCGCCGGCGGCCCGCCGACCGTGCCGTCGTCGTCCCACTCCTGCGCGAACGCGGCGGTGGTCAGGTACAGGAGCGACGCCATGCCGACCTGCATCGCACGCCTCGGTCTGTTTCGAGTCGCCACATACACCTCCTCGGGTCAGCGAGCTGGGCTATCGAGCGTCCTCGTCGAGCGCTCGCACCCGAGCATTTGCGGTGCAAACGATACGCCACCACACGTGGCCAAGTATGGTGTGGAGCGATCGGCGGCTGCAGGCGCTCGCAGCGTGCTCATGAGGCAGCGCGTTGCTCACGCGCCGGGCAATGCGTCGTCTCTCGCGCCGCGGCCGCCGGTATTCGCCTCCTCCCTTGGAATGCGTCGCCGAGCGCCGCGCACGACACGATTTCCGATCGCGATCGTGATGCCGAGGGTGACGAGTCCAGAAGGGACGGCGGTACGGCAGCGGACGCCGCGCAGCGAAACCCGCGGCGCCGTCAGCGAATCCAGCACCGGAGGGTGCCGGCGCTGCACGCCGCCCAGAGGTGCGGCCACCAGGGCTGGACGCGGAGACCGAGGAGCACCTCTCCGACGACGGGGACCATCACCCACTGCAACGCGCGGAGCAATTCCCGACGCAGCCCGTTCAGGTGCACGACGATGGGCGACTCGGCCCGGAAGCCCGAGAATCGCGGCACGAACCGCGGCACCGTCTCGCAGTAGGTCCGGTACTCCTCACCCAACGCCGCCCGCAGATGCTCCTCCTCGGCCGGTACGGTGCCGCGGACGTACAGGTAGACCGAGGCCACGACGCCCGCGGCGAAGATCGGGCTCTGGAGGAACAACGCCACGGAGCAGGCGATGAGGAACGAGCCGACGTAGAGCGGATTGCGGCAGAGCGAATAGGGTCCTTCTCGCACGACGATCGTTGCTTGCGTCCACCGAGGTACAGCGTCGCCCAGAAACGGAGCGCCACGCCCGTCACCAGGATGATCCAGGCGATCGCGTCGAGGACCGCGTCCGTGGCCGTCCCCTCCGCCATCAGCGGCTCCGACATCAGCGCGATCACCGCCGCCGGGACGAGCAGGAACACCGCGATCCAGCCGCGGCGGCGAAGCAAGAGCCTGTCACGCTCGAGCATGTCGTTCCGTCTCCGTCCCACGAGAATACCGCGCCGACCATGACGCGAACCTGAACATGCGTCGTCCCGCTGCCATGACCCCGGGTGCGCGCCCCGCCAGGTCTGCAATCGCTGCCGCCGGCCGAGCTCGGTGTGCTGGTGCAGGGACGGCGACCGACACGGACGTCCGATAAGGGCCGGCTCCGTCAACTTCCAAGAGTTGTCGCTTCACCGAACCGTCATGGACGCGCTGCTAGTCGTCGCAGACGGACACTGACGTCTTCGGCCGGGGACATGGAGCACCGCGAGCTCACCCGCGCCCATCAAGGACACCAGACGACGGATTCTGGTGCGCAGGCGGCTTCTAGGATGGGCCGGGGGGTTCGGCATGGGGTTGCTAAGGACGGTGACGCTCGCGACTTTTGTGGCGCTGGCGGTCGCAGGATCGGCTCGGGGTGCGGATGAGCCGAGTCCCGGCGACGACACGCAGCCGGCACCGGCGAGTGCCGCACGCTGGAACGACACCGGACGCCTGTACCTCCAGCTCGCGACGGGCTTCGTCTTCCTCGTCGACGACGGCTACGCCGGCGCGACCCACTTCGAGAGCCACGAGTTCCCGAAAACCAACCACGTCAACATCCCGATCAGCGTCGCCGTCGGCTACAACCTCACCGAGCACTTCGGCTTCGAGGTGCAGGGCGTGGGGACCGAGCCCGACGTGACGTCGGACTTTGCCGGGAAGCTCGCCGAGTACAGCAACATCACGGTCTTCGGCTCGCTCCGCTACCGCCACCCGATCGGCGACGGCCGCTTGGTCCCCTGGGTGCTCGGCGGCATCGGCTGGTCGATCAACGACCTGAACGACACCACCAACACTCGCATCAAGCTGACCGGCGACGGCTCGACCATCGCGGGCACGGTCGCGACCGGCGTCGACTACTTTCTCGCCGACGACATCTCGGTGGGCGCCGCACTGCAGGGATTCATCTATCCGGGCACCAACACCGAGGTCGCCAACAAGGACACGGGCAAGATCGTGCGGGGCAACACCAATCTCAGCTCGATCGCGGTGCTGCTGCACCTGAACATGTATTTCGGACAGCAGGCCTCGCCGGACGGCAGCAGCCCGCAGACGCTGCTCCTCGCCGATCACGGCACCTACGACTCCGACGAGCGGCGCTACTACCTGGTGGCGATGGCGGGCGACCAGATCTACTTCGACGACGGGTTCAACGGCGTTGTGAAGGCGAAGTCGCCCGGGTCGGCCAACTGGCAGCTCGGCGGCGCCGTGGGCATGAACTTCGACGAGCACTGGGGTGCCGAGCTCCAGCTCGTCAACACCGACGTGAACATCAACAACGGCGCGCAGGGCAAGATCGGCGAGATGAGCGCGTTCACGATCCTGCCGACGGCTCGCTTCCGCTGGCAGTTCCTCGACGGGCGACTGGTGCCGTTCGCCACCGCCGGGCTCGGCGTCAACCTGAACCGCCCGAACGACCCGCGGAACAGCGTCGACGTCTTCGAGGGTGGCACGCAGCGCACGCCTCGATACGAGCTGACGACGGCTTCGGTGGCCGCCTCGGTCGGCGTCGGGCTGGAGTATTTCCTGAACCGCCACATCAGCGTCGCGCTCGCGGTGCCGCTGATGATCTACCCCGACTGGGACACCACACTGCAGCAGCGGAACGCCGCCGGGAACGTCGGCAAGCCGGTGCACGGCTCGTGGAACTACACCGGCATCGCACCCACCCTGCGCATCACGGCATACGTGCCGTAGCGCGGGGCTCACTTCCCGGCGTCGAGGCCGCCGCCGAGGAACGCTTCGATGCGCGCGGGCGTCCACGGCGGCGTGCTCGACCATTCGGACGCGCGCTCACGCGCGACGATCTGTCTTTCCTGCTCGACGCGGAGTGAGCGGCGACGGGCGCGAGACGCCCTCGCCATCCTTCCCGTCCGGCCGCGCGACGTCCCGGGGAGCGCGACGTCAGTCGCGTCCGAGGATGAGCCCGCTCGTCGGACAGCCCGTGCCCGCGGTGACGAGCACGTGCTCGACGCCCGGCACCTGATTGCACGACGTTCCCCGGATCTGCCGCACCGACTCGGTGATGCCGTTCATGCCGTGGATGTACGCCTCGCCGAGCAGGCCGCCGCTCGTGTTGATGGGCAGCCGTCCGCCGATCGAGAGGTTCTCGACCGTCGCGAAGTCCTTCGCCTCGCCGCGCTGGCAGAAGCCGAGCTCCTCCAGCTGGACGAGCACGAACGGCGTGAAGTGGTCGTAGAGGAACGCGGTCTGGATGTCCTTCGGCGTCAGCCCCGACTGAGCCCAGAGCTTCTTCGCGACGATGCCCATCTCGGGGAGCCCAGTGATCTCGGAGCGGTAGTAGCTGGTCATCAGCTCGCCGTCGTCGGCCGCGCCCTGTGCCGCTGCCACGACGACCGCGGGCGTCTGACGCAGATCGCGCGCGCGCTCGGGCGTCGTCACGACGAGGGCGACGCCGCCGTCGCTCTCCTGGCAGCAGTCGAGCAGCCGCAGCACCGGCTCGACGATCCAGCGCGAGGCCTGATGATCCGCCAGGGTGATGGGACGCTCGTAGAACCAGGCGGAGGGATTGTTGGCGGCGTGCCGGCGGTCGACCACCGAGATACGGCCGAAGTGCTCGTTGGTGACGCCGTAGTCGTGCATGTAGCGACGCGCATTCAGCGCCATCCACGCGCCCGGCGAGAGCAGGCCGTAGGGGCCGTACATGTCGAGGAACGGCGGCAACGTGGCGCTCGCCATCCCCGGACCGCCGAACCGCATCCCGGAGCGCTCGTTGAACGCGCGGTAGCACACGACGACGTCGGCCGCGCCGGTGGCCACGGCCATCGCCGCCTGCATGACGACGGCGCAGGCGCCGCCGCCGCCATACGGAACGCGGGCGAACATCGTGAGCATCGGGATGCCGAGGTTGCGCGCGACCTCGGCCTCCTCGCTCGAATCCATCATGAAGGTGACGAGACCGTCGACGTCACGTGGCCCGAGGCCGGCGTCGTCGAGCGCCGCCTTCGTGGCTTCGCAGGCGAGCTGCAGCTCGCTCCGGCCCGACGCCTTCGAGAACTCCGTCTGGCCGATGCCGACGATGGCCGCTTGGTTCCGCAGCGAGCGGCTCATGGGCGCGGCCCGTCGAGCGGAAGGCCGATCACCGCGGTGCCGGACAGGTGGTCGCCTTCGGCGTTGGTCGCCCGGAACGCGATCTCGACGATCCCCTCGCCGCCGACCTGTGACGTCGCGGTGACCGTGCCGGTGAACGCGAGCGTCGTGCCGGCGTATGCGGGCACGCCGAGGCGGATGGCGACCTTCCGGACCATGGTGGTCGGCCCCGTCCAATCGGTGAGGAAGCGGCTGCAGTAGCCGTTGTCGGTCATGATGTTCATGAAGATGTTCGGCGAGCCCTGCGACGCCGCGTAGTCGCGGTCGTGGTGCACGG
This sequence comes from Binatia bacterium, assembly GCA_036009625.1. Taxonomy (GTDB): domain Bacteria; phylum Desulfobacterota; class Binatia; order DP-6; family DP-6; genus DASYLJ01. The sequence continues at coordinate 18,581 of DASYLJ010000207.1, forward strand.
GCATGAAGTCGCGCGTGGCGATCGCGCCTGCCACGACGCGCGTGGCGGTCACGTCGATCGTCATCGGCGCGACGGCGTCGCCCACCTGGATCTCGTGCCAGTTCACGACGCGCTCCGTGGACGGAACTGCGGCAACGACACGCCGTTGTCGAAGTGCTCGATGTAGGCCTCGACCGGCATGCCGATGGTGACGTCCTCGGGTTCGACCTCGCGCAGGTTCGACACGATGCGGATACCCTCCTCCAGCGCGATCAGGGCCACGATGTACGTGCCCTCGAACCACGGCCACTGCGGGTGGCGCGGCATGACGAAACTGTAGACGGTGCCGCGCCCCGAGGACTCCACCGTGTCCCACCCGAGCGCGTTGCAGTGCGGGCACATCGGCCGCGGCGGATGGCGAAGCGTCGCGCATCCCGTGCAGCGCTGGATCAGCAGCTTGCCCTGCGTGAGGGCGTCCCAGAAGAACTTCGTGTCCGGCGTCGTCGTCGGAGCCAGGCGATCGCTCATTTCAGCAGCGCCTCCAGGTCGGGCTTGAACTTGAGGATACGGAACGTCTGCTTGCCGACGACCTCACCCTGCGCGTCGCGGTAGGTCGTCACCCACGTGATGAAGTAGCCGGGACCGACGCGCGTCTGCTTCCGGTCGGACACGGATTCGATCTCCATCGTCGACTCGAGCGCATCGCCGAGACGGAGATAGCGAAAGACCTCGAACTCGGAGTTGGTCGCCAGCGTGGCGATGAACCCCGCCTCGTCGAGCCCGCTGAGCGGGTTGTCGGTGAACTCGACCGGCGCGCCGCCACGCTCCGCGATGCCGGTGATCTGCGGCGTGGCCATCGTCCAGGTCTGCAGCATCATCGGCGGCGCGACGATGCCGCCGAACCGCGACGACGCGGCGAACACCGCGTCGGTGTAGACGGGGTTGTGGTCTTCCATCGCCGCGACCCAGTGCCGGATCATCGGCTGGTTCACCGGATCGGGCGCCACCGACGTCTTGCCGATGGGCCGGCCGATCGTCGAGCGAAGCGTCGCGATGACGTGCTCTTCACGCTGCGTGTCTTCGAACATTCGTCTCCCGTGTTTGAAGGCTCAGAGCAGATCAGATCGAGCCGGCGCCCCGCGCCGCGCGCTGGAGGACGCGCGCGCTCGGCCGCACGGTGCGGTCGCGGGCGATGATCCCGAAGGCCACGTCGTTGCCATGGAGCCATTCATAGTTGTCGACGGCGGTCCAGTGGAAGAAGCCGCGCACGTCGACTCCACGGGCGATGGCCTGATGGGTGACCTCCACGCCGCGGGCGAGATAGCGAGCGCGCAGGTCGTCGTCCGCGGTGCCGACGCCGTACTCGGCGACGAGCAGCGGCACCCCGCGCAGCTCGGCGTGCAGGTCGTCGAGCACGAGGCCGAGCCCGTCGCCCCAGATGCCGTAGCCGAGCGGCGACACCGGCGCATCCGGCGGATGGACGACCGGCTGGCCGGCGCGGACACCGATGGCGGCGTAGTACGAGAAGCCGAACAGGTCGAAGCAGCCGGCGAGGTCCGGGCGCTCGATCGGCGCGCGACCATGCAGCCGCAGCACGCCGTCGCGGAACAGCTCGAGTCGCGGGCACCAGAGCGCGTTGCGAATCCGCGCGAGACGCTCCGTCGTGGCATCGTCGTCGTCCTGTGCGACGAGCGCCGACAGGCCGAAGATCGACGAGACGGGCTTGCCGGTCTGACGCAGCCGGACGGCGGCTTCGGCGGTGGCCAGATGGATCGCCTCGGACGCGACCGCGCACTCCGTCGCGTCGTTCCGGCCCGGCGGCCCGCCGCCGCCGCGATACGCCGCGCGCGCGTAGTAGTTCGTCTCGTTGACGGGCTGCCACCCGCCGACGAGATCGCCGAACGTCTCGGCCATGAAGTCGACGTGCCGCCGCCACGTCTCGGTGCGGTTCCGCTCGACGAGAAATCCACCGCCGGCCGCGAACCAGCGCGGCAGCGTGAAGTGATGCAGGCACACCCACGGCACGAGGCCCGCTGCGTGCGCAGCCTCCAGAACCCTGCGGTAGTGGGCGACCGCCGTCGCGTCATGGACACCGTGTTCGGGCTCGATCCTGGCCCATTCGATGGAGAGCCGGTGATGCCGGAGCCCGAGCTCGGCCAGGAGCGCGAAGTCCTCCGCATACCGCGACGCGAAGCCGTTGCCGTCGCCCGAGCGGGGCGCGTGCTCCGCCCGCTCCCAGTCCCACCAGTCCGACGCGGGTGCGGCGCCCTCGCACTGGGTCGACGACGCCGCCGTGCCCCACATGAACCCGTCGGGCCATCGCATCGAGGTCACCGGTCCTCGACCAAGGCCGCGAGGTTCGCCAGCGCCATGCGCCACCCCGTTTCGTTGTCGACGAGCGGGACGCCGGGCGGCAGCGCGTCGTGCACGGCGACGAGGTCGGTGCCGCCGTCGGCGTCGGCGAGCGTGATCGTCGTCGTCATTTCACCCGCCATGCTCGGATCGTCGGTCTCGAACTCGACCGCCTCGACCACCCGCTCGTCCGGCACGAGCTGCACGAAGCGGCCGTGGTACGTGTCCGTGTGCGCGGTCGTCTTCCCGGCCGCCGCCGGCGAAGCATACGTGAGCGAGACACGGATGGCACCCGCCGGGCGTGCATCGAACGCATGCACGCGGGCGGTCATGCCGTCGGGAACCCGCCATCGGGCGATCGCCGTCGGATCGACCAGTGCGCGATAGACCGTCGCGCGCGGCGCGCGCAGGAAGCGGCCGACGCACGTGTATCGCCCGGAGAGGACGCGTCGCACGAATCCGCTCTTCCTCTCCGCGTAGTCGACGCCGTCCAGGACGCCTTCGGCGAGAACCCGCCGCTTCTCGGCTTCGTACGCGCGCTGCAGCTCGGGGTTCGCGCGCAGCCGAGCGCGAAAGCCGCGCAGCTCGTCGACTTCCGGCGAGCTCGCGGCGATGACGTGCGCATGAATCGGATAAGTCCGCCCGGCATGCTCGACGTTGGCGACCCGCATCGGCCGCTCCTCCGGGAAGGGATCGCGTCCCTGCTGCCGTTGGAAGCCGACCGCCTCGAGCGCACGCTTCGCGACGTCGAGCAGTCCGTCCGGATACACGACCAGCAGGTCGAGGTATCCTTTGCCGCCGCAGCCGGGGACCGACGAGCTGCCCACGTGCTCGACGCGGAGTCGATCGTCCTGCGCGGTGATCGCGTCGATGACGTCGCGCGCGGCGACCGCCGCGTTCGGATCGGCGGGAAGGAACGCGGGCGGCCCCGTGACGTACTCGCCGATCCGCACCGTCACTCCGCGCCCGCGTGCTCGTCATACTGCGGCAGGTCGTCGGTGATCATGAACCACGCCGCCTTCGACCCGACGAAGATGTGCACGCTCGGACGGATGGTCGGCTCGTCGACGAGCGTGCCCATGGTGACGTGCGCCCACGCCCCGTCGCGAACGATCGAGTAGAGCAACGAGCCGCACCGCCGGCAGTGGATGTCGCCGGCGTCGACGTTGCCGAAGATCATCAGGCCGGTGTCGCCCGTGGTGAGACGCAGCTTGCCTCGCTCGATACCGGCGAGCGGCTTGAACGCGGCCCCGGTCGTCCGTCGGCACTTCGAGCCGTGGCAATTCACTGCGTAGACGAACGCGTCGTCCACCATGTACTCGACCGCGCCGCACAGGCATTTGCCGTTCAGCGTTCGGTCGGCCGACGTTTCGGTGCTCACGTCAGACGTGCCTCGCGAACCGCGGCGACGTTCTTCCGCCAGGCGGTCACCTCCGCGAAGGCGTCGAGGACCGATGTCGGAATGCCGTCGAGGCTTCCGTTCGTGAGCTTGTCGATGATCCAGTGAAGCTTCAGGTCCGCCACGGTGAGGGCGTCGCCAACGACGAAGCCGGTGCGACCGTTGGCGACGAGCAGCCGGTCGAAGTAGCCGCCCCAGCGCGGCAGCGTCTCTACGGCGAGCACCTTGCGCATCGCCATCCGCTGCCCGGCATCCTGCTCGCCGATGCTCGACCCGATGAGACGGTAGAACTCCTCGCCGAGGTCGAGCGCCTCGTCCACCTTGAGGGCTCGGAGCGGATCGTCGATCGGATAGAGGCCGGTGCGACGCCCCACGAAACGCAGGATGGCGTTGCTCTGCGCGGCACGCACCAGCCCACCGGATGTCTCGACGTCGAGGACCGGCAGCGATCCGAAGGGCAGATCGCTCTTCAGCTCGCGGAAACGATCCAGTGGCACATGGACGTCCTCGAACGGGACGCCGCCCATACGGAGCGCGTCACGAATGGCGCCCCCGCGGCCTGGAAACGGGAAGTAGTGCAGGCGAATGGTGACGTCGTCGCTCATCATCGTTCCGTCCTTCTCAGAGGCCGCACCAGCGGCGTGTGAGCTCGATGTACAGCTCGACGGCCTGGTCGATGCGTTCCACCAGGCAGTACTCGTCCGTCTGATGGGCGAGCTCCAGCTCGCCGGGGCCGAGGATGACGGTGGGTGGCCCGCCGTACGCCGCCGTCAGCGCCGAGGCGTCGGTGAAGTACGGCGTTCCGCGCAGGGTCGGGCGCGTGCCGAGGATCGGTGTGGTGAGGTCGAATACTTCCTGCATCCACGGATCGGCCGGATCCGTCCAGACACCCTCGGCATCGACGATCGGCGTCAGCGTGATCTCGTCGCCGAGGTACGCGGCCAGATGCCGAGCGAGGTCGTCGTGCTTCTGGTCGGGGACCGTGCGGATGTCGACGCCGATCGTGACACCGTCCGGCACGGAGTTGATGTTGAGACCACCGGTGATCGTGCCCACGTTCAGTGTGGGCGATCCGAGCACCGGATGCGGCGGCACGTCGAAGGCCCAGCGCTCGAGCTTCGTCACCGCGCGCGCGCCCTTGTAAATGGCATTGACGCCGCGCTCGGGCATCGAGCCGTGCGCCGTCACGCCGGTCGCGCGCGCGTGGAGCCACAGTGCGCCCTTGTGCCCGACGCAGGGGTAGTTGCCGGTCGGCTCGGCGACGACGATGGCGCCCGCGGTGCCGAGCACGCCGTTCAGCGAGGCGAGATACCGCGATCCCTCGCAGCCGGTCTCCTCGCCCGCGACGATGACGAGCACCAAGCCGGCGGTGTTCCGCAGTCGGTCCGCCAGACGGCACGCCGCGGTCACGAACGCGGCGACGCCGCTCTTCATGTCGCTGGAGCCGCGACCGTACAGACGACCGTCCGCGAGCTCGCCCGCGAAGGGATCGTGGCTCCAGCGCGCCGCGCCGAGCGGGACGGTGTCGATGTGGCCGGCGAAGCAGAGCGGCGCGCGATCGGACGCGCCGCCGAGACGTGCGATCAGGCTCGTCCGCCCCGGAGCGAACTCGTAACGGCGGACGGTGAAGCCGGCCTCCTCGAGCAACCCGCCCAGCCGGTCGGCGCAGGCGCGCTCCTGGCCGGGCGGATTGATGGTGTCGAGGCCGAGCAGCTCGCGGGTCAGGTCGAGAGCGTCCATGGACTGCACCTACACCGTGGAGCACCCGTTGGGGCAGCCGTCAGCGAGGCGTGGCGGCCGAATCGAAGACCACGGGCTCAAACTCCACGCTCGCGTTGTCCGACCCTCAGGGCGCGACGCAGGTGCCGCCGCAGTCGTCACCGTCACCAACGTTCTTTCCGGCGCAGGAGCACGTACTCGGCACGGTGTCGGCTCGGCCGGTCGCGAAGTCCTGGTTCATCCACACGGTGCCGGCGACGTCGAACGCGAAGCCGCAGAACACCCAGGTGGAACTGGCGCGGCGCATGTTCCACCAGTGACCGTTCGCCGGCGTGGATGCGGCGTTGTCCGGCAGCCCGACGCCCTCGTCCCACATGCCCTGCAGGCACGCGAAGAGCTGACTGCGAATCTCGGAGTACGTGCTGCCCGTGCGAGCGCAGCAGGTGTTCTGCCCGGCGTTGAATTGCGCCGGACAGCTGAGGGCATTGGCGTGGGCGGCGACGCAGCCCCCGGCGCCGTTGTTGAGGACGAGATCGCCCAGGGCCTGCGCGGAGCTGCAGCGGTCATTGCCCATCATGTGGAGGACGGCCGGCTTCGGCACGCCGGGATCGCTGCTGCCGTCGCTGAACTTCAGCGTGCCTGCGCGGTACAGGTTGATGCGGTCGATGCAGTCCTCGTGGAGCTGCTCCAGCTCGGCGTAGGTGAGCGCGGCCGGCTTCGCGACGTAGCTCGTGGAGGGCAGCCCCGGGTGGAAGGTTGCCGGCGCGGGCGTGAACCAGCCCAGGGTCGTGAGGTCGAGCTGGCGGCCGCCGGGGAAGGTCGTGGTGGTCGTCGTCGAGGTGCTGGTGGTTGTCGTGGTCGTCGTTGCGGGCAGGATGGCGAGCACGTTGCCGACGCAGGTGCCGAGCGCGGCGGCGATCTGCGGCCCGTCCCCGAGTTGCGGGCAGCCGGTCTTCGCTTCGGCCTTCGCGACGTCGGCGGCGAACTTCGCGTGCACGCGGTCGATGCAGACGGGGTCGGCGACGGTCCCGGTGACGGCCGCCCGCGCCTGGCACTTGACGTCCGACTGCGCGCGCTTGGCGGCGGCCTTGATCTTCGCCTGCAGGCAGGCTGCCGGCGGCGCAGGCGGGTTGCCAGCCCCCATCGACGCCAGGACGCCGCTCACGCAGGCGTCGAGCACCGCGCCAACGGCCTCGGAGTCGCCCGTTGCCGGACAGCCGCGATGCGCTCCGCTTTGGTGAAGGCGGCCGCGTAGGCGTCGGCGGCCTTCGTGAGACACGCGGAATCCATCGGTACGCCTTTCCGGACAGCCGTGGCGCCGCATTTCAGCGACGACGACGTCCGCTGGGCGACGGCGTTGAGCTTCGCCTGCTGACAGACGGCGGCGCCCACCGGCGCGGTGGTGACGACGAGCAGAGCGAGGAAGACGACGGCACGACGCATCGGGGCGGGATCGCGCGGGACCTGGCGCGGCGTCAACAACGAAACGCGAGAGACATTCTCTGGCCTGAGGTGTACGGAACACGTGGCGCCGGGCGGCCTGACGGCTCTGCGCCGTAGCACGCCTCACCACACTCGGTCCCCGCTCTCCCCAAACCCGGGGTGGCGGAGCGTGGCGAGAATCATCTAGATGGATCGCCATGCCGGAGCCGCGTGAGGATCGTCACATCGATGGACGCGATGGAATGTCGCGCCGCTCGATGTTGCTCGGGTCGATGTCGGCGCTGGTCGCCGGGACGTTGTTCGGCGCCTCGGCGTGCGGACCGAAGAGACGGCCGCGCGACGTCTCGGCGTTGCCCGAGACTGCGCTGATCCTGCTCGGCGTCCAGGCGGGGCCGCCGCCCGTCCCGAACCGGGTCGGTATCTCGTCGGCGCTGAAGATCGGCGGCGCCGTCTACCAGATCGACTGCGGCCTCGGCTCCCTCAACGCCTTCACGAACGCCGGGCTGCGCTTCGACGACCTGCGGAGCATCTTCATCACCCATCTCCACACCGACCACATCGTCGACTACTTCAGCTTCTTCCTGTCCGGCGGCTATACCGCGTCGAAGGGCAAAGCGCCGGTCACGGTGTACGGTCCGGGCCCCGCCGGCGGACTGCCGCCGAGCCAGCTCGGCGACCCGCATCCGCCCACGATCGACCCGAAGCACCCGGCGCCGGGGCTCGCCGCCACCACTGCGTCGCTACAGCAGGCGTTCGCCTACACGAACAACATCTTCATTCGCGACATGGGAACCGACGACATCGGGAAGCTCGCCAAGGTCGTCGAGATCGCGGTGCCGCCGGGGTCGGACTACCGCAACCGATCGCCGCGCACCGCACCATTCCCCGTGATGGAGGACGAGAACGTCGTCGTCACGGCGACGCTGGTCGCCCACTACGACATCTACCCGGCCTTCGGGTTTCGCTTCGATCTCAAACGCTCCGGGGCGTCCGTCACCTTCTCGGGCGACACGACGAAGTCCGACAACCTGATCGAGCTCGCGAAGGACACCAGCATCCTCGTGCACGAGGCGCAGTTCAGCCTGGACGACGCCTACTACCACAATCGATTTCCGCCGAACTACCTGAAGAGCTCCCACACCTCGGCGGAGCAGGTCGGCGAAGTCGCCGCGGCGGCCAACGCGAAGCAGCTGGTGCTGAGCCACTACAATCCCACCGACCTGCCCGACGCCGAGTGGTACGATGCCATCGGCAAGCACTTTCGCGGCAAGGTCACGGTCGCCCGCGACGGCCAGGTCTTCGTGCTGTGATCGGCGCTCAGGCGCCCAGACGCTCGGGGACGCGCGCGCCGAAGAGCCGCCTCGCGTTCTCGGAGCCGACCTTTCGTCGCGTGGCGTCGTCCATCGGATACGACGCCATGAATTGCGCGCCGGTCTGGTTGTCGTCCATCGGGTAGTCGACAGAGAACATCACCCGGTCGGCGCCCATCACCTCGAGCGTGCACGCGAACGCCGGTGGACAGAAGTTGCCGCTCGTCGTCACGTGAAAGTTGTTGCGCAGGTAGTCCGAGGGCAGGTGCTTCAGCCGCTTCGCCGCTCCGCTGCCGCCCAACCCGTAGTAGCGGTCGATCCGGTAGGCGGCGAAGGGCAGCATCTCTCCGAGGTGGCCGATGATCATCTGCAGCCGCGGAAATTTGTCGAAGAGCCCCGAGTAGATCAGCCGCAGCACGTGGGTCCCCGCCTCGGCCGCGAATCCCCAGGATGCGAGGTGCAGTCCATCGGCGACGTACGGCGCGAACCAGGCGTCCATGACGGCGGGATGGGGCGTCGTCGGGTGCAGGTAGATCGGCGCGCCCAATTCTTCGGCGCACGCGAAGAGCCCTGCGTAGGCGGGATCGTCGAGATAGCGCCCGCGGCTACGGCCGTTGATGAGACCGCCGACGAGTCCGAGCTCGGAGACGGCGCGCTTCAGCTCGGCGGCAGCGGCGTCCGGATCCTGGGTGGCGAGCGTCGCGAAGCCCCCGAACCGGTGCGGATTGTCGCGCACCGTCTCGGCGAGGTCGTCGTTGGCACGGCGAGCCAGGTCGATGGCGCGCGCGACGTCGTCGTCCTCCTGCACGCCAGGGTCGAACAGCGACAGGATCTGGAAATCGATGCCCGCAGCGTCCATCTGCTCGAGACGCAGCGGACCCCGATCGTACAGCCGCTGATGCGCGAGCACGTTGTTCGACTGCAACCACGTGGCGACGACGTTGCCGGCGCTGGCCGGATCCCAGGCGTAATGCTCTTCGAGCGCGATCAACGACATGGCACCTCCGCGGTCGATGGCTGCATAACGCGTCGACGCGCGCCGTGTCCACGTTTCAATCGTGCTTCGCCTGAGACGCGACCGTGAATCGGCGTACCGGCGATAGATAGTTCCACCACTGATGCCGTCAGCCATGTCTTCTGCCGCTGCGCATGGTGCGTGAACCCGAGCATGCATCTCGACGGCAGTGTCGCGAGAGTCTGGCGAGTCCATCTCGCGTCGAGCGAGCGACACGAAATCTCTGGGCCGAGCCCACGGTCCAGAGTGCCGGACGCCTACCCGCCGTCGTCCGGCTGCCGGCGCCAGCGTTCGTGCCACCACACCCACTCCGACGGCGACTTGCGGATCGCCGCCTCGATCGCCGCCGTGAACCGCGCCGTCAGCTCGAGTATCTGTCCGCGCCCGGCGCCCTCGACCGACACGCGCTCGAACGTCACGACGTGTCCGCCCTCGGGCCGGCGTTGGATGAACACCGACACCACCGGCGCGTGCGTGCGCAGCGCCAGCACCGCCGCACCCGGCGGCGTGTGCGCCAGCCGTCCGAAGAACGGCACGAACACGCCGGCGCCGCGGCTGTCCTGGTCCATCAGGATGGCGACGATGTGCCCGGCGCGCAGCGCCGCGCGTACCTGCGCCATGAAGTCGGGCGCGTCGCGCAGCAGGATGTTCATGCCCTTGTCGCCACGGAAGCGCGTGATCAGGTCGTTGAAGCGCTCGTCGTTCACCCGTCGCGCCACCACCGACACCGGGTAGCCACGCGCCGCGATCGTCGCCGCCAGCAGCTCCCAGTTGCCGACGTGTCCGGTCACCGCGAAGGTACCGCGTCCCTCGGCGAGCGCCTCCTCGAGCACATCGAGCCCGTCGATGCGGACGTAGGCAGGATCGTGCGCGAGCTTGCGCCACAGTCCGAGCTCGGTGAACGACTGGCCGGCGTGCTCGAAGGTCGCACGCACCAGCTGCGCGCGCGCGGTCGGGTTGAGCTCGGGCAACGCCTCGCCGACGTGCTTCAGCGCCAGCTCCCGCGGCGTCCCGAGGAGCGTGTGCGCACCGCGACCGAGCGCGCGACCGAGCGCAAGGCCGGTGGGCACAGGGAGCATGCCGACGGCGCGTCCCATCAGAAAGATGCCCTGCGCCAGCACGGCGTTGCGCGGCCCGCGCGTGGCGCGACGGAAGCGCTTCCAGAGCGACCGCTTGCGCGGCGGCGTGGGAGCGACGGGCACCTAGACGACGCCGGCGCGCAGCAGGTCGTGGAGGTGGATGACACCCACCGGACGGCGCGTGCCGTCGGCCGTCACCACCAGCGACGTGATCGAATGGCGTTCCATGACCGCGACCGCCTGCGCCGCCAGCGCGATGCCGGTGATGGTCTTCGGGTTGCGCGACATGAGATCGCCGGCGACGAGCGTGCGAATGTCGGCAGCGCGCTCGAGGCCGCGGCGCAGATCGCCGTCGGTGACGATGCCGAGCAGCTCGCCCGTCGCGTCGATCACGGCAGTGACGCCGAGCCGCTTGCCGGTGATCTCGGCGATGGTGTCGCGCAGCGACGCGCGCTCGCCGACGACGGGCACCTGATCGCCGCGGTGCATGAGATCCTCGACGCGCAGCAGCCGCCGTCCGAGCGAACCGGCCGGATGCAGCAGCGCGAAGTCGTCGGTGGAGAAGCCGCGCTCCTCGAGCAGCGCCACCGCGAGCGCGTCGCCGAGCGCCATCGTCACGGTGGTGCTGGCCGTCGGCGCCAGGCCGAGCGGACACGCCTCCTCCGGCACGCTGACGTCGAGCGTGACGTCGGACGACCGACCGAGCGTCGATGCGACCTTGCCGGTGATCGCGAGGATGGGCAGCGTGAGACGGCGCGCCACCGGCAGCAGGCGCAGCACCTCTTCGCCCTCGCCGCTGTTCGACACCAGCACCAGCACGTCGCCACGCGCCAGCATACCGAGGTCGCCGTGGCTGCCTTCGCCGGCGTGCAGGAAGAACGACGGCGTGCCCGTGCTGGCGAAGGTGGCCGCGATCTTCCGCCCGACGATGCCCGACTTGCCGATGCCGGCGACGACGACCTTGCCCTGGCACGCGGCCAGCAGATCGAGCGCGCGATCGAACGACGCGTCGAGCCGATCGCGCACCGCCGCCAGCGCCGCCGCCTCGACGTCGAGGACGCGCCGCGCACGCCGCAGCCGATCCGAGATCACGCGCGCACCACCCGGGCGATGGCGGCGAGCTGGGCCAGCAGCGCCGGCACGTCGTCGAGCCTGAGGCTGGTGGCACCATCCGAGAGCGCACGCGACGGATCCTCGTGCACCTCCATGAAGACGGCGTCCGCTCCCGCCGCCACCGCGGCACGGGCCAACGTCGGCACCATGGCGCGATCGCCGCCCGACGCCGTGCCCTGCCCGCCCGGGCGCTGCACGCTGTGCGTGGCGTCGAACACGACGGGACAGCCGGTGGCGGCGAGGATGGGCAACGCGCGCATGTCGGAGACGAGGTTGTTGTAGCCGAAGGCGAAGCCGCGCTCGGTGACGAGGACGTTCGGGTTGCCGGTGGAGCGCGCCTTCGCCACCACCTGGGCCATCTCGTCGGGCGAGAGGAACTGGCCCTTCTTGATGTTGACGGGCTTGCCGGCGCTGGCGGCGGCGAGGATGAAGTCGGTCTGGCGGCAGAGGAACGCCGGCGTCTGCAGCACGTCGACGACCGCCGCGACCGCCGTGATCTGCGCCGTCTCGTGGACGTCGGTCAGCACCGGCAGCCCGAGCTCGCGTCGCACCTCGGCGAGGATGGCGAGCCCGGCGTCCATGCCGACGCCGCGGAACGACGCCAGCGACGTCCGGTTGGCCTTGTCGAACGACGACTTGTAGACCAGCGGCAGCCCGGCGTCGGCCGCCATGCCGCGGAGACGCTCGGCATGCCGCAGCGCCGCGTCGCGGGACTCGATGACGCACGGGCCGGCGATGAGCACCAAGGGCGCACCGGCGCCGACGGTGACCGGCCCGATCCGCGCCGCACTCACTAGTGCCCCGTCCCCGAAAGGGCGACCACGATCTCGGGCGGTCTCTCACCGGCTGGCATCGTTGCGCCTCCTCGGAATAGCGCTGCTATTCCTCGTCGTCGCGCCTCCCCAGCCGGCGCGATCCCGTCCGATCTCGTAGTCGCCCTTTCGGAGACGGGGCACTACCGCTTCACGATCTTGAGGCCACCCAGCAGCGGCGCCTCGCCGCGCGCGGCGCGTTGGATCTGCGCCGCCTTGATGAAGCCCTTGAAGAGCGGGTGGCAGTCCATCGGTCGCGACTTGAACTCGGGATGGAACTGGCTGCCGAGGAACCACGGATGGTCCTTCAGCTCGACGATCTCCACCAGCGAACCGTCGGGCGACACGCCGGAGCACACGAGCCCCGAGGCCTCGAGCTGCTCGCGATACGTGTTGTTGAACTCGTAGCGGTGACGATGGCGCTCGGCGATCTTGCTCTTCTTGTACATCCGCCGCGCCAGCGAGCCTTCCTTCAGCACGCACGGATAATCACCGAGGCGCATCGTGCCGCCCTTCTGGGTGAGCCCGCGCTGCGCGTTCATCATGTCGATCACGGCATGCGGCGTCTTCGGATCGACTTCGCTGGAGTTGGCCTTCGCCAGCTCGCAGACGTGGCGCGCGTACTCGATCACCGCCATCTGCATGCCGAAGCAGATGCCGAAGAACGGCACCTTGTTCTCGCGCGCGTAGCGCACCGCCGCGATCTTGCCCTCGGTGCCGCGCGGACCGAAACCCATCGGCACCAGGATGGCGTCGGCGTTGAGCACGCTGTCGGGAAGACCATCCTGCTCGATCTTCTCCGAGTCGACGTGCGTCACCTCGACGCGGCACTCGTTCGCGATGCCGCCGTGCACCAGCGACTCGTTGAGGCTCTTGTACGAGTCGGTGAGCTCGACGTACTTGCCCACCATCGCGATGTGGACGGTGTCCTTCGGGTTCTTCAGCGCCGAGACGATGCGCCGCCACTTCGACAGGTTCGGCGAGCCGGTGAAGGTGTTGAGCCGCTCGACGATGCGCTCGTCGAGACCCTCGGCGTGGAACGCCAGCGGCACCTCGTAGATGTGGCTGACGTCGGGCGCGCTGATGACACGGCTCTCGTCGATGTTGCAGAAGAGCGCGATCTTCTGCTTCACCTTCTTCTCGAGCGGGTGCGTGGCGCGGCAGAGCAGGATGTCGGGCTGGATGCCGAAGCCCGTGAGCTCCTTCACGCTGTGCTGCGTCGGCTTCGTCTTGAGCTCGCCGGCGGTGGAGATGTACGGCACCAGCGTCAGGTGCACGTAGAGCGCGTTCTGGCGGCCGACGTCCCAGCCGAACTGACGGATGGCCTCGACGAACGGCAGGCTCTCGATGTCGCCGACGGTGCCGCCGACCTCGCAGATGCAGACGTTGGTGCCCTCGGCGGCTTCACCGATGCGACGTTTGATCTCGTCGGTGATGTGCGGGATCACCTGCACCGTACCGCCGAGATAGTCGCCGCGACGCTCCTTGGTGATGACGGTGTCGTAGACGACGCCGGTGGTGAAGTTGTTCTTCCGGCTCATCCGGGTCGAGACGTAGCGCTCGTAGTGTCCCAGATCCAGATCGGTCTCGGCGCCGTCGTCGGTGACGAAGACCTCGCCGTGCTGGAACGGGCTCATCGTGCCCGGGTCGACGTTCAGGTACGGATCCATCTTGACGAGCGTCACCTTGAGACCGCGCGCTTCGAGCAGCGCACCGATCGACGCCGATGCGACGCCCTTGCCGAGCGACGACACCACGCCGCCCGTCACGAAGATGTACTTCGTCTTCGACCCGTTCCTGCTCATGCGGCCCCCCCCTGCGCCATGACGGCGCGCGCCCGTTCAAGATCCGCCGGTGTGTCCACCTCCACCAGCGGCGCCTCTCCCCGCCAGACGACGACTCCGATCGCGATGCCCGCCTCGAGCGCGCGCAGCTGCTCGAGCTGCTCGCGACGTTCGAGCGGCGACGGCGGCAGTGCCGCCAGTCGCAGCAGGACGTCGCGACGATACGCGTACATACCGATGTGCTTCAGCCCGAACGGCTCGCCCGCCGCGCGTACCCCGTCGCGATCGTGCGGGATGGGGCTGCGCGAGAAGTAGAGCGCGCGGCCCGTGGCGTCGCACACCACCTTCACGACGTGCGGCGAGCGCCAGGCGGCCTCGTCGTGCAGCGGGGCCGCGACCGTCGCCATCGGCAGCGTGGGATCGTCGATCATGCGTGCCGCCAGCTGTTCGAGCATGAGCGGGTCGAGCAGCGGCAGGTCGCCCTGGACGTTCACCACGACGTCGGCCTGGAGCGTGCGCGCCACCTCTGCCAGGCGATCGGTGCCGGTGGGATGATCGGCCCGCGTCAGCACCACCTCGGCACCAGTCGACGCCGCCGCCAGCCGGATGCGCTCGTCGTCGGTGGCGACGATCACGCGCGCGACCCCACGCGCGAGCCGGGCACGCTCGGCGACGTGACACACCATCGGGCGGCCATCGAGGTCGGCGAGTGCCTTGCCGGGCAACCGGGTCGAGCGATAGCGCGCGGGGATGATGGCAACGACGATGGGGTCCATAAAAACAAAAACCGCAGCCCGGCTCCGGCAGGCGGAGGTCGTGGCCGACCTCACTCCCGGAACTGGCTACGGACCCTTTCTATAGGAGCCGGCCGGATGGGCTGTCAACGCGAGGTGCCGGACTCAGTCGGACCGCGTCGCGAGCAGCCAGTACTGCGCACCGAGCGGCACCGCGGCGAGCGCCCGCTCGAGCGGACGCAGGATCGCCAACGGGCGCGGGAACCAGAACAGGGAGCGGGTCTTTCCGCAGCGGAGCCGGTTCGCCTCCAGCAGGGCGCGCGCCTCACGCGGCGACACCGCGATCGCGTCGCGGTCGAAGGGGATGCGATGCATGACCATGCGCGCCCCCGGGTTCCACGGGTTGTTCTCGAACAGCGCGAACAGCCCGCCCGGACGCAGTGCCGCCCGGATGGCAGCGAGCACCTCGTCGCGCCGGTCGAGCGGCACGTGGTGCAGGACACCGTTCACGTAGCAGAGGTCGAAGACGCCGTGGGACGACAGATCGTCGATGGTCCCGAACGACACCCGCGGGCCGGCGTGGTGCTCGCGCGCCCACGCGATGGCGGCGTCCGCGGTATCGACGCCCACGACGTCCGCGGCGGAAAACACCTCCGCCAGATGCCGGCTCGTGTCGCCGAGCCCGCAGCCGAAGTCGAGGATGCGACGCGGATGGAACGTCGCGGGGAGGTGCGCCGCCAGGTCGGCAACGCGACCGCGGATGAAGAAGAAGCGATCCTCGCCGGAGAGCCGCGTGCCCTGCTGCAGGAGCGACTCGTACTCGCTGGCGCATTCGAAGAGCGGATCGCTCACGCGTCACTCGCCTTCAGGTACGCCACCCGCGCCTGCAGGAGGTCGAGGCAGTAGTCGAACACCCCGGTGACGATCAGGGTGAGCGCGCACGACGCCAGACACGACATGGCGATGAACCGCGACCAGTGCTCGTACGTCGAACCGCTCCGCACCAGCTCGAGGAAGCTCGGCATGACGAGCGCGCCGCCCCCCACCAGCAGCACGGCCGGCACCAGCACGAATGCCACCGCCCGCAGGCTCGGCGGCACGGCGCGCACGCGCTCCGACAGCACGATGCCGACGATCTTGCGCGTCAGGTAGGCCGCCGCGAGCAGCAGGCAGGCGCTCGACGCCATCAGGCTGCTCACGACGAAGCGGTAGATCATCCATTCTGCCACCGAGCCGTTGTGCAGGTAGTACAGGGTCGGGCGAGCGATGAGGCCCGCGGCCACCAGGCCGCACGCGATGCCCGCCATCGCGAGCGGCCGGAACGGACGATAGAGCAGCGCGGCCTGGGCGATCACCTGCAGGAAACGCAGGCCGTCACGGCCGACGCGCAGCTTCGAGTGCCCCGCACGCTCGTGGTACGGAATCTCGATCTCGCCGAGCCGCAGCTCGGTGCTCAGGATGGCGCGCGCGCTCATCGCCGGCGTGAAGTGCAGGCGATCGGGCAGCGGCAGCAGCCGTGGCAGGCTCGTGCGCCGCACCACCCGCATGCCGCTGGCGACGTCGCGCACCTTCTCCGACGACACCGCACTCAGCAGGACGGCGAACATGACGTTGCCGATCCGTCGTACCAGCGGCATCTGGCTCTCGGCGTTCATCCGGCAGCCCACCATGACGTCGGCGCCGGTAGCGACCAGCTCGGAGCAGAGCGGTGCGAAGGCCTCGGGATCGCAGGTACCGTCGGCATCGAGGAAGGCCAGCAGATCGGCGTCGGACTCCCGCCATCCCGCCATGATGGCCGCGCCGTAGCCGCGGTTCTCCGGAAAGACGATGACGCGGATGCGATCCGCGTAGCGACGCGCCAGCTCGACGGTGCGATCGGTCGACCCATCGCTGACGACGGTGATGTCCACCGCGGTGACGGGCGAGTCGGTGATGATGTGCTCGCGCGCGACGAGACAGCGCTCGATGATCGCCGCGATCGAGTCCTCCTCGTCGAGCGCCGGGATGACGATGAGCAGCTTCATATGACCCGTCGCACACCGAACGGCAGCAGGATGGCGCCCAGCGCGGCGATCGCAAGTCCCACCGGCAGCCCACGCTCGTGGTAGGCCAAGCGGACGTCGTGCGTGCCGGCGCCGACCAGCACGCCCATCATGAAGGCGCCGGCCGGATGGACCTCGGCGGCATGGCCGTCGATCGTCGCGCGCCAGTTGCGATAGTAGGGCTCGCGCACGATGAGCCACGTGGGCCGCGTCACGGCGACGCGGGCCTCCACCATACCGCGCGCGTGGACGACGTCGGTGAGACGCCCCGACGGATCGCCGTTCGCGCCACCCGGCAGGGTGTCCGCCTCGATCAGCACGTGCCGTGCATCGAGCGCGCGGCCGAGACGGGCCGCGGCGATGGCGACGTCGGCCGTCACCGCTTTCGCGCGCGGCACGAGGACGACCCGCGGGGCGGGCGCTTCCGGCGCGGCCAGAAAGCGCAGCGTTCCGAGCTGCCCCACCGTCGAGTACCCGGCAGCGGCGAACTCCGTCGCATGCCGGCTGTTCGCGCCCACAACGATGGGATCACCACCGATCTGTCGCGCGAGGGCGACGGCGTTCGCCGGCGTCTGGGCCTCGATGACCTTCACTTGTCGGCGCTGCGTCAGGTCGGCCATGCCGTTCCACGAGTCGATGTCCCACAACGAGCCGTAGTTCAGGCCGGCCTGTGAGAACTCCGCCCACGGCAACAGGGCGAGCATGCGGCCACCGTCGCGCGGGCGGACGGGCGGCGGCTGATGCACGAGCTCGATGAAGCCGGGCGGGACGAAGAGAGGTTGCACGTGCAGCGCGCGCGTCGCGGCGAGGAAGCCGATGCTGCCGGCGAACGCCAGCCCGGCGGCCGCGCACGGCAACCACGTCATCGGGAGCAACGCCGCGAGCGCGAACACGACGACGAGGCCGGACGTCATCAGCGGCGCCGCCCCCCACGACAGCGCCGTCGCCACGCCCACCAGGCCGACGACGACGCGCCGTCGCAGCGGCGCCAGGCCTGCGAGCCGGGTGAGGCCGAGGCCGGCCAGCACGATCAGGACGAACGAGAGCGGATAGAAGAGCTTCAGTGGTGCCCCGAAGAAGGAGAACGGCGGCACCACACGCAGGATCGGGTAGAGCGGGTTGTCGCGCGTCGCGAGGATGGCGAACAGCACGGCGAGAACGGCGAGATAGCGCGCGAAGCCTCGGCCGGTGGCACCCACCGCGGCGAGCAGCACGACGGCCGGCGCCATCTTGGCGGGAGAGGCGAGGCCGATGCCCGGGTCGGTGCGCATCACGTTGGACCAGTGCGCGAGCGACACCGAGAAGAACTGATCCAGCACGGTCATGTTCTCGCCCGACAGCTCCTCCAGGCGCAGCGAGTGCCTCGCCATGTCGAGGCCGGTGAACAGCTGCGGCATGGCCAGCAGGATGGCGCCGATGCCGATGACGAGCACCAGCCCGA
>DASYLJ010000208.1:0-76834 GCA_036009625.1 Binatia bacterium
TGGACTCTACGCGTGCAAGGACACGTTCGTGAGCACCGCGCTGCATGCCGGGGTGAAAATCGCGTGGCTCGAGGAGCAGACCGGGGTCGACTACGCGACGTTGCGGAAGCACTACGGCAAGTGGCTGCCGCTTGATGGTGAGAGCGAACTCAGGCGATTCGCCGCGCTCGACCCAACGCTGTTCACGCCACCACCGAAGGGGGCCGGCAACGACGTTGCCCCTCCGCGGCGGGGGTCGGAGGGGCAAATCGCGCAACCTGTTGGAAAACAAGGGCGCGATGAATGCGAAAGGGGGGACTTGAACCCCCACGGGTGTTTAGCCCACAGGATCCTGAATCCTGCGCGTCTGCCAGTTCCGCCACTTTCGCGCGTGGGACGGCCTAGGTAACAGCGGCCTCCGGGGGTGTCAACGCTCAGGCGGCTTTCACTGCCGCGTGCGTTCGCAACGTGACGACGGTGATCTCGCGTGGCACGCCGACGCGGATGCGCTGGCCGCTCACGCCGAGGCCGCGGTTCACGTGCATCACGACCCCATCGCGTTCGAAGGTGCCACCATCGAACCGCGTCATCAGCAGCCGCGCCGGATTGAGCTTCGGCACGCCCGGCGCCGCCACCTGTCCACCATGCGTGTGCCCCGCGAGCGTCAACGGAATCCCCGACGACGACGTCAGCGTGAACCCGCCCGGCTGATGGATGAGCAGGATGCATGGCTCTCCCGCCGGCACCTCGGCGCGTAGCGCCGACAGCACTCGCGGCGTCTGCGGCACGAGCCGATCCTCGATCCCGATGACGTGCAGCTGCGCGCCGTCGATCGTCACCGACGCGACCCGATCGCGCAGCAGCTCCCACGACGTGTGGCGCGCGATCATCGCGGCCACCGCGTCCCCACCCGCGACACGATCGTGATTCCCGAGGATCGCGAACACGCCGTAGCGCGCCGTGAGCCGCGCCATCTCCGGTCCCCAGTGATCGAGGTCCGCCTTCGGTGAGTCGACGATGTCCCCCGTGAGACACACGATGTCGGGCTCCAACGCGGCCACACGATCGAAGGCCGCACGCAACGACGCGAGGTGGGCGAGGGGACCAAGGTGGAGGTCGCTGATGTGAACCACCCGCAGCCCGTCGAGCGCCGACGGCAGTCCTTCGATCGGCACGTCGAGCTGCGTGACACGCAGCCGGCTGTGCCCGACGAGGTACCCGTACCCGACGGTCCCCGACGCCGCTGCGATGATGAACGGCGCCACCAGCTCGAACCCCGGCCCGAGATGCGCCCCCGCCGGCCCCACCAGCGCCCCAGCCTCGGCCGGAAACGCGATCAGCATGTCGAGGACGAGCCATCCCGCCGCCGCGAGCCCGAGCGCCGCGGCTCCGCCGAACGCCATGAACCCGAGCCCCAGGACGACCCCACCGACCGGGCTCAACAACGGCGCCCGATGCGTCTCCCGATCGAACGCCTCCGCCGCCAGCCGATTCATGGCGAACAGCCCCGCAAGGCACAGCGCATGTGCGACGACCGACGACGGTGCCCCGAAGAACCAGCACCACAACGCCCACTCGCCCACCGCGCCGCCGAACGCGAGGGTCGTCCAGAAGCGACGGAAGATGACGTGACCAGCAGTGGTCACGCGGTGACCCGGAAGACGCGGCGCATCGCCTTCGAGCTATAGCCGAGGCCCCGGACCCGTGCGACCCAGGGTTCAGGGGCCGTTCAGGGCGTCGACCACCGGGAACACGTCGCCGATGTCGTAGAAATCCACCGTGACGAAGTTCGGCAGGCGATTGCGCTCGTCCTGGCACTGGAGCGCCCGGTTCAGGAACAGCGGGTCGTGGTTGATCTGCTCGGCCAGCGCCGCACTCCCCCCGACGACGGTGAGGAAGTGGTTCAGGATGAACAGCGAGTTGTTCGGATTACCGCGATTCGGCACGCAGCTCAGCTGTGACGGGTTGGCGAACGAGTAGGGCGTCTCCGACGCGTAGTCCCAGACATAGTGATGCCACGGCAGCTCGCCGCGCTCGTCGGTGAAGACCACCAGCCGCTTGCCGGAGTCGATCAGCTCGCGCAGCGTCGGCCACGGTTGACCGATCGGCTGCTCGTGCAGGTAGTCGTCGAGCAGGCCGGCCTCGTCGAACGCCTCTTCCACGTCTTCCTCGTCGATGTAGGCCTCGAAGATGATCGACACGATGTCGTTCGGGCGACGATCGAGGAAGCGCTTGATCTTGGCGAGGCCGTCGGCGAGCCGCTCGTGGCCGAGCTCGCAGTAGGCGTGACACATCTGCGTCTCGCCCTCGAAATAGTACGTGTCGAGCATCAGTGCGTGGATGCCGTCGTCGAGCTGGCGCGTGATGCCGTGCTGCTGGTTCGGCAGCAGCCACGCCTCGTCGGCATTATTCATCGCGTTGTGCGTGGTGGCGTACGACACCTGGTCGTAGCGCCGCGTGCAGAGCGAGGTCGAGCCGTTGCACAGGTCGTCGTCGACGATCGACGGCAGGCACAGCACGTCCTCACGCACCGTATCGACGGTCTGCGCGCCGAACGCATCGCGCAGGTGCAGACCGCGAGCCGCCTCGGGCTTCGGCGACGTGCGCGCGCGGTGCACGCGGTAGCACATGAGCCCCTCGGTGGAATGCTTGATGCCCTCCTGCGCCACCTGCGTGGGCACGCACAGCTGGCGCGCACGACGGATGTCGTACTCGCGAGAAGCGTCGGGCGTGAACTGGTCGGCGATCGAGATCGACAGCCCGCGCGGCAGGCGCGGCGTGCCGCGCGACTGCTTGACGTCGTAGCAGGTGTAAGTGTCGAGGTCGTGATCGTCGTTGGCCGGCGCGTCGGGATCGACGTCGGGGTCGGCGTTGGCCGGCACCATCAAGTAGGCCTCGCGCAGCGTGTCGACGGTGAGCGTCCCGAGTGAGTTCGTGACGTGCAGACGCGACTGCGGCACGTGCTCAGGAGCACCGGCCGGCGTATGCACCTGGTAGCTCGTGAGCTGGGTCAGATCGTCGAGCACGCCTTCGTCGTTGGCGTCGGCCGGCGTGCAGAAATGCCGCGGCTTCGCGACGTCGGCCGTCGAGACCTGGAAGCGATCACCGAGGCCGAGGCCCGTCGCACCGGGAAACCGCACCGTGCCCTTGGTGGGCCGTGCCCGGTAGCACAGGAACGGATCGATGGAGGGGTCGAGCTGGGCCCATGCGCTGGAACCCAGCGCGCCCAGGACGAGCGTCGAGACGAGAAGGGCGCGGATCACTCGATCCTCGTACTGTGCCCGAGCGCTGCGACGCAAGGTGAAAGTTTGCTACAGGTGCCGCCATGGATCGACTGCTCTTCGTGCTGGGGGCGCTGTCGGCGGCGGTGGCCGTGGCGGCGGGGGCGTTCGGCGCCCACGGGCTCAAGGGGCGGCTCTCGCCGGAGATGCTCGCGATCTTCGAGACCGGCGCGCGATACCAGATGTACCACGCACTGGGTATGCTCCTGGCCGTCTACGAGGACACCAGCCCGCCGGCGGCGTGGCTCTTCCTCGCCGGCACCGTCCTCTTCTCGGGGAGCCTCTACGCGCTCAGCATAACCGACGTGCGATGGCTCGGTGCCATCACGCCGCTCGGCGGTGTCTGCTTCATCCTGGGCTGGTGCGTGCTGGCGTGGAGCGCCTGGCGCGGCTAGGCGAGGATGTCGAGCAGGTGGCGCGTCTGCTCGTTGGTCTCGCGCAGCAGCAGGGTGCCGCTCGCGAACATGAGGCGCGCGGTGACGACGTCGGTCACGGCGCCGGCGAGGTCCTCGTTCGCGGGTGAGGTCAGCTTCTGCGCGCTGCGCTCGAGGAGCGAGCCGGCGTCGCGGATGAGATTCATGCCGGCGGCGATCGTCGTCATGGTGCTGCACTATCGGCGCGATCGCGTGGCAACCTGAGCCGGCGCGTCACTCGCCGTGCGGAACGCGCAACGCCGTGCGGCGCACCTTGCCGGCCGCCGTGCGGGGCAACGCATCGACCACGAAGAGACGACGCGGCAGCTTGTGTGGCGCGAGCTGCGCACGCGCCGCAGCGCGGAGCGCGTCGAGTGACGGCCGCGTGCCGTCGCGCGGCACCACCCAGGCGGCGACGGCCTGTCCCCACGCCGCGTCCGCGACACCGGCGACGGCAACCTCCGCGACGTCGGGCATGCCGGCGAGCACGGCCTCGACCTCCGTCGGCGCGACGTTCTCGCCGCCTGTGACGATCACGTCGTCGCGACGGCCGAGCACGTGGAGCGCGCCGCTGGCGTCGCAACGGCCGAGATCGCCGGTGCGGAACCAGCCGTCGACCGTCGGATCGTGCACGGTGCCGTCTGGGGCGAGGTAGCCAGGTGTCACCGTCGGGCCCTGTACCTCGATGGCGCCATCTTCATCGGGCTCAGCGATGGTGCCGTCACCGCGAACGATGCGCACGCGCGTAGGGAAGAGCGGATGGCCCACGCCGTCGAAGGTACCAGGACATGCGGTGGCGACCTGCGACGCTGCCTCGGTGCAGCCATACGTCGGCGCGACGGGCCATCCGTTCGCATGTGATCGCGCCAGCAGCGAAGGGCTGGCCGCGGCGCCGCCGATCAGCGCGCAGCGCAACGTCGTCGGCGGACGGACGTCGAGCAGACGACCGAGCGCGGTGGGCACCAGCGACAGCATCGTGATGCGCCGCTCGGCCAGCGCCCGTGCCACGGCGTCGACGTCGAACCCCGACTGTACGACGACCGTCGCGCCATGGATGACGGCGCGCAGGACGATGGCGAGCCCGCCGACGTGCCAGAGTGGCAGGCACGCGAGCCAGCGGTCGTCGTCGTGTGCACCCAGCCGCGCCGCGCTGGCGACGGCGCTCCACAGATGGTTCGCGCCCGTGAGGACCACGGGCTTGGCGCCGCCCGACGTCCCCGACGTGAAGACGACGGTGTGCACGGCATCCAGGTCGAGCGTGGGCTCCCAGGACGGAGCCCGCGGCCCGTCGACGTGGCTCGTGCGTAGGAGCAGTTCCACCCCGGCAGCAGCCGCCTGCGCGCGCGTTTCGACGTCGGTCGAGCGCGGGTCCATCAGCACGAGCGTGACGGCGGCACGCGGCGCGGCGTGGATGAGCTCGATCAACTCCAGGCCGTTCGAAAGCAGTGACCCGACACGTTGCACGTCGGACGCGCGGAGCCGGCGCGCGATCCCGTCGACGCGACGATCGAGCGCGGCGAACGACGTCATGCCAGTATCGGTGACGACGGCGGGATGTTCCGGCCGCACGGCAGCCTGGCGACGTAGCCAGTCGGGAACGATCACGCCGCGTCCCGTACGCGCCAACGCGCCAGGAGTGCGGCGTCGATGGTGACGCCGAGCCCGGGCCCGGGTGGCGGCGCCATCCACGGGCCGTCGATGAGGCCGGAGTCGACGAGATCTCCGGCCAGTAACCCGGTCGTGGCGAGGCCACAGGCGCGGAGCGGAGCGGGGAGGCTCGCCGCCAAGTGCAGCGCGGCTGCGGTCGCGAGCGACGTGTCGATACTGGTCGTGACGGTGACGCCGAGTCGATGATGCGACGCCCGCTGTGCGGTGCGGACGGCTGCGGCGAGTCCGCCCACCTGCACCAGCTTGATGACGACGGCATCGACGGCATCGGCGAGCGCGTCGACGGCAGCGGCACCGGTGATCGACTCGTCGGCGGCGATGGGCACGCCCTCGGCGCGCACCTGCGCGAGCCCCGCGACGTCTCCCGGCGCGATCGGCTGTTCGAGCCACTCGAGGTCGAAGCGACGCAACGCGCGCGCCACGCGACGGGCGGTTGCGACGTCCCAACAGCCATTGGCGTCGGCGCGCAGCGCCAGCACGGGTTCGGCCGCACGGGCCGAGGCCACGCGCGCAACGGCGTCGTACGGATCGGGACCGATCTTGACCTTGGCACAAGTGAAACCGATCGAGGCGGCGAGGCCGAGAGCGCTCGCCGGAACCCGCGCCCGATGCGCGCCGCCGAGCAACGCGCTCACGGGACAGCCTCGCGTCCGAGCGACGAGATCGTGCAGCGCCATGTCGAGTCCGCTCGCGGCCGGGAGGTCCTGCGTGAGCACCACCCCGAGCAACGTCGTCGGATCCACTCCGGGCAACGATGGTGCCACGGCTCCGAGCGCCGATCGCGTGACGGCGAGCGCGGTGTCGGGTGCGTCGGGGTGCGGCGCCGCCTCGCCGAGCCCGCGTCGTCCGGCATCGTTCTCCACGACGACGAGGAATCCGCGTCGTTCGCGGATGATTCCGCGGGCCGTCACCAGCGGCTCCCGTAGCGGGATCGCCCACGGCACGATGTCGACCGTGCGGATGGTCACCAGGCAAGCCCGACGGCCAGGAGGAGCCCGAAGGCGAGGTGGAGACGCGCGGTGTCGCCAAGCGCGGTGTTCAGCGTCGGGCCGTCGGTGTGATGCAGGACGGCGCCCAACGGTCCACGCACGAGCGGTGCGCAGAACCAGGTGACGAGCGACGCCGGCACCGCGAGCAGCGCCAGACCTGCCGGTGCGACGAAGGCCGCGCCGAGCATCGTCGCATACAGCGCCCGTCCAGCCGGCCGCCCGAACCGAACCGCGAGGGTGCGCTTCGCCGCGACGCGATCGCCATCGACGTCGCGCACGTTGTTGACGAGCAGGATGGCGGTGGCGAGGCACCCGACCGGGATGGAGGCCCCGACGGCGAGCGCGCTCACGCCGCCGGTCTGCACCAGCTCCGTACCGCAGACGGCGACCGGTCCGAAGAACACGAGCACGAACAGCTCGCCCAGCCCGTGATACGCGAGCGGCCAGGGCCCCGCCGTATACGCGACGCCGGCCCCGATCGCGGCCAGCCCGACGACGATGACGGGCCATCCGGCTTCGGCGGCGAGCAACAGACCGAGCACGGCGGCGATGGCGAACGCGCCTGCGCCGGCCGCTGCGACCTGGCCGGGCGACAACAGGCCAGCCTGCGTCACGCGGATCGGACCGAGACGGTCCGGGCCGTCAGCTCCACGACGGAAGTCGCCCCAGTCGTTGATGAGATTCGTCCCGATCTGCAGGAGGAGGGCCGCAGCGAGCGCGATGAGCGCGAGCCCCGGTCGCGCCTGCCCCGTGCGCATCGCGACCGCCGTGCCGACGACCACGGGCACCACCGCCGCGGGCAACGTCCGCGGCCGTGCCGCGAGCAGCCAGGCGTTCACGGCAGCCGCGGGAAGCGCGCGAAGTCGGGTGCGCGCTTCTCGAGGAACGCGTTCCGTCCCTCCTGCGCCTCCTCCGACATGTAGTAGAGCAGCGTCGCGTTGCCGGCGAGCTCCTGCAGTCCGGCGAGGCCGTCGGTGTCGGCGTTGAATGCCGACTTGAGGCAGCGGATGGCGAGCGGGCTGTTCTGCAGGATGTCGTGGCACCAGGCGACGGTCTCCTCCTCGAGACGGTCGAGCGGCACCACCTTGTTGACGAGGCCCATGGCGAAGGCCTCCTGCGCGTCGTAGCGACGGCACAGGTACCAGATCTCGCGTGCCCGCTTGTGGCCGATGATGCGCGCCAGATAGGTCGCGCCGTAGCCGCCGTCGAAGCTGCCGACGCGCGGGCCGGTCTGGCCGAAGACGGCGTTGTCGGCCGCGATCGTGAGGTCGCACACGACGTGCAGCACGTGACCGCCACCGATGGCGAAGCCCGCGACCATGGCGATCACCGGCTTCGGCAGCGTGCGGATCTGGCGCTGCAGGTCGAGCACGTTAAGGCGCGGCACCCCGGCGTCGTCGACGTAGCCCGCCTGGCCGCGCACGCGCTGGTCGCCGCCGGAACAGAACGCGTCGGGTCCCTCGCCGGTGAGGATGACGACGCCGACGGACGCATCCTCGCGTGCCGCGGTGAAGGCATCCTGCAGCTCGACGAGCGTGCGCGGCCGGAAGGCATTGCGCACCTCGGGACGGTTGATGGTGATCTTCGCGATGCCGTCGGCGCGCTCGTAGCGGATGTCCTCGTAGGCGCGGACGGAGCTCCAGGTAGTGGGCATGGGGAGGGTCTCCTATGTCGCCGACAGGAAGGCGGCGACGGTGGCGGTGAAGCGGGTCGGGTTCTCGAGATGGACGGCGTGGCCGGCGTCGGGCACGACGGCGACCGATCCGTCCGGCAGCCGTGCCGCCATGGCGTCGGCGTGGGCGCGGTAGGGCGCGTCGTGCTCGCCGGCGATGAGCAGCGTCGGCGTGCGGATCTCGCCGAGACGATGCCACAACGACGTCTGCGTGCCGGGACCGAAGGCGCGCAGCGCCGCCGCGAGCCCGGCGGCGGAGTTGCCGCACCGGATCGCGTGCTCGCGGTCGCGGATACCGGCGGGCAGGCGACATTGGCTCGCGAACAACGGTTGCGCGACCCAGCGCGCGGCGAACGCGGCCACCCCGTCGCGCGTGATCGCCTCGGCAAGCGCGGCGTCGGCGTCGGCGCGGGCGGCGCGGGCCGCCGTGTCCGCGATGCCGGCCGACGTGCTCTCGAGGACGAGACGCTCGACCCGCTTCGGGTGCACGAGTGCCACGTGCAGCGCGGCACGGGCACCAAGCGAGTAGCCCAACCAGTGCGCGCTCGGCACCCCGAAGCGATCGAGCACGGCGACGAGGGCGTCGGAGAGCGCCAGCAGGCCGCCGTCGGGCAGGGGCGACCCGCCGTGCCCGGGCAGGTCGACGGTGATGACGCGCCAGCGCGAGGCGAGGGTGCGCCGGAGTGGCTCCCATGTACTGCGGTTGCCGGTGAAGCCGTGCAGCAGCACCAGGGCGGGGCCGTCGCCCGTTTCCTCGGCGTCGAGTCTCATGCGTGCTCTCCGACGGCGCGCTCGGCGTCGCGCCACGCTCGCGTGTGGGCGGCGACGCTGTGGGCGCGATCGATCTGCAGCAGGACGACCGTGGTCCGCGGCGCCGCCAGCGCGCGCTCGAGCGCGCCGCCCAGGTCCGCGACGCGGGTGACGCGCTCGAAGCCCGCACCGTACATCTCGACCGCGGGCCGGAAGTCGAGCCCGTGCGGCGTGGCGAAGAACTCCTCGAAGTGCGCCCCCTCCCGAGCCACCGGAAGATGATCGAAGATGCCGCCGCCGTCGTTGTCGACGACCAGCAGCACCGCGCGCACGCCGTGACGACGAACGGCGAGCAGGCCGTTCAGGTCGTGGTAGAGCGAGAGATCGCCGCACAGGCCGACGGTGGGTATCGGGCTCGCGGCGGCGGCACCGAGCACGCTCGAGACGAAGCCGTCGATGCCGTTCGCGCCGCGATTCGCGAGCACGCGCACGGTCGGGGCGTGCGCCGGCCAGAACCAGTCGAGATCGCGGATGGCGAGGCTGTTGCCGACGTAGAGCGTGGCATCGGACGGGAGCGTGGCGGCGAGGGCGGCGATGGCATGCGCCTCGAACGGCTCCCCGTCGGCCGCCACCGCGGTGGCGAGCGCGTGCCGTGCGCTGCGTGCGGCGCGTCGCCAGCGCGCGCGCCAATGCGGATCGGGCTCGACGTCGTCGAGGGCGCGCGCGAGCTGCGTGCAGATCGCCAGCGGCGCGCCGCGCACGACCTGCGACGCCACGCTCGCCGGGTCGGGCCACGAGCCATCCGGCGCGACGACGATCTGCGGCACGTCGGCGAGCTGCGCCAGCCATCCGCCGAGCACCTTCGAGGTCGGCGGCGCACCGAGCCGCACGACGACGTCGGGCAGGTGGCCGGCGGCGAATCCGGCGTGGCGCAGGACCGCGTCGTGCGCGTCGACGAGGACGTCGTCGAGCGGGTGGCGTCGCAGGTTGGAGGCGGGCTCGGCAAGCACCGGGGCGCCGATCGCCTGTGCGAGCGCGGCGACGGCACCGGGCAAGGCGGGATCGGGATCGTCGAGCAGGCCGCAGACGATGATCGGACGTCGCGCGCGTCGGAGCACCGGCGCGATCACGGCGACGTCGGTCGCGGCGTCCGGCGCCAGCACCTGCACCCACGCCGAGCCGTTGCGTGCCGGCACCAGCGCGATGGGCTCGCTCGTGTCAGGCACGAGCGGGTCGCGGAATGCGCAATTCAGGTGGACGGGGCCCGCCGGCGGACCGACCGCCGTCGCCACCGCGCGACATGCGAGCGTGCGCGCCCATCGCATCCATGCCGCCGTCGGCTCCGGCGTCCCGACGTCGACGAACCAGCGCACGTGCGATCCGAACAGGTGCACCTGATCGATGGTCTGCCCGGCGCCGCAGTCGCGCAGCTCCGGTGGTCGGTCGGCGGTGAGGACGACGAGCGGCACGTGCGCGTGCCACGCCTCGATGACGGCGGGCAGGAAGTTGGCGGCGGCGGTGCCGGAGGTGCAGGCCAGCACCACCGGGGATCGCGTCGCCTTGGCGAGGCCGAGGGCGAAGAACCCGGCGGAGCGCTCGTCTATGTGCGACCACGCGCGCAGCGCGGGGTGCGCTGCCAGCGTCAGCGCCAACGGCGTCGAGCGGCTGCCCGGGGTGATGCAGGCATGGCGGACTCCGGCGCGCACCAGCTCGTCGGCGAGGAGTACTGGGCCCACGTAGGTGCGGTTCGGCGCGTCCATCACAGCTCCATCAGCGCGCCGAGCAGCGGGCGCAGCTTGAGGCGCGTCTCCTCGAGCTCGGCTTCCCAGCGTGAGCCGGCGACGATCCCCGCCCCAGCGTAGAGGGTCGCCAGACGGCCGCGGAGCAGACCCGCGCGCAGCGCGACCGAGACCTCGCCGCCATCCGCGCCGACCCAGCCGACGCCGCCGCCGTACCAGCCGCGGACGAGGTGCTCGTAGCGCGGCAGGGCGGCGAGCGCGGCGGCGCGTGGCGCGCCACAGATGGCCGGGGTGGGATGCAGCGCGGCGACCGCATCGAGCAGACCCATCCCGGGATGCAGTCGTGCCGTCACTGGTGTGAGCAGATGCTGCACCGTCTCGGTGACGAGGACGGACGGTGCGTCGGCCACGTGGACGTCGCGGCAGAGCGGTAGCAGCCGGGCGCGGAGATCGTCGACGACGTGCGCGTGCTCGGCACGCTCCTTCGGGCTCGCGAGCAAGGCGTCGGCGAGGGCACGATCGGCGGACGGACCGCCACCGCGGCCGGTGGTGCCGGCGAGCGCCGCTGTGTCGAGACGATCACCGTCGACGGCCACGAGTCGCTCCGGACTGGCCCCGACGAACGTCGAGCCCCCGCGCCGCACGGCGAACACGGCGCAGCCCGGGTAAGACGCGCGCAGGCGACGCACGATACGGAGCGCATCGAACGGACGGTCGGCGCGCACGTCCGCGGTGCGGGCGAGGACGAGCTTGGCGAGCCGCCCCGCGGCGATGGCGGCGAGCGTGCGCTCGACCTGCCGTCGCCAGGTGATGGCGTCGCGACGCACGATCGCCTGATAGCGACTCGGCGTGCGCAACTCGGGTGCTGCGCATGTCAGCAGCGGGGCGGTGCGCTCGAGCAGCGCATGCAGGTCGTCGGCGCCGGCCGCGACGAGGCGCACACGGCCGTCGCGCCGGACGATCGCGAGGCGAGGCACGATCCACTGTGTGGACGGGAACTCGCGCCAGGGCGCGGTGCGCGGCGTCTCGGCGGCGAAGGCGAAGCCGCCCATCGCCAGCGCGCCTTGGGGCAGCGTCGCCACGGCGTCCGCCACGCGCCGGAAGCGATCGTCGCCCGACGCGCGGATCGACCACGCCTCGCCGACGCCGGCGATGGCGATGCCTGCGTCGCGCTGCTCCCAGAAGAATCGCTCCACCGACGGGACGGCGGTGAGCAACGACAACGCGTCGGTGTCGTCGGGCAGTGTGAGCGACGCCGTCGTGAGCGCCGTCGATACGCGCGGTAGCGCCAGGGCGTGGCTCATGGCGCCTCGGCGCGTCGCGCGCGCAGGAGCTGCACGGCACCCAGGCCGAGGGTGCGGCGTGTGATGTCGCGGAAGCCGGCACGCATCACCATGTGCCGCAGCGCCGGCGGGTCGGGCAGGTAGGAGACGGATTGCGGCAGGTAGGCGTAGGCGGCCTCGTCGGCGAGCCAGGCGCCGATGCGCGGCACGATGCGATCGAAGTAGAGGCGGTGCCCCCAGCGTACGAGCCGGCTCGACGGCGTCGCGACTTCGAGCAGCACGAGACGTCCGCCGGGACGGAGAACGCGTGCGGCTTCCGCCAGCATGGGCGGGATGGCGACGAAGTTGCGCAGGGCGAATCCGCAGGTGACGGCATCGGTGCTGGCGGTGGCGATCGGCAGCGCGGTGGCGTCGGCGCGCGCGAGCTGCGCATCGACGCCACGACGTCGCGCGCCGGCGAGCATGCCGGCGGCGAAGTCGACGCCGACGACGCGGGCGCCGGTGCCTGCCGCGAGTGCTGCCAGGTCGCCAGTACCGCAGGCGACGTCGACCGCCACCGTGCCGGGGCCGAGGTCGGCGGCGGCGATGGCCGCCCGCCGCCAACGACGGTCGAGCCGCCACGTCAGCACCGCGTTCAGGCGATCGTAGTGCGGCGCGATGCGATCGAACATCGCGCGCACGACGGCTGCCTTCTCGGCGGGGCCGGGGAGGGCGCCTAGCGCCATGTGACGTCCAGCCGCCCGCTGGCCGTCGCCTCCAGCGCGTGTTTCAGGCCGTCCTCGTCGCCGAGCCGCTCGAGCCGTGCCAGCGCGCGCGTCACCAGCGTGCGATGGAAGTGGTGCGCCACCAATGCCGTCACCGCCGGCAGGAGGCGCTTGAAGGTCTCGACCACCTCGGTGGGGTCGCGCTCGGTGCCGTCGCGGCCGCGGCGGACGTGCTGGTCGAACATCTCGATGGCGCGGTCGACGACCTCGCGCACGCTGTCGGCCTGGTGGATGGCGAGGGCGAGCAGATCGGTGAGCGGTAGGCCCTCGTTCAGGAGTGCGAGAGCATTCTTCGCCAGCTGCACGTCGACGGCGGCGTACCGCACCGTCGTGCCGACGCGCTCGGGCTCGACGATGCCCGCGTTCTCGACGGCCTTGATGAGCGCCTCGGGGACGCCGGCCTGGGCGGCGAGATCGCCGCGCGTCAGCACCGGCTCGCCCTGCTCCTCGCCGAGCGCCTTCGAGAGCGCAGCGTCGCTGCGTCGCGTGGGCGAGAGCAGACGACGGATGACGGCGAGCGGCACGCCGTCGGCCTGCAGCTTCTTGATGCGGCGTAGCCGCGCCAGGTGCTCGTCGGAATAGACGGCGTGCCGGCCGACGCGTTCGGGCGGTGGGAGGAGGCGTTGGGCCTGATAGAAGCGCAGCGTGTCGATCGAGATGCCGGCGGCGCTGGCGAGCTCCTCCACTCGGAACGTCATGTGATCACTCTGTGAGTGATCGCTCGCAGCGTGTCAACGGGGTCCGTGCTCGACGAGTGCTGCCGGCAGAGGTAATGCGGCCGGCGTGATGACGAGACTGGCGATCCTGTGGTTCGTCCTCGGGGGAGTCGTCGCGCAGGGGGCGACGGTGACGCCCGTCGTCGAGGGGCCGATCCCGAGCGTCGCTGCGGGCGATCCGTCGCGGAACTATCCGTGGGCGGCCACGGACGTCGATCTGGCAGGGGCCGGGTTCGTCGAGGAGGAGTTCTTCTTCACCGGAGAGGCGCGGCATTGCCTCGGGACGGGATGTCTCGAGGGCACGCATCCGTACCGCTCGCGCATGATCGTGCGACGGCCGGCCGCGGCGCGGCGCTTCAACGGGACCGTGATCGTCGAGTGGCTCAACGTCACCGATCAGCGCGACGGCGATTACGACTGGTTGATGCTCTCCGACCACATCCTGCGCGCGGGCTACGCCTGGGTCGGGGTGTCGGCGCAACGTGTCGGCATCGACGCACCCGTCACCGGGCTGAAGGCGTGGAGCCCGTCGCGGTACGGAGGGCTCGACGTCACGGCCGGGGGGACCATCGTCGACGATGGACTGGCGTTCGACGTCTTCTCGCAGGCGGGCGCGGCGCTGCGCTCGCCCGGTGCCGTCGATCCGCTCGGCCCGCTCCGCAAGCGCAAGCGCGGCGTGGAGCGGCTCATCGCCACGGGACACTCGCAGTCGGCGATCCTGCTGACGCCGTACATCAACACGGCGCACGCGGACGCCGGCGTCTACGACGGGTTCATCCTGCATTCCACGGGCGGCAGGATATCGCCGGACGTGGACACGAGGACGTTCCACCTCCGCGCCGAGTCCGACGTGCGCCTGTTTCCCCGTCACGACGACGACGATCGGGTGCGCACGTGGGAGGTGGCGGGTACGTCCCACTTCGATTGGCGCCAGGAGTCGGGCCGCACGGGTGTCCTCGTCCGCGATCTGGGGTTCGTGCCACCGCCGCCGCAGCCGTGCGACCTCCCGTACTGGACGCGAGTGCCGTTCCACCACGTCTTCGCGGCGGCGGTGGATCATCTGGTCGAGTGGATCGCGAAGAGCACGCCCCCACCCCACGCAGAGCCGATCGCGGTCACTGGGACGACGATCGTGCGTGACGCGGCGGGACACGTCTCGGGCGGAATCCGGTTGGCGGACTACGAGGTGCCGACGGCCGACAACTCGGGTGGCAATCGGGGGATGGCCGCGTTCTGTGCGGATTCGCTCATCGGCTCATACGCGCCGTACTCGGCCGCGACGCTGGCGACGCTCTACCCGCGGCGTCGCGCCTACGTGAAACGCGTCAGGTCGGTCGCGAAGGCCAACCAGCGCGACGGCTTCATCGTCAGGGCGGACGCGACGGCGACCATCCGCGCGGCACGGGTGTCCGACATCGGTGACTGACGGCTCAGGGCGGCGTCGTCAGACGGATGCCCGGCGCGGTCCAGCCCGCCGGCGGGACGTCGATGTAGAGGGCGTTCGTGAACGCGAGGGCGAGCTCGCCGCCTTCGCCCAGGTTGCCGTCGGTCAGCGCCGCCAGCGTGTCGTTTCCCGACGCCGGGATGCCGAACGGTTGGACGGGGAAGAGCGGGCGTGAGGTGCCGGCGGTGCCGCCGGTCATCGCAATCACCCAGGTGTCCTCGGTGATGCTCTCGAGCGGGAAGACCGCCGTCGCCTCGTAGTGGCCGGCGCCGGGGATCGACGGGTCGTCGACCACCGTCGTGCGCACGAAGTCGGTGCCGGCGTGCTGTACGATCTGCGGCGTGACGCGATAGCGATCGCGCGTGGCGGGGTTGGCGTCATGGTCCCAGCGCCCGGTGGGCGCGTTGACGTAGAGCTCGATGCGGTCGAACTCCGCCCACAGCGGGCTCCGCACCGTCACCGTCACCTCGGCGTGGCCGTCCGGCGTCGCGACGATAGTCGGGTGGTCGAGCCCCAGGCTGGCGATGGCATCGGTCGCCGGGGCGCGCGCCGTGATCGTCATGAACGGTGCGTTGGTGCCGACGGCGCGCCCCGCGGTGACGTTGGCGGCGAGCGTGTCGGCCTCCGTCCAGAGCGCGGCCGGATCGGTGACCGCCGACGCCACGTAGCTGCGCACGCTGCCGCCGTTGGTGCGGCGCTCGTGCGAATCGGAGTTCGCGACGGCGGTGCGCAGGATGCCCTGGTTCAGCAGGTTGAACCAATCGCCGAGGTTCTGACCGAGGAAGAGCGCCTGGCTGCCGTTCCACACCTCGAGCGAATCGAAGTTGGCGTCGAAGTAGTTCGGGACCGCGGGGTCGAGGCGACGCGTCGAGCCCGGCGTGTGCGACTGTGGCGGGCCGGTGCCGTTCTCGGCGGTGTCGATGTCGAGGCCGCCGGTGTTGAAGAAGCTGTCGATGTGGTTGATCTGCACCAGGTTGGGACGCGGATCGGCCTTGGCGGCGGCGAAGATCTCCCCGGGCGCGAGACTGAAGCTGCCGTAGGCAGGGAAGTCACGGCCCGGCGCGATGCCGGCCCGGCCCCAGTCGACGGAGCCGCCGTTCAGCTGCGTCGGATCGACGGTCACCGGCCAGCTGTTGAAGTGGCCGTAGTCGAACGTCGTGATCTCGGCGCTGGGCGCCGTCGCCACCAGGTCGGTGACGCCGAGCGCCGCCACGTACGGTGCGAAGTCGACGCGGATGTCGTGCTCCGACGGCGTGAAGAAGTCGATGCCCTCGGCGAGCTGGGTCGCGATGCGGTCGGCGATCGACACCTCCGAGTCGGGGCTGGCGAGCGCGTGGATGTGGAACTCGGTGGTGACGAAGCCGGGCGTGTCGACGACGCGGACGATGCGCGCGGCGACGCTGGTCGTGGCTCCCGCCGTGACGGTGACGTCCTCGCGATACGCCGACCAGCGCGAGCCGCGCGACACCACCACCTGATAGCTCCCGGGCTCGAGGTCGAGGACGCCGGTGTCGCCGCGACGGTCGGCGACGGCGACGGCAGCGAGTCCGAAGGGCAGGCCGTCCTCGCGGATCTCGCCGAACACGCCGGTCAGATTGTCGATGACGCCGAAGACGTCCTGCGCACTGCCGGGATCGGGGCTCGGGTCGAAGCCCACGATCCATACGCGCGCGGGCTGCGGTGCACCCGCGCCGTCGGTGACGGTGACGTGCAACGCGCCGGTCGCGGGCAGCGTGAAGTCCTGCGTGACGTCGGCGGCCGCGGTGATCGTGACGGCGGCGCCGGCGGGTGTGGCGGTGGGATGGCCATCCTTGTTGGCGCGGACGGTATAGCTGCCCGGTGCGAGCGTCGCGGTGTAGCGGCCCGCGGCGTCGGTCCGCGCATGCGTGACGACGTTGGTGCTGGTGCCGCCGGGGATCGTCGTACCGATCACGGCCACGTCGGCGAGCGGCACCGGCGCGCCACCCGACGTCACCGTGCCGGCGAGCGTGCCGGTGGTGACGCCCTGGAGGCGATTGCGCGCATCGGTGACGTCGGTGACGCTGCCGTCGCCGACGACGAACCAGCTCGTGACGGTGACCGCGTCGCCCGGGCTGCCGGCGGCCGCGAGATGATAGTTCGGTGTCGCGGCGCCGATCAGTACCAGCAGCACCTGGTTGCCGTAGAGCTGGATCGTGACGCCGCTGACGCTGAAGCTCGTGCTGCCATTCTCGCCGTGGACGTGACCGTACGACACGCCCGTCGCAGCGCCTTCGCCGGTGTACGCCACCAGGTTGCAGGGATCGCACTGGCCCGCGGCGCACGCCTGCCAGGTCGACGGTGGGCAGCCCGTCGTGACGAGCGGCTGGCCGAAGCCGTAGGCAGGCTGGAACAGCTCGACCTCGCCCGAGCCGTTGATGGTCTCGCCGAGGAAGATCGACAGCGGTGCGTCGCCGGTGTTCGTAACCGTCGTGTCCATGCGGATGGCGTTCTCGCCCGGGGCGAGCGTGTAGTCGGTCTGCACCTCGACGGGCAGATCGCGATCGTCGGCGATGGCCGGGAACGTGAAGCCGGCGCCGGCCACCACCGAGCTGGCGTTGATGAAATCGAGCAGATCGTCGGGCCCGGTGGCGCGCACGACGGCGGGCGCACCGTCGGCGCCGTCGTGGACGATCTCCACGTCGGTGAAGTGGGCGGTGTTCTCGATGTTGATCGCGGGGACCAGCTCCTCGAAGTTGTCGCGCTCCTCGCCGGTCGGACGCTGGACGTCGGCGTCGATGATGGTGCCGCCGTAGGTGCCGATGCCGAACATGGCGCGGCCGGGCTGCTGGATGATCGCCTGCAGGCGATCGTTCACGAGCAGCACATCGCCGAGGCGGCCGCGGGCCATGGGGCCGTCGATGAGCTCCGCCGGCTGCGTGACGACGCGTGCCCGCGCGAAGCCGGCGCCGGGGCGCGGCAGGTCGTGTGACGGCTCGCAGACGAAGCGGATGCCGTCGACGTCGCGCCGGCCGCTGGCGGTGGTGGCGACGGAGCGCAGGCGTCGCGTGACGCGGCGGTAGCGCCTGCGGTTCTCGAGGGCGACGTAGAGCGGCACCGGCTCGGTGCAGGACGCGCCGTTGCCGAGGCGCGCCTGCAGGGCGGTCTCGAGGGCCACGAGCTGCGGATCGGCGTCGGGGTTGCGGATGCGAAACGTGGTCACCGGGCTCGGCGTGCAGCGGGGCAGGTCGGGGTCGGTGACGTTGGCGCAGGCCGTGAGCAGGAAGCGGCAGGCGCCGTTCGGTACCCCGTCGCTGTCGCAGCTGGGGTCGCCATCCGTACAGCGCACACGCCGTGCGCCGCTCGGTACCGGGCCGTCGTACTCGACGAAGCAGTCGGTGGCGGGGCCGACCCCGCCGGGCAGCGAGCACCCGTCGGGCGGGCAGGCGCCGGCCGCGTTCGCGAAGAGCGACAGGAGGAGGATGGCGACGGCGCGGGTCATGTCCGCTCGTACCTGCACCGCATGGCAACGGGCAAGATGAAAATGGAAAGTGCGCAAAGTGGGTTGACACGCCGTCGCTCCGCGTGTCAGATCGCGCCCGTGAGCGAAGCGCGCGCCATCTGTTGTTGTACCGAGGCCCGGGGATGTTCCCGTGTCTGCGGTCGCGCCGCGCTCGTCGTCGACTGATCATCGTCGACTCCGAACGTCGAGACTCGAAGGCCCGGGAGACCACGTCTGCCGGGCCTTTTTCGTTTCCCTCAATCCCGACGTTCCGGAGGACCTTCGATGATCACGACCTCGACCCGATCTGCCGCGCTCGCCGCGGCGCTCATGCTGCTTTCCACCGCGCCCACGCGCGCCGCCGACGTGGTGCCGCAGGTCCGGCTCGCCTACTTCCCGAATCTCACCCACGCCGCGGCGCTGGTGGGCGTCGCACGCAACACCTTCAAAGATGCGGTCGGCTCCCAGGCGACGCTGGACGTGAAGACGTTCGCCGCCGGCCCCGTGCTCATCGAGGCGCTCTTCGCCGGTGAGGTCGACATCGGCTACGTCGGCCCGAGCCCGGCCATCAACGGCTATGTGAAGAGCAAGGGCGACGCGCTCCGCGTGATCGCCGGCGCGTCGAGCGGCGGCGCCATGTTCGTCGTCCGCCCCGAGGCCAACATCACGAAGCCCACCGATCTGGCCGGCAAGACGTTCGCGACCCCGCAGCTCGGCGGCACGCAGGACGTGGCGCTGCGCTACTACCTGCAGCAGCACGGGCTCAAGCCCGCCGACAAGGGCGGCGATGTCACCATCCTCCCGACGCAGCCCGCCGACATCTTCACGCTCTTCCGGCAGGGCAAGATCGACGGCGCCTGGATGGCCGAGCCATGGGTGTCGCGTCTCCTGATCGAGGGCAACGGCAAGGTGTTCATCGACGAGCGCGACGAGTGGCCCGATCGCAAGTTCTCGACCACCGTGGTGGTGGCGCGCCGCGAGTTCCTCGAGAAGCATCCGGCGCTCGTGAAGGCGCTGCTGCAGGCCCACGTCGACAGCGTGCAGTACATCGCCGACGACCCCGACGGTGCCAAGAAGATCGTCAACGCGGAGATCGAGCGCATCACGTCGAAGGGACTGCCGCCAGCCGTCCTCGACAGCGCCTTCCGCAACACCGACATCCTCACCGACCCGCTCCCGGCGACGATCCAGAAGTCGGCGGACTACGCGTTCGCGCTCGGCTTCCTCGGCGCGGCGAAGCCCGACCTCTCGGGCCTCTATGCGCTCCAGCCGCTGCAGGAAGTGCTGGCCGGGCCGCGCGGAAAGAAGGTGGCCGCCCGATGAGCTTTGCGGGAGCAGGATGGGAGATCGAGGCGGTGGCGGCGCGACCAGAGCGTCCGCCGTCGCCGGCCGTGCCCCCGGCGTTGCAGCTGACGGGCGTGACGAAGACCTACGTCGGGCGTCAGGGTGAGGTCGAGGCGCTGCGTCCGTTCGATCTCGACGTGGCGCCGGGCGAGTTCGTGTGCCTGCTCGGCCCGAGCGGGTGCGGCAAGTCGACCCTGCTGTCGCTGATCGCCGGGCTCGACGCGCCGACGCACGGCACGGTGCGTGCCGGGGGGCAGCGAGTGCGCGGCCCGGGCAGCGACCGCGTGCTGATGTTCCAGGAAGCCGCGCTGTTCCCATGGCTCGACGTGCAGCGCAACGTCGAGTTCGGGCTGCGGCAGATGGGGCTCGGACGTCCCGATCGCGAGCTCGTCAGTGCGCGGCTGCTGGCGATGGTGGGGCTGACGGGTTTCGAGCGCAGCTACATCCATCAGCTGTCGGGCGGCATGCGCCAACGCGTCGCGCTGGCGCGTGCGCTCGCCGTCGACCCGGCGATCCTGCTCATGGACGAGCCGTTCGGAGCGCTCGACGCGATGACGCGCGACCGTCTGCACGCCGAGCTGCAGGAGATATGGGCGTCGACGCGGAAGACCATCCTCTTCGTCACCCACAACATGCGCGAGGCGGTGGCGCTGGGCGATCGCGTCCTGGTGTTCTCGCCGCGACCCGGGCGCATCATCGGGTCGTTCGACATCGATCTGCCGCGGCCGCGGACGCTCGAGGATTCGGCGCTGCTCGAGCGCACCCGCGAGGTGATGGCGACGCTGCGCGCCGGGGTGGCGGCATGAGCCCGGCGGTCCACGGTCCGTGGCCCGCGCGCATCGCCTTCTACTCGGTGCTGCTGGTCCTCTGGGAAGTGATCGCACGCATCGGCATCTGGCCGGAGTATCTCTTCCCTGGTCCAACGGTCGTCATGGAGGCGTTGATCGCGGGGCTCGGGAACGGGCTCTTCGTGAAGGGCGTCGTCGTGAGCCTGTACCGCATCGTGCTCGGCTACGGCATCTCCGTCGCCATCGGTCTGGTGCTCGGGCTGCTCCTCGGGCGGGTGCGCCTGCTCGACGAGACGGTGGGGACGCTGGTCCTCGGCCTGCAGGCGCTGCCGAGCGTCTGCTGGCTGCCGCTCGCGATCCTGTGGTTCGGCCTCAACGAGCGCGCCATCATCTTCGTCGTCGTCATGGGGGCGCTGTTCTCGATCACGCTCGGCGTCGAGGCCGGGGTGAAGAACACGGCGCCGATCTACCTGCAGGCGGCGCGCAATCTCGGGGCGCGTGGCATCTCGCTCTACACCCAGGTGCTGCTGCCGGCGGCGCAGCCGGCCATCCTGAGCGGCCTCAAGCAGGGATGGTCGTTCGCGTGGCGCTCGCTGATGGCGGGCGAGCTGCTCTACTACACGCTGAGCCTCGGCAACCTGCTGCAGGCAGGTCGCGACCTGAACGACGCCGCGCAGGTGATGGCGGTGATGGTGGTGATCATCACGGTGGGCGTGACGATCGACCGCGCCTTCTTCGCGCCGATCGAGCGGCGCACCCGCGAGCGGTGGGGGTTGGCGGCGTAGGCGTCCCGGCATGCTAACACCGGGGCATGCGGATGATCGCAACGATCTTGACAGCGGCGCTCCTCGCCGCCGGCTGCTCGTGGCTGCCCGACAAGTACGCGGTCAACGCGCCGCTCGCGAACCTCATCTGGGGCGGCGGCATCGAGGCAGCGACGCAGACCCAGCTCGACGCCCGCCTGCGCGCACCCGACGGCCTCTCGGTGTCGTTGTGGGCCAGCGAGCTGCCGAACGCCCGCTTCCTCCGCTTCACGTCGGCGGGCGACCTGCTCGTGAGCCAGCCGCGCGAGGGCAAGGTCAGCCTGCTGGCGCGCGACACCAACGGCGACGGCCGCTCCGACGGAACGCAGGTGGTGATCGCGGGCCTGAACCGTCCGCACGGGCTCGAGCTGTACGACGGCTGGCTCTACATCGCCGAGACCGATGCCATCGGTCGCATCCGGTTCGACCCGGCCACGCGCACCACGAGCGGTGCCTATGAGCGCATCGTCACCGGCCTGCCGTCGGAGGGGAACCATTGGACGCGCACGGTTCGCGTCGGGCCGGACGGAAAGCTCTACGTCTCGCTCGGCTCGAGCTGCAACGTCTGCATCGAAAAGGACCCGCGTCGCGCCGCCATCCTGCGCTTCGACGTCGACGGCACGAACGAGGAGCTGTTCGCCACCGGGCTCCGCAATGCGGTCGGGTTCGACTGGCAGCCGGGAACGAACGATCTCTACGCCACCGACAACGGCCGCGACCTCCTCGGCGACGACTTCCCGCCCTGCGAGCTGAACCGCGTCGTCGCCGGCGGCTTCTACGGCTGGCCGATCGCGAACGGCGACCGCGTCCCCGATCCCGACTTTGGCAAGGGACAGGAGGCGCGCATCGCAGCGTCGATTCCACCGGCGCACGCCTTCCATCCGCACAACGCGCCGCTCGGCATCACCTTCGTGCGCGGCGACGCCGCACCGCCGGCATTTCGAGGCGCGGCGCTGGTGGCGCTGCACGGCTCGTGGAACCGATCGAAGAAGGACGGCTACAAGGTCGTGTCGCTGCACTGGCAGCCCGACGGCCGCATCGAGGAGCGCGACTTCCTCACCGGCTTCCTGCTCGACGAGAACGTCATCGGCCGGCCCGTCGACGTCGCGGTGGGCCCGGACGGCGGCATCTACGTCTCGGACGACTACGCGGGTGCGATCTATCGTGTCGCGGCGGGACCGGCGGCCAGCGGCGGGACGACGGCGAAGGCCGCGGTCACCGATCCGCTGCACGGAATGGACGCCGCGGAGCGAACGCAGCGTGCCGCGCGCGGGGCCGTCCTGTGGAACGACCTCGGCTGCGCGTCGTGTCACGATCCGGCACAGGCGGCGCCGGGCATGGTGTCGAAGCGCCTCGAGCATCTCGGCGCGCGCTACACCGTCGACTCGCTGACGGCGTTCTTGGCGGCGCCGAACCCACCCATGCCCGCGGTCGAGCAACCCGAGAGTGCCCGGCGCGACCTGGCCGTCCATCTGCTGACCGCGCATCCGTAGGGTGGTTCGTCTCGCGGTCATCCTGCTCGTCGCCGTGGGCGTTGTGCGGGCGGAGCCCGTGCCGCTCGACGAGGTGGTGGTGACGGCCGACCGCGTGCCGCAGCGCGTGTCGGAGGTGCCGGCGAGCGTGACGGTGCTGACGCGCGCCGAGATCGAGCGCACCGCGGCGCTCACCACCGACGATCTGCTGCGCCGCATCCCCGGCTTCAACCTGTTCCGCCGCGCGAGCAGTCTGGTCGCGAATCCGACGGCACAGGGCGTGTCGCTGCGCGGGCTGGGCGGCAGTGGCGCCAGCCGCACGCTCGTGTTGGTCGACGGCGTGCCGCTGAACGATCCCTTCGGCGGCTGGGTGGCGTGGAGCCGCGTACCGCTCGAGTCGATCGAGCGCGTCGAGGTCGTGCGCGGTCCGTCGGCGACGGTGTGGGGCAACTACGCCATGGGCGGCGTCATCAACATCATCACGGCGAAGCCGGAGCGGCGCGGCGGTGTGGTGTCGGCGGAGGGTGGGAACCACGACACGGTGCGCGCCGACGGCCGCGTCACCGACGTGCACGGACCCGTGGCGGTGGGACTGTGGGGCAGCTGGCTCGCCACCGGCGGCTACCCGACGGTGCGCGCCGACCAGCGCGGGCGCATCGACGTGCCGCCCGACGCTGCGCGCGGCGTCGGTGACGGACGCATCGAGTACCGTCCGCGCGACGACCTGCAGCTGCACCTGCACGCCAACGGCTTCACCGAGGAACGCGGCAACGGCACGCCGCTGACGGACAACTCGACCGACGCCGGCGACGTCGACACCGGCGTGCGCTGGCGCAGCGCCGACGGCAGTAACTGGACGCTGCTCGGCTACGGCCGCGTGCAGCGCTTCGCATCGCGCTTCTCGACGCAGGCCGACGACCGCGACAGCGAGCGGCCGGCGCTCGATCAGTTCGACGTACCGGCGACGGCGGCGGGCCTGTCGGCGCAGTGGG
This sequence comes from Binatia bacterium, assembly GCA_036009625.1. GTDB lineage: Bacteria > Desulfobacterota > Binatia > DP-6 > DP-6 > DASYLJ01. The sequence continues at coordinate 23,558 of DASYLJ010000208.1, forward strand.
TGCGAGCGTTTGGCACGCATCACCGCCTGAGCGGCGGCATCGACGGCAGCTGGATCACCGGCGAGACCGACGAGAACGCGCGCTTCCAGGAAGGCCGCTTCCGCCTCCGACGCGAGATCGGTGCCGAGCAGCAGTTCGCCGGTGCATGGGCGCAGTGGGCAGTGCGCCCGGTAGAGCGGTTCGAGGCGGTGTTGGGCGGCCGTGTCGACGGCTGGCGCAGCCTCGACGGTTTCCGCGACGAGCGTGCGCTGCCGACGGGGATACCCGACAATCGGCCGCTCCCGTCGCGCGACGACGTCGTCTTCGATCCGACGCTGGCGCTGCGCTGGAGCGCCACCGATGCGCTCGACCTGCGCGCCGCCGGCTACCGCGGCTGGCGTGCGCCGACGATCAACGAGCTCGTGCGGCCATTCCGCGTCCGCAACGACATCACCGAGGCGAACCCCACGCTGCGGCCCGAGCGGCTCGGCGGCGGCGAGGTCGGCGCCGACTGGGTCGGTGAGCGCGTCGAGTCGCACCTGACCGCCTTCTGGACCGTCATCGACGATCCGATCGCGAACGTCACCGTCGGCAGCGGGCCAGGCGACGTGGCACCCTGCGGCTTCGTGCCCGACGGCGGCCGCTGCCGGCAGCGGCAGAACCTGGGCGCCAACCGTGTGCGCGGCATCGAGAGCGAGGTCGAGGTGCAACCGTGGCCGGCGTGGACCCTGCGTGCGGGACAGCTGCTCAGTGATGCCGACGTCATGAGCGCCCCCGACGCGCCGGGGCTGGTGGGCAAGCGGGTGGCGCAGGTCCCCCGCATCCAAGCCGTGCTGCGGGCGTCGTACGCGCCGGCGACGGGGCCGGTCGCATCGGTGCAGGTGCGCTACGTCGGGCAACAGTACGAGGACGACAAGAACACGCTGTCGCTCGGGGGATACGCGGTGGTGGACGTCTTCCTGGGCTGGCGCTTCTCGCCGCGGGTGGAGGCGTTCGTGGGCATCGAGAATGCATTCGACCGCGTCTATCCCGTCGGTCGCAGCGGCGACGGCCTCAGCAGCATCGGTGCGCCGATCCTGGCCCATGGTGGCGTGCGCGCCCGCTTCTGACGGGCGTTTCACCCACCGGACGGCTCTGCTATCTCCCTGCGGTCATGCCCACCGTCCGCGCCATCGATCCGAACACGCTCCCGAAGCACTTCGACGCCGTGGAGGCCGAGCAGCGCTGGCACGCCACCTGGGACCAGCTGGGCGTCTATGCCTGGAACGCGCAGCGGCCGCGCGAGGAGACCTTCGTCGTCGACACGCCGCCGCCCACCGTGTCGGGCTCGCTGCACATGGGGCACGTGTTCAGCTACACGCAGACCGACGTCATCGCGCGCTACCAGCGCATGCAGGGGCGCAACGTCTACTATCCGATCGGCTGGGACGACAACGGGCTGCCCACCGAGCGTCGCGTGCAGAACCACTTCCACGTGCGCTGCGATCCGAAGACGCCGAGCGTCGCGGGCGGCATCCACCTCGAGCCGGCGAGCGACACCAAGGGACCGCCGCGCCTCGTGTCGCGTCCGGACTTCATCGAGCTCTGTCTGCAGCTCACGCGGCAGGACGAGGAGGCGTTCAAGACGTTGTGGCGTCGCGTCGGCCTGTCGGTCGACTGGGCGCTTGAGTACTCGACCATCGACGTGCGCTGCCGGCACCTGGCGCAGCTGAGCTTCCGCGATCTGTGGGAGAAGGGCCACGTCTACAGCGTCGAGGCGCCGACGATGTGGGACGTCGATTTCCAGACCGCGGTGGCGCAGGCCGAGGTCGAGGATCGCCCGACGCGTGGCGCGTTCCACGACGTCGCGTTCGGGGTGGAAGGGCAGGCCGAGGGCTTCGTCATCGCGACGACGCGTCCCGAGCTGCTGGCGGCGTGCGTCGGCGTCACCGCACATCCCGACGACCCGCGCTTCAAGCCGCTCTTTGGCAAGCGCGCCATCACGCCCGTGTTCCGCGTTCCGGTCCCCATCTTCCCGAGCGAGCTCGCCGATCCCGAGAAGGGCACCGGCATCCTGATGGTGTGCACCTTCGGCGACGCCACCGACGTCGGCTGGTGGCGCGAGCAGAAGCTGGCGCTACGTCAGATCATCGGGCGCAACGGCCGCTTCGTGCCGGTCGAGTTCGGCACCGACGGCTGGGAGAGCGGCGACGCGGCGGCGGCGAACGCGGCCTACGCGCAGATGGTGGGCAAGACCGTCCACAGCGCGCGCGTCGCCGTGGTCGAGGCGCTGCGCGATCCGGCGAACAGTGCCACGCGTGACGGCACGGCGCCGCTGCGTGGCGAGCCGAAGCCGCTCGAGCACGCGGTGAAGTACTACGAGAAGGGCGATCGTCCCCTCGAGTTCGTCACCAGCCGGCAGTGGTTCGTGCGCCTCCTCGACAAGAAGGAGGCGCTGCTCGCCAAGGGTGACGAGATCCGCTGGCACCCCGACTTCATGCGGCTGCGCTACCGCAACTGGACGGAGAACCTGAACGCCGACTGGTGCATCAGCCGTCAGCGCTACTTCGGGCCGGCGTTCCCGGTCTGGTATCCGCTCGACGCCGCCGGCAGCCCGGACTACGCGCATCCCATCGTCGCCGAGCGCGCGACGTTGCCGGTCGATCCCACCGTCGACGTGCCGGCCGGATTCACGGATGCGCAGCGCGATCAGCCCGGCGGCTTCACCGCCGAGACCGACGTCTACGACACCTGGTTCACCAGCTCGCTGACGCCGCAGATCAGCTCGGGCTGGGAGCTCGACCCCGCGCGCCACCGCCAGCTCTTTCCCGCCGACATCCGACCGCAGAGCCACGAGATCATCCGCACGTGGGCGTTCTACACGATCGCGAAGGCGCTGCTGCACGAGAACATGGTGCCGTGGCAGCACGTTGTCGTGTCGGGATGGATCCTCGATCCCGATCGCAAGAAGATGTCGAAGAGCAAGGGCAACGTCGTGACGCCGGTGGCGCTGCTCGACCAGTACACGTCGGACGGCGTGCGCTACTGGGCAGCGAGCGCACGTCTCGGCACCGACACCGCGTTCGACGAGAAGGTGCTCGCCGTCGGCAAGCGTCTCGTGACGAAACTCTTCAACGCCGGCAAGTTCGTGCTCGGCCAGGGCGGCGAGGTTGCCGGCATCGACGCCGAGCTCGATCGCGCCTTCGTCCAGCGTCTGGCGCGCCTCGTGGCGCAGGTGACGAAATCCTACGAGGCGTTCGAGTACGCGCACGCGCTCGCCGAGACCGAGTCGTTCTTCTGGCACGACTTCACCGACACCTATCTCGAGCTGGCGAAGGTGCGCGCGCGCGATGGCGGCGGCGGCTCGGCGCTGGCGGCGCTGCGGCTCGGGCTGTCGACGTTGCTGCGGCTGTTCGCGCCGGTGCTGCCGTACATCACCGACGAGGTGTGGTCGTGGGCCTTTGCCGACGAGACCGGCAGCCCGAGTATCCATCGGGCGCCGTGGCCCGGCCCGGCCGACTTCCGCGAGGTCGCGGCACCGGCCGACGCGGAGAGCTTCGACCTCGCGGTCGCGGCACTCGCTGCCATCAACAAGAGCAAGTCCGAGGCGAAGGTGTCGCCCAGCCGCGGTGTGGCGACCATCACCGTGAAGGCCAACGCGGCGACGCTCGCGCGCCTCGCCGGGGTGTGGGACGACGTGATGGCGTCGACCCGTATCGTCGAGCATCGGCTCGACCCGACGGCCGATCTCGCCGACGGCGTGTTCGAGGTGAGCGACGTGACGTTCCTGGCGGCGCCGCCGAAGGACGGGTGACGCGTGGACGACGACGCGGTCTTCGACCATCCGCACGTCACGGCGTTGCTCGAGCTCGCGGTGACCGAGGACGTCGGAGCGGGGGACTGCACGTCGGAGGCGACGGTGCCGGAGACGGCGCGCGCGCGTGGTCGCCTGCTGGTGAAGGAGCCGCTCGTCGTGTGCGGGCTGCCGCTGCTGGAGCGGGTGTTCGGTCGGGTCGGCGGTGCGTCGTGTACACGCATCGCGGCAGAGGGCCAGCGGGCGCGTCACGGCGACGTGATCGCGGTGGTCGAGGGCACGGCGCGCACGCTGCTCACGGGCGAGCGCCTGGCCCTCAATCTCGTCCAGCACCTGTGCGGCATCGCGACGCTGACGCGGGCGTGCGTGGAGCAAGTGGCCGGCACCGGGCTCGTGATCCGCGACACACGCAAGACGGTGCCCGGCATGCGGCTGCTGGCGAAGTACGCGGTGCGCACTGGTGGCGGTACGAACCACCGCATGGGCCTCGACGATGCCATTTTGGTGAAGGACAACCACCTGGCGCTCGGCGGCGGCGACTTCGCGGCCGCGGTGGCGGCGGCGCGTCGCGAGTTTCCGCAGCGCCCGCTCGAGGTCGAGGCACGAACGCTGGTCGAGGTGGAGCGGGCGGTGCGTGCGCAGCCCGACCTCATCCTGCTCGACAACATGTCGATCGACGACATGACGGCGGCGGTGCGCTTGGTCGACGGGCGGGTGCCGCTCGAGGCGTCGGGCGGGATTCGCATCGACGATCTGCCGGCGGTGGCGCGCACCGGCGTGCGCTATGTCGCCATGGGGCAGCTGACGCATTCGGCGCCGGCGGTCGATCTGAGCCTCAAGCTCGAGCCGGCGTGATGGTATCCGAAGACACCGGGCGGCCAGAATCACGTTGATGTCGAGGGGCTCGGTTAGCTATTGCTGACTGGGCATGCGTCAGTCCAGCCGGTCTCGATCAGTCTCCGTGGCGATGTCGTTGCTGCTCATGCTGACCAGCATCCCCGCTTCGGCAGCCGTCGACGACCCGCGCGTGGTGGTGCTCCCCGCGGTCGAGGGCCTCGTGGGTCGTAGCGAACTGACGGCCGCAGGCGATCACCTCTTCTTCGCTGACGACAACGGCATCGACTTCCCGGGGCATGTGTGGGCGATCGATCCAGGATCGCCCGATGCTGCCCCCGTGGCGATCGAGAAGGGAAGCGGCCTGCTGAGCGCGGCAGGGCGATTGTTCTTCACCAGAGTCGACTACTACGATCCAAGACGGCTCCGCGTGGACACCTCATGGTGGACGACGGACGGAACTCTGGAAGGTACGCATCAGTTCGATGCCGTGACGACGATCAGTGGATTGGTCCGGGAGCTGTCGGTGGTGGCGTGTGACGGCGTCTCCTACCGGGTGCACGGTCTCGGGACCGGGTCCCGGCTGTTTCAGACCGACGCGGCGTTCGAGAACCATGTCCTCCTCGGGAGTGCGCCCCAGGGAGCATGGTACGCGCACTGCGTCGGAGGCCGCCTCGTCCTCGTCGGGAGCGGAGTGGACGCCCCGGAGCACGGGTTTCCGGACGCCGTGCTGCAGGACGTCGGCGCGCGCCAGTTCTCCGGAGGCCGAAGCAGCTCTGCCGAAGCGAGCGGGTTCCTCTACGTGGGCGTCTCGGTCGGGGCCGCAGGACCGTCGGCGGGGAAGTACACGCTGCTGCGTACCGATGGGACCGACGAGGGTACCGTCACGCTCCTGGTCGACGAGGTGGGTGGGCGTCCGCAGATCGACAGCCTCGTCGGGATAGCCGGCGATGTCGGCCTCTTCACGGGGGGCGACGACGACGTCGCCTACGCTCTGTGGGCAACGAACGGAACACCGGGGAATCTGTCGATGCTCGTGCCGATCCCCGATGTGCGAACCTTTCAGCCGCTGGGCTCGTCGGGCGGACTCTTCTACTTCACGCTGGGAGTCGGCCTCTGGCGCACGGACGGTACGCCATCCGGCACGATGGAGATTTCCGCGCCCTTCACGCCCGCTGTCGTGAGCGCGTTCGTCGGGTTCGACGACGTGGTCTACTTCGGTCTCGTCGACGATCCCCTCACTGCGACGCAGGGCGCCCGGCTCTGGCGGAGCGACGGGACGTCGAGCGGAACAGTGGCGCTCGCCGTGTTGCCCGGCCGCGGTGTGGAGCTGGCGCGGGCAGGGGATCGCGTCTTCGTGCTGAGCGATCCATCGGCGGCGCCACCGCCGCCCGTCACTCCGTCGCATGTCTGCGATGACGAGACCGTGCCGCTCGCGTGCGAGCTCCGTCTGCTGATCGAGTCGCCGGCATGTGACGTCGGAGCGTCCGTGGGGCTTCCCGCACGTCAGCGCGAGCGCCTGTCGCGCCTGGAAATGCGGGTACGAAGCGGGCACCAGCGCGCCAGCAGGCGGACCATCAAAGTGCTCGCCCGACTGGAGCGCCGTCTGGTCCGTCCGCAGGAAGTGCGTCGGCTGGGCGAGGGCTGCGCACGGACCCTGGCTGCTCGGGTCCATGATGCGCTCGCGCGGACGACGGCTCGAATCGACCGGACGTCGTGAGGAACTTCGGGCTCGTCGCGTCTTTCGTTCTCGCCTTCGCCGTGCCGCAGGCGCGCGCGGCAGGAACCCAGTGGCTCACCGAGATACGGCCCGCGCCGAAACCGTCGCAGGTGCGCAACGCGCTGACACCGGCAGGTGGCGACGTGTTCTTCACGGAGGACGATCGCGTCGAGGGCGTCGGAACGCTCTGGTGGGGCGACGGCTCGACGGCGCGGCAGGTGGCGCTGCCATCGCAGACCATCGTCACCAGCATGTCGACCGACGGCCGGCGACTGATCTTCGGCCTCAGGAACGGGTTCGAGACGACGGCCTGGCGCAGCGACGGAACCGACGTCGGGACCTTCGAGCTGCTCCCCGCCGTCGCCGCCTCCAATCCGAACGCGTCGGTCTGCTCCGCCGGCGACGACACCTACCTGCTGGAAGAGTGGCCCCCGCAGATGTTCGCGCGATGGGCGCTTCATCGTACCGACGGGACGCACGATGGTACGGTGCTCGTCGGTGAGGCGTCGGTCATGTCCGCCCCTTGGATTGGGAGCTGGCGTGTCGCGTGTCTGTCGGATCGCATCGTCATGCTCTTCCACGACTCCGTTCCGGCGTGGTCCGACGCGACGGCGGTCGCGTTCGAGTTCGTCGACGGGCCCGGGTACGGCTACGTCGTCGGTGACCACGCTGTCTTCGCGCCGATGCCCGCCGCCGGTGATCGATGGCAGCTTCGACGCACCGACGGCGTCGATCCAACACCCGTCATCGTGGCGGAGCATGTCGCACGTCCTGGAGCGAATCGCCTCTACGCCATGGGAGACCGCGTCTTCTACACCGCGGCGGACGACGCCGGACGCTGGGCCGTGTGGACGACGCAGGGCGTGCCCGACGATCGGGTTCGGCTGGTCGGTTCGCAGCAGCAGCCGACGTGCGCGCCGCACGGCTGCGACGACGCCGGGTTCCGCGCGTTGGGCGAAGCAGCCGGCCTCTTCTATTTCGTGATGGACGGCGCGCTCTGGCGAAGCGACGGCACCGCCGACGGCACGCGCCAGCTCGTCGCCTCGATGCCGGCGGGGACCTTCGAGGACTTCGCGGCATTGGCCGACGTCGCCTACCTGAGCGTCAGCTCGCCCACCGGGGCGTTCGCCGGTGCACAGCTCTGGCGCAGCGACGGGACGCCCGAGGGCACGGGCTGCGTGGTGCGGTTCCCGGAGGAGCCGTCGGCCGAGATCGCGGCCGTCGATGCGCGGTTGGCGGTGCTGAGCGGTCCGCTGCGCACGTACGACCCGGCCGCCGACCCGAACGGGTGGAGCGATCCGTCGCAGTGTCGAACGGTCTCGTCGGGCCCGGACCCGTGCGCGCTGGATGGGAGAGGGGCGCGCGCCCGCAAGCAGATGACGGCGCGGCTCGCTCGGCTCGAGGCAGTCGTCGGCACAGCCTCGCCCCGTCGCGTCGAGCGCATGATCGATCGCCTGCGTCGGCGTCTCGGGCGCGCGCGGCTCGAACGACGGCTCACGCTTGCGTGTGCGGAGACGCTTCGTCTGCGTCTGCACGCGGTCGCCGGGTAGTGGGGGATCGATAGGGCGGTCGCGGCGCTGGTCGGAAGGGTCGCGATCGTATCGGTCGCGCTGCCGACGTGCAGGTTGACGGCGCCGTCGCTGCCTCGACTGCCGACCCGACGGTCATGGTGCCGAGCGTCGATCGATTCCGCTTTCCGCCTTGCCTTGCTATCCCCGGCGCATGGCGGCCGCGGGCGATCGCATCCTCGAATGGCTCCGGCAAGCGTCGGCGCCGCTCTCCGGTGAGGAGCTGGCGCGCCGCCTCGGCTGCTCGCGCACGGCGGTATGGAAACAGATCGCGGGGCTGCGCGACGCCGGCTACGTCATCGACGGGCAACGCAGCGCGGGCTACACGCTCGGCTCCATGCCGGATCGCCTGAGCCCGACGGAGCTCGGTCCGCACCTCACCGGCGCGTGGCGACGCGTCGAGTGGCGCGCCGAGATCGACTCGACGCAGCGCCTCGCACGTGAGCTGGCACGTGAGGGTGCCGAGGAAGGCACGACGGTCATCGCCGAGGCGCAGACCGGCGGCCGCGGCCGCCTCGGCCGCACGTGGCACTCCCCCCCCGGAGTCAACCTCTACTGCTCGATCGTCCTGCGGCCCCCGCTGCCGCCGCCCGCCGTGCCGCAGATCGCGCTCGTCGCCGGGCTGGCCGTGGCCGACGCGGTCGTGGCCGCGACCGGCCTGGTCCCGCGCCTCAAGTGGCCGAACGACGTCCTGCTCGACGGGCGCAAAGTCGCAGGCATACTGACCGAGATGGAAGCCGAGATGGACCGCGTGCATCACGTCGTCGCCGGTATCGGCGTGAACGTGAACGTCGAGGCGTTCCCCGACGAGCTCGCCACGAAGGCCACGTCGCTCCGTCTCGCCACGAGGCGTCGCGTCGACCGAGCCGCCTTCGCCGCCGGGTTGCTCGCCGCGTTCGAGGCACGTTATGGTCGCTTCCTCGCGGATGGGTTCGCCGCGATGCGAGGCGAGTGGGAGGCATGCTCATCGCTGACCGGCAAGGAGGTGCGGGTGGCCGCTTCCGATGGTGAGGTGGTGGGCCGTGTGCTCGGCCTCGACGACGACGGCGCGCTCCGTCTCGAAGGACCCGGCGGCCTGGTGCGACGGATCGTCGCCGGCGAGGTCACGCTGCCGGGCGGATACGAGGCCTGACGTCGATGCTGCTGGCCCTCAACGTCAACAACACCCATATCCTCGTCGGCCTGTACGAGGGCGAGCGGCTGGCGGTGCACTGGCGGCTGCGCACCGATCCGGCCCGCACCGTCGACGAGTACGGCGTCATCCTGCGCGGCCTCTTCACCGAATGGGGGAACGCGCACCCCGACGTCACCGGCGTGGCGGTCTCGAGCGTCGTGCCGCCGATGAACGACCGCGTCGACGAGATCTCGAAGCGGTTCTTCGGGCACACGCCGCTGATCGTCGGTCCCGGCGTCCGCACGGGCGTCCCGATTCTCTACGACAACCCGAAGGAGGTCGGCGCCGATCGCATCTGCAACGCGGTGGCAGCCTACGAGCGGCTGCACGGGCCGGCCATCGTCGTCGACCTCGGCACCGCCACGACCTTCGACGTGGTGACGGCGAAGGGCGAGTACGCCGGCGGCGTCATCGTGCCGGGCATCGGTATCTCGCTCGACGCGCTCATCGGCCGCACCGCCAAGCTGCCGCGCGTCGAGCTGGCGTGGCCGCCGCGCGTCGTCGGCAAGACCACCGTGCATGCCATCCAGTCCGGCGTCACCTACGGCTACACCGCGCTCATCGACGGGCTCGTCGCCATGATCCGCGCCGAGAACGATCCCAACGCCCGCGTGCTCGGCACCGGCGGGCTCGCCAAGCTCATCGCTTCGCAGTCGACCACCATCGAGGCCGTCGACGAGTTCCTCACCCTCGACGGCCTCCGCCTGATCTACGCCAGGAATGGAGGACGCGATGCCATCTGACGAGGTTGCCAGACTACGCAACATCGCGATCGTGGGGCAGGGCGGCACCGGCAAGACCACCGTCGCCGACGCGTTGCTGTTCACGACCGGGGTCGCCACCCGCCTCGGGCGCACCGACGACAACACCTCCGCGTTCGACGTCGAGGCGGAGGAGCAGCGGCGGAAGAGCACCATCACCGGCGCGCTGCACCACGTCGGCTGGCGGAAGCACGACGTCACGCTGATCGACACCCCGGGGTACACGGCGTTCCTCCACGACACGGTCAATTGCTTGATCGCGGCCACGGGCGCGGTCCTCGTCCTCGGACCGACGGGCGGCGAGATCAAGGTCGAGGCGGAGAAGGTGTGGGCATGGTGCCAGGCGCGCGGCGTGCCGCTCGTGGCCTTCGTCACGCGCCTCGACCGCGAGCGCGCCAGCGTCGACCACGCCCTCGACGACCTGAAGCTCCTCGGGGCCAAGCCCGCGGTGCTGCAGGTGCCCATCGGTGAGGAGGCGAAGCTCCGCGGCGTCGTCGACGTCCTCACCGGCAAGGCGCTCGTCTACGACGGCGACACCGGCAAGTTCCGCGAGGAGGCAGTGCCTGCCGATCTCGCCGACGAGGTGGGGGCGGCGCGCGAGATCCTGGTCGAGACCATCGCCGAGGCCAACGATGCGCTGCTCGAGAAGTACCTCGAGGGCATCGAGCTGACGCCCGCCGAGCTGGCCGTCGGGCTGCGCGAGGGCACGCGTGCCGGCAAGTTCCTTCCCATCCTGTGTGGCGCGGCGGGGAAGGCCATCGGATTGCAGCCGCTGCTCGACGCCATCGTCGATCTGCTGCCGTCGCCGCAGGACCTCCCGGCGTGGATCGGCGACGATCCGCGCAACGGCGAGGTGGTGGAGCGAGCGGCCGATCCATCGGCGCCGTTCTCGGCGTTCGTGTTCAAGACCATCGCCGATCCGTTCGCGGGCACGCTCACCGTCCTCCGCATCGTGTCGGGTCGTGCCACCGGTGACATGGCGGTCGTCAACACCTACCGCGAAACCAAGGAACGGCTCGGCCATCTCCTGAAGCTCGAGGGGAAGAAGCAGGCCCAGGTCACGTCGACGGTGGCGGGTGAGATCGTCGCGCTGGCGAAGCTCAAGGACACCCACGTCGGCGACACGCTCTGCGACGAGAAGCAGCAGGTGCTCTTCCCGCCGCTTCCCGACACGCCCGCGGTGATCTCGTTCGCGCTGCAGCCGAAGAGCAAGGCCGACGACGAGAAGGTCATGCAGGGTCTGCATCGCCTGATGGAGGAGGACACGGCCCTGCGCGTCCATCGCGACGACCAGACGCACGAGTTCGTCATCTCGGGCGCCGGCCAGCTTCACATCGAGGTCGCCGTCGAGCGTCTGAAGCGCAAGTTCGGCGTCGAGGTCGAGCTGAAGGCGCCGAAGGTCCCGTACAAGGAGACCATCGAGGGCACCGCCAAGGCGCAGGGGAAGCACAAGCGGCAGACCGGCGGCCACGGCCAGTACGGCGACTGCTCGCTCGAGCTGTCGCCGCTGCCGCGCGGCGCCGGCTTCGAGTTCGAGGACGCCATCGTCGGCGGCGTGATCCCGCGGCAGTTCATCCCCGCGGTGGAGAAGGGCGTGCGCGAGCTGCTTCCGGGGGGGCTGCTCGCCGGCTACCCCATCGTCGACGTGAAGGCGAAGCTCTTCTTCGGCTCGTATCACGACGTCGACTCGTCGGAGATGGCGTTCAAGATCGCCGCGCACCTCGGCTTCAAGAAGGCCTTCGAGGACGCGCGGCCCGTCCTGCTCGAGCCCATCATGACGATCACCGTCACGGTACCCGATGACCACATGGGCGACATCATCGGCGACATCAACAGCCGCCGCGGAAAGGTACTGGGCGCCGAGCCGAAGGGGAGGGGCCAGCAGGTGATCCGCGCCCACGTGCCCATGGCGGAGGTCCTGCGCTACGCGCCGGATCTGCGGTCGATGACGCAGGGCCGCGGCGACTTCGCCCTCGAGCTGGCGCACTACGAAGAGGTGCCGCCGCACCTCGCCGAGCGCATCGTCAAAGAGGCACAGGCGGCGCGCGCGGAGCGGCATGGCTGATAAGGAACAGGATCTCGACGAGGCCGAGTACGAGCGGATACGGGCGCAGGTGGAAGCGGAGGCGGACGAGATCCTGGTGCCGTTCGACCTGATCGGCGACTACGAGCGGCCGCCCGGTGCGGCGACACCCGAAAGCCTGTTCTCGAAGATCCTCACCATGGCGGTGTCCGAGAAGGTGAAGCTCGCACTGCGCGGCAACAAGGACGCGCGCACCATCCTGCTGCGTGACGCCAGCAAGATGATCCGACGCTTCGTGTTGCAGAACCCGCGCATCGGCGACAGCGAGGTCATCGCCATCTGCCGCAACCGCAGCGCCGACGACGAGTTGCTGCGCATCATCTCGGCGCGGCGCGAGTGGATGAAGAACTACCAGGTGCGTCTCGCCTTGGCGACGAATCCGAAGACGCCGCTCCCGGTCGCGATGCGACAGGTGTTCACCCTCGGCGAGCGCGACCTGCAGCAGCTGGCCAAGTCGCGCAACGTACCGCAGGCGGTGGCGACGCAGGCACGGCGCATCGTGGTCGAGAAGCGCGAGAAGAAGTAGGAGGGCCGACGTGTCGTTGCTGTTCCGTGTACGCAGCGGGCTGCTGCAGGCGCGTTCCCGCATCGAGCCGGGCGTGCGCCGGGCGTTGTTCGGCGATCGCCCGACGTGGCAGCGCCGCCCCAACGTCCTGCCGTGGTTCGATCGCCCGGACGCGATGGCCCAGGCGGAACGCGGGCCGCACGCCGACCTCCTGACCAAGTGGGTCCGTGACGGCTACGTCGTCGTCGACGACGTCGTCGATCGCGCCGACGTCGACGCCATGATCGGTACGCTCGACGGCCTGTGGGACGCGCCGACCCCGGTTCCCCACCTCGAGTTGCTGAGCCTGCGCGAGGAGCGCGGCGCGCCGTTCCGGACCGTGCCGCACGCCGAGGTGCTGACGTGGGACGCCGCTCGTCGCGAGCGCGTGCGCCAGGCGTCCGACTGGCGCATCCACGGGTTCCACTACGTGAACGACGCCGCGCGACGGATCTTCCGGAGCGCGACGCTGCGACGGACGGCGAGCCTGCTCTTCGGCCGTCGCGCGCGACCGATCGCGGCCATCAACTTCATGACCGGCAGCCAGCAGGACCTGCATCAGGACATGGCGGTGTTCCACATCTGGCCGCAGAACTGGCTGATGGGGGCGTGGATCGCGTGCGAGGACATCGCCCCCCACGCCGGGCCGCTCGTCTTTCATCCCGGATCGCATCGGGCGCCGTTCTTCCCCGGCTTCACGGAGTACCCGCAAAGCAACCTGCGCACCGTCGACGAAGCCACCGCGCACGCGTATCAGCGCTGGGTGGACGAGTACGGCGCGCAGTATCCGCGCCACGAGTTCCTCGGCCGCAAGGGCCAGGTGCTATTCTGGCACGGCATGCTGATCCACGGCGGCGCCGCCATCGGTCGTCCCGGGACGACGCGCAAGTCGATGGTGATCCACTACTCCGTTCGCGGTGCCGACCGTGGCCGCGAGGTGCGCGGCCCGTTCCGCTGGTAGCGGCGCCTACTCGACGTACCCGAGCGTCTTGAGCTTGTCGGTCAGGCCCGGGTCGGCGCCGTCGATGCGGGGTGGCGGCCGCGCGGTGGCGAGGAAGCCGGAGAGGCGCTCGGCGAGGAGCGCATTCTCGGGCGCGTCGGCGGCGCGGTCCATCGACTCGTGCGGGTCGCTGCCGAGATCGTAGAGCTCGCGCCGACCGGTCCGGGGCGCGTCGATCAGCTTCCATCCCATCGCGCGGAGTGCGAGCAGGTCCATCGGCGTGCCGTCCGGCGCGATGGCGCTGGCCGTCTCGGAGACGACCTCGCGCCGCTCGAGGGGCTGGAGCAGGTCGTGGCCGGGCAGTCCCTCGGGCGCTGGTAGCTGGAGGAGGTGGGCCAGCGTCGGGAACAGATCGATACCCTGCGCCGGCTCGATGACTCGACCCGCCGGCACGCTCGGACCGACGATGACGAGCGGCACCCGCAGCGACTCGTCGTAGAGCTGCGTCGCGTGCGTCAGGCGGCCGTGCTCCTGGAACTCCTCGCCGTGATCCGCGGTGACGACGATGATCGTGTCGTCGCGGACGCCGAGGTCCTGAAGCCCGTCGAGGAGCCCGGCGAGGGCGCGATCCCACGCCGTGACCTCGCCATCGTAGAGCGCGCGCAGGTAGGAGACCTCGACCGCCGGCAGCGGTGGCGCCTGGCCGCGCGCGATCTTGGCTGCCAGCTCGCTGACGCGTCCGGCGGCGATCGCGGGTCGCACACCATCGGGCACCGGCGGCCGCAGGTTGGCGGGCGGGGTGTAGGGATCGTGCGGCTCCATGTAGTGCAGGTAGGCGACGAAGCGTTGCGCGCGATTGGTCGCGAGCCAGTCGAGGAAGCGCGCGTTCACGTCGGCCGCGGCGGGCCAGTTGCGCTCCTCGGCACTCCAGCCGAGCTCGGTGAACGTCTCGAAGCCCTGCGCCAGGTTGGTGCCGCGCGAGACCAGCGGGTTGGTCGAGATGCCGACGGTGGTGATGCCCGCGCGCGACGCCGCCTCGGCCCACGTCGTGACACGGTCGGACAGATAGCCCCAGCGCGCGCCGTGGTCGCCGGCGGGGCTGCCGAGCGCGCCGTGGCTGCGCGGATGCAGCCCGGTGAACAGCGTCGCGACCGACGGCAGCGTCCAGCTCGACTGCGCCACCATCTGCTCGAAGACGAGCCCGGTGCGGGCGAGCGCGTCGAGCGTCGGTGTGCGATTCGGCGCCGCGCCGAAGACGCCGACCCGATCGGCGCGCAGCGTGTCCACGAGCAGGACGAGGACGTTGGGCGCATCGGCGCGTGCCGTCTGCCGCGGATGGGTGACGGCCCGCACCAGGCGCACGTGGCCCCAGCCCGGCGTGCCGGCGAGCGGCAGCGACGGCGCGGCGGCGTCGGTGCCGAGGACGACGTCGACGTTGCCGGCGGGCAGCGCGACCCGCTCGTCGAACCAGCGCCGGTCGCGGCGGGTGGCGGCGGGGTTCACCGTACGGGTCCAGACCTCGCGTCCGTTCACCGTCATCCAGAAGCGCACGCCGCTGCGGCCGTCGTCGCGTTCCTGGGCGCCGTCGATGCCGACGTCGAAGCGCAGCGCGGCGTCGGCGGGCGCATCGAGATGGAAGCCGAGGCGAGCCGGTGGTGGCGCGACCAGGCTCTGGCGGCTGCCACCGCCCTCGCGAAGGCGATCGCCGGCTTCGAGCGCACCTGCGCGCACCGGCGCGGTGACGTCCTGTGCCTGCACCGTGCCGGGCGCGAGCGTGTCGGAGAGGTGCAGCACCGTCTCCTCGACGACGAGCGTCGGCGGCAGCGATGGGGGCGACGGGCGGAGGAACCACGCCACGGCGGCCATCGCCGCTACCGCGGCGACGAGCAGCTGTCTCATTCGACGTAGCCCAGGGCGCGCAGCTTGTCGGTCAGGACGGGTGCGTCGGCGACGGCGGGTGGTGCGGGCGCGGTCGTGCGCCACGTTGTCAAGGTGCCGGCGAGTGCAACGCCTTCGGGCGTCTGCCCGCCGAGGTCGGTGTGCTCGCTCGGATCCTGCCGCAGGTCGTAGAGCTCGAAGTACGAGTGATCGGGCGCGTGCACGAGCTTCCACGCCGGCGTGCGCAGCGACACCAGCTCGGTGCGCGCGCCGTCTGGGCCGACGCCGATGCTCGTCTCCGAGAAGACGCTCTCGGTGCGCTCGTCGCCGAGGAGGTCGTGTCCGGCGACGCCGGTCGGGGGCGGCAGGCCGAGGAGACGGGACACCGTGGGGTAGACGTCGATGCCCTGCGCGAGGCGATCGTCGCGTCCCGGCGGAATGCCGGGACCTGCCATGACGAGCGGCACGTGCAGCAGCTCGTCGTAGAGGTGAGTGCCGTGGGTCAGACGGCCGTGCTCCTGGAAGCTCTCGCCGTGATCGGCGGTGACGATGACGATGGTGGAGTCCCAGAGCCCGGCCGCTTCGAGGCCGGCTCGCAGCTGGGCGAGTGCCTGATCGAAGCGAGCCACCTCGCCGTCGTAGAGGTGACGCAGGTGCGCCAGCTCCACCTCGGGGAGCGGTGGTGCGGCGCCCCAGTTGATCTTGCGGGCGAGGTCGTGGATCTCGCCGCGCGCCACCACCGGGCGCACGCCTGCCGGTGCTGCCGGGGCATCGTCGGCGGGTGTGTAGGGATCGTGCGGCTCCATGTACTGCAGGTAGGCGAAGAAGCGGTGATCGCTATTGGCGCGCGCCCAGTCGAGGAAGCGGTCGTTGACGTCGGTGGCGGGCATCCAGTTGCGGCGCGGACGATCCCAGCCGTACTCGACGAACGTCTCGAAGCCCTGCACGACGTTGGTGCCGCGACCGATGAGCGGGTTGGCGCTGACGCCGACGGTGGTGATGCCCGCGGCGGCGGCGTGCTCGGGGAGGGTACGGAAGGTGTCGGCCAGGAACGCCGCCTCGATGGCGTCGTCGTGCTCGCCGGCGAGACGTCCGAGGACGCCGTGGCTGCGCGGATGCACGCCGGTGAGGATCGAGGTGACGGACGGCAGCGTCCACGGCGCCTGCGCGATCGACTGCGTGAACACGCGTCCCTCGCCCGCGAGCCGGTCGAGCGACGGGGTCGGGCTGGGCGTCGCGCCATAGGCGCCGAGACGATCGGCGCGCAGCGTGTCGACGAGCAGCACGAGGACGTTCGGTCGCGTCGGCCCCACCGCCTGGCGATCGTGCTGCGTGGTGTGGAGGAGGCGGACGGCACTCCACGCCGCGGTGCCGGGGGAGGGCGCGTCAGCCTGCTCGGCCGTCGTCGTCAGCGTCAGCTCCGCCTCGCGCGGGGTCGCGTTGCCGAGCGGGACGCGCTCGTCGAACCAGCGACGATCGCGACGCGTGGCGGCTGGATTCACGATGCGCGTCCACAGCTCGCGACCGTCGAGGGCCAGGGCGAATCGCACGTCGCTGGCGCTGGTGTCGCGCCGGCGCTCGCCTTCGATGCCGACGCCGAACGTCAGCACGGCGTCCGCCGGCAGCTGCACGCGCGCACGCAGCACGGTGCCGGGCGGCGTCACCAACGCGTGCCGTGTCCCACCGCCCTCGTCGATCTCGCTGTTCGGCCGCACGTCGGCCCGACGCGGCGCCGGCGCCAGCATCGGCCCGATGTCGGCGACCACCTCGTCGATCACGAGCCGGTCAGGGACGCGATCGCGGTTCGGTGCCCACACCCATGCCGAGGCCACGAGGAGGACGGGGACGATCGTCCACCGCAGGAGACGCGTCACTCGACGTATCCCAGGGCGCGCAGGTCCTCGGCGCGATCGGTGGCTGCGGGGGTGCGCGCGCCTGCGGCGGGATGTGCGGTGAGCCAGACGTCGATGCCCTGCTCGAGCGCGAGACGTCGCTCGGGATGTGCGGCGACGACGTTGTCGCGCTCGTTGGGGTCTGTCGTCATGTCGTACAGCTCGACGGTGCCGGCCTCGCGCTCGAAGTCGGGCGCATACGAGACGTCGTGCAGCGTGCGGATCAGCTTCCAGTCGCCGTCGCGGATGCTGAGCTGATCGCCGCGCGCGGCCTCCAGCACGATCGATCCGGGCGGCGGCGCGGCGCCGAAGAGATCTCGTCCACGCATGCCGGGGCCGGCGGGGAGTCCGGCGAGACCGAGCAGCGTGGGAGCGACGTCGAGCCCGGTGGCGACGTCGGTGCGGCGGGTGGCGGCGAGACGTCCCGGCGCCCAGACGATGAGTGGCACGTGGACGGTCGGGTCGTGCAGCCCGAGGTGCTCGAACCAGACGCCGTGCTCGCCGAGCAGCTCGCCGTGGTCGGCCGTCAGCACGACGATGGTGCGGTCGGCGATGCCGAGGCGATCGAGCTCGGCACGCAGCGCGCCCACCTGGGCATCGGTGTACGTGACCTCGGCGGCATAGCGCGCGAGCGGGTAGCGGGCGTCGCGCACGCCTTCGAGCCAGTCGGCGAGGCCGGCGCGCATCGGGACCCGTGGGCGCACCGCGTCCGCGACCGAGCGCAGCCGCGCGCGCAGGGTGCGGGTCTCGTCCGGCGTCGCGCCGCGCGCGCCGACGGGGTACAGCACCAGCTGACGCACGCCCTTCGTCGACGTCGCGAGGTCGCGCTTCAGGGCGCGCACCGCACCCGCCTGGGGGGCAAGATGATCGCGGAAGCCGGCGAGCTCGTAGTGGAACCACGGGTGGCGTGCGCCGACCAGCGAGGTGAAGCGCTCCGCATATGGATCGTCGTCGTAGTAGGCGGCGGTGTAGGGCGCGGGCGGCGTGTAGGGCATGTGCGGGTCCCAGTAGTGGACCCAGGCGAAGAAGGGCTCGCGACAGTGGTCGCGGAGCCACGGGAAGAGGTTCGCATTCGTCTCCTCGGCGAGGAACGGCTGGGAGGCCCGACGCGGGAATGCGAAGGTTTCGAGGTGCGGCGCCATCAGCTCGCCGACGGCCCGTCGTGGGCCGAGGTGCGTCGCGCTGACGAAGCCGCCGGTGCGATAGCCGGCGCGCTGGAAGAACGCCGGCAGCACCTCGACCGGTCGCGCCACCGGCGACAGGTTGTCGCGCACGCCGTGCTCCACGATCGGCAGCGAGCTCATGATCGCGAGGTGCGACGGCACCGTGATGTGGCTCTGCGAGAACGCCTGCTCGAACAGGACGCCCTCGCGCGCGAACTGGTCGAGGTTCGGTGTGCGCACGGTGGTGTTGCCGTACGCGCCGAGGTGATCGGCGCGCAGCGTGTCGATGGTGACGAGGACGACGTTCGGCTTCGTTCCCGCGGGACCCGTGCAATCGGTGCGGCCGCAGGCGGCGGCGAGCAGGACGACGGCGAGGATGCCTGCCGCGCGCCTCATTCGATGTAGCCGAGGGCGCGCAGCTGGCGCACCGTCTCCGGCCCTGGCGCCACGTTCGGGCCCGACGGCCCGTAGCGGGCATGCATGGCCGCACATGCGGCGCGCCAGGTGGCGACGGTGTCGCGCATGGTGGCGGCGACGGCGGGTTCGGCGGTGAGGACGTCGCTGCGCTCGCCCGGATCCGTCCCGAGATCGAACAGGCGCTCGGTGGCGTCGATGCGGAGCAGGGTGTGGTCGGCGCTCCGCAGGCTCGTGGTCACCGGCGCCAGCGCCGGGCCGTGCTCGCTGGGAATGACGTCGGGGAGCGTGCCGCCGTCGCCGCGCGCGAGCGGTGCCAGGCTCACGCCCTGGGTCTGCGGTGGCGACGGCACGCCGACCAGGTCGAGCACCGTCGGCATCAGGTCGAGCAGGCGCGCGTGTCCGGGCACGCGACGTCCGGCGGGAAGGTGGGCCGGCCATCGCAGCACGAAGGGCACGTGCAGCGTGTCGTAGTAGAGATCGTCGTGCAGGAAGGCGCCGTGCTCGCCGAGGGCCTCGCCGTGGTCGGAGGTGAAGACGACCAGCGTGTCGTTGGCGACGCCGAGGCGATCGAGGGCGTCGAGCAGCTGTGTCAGCGTGCCCTGGTCCATGTTGCGGATGCCCGCGTCGTAGAGCCGCTGCACGAAGGTGACGGTGCGCGGGTCGGTGCGATCGACGGCGTCCCAGAACAGCTTGTGGCCCTGATCCCATCCATCGACGCCGCCGCGGATGCGGCGCACGGCGTCGAGCACCGGGCCCTCGTAGTCGGGGTCGAACGTCCGCAGCAGCTTGAGCGGCGGGGCGTACGGATCGTGCACCTCGTAGGTGTGGAAGAAGACGAAGAAGCGGCCGTGACCGGCGTTGGCATCGAGCCAGCGCAGCGCGCGCGGCAGCTGCTGGTTGTGACGATGGACGTCGAAGCCGCGATCGAAGCCGCGCGAGGCGTGCATCGGTCCGTCGGCGGTGAAGGCCGCGGTGTGCCAGCCGGCGTTCTGCAGCACCTCGGCCAGCGTGCGTGCGCGCGGGCTCAGCACGGCGCCGGCGCCGCTGTCGTCCCACATGGTGACGCCGTGCATGCACGGATAGAGCGACGTCAGCATCGTCATGTGGGACGGGGTGGTCTTCGGCGACTGGCTGAGCACGTCCTCGAAGGTGACACCCTGCGCGGCGAGGCGTCCATCGACGACCGGGCTCGTGGGCAGCGTGTGGCCGTAGGCCCCGAGGTGGTCGGCGCGCAGCGTGTCGACGGAGATGAGGAGCACGTTCGGTCCGGCCGTCGACGGCTGCAGGCAGAGCAGCCGCGCCAGCCCGACCATCACCAGGACGCTGATGGCCCAGTGCGACGGCGGGCGGGCGCGCCGCAGGAGGGCGCCGGCGAGTGCCAGCGCGAAGGCGACGGGGACGAGGCGGTCGAACCACCACAGCGCCGCGCGCAGCGCCAGGCGATGCATGCCGTCCTCGCACCAGCCGTGCGCACGGACCTCGGGCCAGGCGAGGGCGATCGCGGCCACGATGGCGATCGGCAGCAGCACCGCCAGCCACGAGACGAGTCGGCCGATCACGCCGGCAGCCGTCCGAGACTGCGCAGCGCCGGGCGCGGCAGGAGCAGGGCGGCGAGCGTGCCGAGCGCCGGACGGCTCAGCATGGTGCGCGGGCTCTCGCGCAGCGCCGACGCGGCGAGGGCCAGCGCCGCGCTGCGTCCGCCGTCGGCGGCGATGGTGGCGTGGTACCAGAGATGGCGCGCGCGCGCGGCGGCGTGCGTCAGCCCCGCTTCACCCGCGACCGCCGGATCGGCGTAGAGCCGGTCGAGGACGGCGAGCCCGCTGCGCAGCACCTGCTCCCAGGCAGTGTTGCCGGCGTGACGGCGGTAGCGCGTCAGCTCGTCCGCGATCGCGATGACGGGTGCGTGGCGCGAGAGGCGCAGCCAGAGGTCCCAGTCTTCGCAGCCGAGCACCGGTAGCGTGGCATCGAAGGCGCCCACCCGCTCGACGTGGTCGCGTCGGGCCATCACCGACGCCAGGATGACGACGTTGCCGCGCACGAGGCGGGGGAAGACGTGCCCCATCGGCGGATCGTCGGGCTTTCGGTGCGGGAGTGGGACACCGTCGGCGTCGACGAAGCGGGCGATCGTGTAACAGAACGCCGCGTCGGGCTGGGCGTCGAGCGCCGCGACCTGCCGGGCCAGCTTGTCCGGGTGCCAGCAATCGTCGCCGTCGAGGAACGCCACGTAGCGTCCTTTCGCCTGGGCGAGCGCCCGGTTACGGGCCGCCGCCCGCTCCATGTGCTTTCCCGGCAGGAGGTGGAGGCGGGCGTCGCCGGCAAGGGTGGCCAGGACGGTGGCGGTATCGTCCGTCGAGCCGTCGTCGGCGACCAGCAGCTCCCAGTCGTCGAACGTCTGGGCTCGGACGCTGGCGAGCGTCTCGGGCAGCCAGCGCGCCTGGTTGCGCGTCGCGAGGACGACGCTGACCCGTGGCATCAGCCGCGCCTCAGCAAGCCGCGCAGGCGAACCCCGGCACGCACGACGGGGTGGTCGTAGATGCGCTCGAGCAGGCCGCTGATGCGGGCGTTGTCCTCGTAGAGCCCCGCCATCGCGTCGGGGAGGTGGGCGTCGTAGAGGGCGCGGTGCTTGGTGACGAGGTCGCCGACGAGCCGTCGCCACACCCCCGGCGCACGGGCGAGCCGCTCGCGGCTGCGCGGGCTGCGACGATAGTAGGCGAGCACCTCGGGGACGCAGTGTCCCGTCCAGCCACGTTCGAGGGCGCCGAGCCAGAGGTCCCAGTCCTCGGCGCTTTCGACGAAGCGGGCATCGTAGCCGCCCGCCTGCTGCCACAGCTCGCGTCGATAGAGCGACGTCACGTGCAGCGTGCAGCGCGAGAGCAGCTCGGGGAGTGCGAAGGGGCCGGTCTTCCACGTGCCGTGATGCGCGCCGACGAGCCCGACCCAGGTGTGTACCACGCCGACGGCGGGCTCCACGTCGAGCACGGGGACGGTCTTCTCGAGGAAGGCCGGATCGAGCCAGTCGTCGGCGTCGAGGGGGAGGATGTACGGCGCGCGGGCATGCGAGATGGCGAGGTTGCGCGCCGCGGCGGGACCGTGGTTCGCGGTTCGATGCAGCGTGACGCCCGGCCGTTGGGCGACGTCGTCGAGGATCATGATCGTCGCGCGGTCGGTGGAGCCGTCGTCGACCAGGACCAGCTCGTGATCGCGGAACGTCTGCCCGGCGACACTGCGCAACGCCTGCTTGAGATCGATGCCGGCATCGAAGACCGGCATGATGATGGAGACGCGGGGGATCATGCCGCCCTCAGCTGGCGCAGATGCGGCACGGCACGAGCGAGCCCGACGACGTAGCCGAGCGCCTCGCGACGCTGGCACTCGCGCGCGAAGCGTTCGGGATCGATCGGCTCGCGCGGCGCATACGGCAACGTGGCGAGAGCGCGGCCGTAGAGCCACCAGATGCGCCACAGGGCGCGCAGGAGGTGACGATTGCGCAGGATGAAGACCGCCGCCGACAGGCCGCCCGTCCAGGCGCGCTCGAGCATCCACTGTGGCGTCAGGCGTTCGAGGAGCACGCAGTGGTCGACGACGGCGGCCGGGGCGTAGCGGATGACGCCGCCGGCGTGCTCGAGCCGGTAGCAGAGGTCGGTCTCGTCGTGGACGAGCTGATGGCGTCCGCGTGGACCGACGGCGGTGGAGAAGCCGCCGAGCGCGCGCGCGCGCTCGACTCGGAAGGAGATGTTGGCGCCGTAGGGATAGTTCGCCTGCCCGTAACGGACGTCGCGCGGCTCGTCGCCGAGATCGAAGGCGCTCAGCTGCGCGTACAGCACGGGATGCAGCCAGCGCGGCGGCGTCGAGGGGAAGCGCAGCACGATGCGGCCACCGACGCAGGCCACGGCGGCATCGTCGTACGGCGCCAGCAGGGCGTCGAGCCAGCCCGGGTGCGGGATGGCGTCGTCGTCGAGATAGACGACGATGGCGCCTCGCGCTTCGCCGAGGCCGCGGTTCCGTGCCGCCGACAGGCCGAGACGCTCCTCCTGCACGATGCGCAGCGGGCCGTCGAGGCGCCGCGCCAACGCCTGCAAAACGGCGGCCGTGTCATCGGTCGAGGCGTTGTCGACCACCAGGAGCTCGCCGCCGGCCGCGCGGGCCTGGGCGAGCGCGGGCTCGACCGCGTCGGCGACGACGGCGGCGCGATTGTGCGTGCAGATGACGACGGAGACGCGCATCACGCGGCTCGTGCCCGACGCAGGTGCCACGCCAGACCGCGCACCGTCAGCAGCGCCGCCCCCGCGGCGATGCCGGGCCAGCCGCGCAGCGGCGCGTGCGGCATGGTGACGACGGGACGCGCGCCGCGGACGGGGGTGTGCAGGGCGCGCTCGTAGATGACGTCGTGCGCGTCGGCCACGATGTCCCAGTCGAACCGCGCGCAGGCCAGCGCGCGTCCGGCGGCGCCGATGCGCTCCGCGAGCGCGGGCTCCTCGAGCAGGCGGCGACAGTCGGCGGCGAACTGGCCGGCGTCGTCGGCGACCAGCAGATGCTCGCCCGGGAGCGCGCCGAGTCCCTCCGCGCCGACACTGGTGGTGACGACCGGCCGACCCATTGCGAGCGCCTCGAGTACCTTGCCGCGCATGCCGGTGCCGAATCGCACCGGCGCGGCGACGATGCGTGCCGCGGCCAGATGCGGACGGACGTCGTCCACGGCACCGACGACGTCGACGACGCCGGGCCGGGCGAGCGCGTGCAGCGCGGGCGGCATGTCGCGTCCGATCACGCGCAGCAGGGCCGGGCGGCCGAGCCGGGGCAGGACGTCGTCGACGAGGAAGCGCACCGCATCGGCGTTGGGTGGGTGGCCGAAGTTGCCGACGAAGAGGAGATCGCATGTCGGCTCGGCGGGCATCGGGGCATAGTACGCGCAGTCGACGCCGACCGGGCTCACGGATACCTCGAGCTGTGGAACGAAGCGACGCAGGCGCGCGGCATCCTCGGCCGACATGGTGACGACGTGGTCGGCTGCCGCGACGGCGCGCAGCTCGAAGTCGAGCTCGCGGAGATAGCGGTGCAGGAGGACGGGCCCGAGCCGCGCCGGCCGGCCCTGCGCACGCCACAGCGGGCCCTCGGCTGCGAACGACACCTGGTGCACGGTGAGCAGGGTGGGGATGGCCGCCGGCGGCATCAGGTGCCCCATCTCCGTGTACTCGTACTGCACCAGGTCGAAGGGCTCGGCGGCGAGGCGTTCGGCGATGGCGCCACGCAGCATCGGGTCGGCGAAGGCGCCGGCGACGGTGCGCGGCAGCATGGCGAGCCCATCGTCGGCCGCGAAGTAGCGCTTCGCGACCCGATGGACGGCGGCCAAGCCGGGCGGCAGGACGTCGGCGGGCGCGTCGCGGTCTTCCGGGTCGACGAAACACAGCAGGGTGATGCGATGTCGTCCTGCGAGACGGGCGAGCAGCGCCCACCAACGCTCGCGCGCCGCGGAGACGCCGCGTCGGGGGAGATGCGGCGTCACCCAGAGAAGGCGCAGATGGCGAGCCATGGAGCGGCGGGACGATAGCGAAGGGCGGCCAGGTCGGCAAACCACGGGCGGATGGGGTGGCGTCCCGATGCGGCGCGAGCGGTATCGGGCGGGCGGTGGAAAATCACTTGACAGCGCAATGGTATTCGACTAGCTAGTAAAACGACAATAGGGCAGTCCGACTGGACGCTGATCAGGCGAAGGGGGCGGTCATGCTGGGTCCGAATGCCGGCGCCACCGCGGTGCGGTGGCGATCGTGGATGCGCGTCGTCGGCGTGTTCCTGCTCGGCGGTGTGGTGGGATGCTACAGCACGGAGCGTCCGAGCACGCCCAATGCTCGCGTCGTCGTGCGGGCGGCGAAGGCCGACTACGAGCCGTCGATCATGCTCGAGAACGGCGTGTATCGAATGTGGTGGTGCGGCGACGGCAATATCTACTACGCCGAGTCTACGAGTCTCGACAGTGGGTGGCATCGCACCGGCTCGGGGAATCCGAATTGCCCCGCGAGCAGCCAGTGCGAGATCGCCCTCCCGCCGCGGGGCACCGCCGGCTCGTTCGACCGAGACGACGTGTGCGATCCATCGGTGATCAAGGTCGGCGCGACGTACTACATGTACTACGGTGCCAACAATTACAGCAACGTCGCCAGTTCGTTCTACTACAGTACGAACGTTGGGCTGGCTACGAGCTCGGACGGGATCACCTGGAGCCGGGTGAGCACGGCGACCGATCCGCTGTTGCAGACGACGCCTGCCATCGGTTGTCCGATGACGGCGGACCCAGTTCACGACTGCGCGTACGGCCTCGGTCAGCCCAGCGTCTTTTACGATCTGGAGGGTGACGGGCGCTACTACATGCTGTTCATGCAGAGCGCGCTCAAAGCGTGCACGATCGACGCGCAGTGCGATGGGTCGACGGGATCGTGTGACGTGGCGGCGGGGTACTGCCGGAAGGGTGGAAACCCGCCACGGTTGTTCTCCGTGCGTGCGTCCGATGCGGCTTTCCGGACGAACACGGAGGTGTGGGCCGAGACCCACTGGCAGTCGTACACGCCGCGGGTCCCGGCGGTGAACGCGAGCTGGGCGATTTCGCAGGAGTGCTGCAGTGACTGGCAGTATCTCGACGCCCTGAAGATGATCGTGCGGACCGGAGCGGGCGTGTCGCTGCAGTTCATGAGCTACCCGGGCTTCGTCACGATCCGTGGCTACGACTTCAACCCGCCTCCGCCCGCCGCATCCGAGGTGTTCACGACCGAGGGTCCAGGCATCGTGCGGAGGCCGGATGGGCATGCGCTGACGGGTGTCACCGGCGTGACGGCCTTCGACCTGGTGCGGTCGGTCTGTGACAACGGCACCAATTCGTGCCCGTGTCCGACGCCCGGATGTGTCTGTCAGGGATGCGGGCAATGGGACCTCGCACACGTGGGCGTCGATTTCGCGGAGCTTCCGGGTACCGGACCATTCATCTCGTCGATCGGCAACCTCCTGTTGCTCGACTGAACCCGAAACGCCGCCCCGGGCGGCAAGGCACCAGACAGCGTGGTGAGAAGGAGATGATGATGCGCGTAAGCAGGCTTTGGGGGCTCGCAGTGCTCGGCATCGTGATGAGCGCCGGGCTGGCGCATGCCGCAGGAACCGTGATCGGGACTGTATCGGGTGTGAATGTGATCGACGCCAACGATCTCGTCCTGATCAAACTCGTCGGAACCGCGACCGGCGCGCCTGGATGTGCGACGGTCAACACGTCGACGATGGCGGCCGACCTCAAGAAGGAAGCTGGCCGCGCCATGCTCGCGGTCGCGCTGTCCGCGAAGGCGAGCGGCATCACGATCGGGATCAACGGTGGCGGGGGATGCACGCGTCTGTCCGGCTACGAGGACGCGGCGCAGGTCTTCCAATAGACGCAGGTCATCCCGTGCGCCCGGTCGATTCCGGTTCCGCGGCAGCCTGCGACCGTGGTAACAACCTCGTCCGGTGGCTTCCGAACGACGGCGGGTCGACCCGGGCGCGGGTCCGGCCGATCCCGGTGACGGGCCTGCCGAGCTCTCGTCGTTCATCGGGACGCTGTACCAGCAGCGCTTTTCCCCAGACGAGGTTCGCGCGAAACAGGCGCTGTGGCAGACGCTGCATGACGCCTTCTTCGCCCGCTACGTGCCGGCGGGGGCCGTGGTCGTCGATCTGGGTGCGGGATACTGCGATCTCCTCAATGCGGTCACGGCCGCTCGTCGCATCGCCGTCGACCTGAACCCCGATACGCCGCGGTTCGCGGCGTCGGGCGTCGAGGTGCTGCCCGTCTCGCTCGAGCACGTCGCCGCGCATCTCCCCGCGGGATCGGTCGACGTGATGTTCGCCAGCAACGTCCTCGAGCACCTGCGCAGCCCGGAACAGCTCATCGCGGTCCTGACGAGCGCGCATCGCGTGCTCCGGCCTGGTGGGCGGCTGATCGTGATGCAGCCAAACGTCCGGGTCGTCGGGGGCGCCTTCTGGGACTTCCTCGATCACACGTTGCCGCTGTCGGAGCGCGGCATGGGCGAGGCCCTGACGCTGACCGGGTTCCGGATCGTCGAGTGTCGCGCGCGGTTCCTGCCGTACTCGACGCGGGGCCGGCGTCTGCCGAGTCCCTGGCTGGTGCGCGCGTACCTGCGCCTGCGCCCCGCGCAGTGGCTGCTCGGCAAGCAGATGCTCGTGGTCGCCGAACGCCCGCGCTGAGCGGTGGCAGCCGTGGCGTACGGTCGCGCCGGCCGTGCGACGATCCTGGTGCTCGTCGCGCGACACGGTGCTGGTGCTCGTCATGCCCGCCGTCGCGGGGTGGCTGTTCCTGCGCAATGCCCGGCTGTACGGAGATCTCCTCGGCAGCGCGATGGAGCGCTCGACGCTGGCGTCGCTCACGCTGCCACGTCGGCTGGACGATTCGTACGTCCGCGGCGAGTTTCCGCGCCTGTTGGGTAGCTCGTTCGTGGGCGTCCTCGGCTGGATTAACGTGTGGCGGCCGTCTCCGGTGTACTGGCTCTACGCTGGCCTCGGCGTGGCGATCGTCGCCGGCGTCGTTCCGCGTCTGCGCGATCCGTTCGTGGTGATGGCGGGCGGCTTCGTGGCGCTGTGCCTGGCCGGCGTGGTGGTCTTCAACATGACGTTCCCCCAGCCGCAGGGGCGCTACCTGTTCGCGGCGCCGCCGTTCCTGGCGCTCCTGACGGCGACGGGGCTCCACGAGACGTTGCAGCGGCTCGGTCTCCCGCCATGGCCCGCCGCAGGTACCCTCTGGGTGATACTGCTCGCCGTCGACGTCGTCGTGCTGCAGACGGTGAGGACCGTCTTCGCGCGGTGATTGCGATTCGACGTTGACGACCGACGCCAATGCCGGGAGAAGGGGTCGAGCGGCGGAATGATGGCGGCCGAGCGACGACTCCGTGACGTTCCGCACCCGTGCCCGCAGGTCCGGTTGCGGTTGCGTGCACGTCCGTTCCGGGCCGGGTCTGGCACCGGCGTTGCACCCTGCTGCGTGGGGCTCGCTTCGCGCATCGTAGCGTCTGCCGTGTTGTTCCTCGTGGCGTCGGTCGCGTCGGCCGCGGGCGACACGATCACGGTGCCGGGACCGTACCCGACCATCCAGGCGGCGCTCGACGGAGCGCCTGCGGGCTCGGTCATCCAGCTGAGCCCCGGCGTCTACCACGAGCGGTTGCTCATCGGACCGCAACACGCCGTCACCCTGCGCGGCGATCCCGACGACCCGAGCTCGGTCGTCCTCGACGCCAGTGGCGGCGGCGACGTGATCCGCATGATCGACGTCGGGAGCGACATGGTCGTCGAGGGCCTGACCCTGACGGGCGGGACCGGCAACAGCGGCTACGGTGGGGGACTGTTCATGGCGACCTCGCACGCCGTGTTCCGACGGTGCGTGTTCCGGGGCAACGTCGCCGCGAACGACGGCGGCGGCGCCTGCCTCCTCGACTCGGGGGGGCTGTTCCAGGAGTGCGTCTTCGAGAACAACACCGCCGGCGTCTATGGCGGCGGCGTGATGGCGAATGACGGCACGACGACGGCGTTCGACGGCTGCACGTTCGTGGGCAATCGGGCCGGCACCGGGGGCGGGCCGCTCGGGTCGGGCGGCGGCGTCCACGTCAACGACTCGTCACCCACGTTCGTCGGCTGCACGTTCCAGGGAAACAGCGGCAAGACGTCGGGCGGCGGTATCCTGGTGCTCGGGCACTTCGACGTCCCCGAGTCCGTGGTCTCCATCGAGAATTGCACGATCGCCGACAACGTCGCCTTCCGCGACCCGAGCGGCGCCTCGGCCGACGGCGGCGGGCTGCACGTCGAGGACAACGCGCAGGTGACGCTGCGTCGTTGCGTCGTGCGCGGCAACGTGGCGAACAACGGCGGTGGCGTGCATTCATACCGGGCCACGCTCGAGCTGCGGGATTCGCTCGTCGAGGGCAACGAGGCGCGGCTCGAGGCCGGATTCGGCGGCTACGGCGGTGGCGTCGCCGGACAGTCGGTGAACGTCGCGCCGCCGACGCGGCAACCGGCGACGATCCGGCTGACGCGCACCGTCGTGCGCGACAACACGGCGACGATCGCGGGCGGCGCCTTCATGCAGGGCGACTTTCTGAGCGGCGCGACGCGTGGGGTGCTCGAGGTGACGGACAGCCTGATCGCTCGCAACACGGCCACCGTCCAGGGAGGCGGGCTCAAAGTCGACCACGCCGATCTCACCATGCAGCGAGGGCAGGTGCTGCTGAACCGCGTCCTCGACGGTGGGCTCACGTTCGGCGGTGGCCTGGTGAGCGCCGCGGGGTCCGTGTCGCATATCGAGAACAGCACGTTCGCGGGCAACCGCACCGGCCCGGACGGGATCGGCGGAGGCATCTATGCCGATCAGGGCGGCCGTCTCGAGGTGACGGGGTCGCGCTTCGTCGGCAACGAAGGCAGCAGCTCCGCGACGCTCGGCGGCGGTGCCATCGCCATCGGCCAGAGCGCGGGACCGGTGCCCGGTCCGATCGCGGGCGCCGTCACCGATTCGGTGATCGCGGACAACGGCTCCAGCCACGAGATCTT
Organism: Binatia bacterium; assembly: GCA_036009625.1. Taxonomy (GTDB): domain Bacteria; phylum Desulfobacterota; class Binatia; order DP-6; family DP-6; genus DASYLJ01. The sequence continues at coordinate 52,867 of DASYLJ010000208.1, forward strand.
CGAGTTCGACTGCGACCCCAGCTACTGGAGCGCGGTGGAGTACCGGAACAACGACATCCACAGCGACGCGGGCCGCGTCTATTACCGGAACTGCAGTGGCGGCAGCGCCACCGTCGCGGCGTTCAACGGGCTCTCCGGCAAGGCCGGCGGCAACTCGAGCACGCGCCCCTCGTTCGTGGAATTCACCTCGACGCCCTCGAGCATCGTGACCGGTGGCACCAGCGTGTTGACCTGGATCGTCCCCGGCGGCTTCGCGCTCGACGTCGATCACGGCGTCGGAGAAGCGATGGGCGCGTTCGGCCTCGTCGACGTCACGCCGCCGGAGACCACGACCTACACGCTGAGCGCATCGGACGATCCGATCGCGACCACTGCCGTCGAGGTGGTGTGCGCCAGCCTCGGCGGTCCGATTCCGCGCAGCCCGGTGAACCGCAACGCACGACAGGCGCCGGGCCACGTGACCCTCGAGTGGTTCGCTGCGGTCGGGGCGTCGACCTACGACGTCTACCTCGATGCAGGCACCGAGCCGGCCACGCTCGTCGCGCAGGGCGTGACGACGACGAGCACGGTCGTGACCGGCCTGTCGCCGACGACGACGTACCGATGGCGGGTGATGGCGAACAGTCCCGCGTGTGGCGAGCCGGTCGCGGGGCCGATCTTCGAGTTCACGACCTGCGCGAATGACGAGTGCGCCTTCGTCGACACCTTCGACGACGGCGACGCCTCCGACTGGTCGCCGTTCGGCAGGGGGACATCACGCGTCGAGAGCGGCCTGCTGCAGATGAAGGCCCGCAAGCGCTTCGGCATGGTCGCACCCGCCCAGGCGATCGGCGACGGCGTGGCCGAGGTGCGTGCGGCGCTCGGCCGTGGACATCGCAACCTGTCGATCTTCTTCGGCTGGCGCGACGACCGCAACTACGGTGAGCTCGTCGTCAGCGGTGGCCGGCGGTGGAAGCTCCGCGGGCGCGTCAACGGCAAGCTCGTACGCGGGGCGAGCGCGAGACAGAAGGTTGCGCCGGGCACGTCGTTCGTCGTGGGGCTGGCGCGATCAGGCACCACGATCACGGTGACGCGCGATGGCATGACGGTGCTCACGAGTGATCTGCCCGGCGTGGGGGAGGGTGCGGTCGCCATCGGAAGCGCGTTCAGCGTCGTGGCCATCGACGAGGTGCGCGTGGCCGCCACACCGGGATCCTGAATCGTACCGGGGCGTTCTTGCGCCCTACCGCTCGCGTCAGTATCGTCCGCCGGCCGGTGTGACCGGCGAGCGCATGTCGGAGCCCCAGCAGGTTGCACACCGTCTGAGCGTCACCGATGCGACGAACGCTCGGCGCCGCGATGTGCCGCGGTCGGAGCGCCCACGTGTCTCGCGTGTCTGGTGGCTCGCCGAAGCCGCTGCCGTGCTGCTGACGGCCACGCTGTACGCGCTGACCGAGCCCCGCATGCCGGGGCCGGGTGTCGACCCGGCGTACCAGATGGCGTTGGTGGCGGCGATGCGCCAGGGGCTGCAGTTCGGCCGGGACATCGTGTTCACGTTCGGTCCGCTGGGGTTCCTGCACGTGCCGATGTTCGATCCGGTCTTGTACCCGTGGAACGTCGGCTTCGACCTGGCCCTGGGGGTGGTGCTCGCCCTCGATGTCGTCGTCCTGGCGCGCCGACAGCCCAGCACGCTGGGCCGCGTGCTGCTGCTCGCCGCCCTGCCGTTGGTGGTTCGGCTCGGCGACGAGCCCGATGCGCGGGTGTTCCTCTTCGCGGCGGTCGTCGCGGTGACGGCGATGGGTGTCCGTGCCCGCATGCCGACGGGGTTGCTGGTCGCCAACGTCGCGCTGCTGTCGGTGATCGCCCTCATCAAGGTGACGTTCCTCTTCATGGCGGTCGGCCTCGTCGGCGCCGTCGTGGTCGATCAGGTGCTCGCCGGACGGCGCGCGGCGCTCGCGCTGCCGCTGGTCATGGCGGCGTGCCTCGTCGTGCTGTGGATCGCGGCCGGCCAGGGCGCCGGCAACGCCGGTGATTTCGTGCGTGGAGGCCTCGCGTGCTCGCAGGGCTACACGGAGGGCATGGCCATCGCGGGGCCGATGGGCGAAGTCGGCGTCTATCTCCTCGCCGCCGGCATGCTCGTGCTCGCCGTGCTCGGCGCCGACTGGTCGCGTGGGCGGGTGCGGGCCGTCCTGCACGTCGCGGTCCTGGCGGCCATTCTCTTCCTGGCGTTCAAGAACGGCTTCACGCGGCATCTCTATCACCGCGCGACGGCGACGGCGGCGATCGCCAGCATCGCACTCCTCTATGCCGCCGCGCGCTGGACGCGCGAGCGGTGGGTGCCGCGTCTGCTGTGCGTGAGCGCTGCCGGGCTCGGATTCACGTGCGTCGTCATGACGCCGCAGTGGCCGGGACAGCGGACGGCGTTCACACCCGCGGGGATCGTCGCCTCGCTCGAGGTGCAGGGACATCGTCTGGCCGAAGGGTGGCGCGGGTGGCGAGGCGACCGACGACGCTGGGAGGCCGCTCGCGCGAGCCTGCGGCGAGAACACCACCTGCCGTCGATCGAGGGGACCGCCGAGGTCCTCGGCCTCGCGCAGCACATCCTGTTGGCGCACGACGTGCGATGGAAGCCGCGTCCGGTGTTCCAGGGATACCAGGCGCTGACGCCGTCGTTGGTGGCGCTCAATGGCGCCGCCCTCGGCGATGGTGGTGCCGACACGCTCGTCGCCGACGTCCAGTCGATCGACGATCGGTTCCCCACGCTCGATCTCGGCCCCGGATTCCTCGAGCTGCTCCGTCACTACGACGTCGCCGAGCGCCCGGGCGAGTTTCTGGCGCTCCGGCGGCGCGCCGTCGCGCGTCCGGTACGCGTCGAGCCCATCGCCCGTATCGACACCCGCCTCGGCGAGGCGGTGAGCGTTCCCGAGTCCAGCGAGGGGCTGTTGTGGGCGCGGATCGAGGTCGAGCCGACGATGCTGGGCCGCGCGCTCCTGTTCGGCTTTCGCGGGCCCGAGCTGGAGCTGCGGGTCACGCTCGCCTCGGGGCGCGAGGAATCCTACCGCTTGATTCCGAGCATGGCGTCCGGTGGGTTTCTGCTGTCGCCGATCGTCTCGCAACCGAACGCGCTGGACACCGTGATGACAGCAGGGGGCGCGTCGAGGCTCCGGTCGTACGACGTCCGACGGCTGGTCGTCGCCGAGCGACCGTTCCCGGTGGGAGCGTCGTGGGGGTCAGCCGTGCGCATCGAGCTCGGGCGCGTGGTCGCCGATCTGCCGACGGCGGAGGCGGAGCCCGACGCCACCGCGGCGCAGGCGCTTGACCTCACCACCGGTGTCGGCGTCGTGAACGCACGCCTCGAGCCCACGGTGGACGGACTTCGTGTGGTGGCGACGGCAGCGGGGCCGCTCGTCGTGCTGCCGTCGGTCGCGCCGTCGACGAAGGCGAGCGCGCGCACGCTGGTGCTCGACGTCACGCTGCCCCACGACGACACGCTGCAGGTCTACTGGCGGATCGGCGAGTCGCGGTTCATCGAAGACCGGAGCGTGCGCTTCCAGCTCACGGCCGGGCGTCATCGACTCCGCGTGCCCGTGCCGCGTGGGCGGCGGCCCGTGCAGTTCCGTCTCGATCCGGGCGAGCGGGTGGGAACCTACGAGCTCGGGGTTGCCGTGCTGGACGAGGGGGGCGCGGCGAGCTCGCGGAAGATGTCGTCGAGCGATTTGCTGAGCGTCCATTCCGGATAGTCGGCGCGCAGCTTGCGCAGGTCGCTGATGTAACAGATGTGGTCGCCGACGCGGTTGGTGTCGACGTATTCGACCTGCAGCGTCTTGCCGATGAGCTGCTCGAAGCGCGCGATGGCCTCGAGAATCGAGACGCTGTTGTCGCGTCCGCCGCCGAGATTGTAGACCGCGGCGGCGCGCGGTCGCTCGTAGAAGGCGAGGAACGCGGTGCACACGTCGTAGGAGTGGATATTGTCGCGCACCTGCTTCCCGCCGTAGCCGTAGATGCGGTAGGGGCGTCCTTCGCGGGTGGCCCGGGCCAGGTAGGCGAGGAAGCCGTGCAGCTCCGCGCCCGAATGGTTTGGCCCCGTGAGACACCCGCCACGGAAGCAGACGGTCGGGATGCCGAAGTAGCGTCCATACTCCTGCACCATCACGTCGGCGGCGAGCTTGCTGGCGCCGAAGAGGCTGTGCAGGCAGGCGTCGACGCGACAGGTTTCGGGGATGCCGTGGACGTCGGCGGGATCGCCGTAGTCCCAGCGCGTCTCGCGCTCGACCAACGCGAGCTCGTTCGGCGCGTCGCCGTAGACCTTGTTGGTGCTGAGAAAGATGAACGGCGACTCCGGGCATCCGTGGCGCACCGCCTCGAGCAGGTTCAAGGTGCCGCCGGCATTGATGTCGAAGTCGTCGAACGCACGGTCCTTGGCGAGGTCGTGGGACGGTTGCGCGGCGGCATGGATCACCAGATCGGGCTTGATGTTCCGCACCAGCGCGGCGATCGCGGTTCGGTCGCGAACGTCGAGGGCATGATGCTCGAAGTGGCGGGTGTCGCGGCGCAGACGCTCGAGGTTCCAGGTGGTGTCGCCGTCTGCACCGAAGAACTCGCGTCGCATGTTGTTGTCGACGCCGTGGACCTGCCACTCGCGGTGATCGAAGAACGCGACCGCTTCCGATCCGATGAGCCCGCTGCTGCCGGTGACGAGGATGCGCTTCATGACTGCGACGCTCCGGCCGGGGCGGCGATGCTGGAGCTCAGGAGTCCGCGCGTGGCGAGCTCGTCGTGCGCCTGGGCGAAGCGGTCCGTGCTCGGGCTGCTCTGGCACCAGGTCAGAAGCTCCGAGAGCCCCGCCTCCCAACTCACCCGTGGCGAGAAGCCGAGGAGCGTCCGCGCACGCTCGATGTTCGCGGTGCAGTGGCGGACGTCGCCGGCGCGGAACTGGCCGGTGATGCGCGGCGGCAGGTCGGTCCGACCCGTCAGCGTCGCCAGCTCGCGCGCGATGTCGGCGATGGGCCGCGCCACGCCGCTGCCCAGATTGACGACCCGACCGTCGGCGCGGTCGGTGGTCAGGACCGCCAGGGCCGTGTCGGCCACGTCGTGGACCGAGATGAAATCGCGGCTCTGCCGGCCATCCTCGTAGACCACCGGCGACTCGCCCGCGAGCAACCGGCTCAGGAAGATCGCGAGCACGCCGGTGTAGGGATTGGTGAGCGCCTGCCGTGGCCCGTAGACGTTGAACAGTCGCAGGCAGACGACGGGGAAACCGTAGACGGCTCCGAGGCTCATCGCCAGCTCCTCCTGATAGCGTTTCGTGAGCGCATAGACGTTGCGCGCCTGCAACTCGGCGTCTTCGTCCGTCGGCACCGCCTCGAGCGGCTCGCGGGTGTCCGGCGCCACCGGCTCCCAGCCGTCGCGCGCGATGTCGTCTGCGGAGCGGATCGCGACCCGACAGCTGGCGCCGTCGGACGGCCGTCGGTAGCAGCCCTCGCCGTAGCCCGTCATGGAGGTGAAGACGAGCAGCTTGCGGGGCCGCTCGGGCTCGGCCACCAGGCAGTCGAGCAGGGTGGCCGTCCCGCGCACGTTGACGTCGACGTAGTGCTCGACGCGATAGAGCGACTGCCCCACGCCGACCGCCGCTGCCGCATGGACCACCGCTTCGATCCCGACCAGGGCCGCGGCGCACGTCGCGCGATCCCGCACGTCGCCGACGACGAGCTCGGCCTCGGGCGCCAGATACAGCGGCCGACCCGTCGGATGGACCTGCGGATCGAGGACGTCGAGGACCCGTACCGAATGTCCCGCGGCCAGCAGTCGATCGACCACGAACGACCCGATGAATCCCGCACCTCCCGTCACCAGTACACGCATCCGGCGGGTCTACCCCAATCGCGCGGAAGGGGGAAAGGCTGGCGCGGGGCACCTTGCAATCTGGATCGTCGTTGCATAGCGACGACCGGGTGAAGCTGTCCGTGGTGATTCCAGCCCGGAACGAGGCCGGCAACATCGGTCCCACCATCGACGGGATCGCTGCCCGCCTCCGCCGCGAAGGCATCCAGTACGAGCTCGTCGTCGTCGACGACGGCTCCACCGATACGACGCCGGACGACGTCCTGCAGCGGGTGCAGGTCGACCCCGGCATCCGCCTCGTGCGGAACGAGGGACGGCACGGCTTCGGCATGGCGGTGCGCTGCGGGCTCGATGCCTTCACCGGGGAGGCCGTCGCCATCATGATGGCCGACGGCTCGGACAGTCCCGACGATCTCGTGCAGTATTTCTACGTGCTCCGCGATCGGGCCGAGTGTGCGTTCGGCTCGCGCTTCGTGTCGGGTGGCCGTGTCGTCGGGTACCCGCGCGGAAAGCTCGTCGTCAACCGGCTGGCGAACTGGTTCGTGCGCATGTTGTTCGGACTGCGCTTCAACGACGTGACCAACGCCTTCAAGGGATATCGTGCCGAGGTGATCGAGGGCTGCCGCCCGCTGCTCTCACCGCATTTCAACCTCACCGTCGAGCTCCCGCTCAAGGCCATGGTGCGCGGCTACTCCTACGAGACGGTGCCGATCACCTGGCGGCAGCGCAAGATCGGTGTGTCGAGCCTGCACCTGCAGGAGATGGGTAGCCGCTACCTCTTCATCGTGCTGCACGTGCTGCTCGAGCGGCTGCTCACCCGCGGCGACTACGAGCGTCGCGACCACGAACGCGTCGCGCAGCACCACGACGACGCGCCGCGATCGGTTGCCCGGTCGGATACCATCTGATAGCCCCGGCGGCACGGTGAACGGTTCGCTGGTGCGGGCAGCCCGCGAAGTGGCGCAGTATCGAAGCCTGCTGTGGACCCTCGTCGCACGCGACGTGAAGGTTCGCTACAAGCGGTCGGTGCTCGGCGTCCTCTGGACGATGCTGAACCCGCTGCTGATGATGATCGTCTTCTCGATCGTCTTCGCGCGCGTGTTCCGCTTCAGCATCGAGCACTTCACGATCTACTTCCTGTCCGCGTACGTGCTCTGGAACTTCATGTCGCAGACGACGTCGTGGTCCACCGCGTGTCTGCTGGCGTACGCGCCGCTGATCCGGAAGGTCTACGTCCCGAAGGCCATCTTCATCATCGCGACGGTGCTCTCTGGGCTGGTGAACCTGGTGGTGTCCCTGGTGCCACTGGCGTTGCTGATGCTGTTCCTCGACCACCCGTTCCACGGTGTGCTGCTGTTCGTGCCGGTCGCCATCGTGATCGCCACGATGTTCTCGCTCGGCGTCTCGTTCCTGCTCGCAGGCGTCTGCATCGAGTTCAACGACGTGGTGCAGATCTACAACGCGCTGTTGCTGGCGTGGATGTATCTCACGCCCATCGTCTATCCGATCGACGTCGTCCCCGAGCAGTTCCGGTGGCTCATCCTCGCGAACCCGATGTACGCCATCGTCGAGACGTTTCGCGCGCCGATCTATCAGGGCGTGATGCCCGACCTGTCGATCGTGATGCGATCGTTGGCGTGGAGCGTCGGGCTGCTGGGCTTCGGCTGGTTCGTCTTCGAGCGCCGGGTGGACCGCATTGCCTATCTCGTCTGACGCGTCGGTTCGGCCGCCCGCGCTCGACATCCAGAACGTGTCGGTGCGCTACACGGTGCCGCACCAGCGGATACCCACCCTGAAGGAGTTCGCCATCCGCTGGCTGCGCCGGCAGCTCGAGTGGCGCGAGTTCTGCGCGCTCACCGACGTGAGCCTGCGCGTGGCGCACGGCGAGGCGGTGGCGATCATCGGGCGCAATGGCGCTGGGAAGACCACGCTGCTCAAGGTGATCGCGCGCGTGCTGCGACCGGGGACGGGCAGCGTGACGACGCACGGCCGTCTGGTGCCGCTGCTCGAGCTCGGCGCCGGCTTCGATCCCGAGCTGTCCGGCCGTGAGAACGTGTTCCTCAACGGCGCGCTGCTCGGGCAGTCGCACAAGTACATGGCGAAGCGCTTCGACGACATCGTCGAGTTCGCGGAGCTCGGCGAGTTCATCGACGCCCCGCTCCGCACCTACTCGACGGGCATGGTGGCACGGCTCGGATTCGCCATCGCCACGGACGTCGAGCCCGAGATCCTCCTGCTCGACGAAGTGCTGTCCGTCGGTGACGTCGGGTTCCAGCAGAAGTGCGTGGAGCGCATGGACCGCTTTCGGCGGCAGGGTGTCACGTTCATCCTGGTGTCGCATTCGCTCGCCATGGTGCGCGAGCTGTGTCAGCGCTCGGTCTGGATCGAGGGCGGGCGCGTGGTCGCGGACGGCCCCTCGGCGGAGATCACCGCGGCGTTCGAAGCGCACGTGAGCGGCGAGGCGTCGTCGCACGACCCCGTAGCGGGAGCGCGAGTGCCCGCATGACGGCGCGGCCGTGGGCACGCGCACGTCGTGCCTGGGACACGCTGCGCGGCCGCCGGCCGGCCGCGCCGAGCGACGTCGCGCACGACGTGACGTCGCGGGATCCGGCGCGCTTCGAGCGCCTGCTCGACACGGTGCGTGCGCGGGGCGTGTCCTGGCTCAGCGAGGAGTCACCGGTCGCGCACGAGATCGTCGGCGACGCAGCGGCCTGGAGCACCTGGGCGGTTGCAAACGACGCGCGCCTGTCCGCCGACGGTCGGCTGGTCGCGACGGGACGGCGTCCGTCGCTGGTGGCGCGTTCGCCACGGATCGACGCCGGGTGGCGATATCTCGTCGTACGCGGCCTCGCCGCTGACACCGGCGGCGTGCCGGCGCATGCGTCGTTCCACGTTGCGGACGGCACCATGGGGCGCAGCCTCCGCTGGCCGCTGTTGGTGGATGCCGCGCCGCACACGTACGTGATCGATCTCGCCGGCAGCGGGTGGCCGGCGACCGCGGCGATCACGGCCGTGCGCTTCGAGCCGATCGATTGCACAGGCACGGTGACGCTCGGCACGCTCGCGCTGGTGGCCGACCTCGCACAGCTGGAGGAGGGGGATGCCCGCTGGCCACTGGCACGTCGGTACGTCGGCGGTGTGGGCATCGAGTGCGGCGCGCTGCAGCACCCGCTGCGCGTGCCCGAGCGGGCCCGCGTCCTCTACGTCGATCGGCTCACGGCGGCGCAGGCACGCGAGCACTATCCCGAGCTCGGTGAAGCACCGCTCACGAGCCCGCACATCGTGGGCGACATCCAGCGGCTGCCGATCGGCGATGCGCGCGCCGACTTCTACATCGGCAACCACCTCCTGGAGCACGCCGAGGACGCCATCGCCGGGCTGCTCGAGATGCTGCGTGTCGTGCGCCCCGGAGGGGTGGTGTACGTCTCGGTGCCCGACGTCGGCAATCCGCTCGATCGCCATCGGCCGGTCACACCGCTCGCCCATCATCTCCAAGACCACGATGGCGGGCTCGAGCGGCGCGCGGAGCATCTCGCCCACTATCGCGAGTACGTCGACAGTGCGCATGCCCACATGGATGCCGGCGCCCGCGACGCGCTGATCGCCCGCTTCGTGGCGCAGGCGTACAGCATCCATTTCCACACCTTCGACGAGGAGGCCTTCCGCGCGTTGCTGGCGCACGCCTGCCGTCGGGTGAAGGCGCGCGTGGTCGAGTTCGTGCGTAATCCGGGCCCCGATTTCGATGAGTACGTGGCAGTGGTGCGTCGGACCGGTTGAGCGCGCGGCCTTGCGCCACCGGCGATTTTTCGATTTGACCACCGGTCATGGCCGCGTACACCGACGTCATCGTTCCGTCCGGCGATCCCATCACGATCGCGGGCGGCAAGCTCCAGGTTCCCGATCGTCCGATCGTCCCGTTCATCGAGGGCGACGGCACGGGTCCCGACATCTGGCGAGCGAGCCAGGCGGTCTTCGACGCTGCGGTCGCGAAGGCCTACCTCGGCAGGCGCGAGATCGCCTGGATGGAGGTCTACGCCGGCGAGAAGGCGTTCAACCGCTTCAAGAACTGGCTTCCCGACGACACCGTCGCCGCGTTCAAGGAATTCCTGGTCGGCATCAAGGGCCCGCTGACGACGCCCATCGGCGGTGGCATTCGGTCGCTCAACGTGACGCTGCGCCAGATGCTCGACCTGTACGTCTGCCTGCGCCCCGTGCGCTGGTTCACCGGGGTGCCCAGCCCGGTGAAGCGCCCCGAGGCGGTCGACATGGTGATCTTTCGCGAGAACACCGAGGACATCTACGCCGGCGTCGAGTGGGCGGCGGAGAGTCCCGAGGCGAAGAAGGTCATCGCGTTCCTGCAGAACGAGATGGGCGTAAAGAAGATCCGCTTCCCGGAGACGAGCGGCATCGGCGTCAAGCCCGTGTCGCGCGACGGCACCGAGCGGCTGGTGCGCGCGGCGATCGAGTACGCGCTCAAGCACGAGCGACGCAGCGTGACTCTCGTGCACAAGGGCAACATCATGAAGTTCACGGAGGGCGCCTTCCGTGAGTGGGGCTACGCGCTGGCGGTACGTGACTTCCGCGGCCAGGTCGTCACCGAGCGCGAGAGCTGGATCCTCGGCAATCGCGAGGCCAAGGCCGGCATCTCCGTCGAGGAGAACGCGCGCGAGATCGAGCCCGGCTACGACATGATGACCCCCGACCAGCAGATGGCAGTGAAGAAGGACGTCGAGACCGCGCTGGCGCTCTGGGCGACCCACGGCGACGGCAAGTGGAAGAAGATGCTGCTGGTGCGCGACTCCATCGCCGACATCACCCTGCAGCAGGTGCTCACCCGGCCGAAGGACTTCGACGTCATCGCCACGCTGAACCTGAACGGCGACTACCTCTCCGACGCGCTCGCCGCGCAGGTCGGCGGCATCGGCATCGCGCCTGGTGGCAACATCAACTACGTCTCGGGCCACGCCATCTTCGAGGCGACGCACGGCACCGCGCCGAAGTACGCCAACCTCGACAAGGTGAACCCGGGCTCGGTGATCCTCTCAGGGGAGATGATGCTGCGCCACATGGGCTGGGACGAGGCGGCCGACCTCATCATCAAGGGTGTCGAAGGGGCCATCGCCGCCAAGACGGTGACCTACGACTTCCATCGTCTGATGGATGGGGCGTCGCTGGTGTCGTGCTCCGGGTTCGGGGAAGCGATCATCGCGCACATGTGATCCGAAAAGTGGACGCCCGGCGTGGCTTGCACCGCCGGGCGTTTTCTTGTTTGTGAAGCCTCTTCACGCCCGGCCGGAGCGGGCCTCTGGCTCCTCCGCCGAAAACACCCTCGGGGAGTTGCACAGCATGGCTCGCAAGAAGATCGCACTCATCGGCGCCGGCATGATCGGCGGCACCCTGGCCCACCTCTGCGCGTTGAAGGGCCTCGGCGACGTGGTCCTGTTCGACGTGGTCGATGGCCTGCCGCAGGGCAAGGCGCTCGACCTGGCCGCCGCCGGCCCCGTCGAGGGCTTCGACTGCGTGCTGAAGGGCACCAACGACTACGCCGACATCGCGGGTGCCGACGTCTGCATCGTCACCGCCGGCGTGGCGCGCAAGCCGGGCATGAGCCGCGACGACCTGATCGGGATCAACGCCAAGATCGTCAAGACCGTCGCCGAGAACATCAAGCAGCACGCGCCGAAGGCGTTCGTCATCGTGGTCTCGAACCCGCTCGACGCCATGGTCACGCTGATGAAGCGCGTCACCGGCTTCCCGAAGCACCAGGTGGTCGGCATGGCCGGCGTGCTCGACTCGGGCCGCTACCGCACGTTCCTCGCATGGGAGCTCGGCGTCTCGGTGCAGAGCGTGCACGCCATGGTGCTCGGCGGTCACGGCGACGACATGGTGCCGATCCGCAGCCACACCACCGTGAACGGCATTCCGATCGCGTCGCTGGTGAAGGCCGACCGGCTCGAAGCCATCGAGAAGCGCGTTCGCGGCGCGGGTGGTGAGGTGGTGGCGCTCCTCAAGACCGGCTCCGCCTTCTACTCGCCGGCGCACTCGGCGGTGCTGATGGCCGAGGCGTACCTCCTCGATCGCAAGGCCGTGCTGCCGTGCGCGGCGTACCTCGAGGGCGAGTACGGCGTGAAGGGTTTCTACGTCGGGGTGCCGGTGCAGATCGGCGCGGGCGGCGTGGAGAAGGTGTTCGAGATCGCGCTCACCGCCGACGAGAAGAAGGCGCTCGACGTCTCCGTCTCGCACGTGCAGGAGCTGGTCGAGGCCACCGACAAGGTCCTGGCGTCGGCATGAACATCCACGAGCACCAGGGCAAGGAGCTGCTGCGCCGCTACGGCGTGGCGGTTCCCCCGGGCAAGGCCTGCTTCACCGTCGACGAGGCGGTGGCGGCGGCACGCGAGCTGGGCTTCCCATGCGTCGTGAAGGCGCAGATCCACGCCGGCGGCCGCGGCAAGGCCGGCGGCGTCAAGGTCGTGAAGGACGAGGGCGCGGCGCGCGCCGCCGCCACCGAGATCCTCGGCAAGACGCTGGTCACGCATCAGACGGGTCCCGCGGGACGCGTCGTGCGCCGGCTGCTCGTCGAGCAGGGCTGTCAGATCGCGCGCGAGCTGTACGTCGGCATGGTCGTCGACCGCGCCACCGGTCGCGTGACGCTGATGGCGTCCACCGAGGGCGGCGTCGAGATCGAAGAGGTCGCGGCGAAGACGCCCGAGAAGATCATGAAGGAGACGCTCGATCCCGTCGTCGGGCTCGCCGGCTACCAGGCCCGGCGCGTCGCCTTCGGGCTCGGGCTCACCAAGGAGCAGATGGGCAAGGCCGTGGCCTTCATGCAGTCCCTGGCGCGCGCGTTCGTCGAGAACGACTGCTCTCTCGCCGAGATCAACCCGCTCGTCATCACGCAGTCGGGCGACGTCATGGCGCTCGACGCCAAGCTCGGCTTCGACGACAACGCGCTCTTCCGTCACGCCGACGTGAAAGCGCTCATCGACCAGAACGAGCAGGACCCGCGCGAGATCGAGGCCGCGAAGTACGATCTCTCGTACATCGCGCTCGACGGCAGCATCGGCTGCATGGTGAACGGCGCCGGCCTGGCGATGGCCACCATGGACTCGGTGAAGGCCGCCGGCGGCGCGCCGGCCAACTTCCTCGACGTCGGGGGCGGTGCCAACACCGAGAAGGTGAAGGCGGCGTTCAAGATCATCCTGTCCGACGCCGCGGTGAAGGCGATCTTCATCAACATCTTCGGCGGCATCCTGCGCTGCGACGTGCTCGCGGAAGGGGTCGTCGCGGCCGCCAAGGAAGTCGGCCTCAAGGTGCCGCTCGTGGTCCGCATGGAAGGTACCAACGTGGAGCAGGGCAAGAAGATCCTCGCCGAGTCGGGGCTCGACATCATCAATGCGGTCGACATGCTCGACGGCGCGCAAAAGGCCGTCGCGGCGGTGGGGAGGGCGGCATGAGCGTCCTCGTCGGCAAGCACACCCGCGTCCTCACGCAGGGCATCACCGGTGCCACGGGCCAGCTGCACACGCGACTCTGCAAGGAGTACGGCACGCAGATGGTGTCGGGCGTCACGCCCGGTCGTGGCGGCACCGACTTCGAAGGCATCCCGATCTTCGACACCGTCGCCGCGGCCGTCGCGGCCACGGGCGCCAACGCGTCGGTCATCTACGTGCCGCCGCCCGGCGCCGCCGATGCGATCCTCGAAGCGGCCGATGCCGGCATCCCGCTCGTCATCTGCATCACCGAGGGCGTGCCCGTCATCGACATGGTGCGCGTGAAGCGCGCGCTCGAAGGCACCAAGACCCGGCTCATCGGACCCAACTGCCCCGGGGTTATCACGCCGGGCGCGTGCAAGATCGGCATCATGCCGGGCTACATCCACAAGCCGGGTCGCGTCGGCGTGGTGTCGCGCAGTGGCACGCTGACCTACGAGGCCGTCTTCCAGCTCACGCAGCTCGGCATCGGGCAGTCGACGTGCATCGGCATCGGCGGCGACCCGATCATCGGGACCGGCTTCATCGATGCGTTGCGGCTGTTCCAGGACGATCCCGGCACCGACGCCGTCATCATGATCGGCGAGATCGGTGGCTCGGCCGAGGAAGAGGCGGCGGCGTTCATCAAGAAGCACGTCAACAAGCCGGTGGTGAGCTTCATCGCCGGTCAGACCGCTCCCGAAGGCAAGCGCATGGGCCACGCGGGAGCCATCATCGCGGGCGGCAAGGGCACGGCCGCCGAGAAGATGGCGGCGCTCGAAGCGGCCGGCGTCACCATGTCGGCCAGCCCGGCACGGCTCGGCGTCACCATGCAGGGCGCTCTACGAAAGGCAGGAAAGCTCCAGTGACCGAACGCACGTTCTTCATTGTCAAGCCCGATGCCATGCGCAAGGGCGTCCTCGGGAAGGTCCTCACCATGATCCAGGAGGGCGGCTTCACGCTCGTGGGCGGCCGCGTGCGCCAGCTCACGGACGGCGAGGCGCAGCGCTTCTATGCCGTCCACAGCGAGCGCAAGTTCTTTCCCGATCTCGTGAAGTTCATGACCTCCGGACCGGTGTTCGTAGGAGTGCTCGAGGCCGACGGCGCCATCAAGCGCTGGCGCGACCTGATGGGACCGACCGATTCCACCAAGGCACCCAAGGGCACCATCCGCGGCGAGTTCGGGACCGACGTCGAGCAGAACGCGTCCCACGGCTCGGATGCGCCGGAGACGGCACGAGCCGAGATCGCGTTCTTCTTCCCGGGGCACGAGCTGCCGGGCGCGACGGCCACGCCGTAAGCGCAGCTGTCCGCCTTCTTCCTCGCCGCGTTCCTCTTCGGAGCGATGGCGGTCTGCGTCCGCGCCGCCGTGCAGGAGATGCCGGTCGGCGCGGTGTCGTTCGTGCGCTTCTTCGGGTCGCTCCTGGTGCTGGTGGCGGCGACGCGCGCGCGCGGGTTGTGGCCCCGCACCGGCAGTGTCGGACGGCTGATGCAGCGGTCCCTGCTCGGTGCCGCCGCCATCGTCTGCTACTTCGCGGCGATCGAGCAGGCGGGCGCCGGTCTCGCGACGCTGCTGCACTCGACGTACCCGGTGTGGACCGCGCTCTTCGCCGTCACCTTGATGGACGAGGTGTTCACGTGGCGGATCGCGATGGCGCTCGCGCTGAACCTCCTCGGCGCCGCGCTCGCGATCAGCGGCGAGATGACGCTGCGTGAGGGTATCCTCGCGGGTGGCCTGCTCGGGTTGGTGGGGGGCATGCTGGCGGGTGGCGCGGTCGCCACCGCGAGCGCGCTCCGACGCACGGAAAGCGCATCGCTGATCACGGTCTGGTTCATGGCGGTCGGCGCTGCGGTGACGGCGCCGGCGTTGCTCGCCGACATGCCGCCGATGACGCTGCGTCTCGCGCTGGCACTGCTCGGCGTCGTGCTGACGTCGACGGGCGGACAATGGCTCCTGCATCACGGGCTGGGAACCGTGTCGGCGACGGTGGGCAGCCTCGCGGCGGCGACGAGCATCGTCACCGCCGCGGTGCTGGAAGGCGTCGTGCTCGGGGAAAACGTCGGGCCGCAGGTGCTGCTCGGCGGCGTCTTGATGCTGACGGCGGTCGGCCTGGCGGCGCGACCGCGGCCGGTCATCCCGCCCCCGGTGGCCTCGTGACGACGATCCGCTCATCGGGCAGGAACGTCTGCGGCGTGCGGTACGGCATCACCACCCACAGCACCAGGTAGATCACGATCCCCATGCCGCCGCCGATGAGCGTGCCGAGCAGGAATGCGAGGCGCACGACGGTGACGGAGATGCCGAACTCCTCCGCGAGCCCGGCACAGACGCCGGCGATCTTGCGGTTGTCGCGCGAGCGGAACCAGGTGCGGGTGAGGGCGTGGCCGGAGAGCATGCTGCCGCAGAAGCGACACTTGATGGCCTCGGAGCGGATCTCCTCGGCGCAGTAGGGACAGCGTTGAGTGAGGGCGTCAGACATGGTGGTCCTCGAGGGCCGGGCGCAGCTGGCGTCCGGCCAGCAGCGGCACGGCCGCGTAGGTGAGCGTCAGGAGCAGGGCGAGCAGGGCTGCATAGTTGCCGACCAGGAACAGGCTGACGGCGTCGGGCAGGACGATGGAGAGCAGCTGGCGCGCGTTGGTGACCACCCACCAGTCGATCGCGAGGATCAGCGGCAACGGCAGGATCGCGGCGGCGACGGCGGCGGCGATGCGAAGCCAGTCGACGCGACGCCGGCGCGCGGCGAGCAGCGGCTCGGCGGCGAGCCGCACGCGGGCCGACAGCGCAGGCGTCGGCGCCGGCACATCATCGGCCGCGAGCGCGTGCGTGACGCGACGGACGTCGGCCAGTGCCGCGGCGCACTCGGCGCACGTCGTCAGGTGCTGCGTGCCTTCGGGCGGGACGTCGCCGTGGAGCAGCACGTGCGTCAGCAGCTCGTCGCAGGTCGTCATGCGCCGCCCTTCGCTAGCGATACGAGTCGCTTCATGGCCTGGTGCAGTCGACTCTTCACCGTGCCTCGCGGGACGTCGAGAATGGCCGCCACCTCGTCCTCGCCGAGGTCGTGGTAGTAGCGCAGGATGACGGCGCTGCGCTGACCTTCCGGGAGTGCGGCGAGGAGCCGGCGCGCGTCGATGCCGGCGTCGGACGGTGCGGGGCTGGTGAGGGTGACCGTCGATGGGTCGACGGGCTCGGGTGGCGGACGGCGGTGCCAGTCGCGACAGAGGTTGAGCGCGATCTGGAAGAGCCAGGTGGAGAACCGTCGCGCGGGATCGAAGCGTCCCGCGGCGCGCACCACGCGCAGCCACGTCTCCTGGTAGAGGTCATCGACGTCGCGGCCTCCGGTGTGGCGGTAGAGGAAGCGGTGCAGCGGCTGCTCCCACCGCCGACACAGATGCTCCAGCGCCTGCGCGTCGCCCTCGGCGAGCCGGCGCATCAGGGCTTCGTCGGAACGGTCGTCGTCCATCCGCGCTCGTGGCGTCGTCTAGCACGTTCATGCGGCCGGACCTCGCGTCGCCGGGCCGCCGTGGCGGAAGCGGTCCCACTCGGTGCGGGCCAGGTCGAGGCCGCGCTGGAAGGGCGGCTGCCCCTTGGGGGAGTACGGGACCATCACCCAGAGCGCCAGGTAGAGCAGTGGGCCCAGCAGGTGGAAGAAGGTGAGCAGGACGAAGCCCACGCGCGTCCAGCTGAGCGGCACCGCCATGGCCCGACTGACGGCCGAGGCCACTCCCGCGATGCGGCGCTCGGGATGGTCGCGGTGCCATGCGGACGGGTCGACGGCCAGCAGCCGCGAGCGGCAGTGCGGGCAGCGGGCGGCTTCGGCGGCGATCTCCTCGGCACAGAACGGGCAGGGGCGGCGGTCGGTCATGGGCTCCTCCTTGGTTGCCGGGTGATACGCGGCGGAGGGCCTGGAGGTTCATTCCGGGTCTCGTGGCGCTCGCGGGTCGGCGTCGGTAAGATCGCCGGCCGAATGCGGGACGTGCAGAATCTGACCCGGGCCGAGATGGAGACCTGGTGCGCCGAGGTCGGAGAGCCGGGCTATCGGGCCGGCCAGATCCTGGCGTGGGTCCATCGCAAGGCGGCGACCCGCTTCGAGGACATGTCGAGCCTGTCGCGCGGGCTGCGTGGCCGTCTCGCCGAGGCATTCACGCTGGGACGTCTCGAGCCCACCACGGTCGCGCAGGCCAGCGACGGCACGCAGAAGCTGCTGTTCCACCTCCCCGCCGAAGGCACCGGCGGACGTACCGCCGCCATCGAGAGCGTGCTCATCCCGCAGGTCGACCGCGCCGGCGGCGCCCGCGATCGGCTCACCCTCTGCATCTCGAGCCAGGCGGGGTGCGGTATGGGCTGCGGCTTCTGCGCCACCGCGCAGCTCGGCCTGATCCGCAACCTCGAGACGGCGGAGATCGTCGGCCAGGTGCGCACCGGCATGACGGTGGCGGCGCCGCGCGCGCTCACCAACATCGTCTTGATGGGCATGGGCGAGCCGCTCGCGAACTACGACGCCGTCGCCGCCGCACTCGAGATCATGACCGCCGAATGGGGGCTGGCGATCTCGCCGCGCCGGATCACGGTGTCGACCGTGGGTCTGGCGCCGCTGATCGCGCGTTTCATCGACGAGACGCGGGTCCAGCTGGCGGTGTCGCTGCACGCGCCCACCGACGCCCAGCGCGAGCGGCTGGTGCCGATCAATCGTCGCTATCCACTCGCCGAGCTGATGCGGGCCTGTCGCGACGTCCCGCTGGCGCGTCGTCAGCGCATCACCTTCGAGTACGTCATGCTCGACGGGGAGAACGATGCCGACGCCGACGCGCGCGCCCTGGTCCGCCTGCTGCACGGGCTGCGCGTGAAGGTGAACCTGATTCCATGGAATGCGTTTCCCGGCGCGGCCTTCAGGCCCAGCCCGCGTACGCGCGTCGACCGCTTCCAGGCGATCCTGCGCGAGCACGGGCTCAACGCGACCATCCGTGAGAGTCGCGGTCAGGACATCCAGGCGGCGTGCGGCCAGTTGGCCGCGGCTCGGCCGGCCGCCTAGTGCCCGGCATCGGGGTCATCATCAACCCGCACGCCAAGGCCAACAAGAAGGCCTCTGGGGTGCGGGAGAAGCGGATGAGCGAGGTGCTCGGGCCGTTCGGCGTCGTGCGCGTGACGCCGTCACTCGAGGCGGTGGAGGACGTGGCGCGCGAGTTCCTCGATCGCCAGGTCGACATCCTCGCCATCTGCGGTGGCGACGGCAGCGACCACTGCACGCTCACCGCCTTCCATCGCGTCTACGGCGAGACGGCGCTGCCGCTGCTGCTGCCGCTGCGCGCCGGCACGATCAACTACATCGCCGACGCCACCGGTGGCCGTCGCGGCACCCCGGAGCAGGTGCTGGCGCGCGTGGTGCGCGACTACCGGCGCGGTCACACGCACGTCACCACCGAGCGCGACGTGCTGCGCGTCAACGGCACCGAGGTGGGCTTCCTGCTGAGCTTCGGCACGGCGGTGAACTACCTGCGCGCGTACTACGCGATGGAGAAGCAGGGACCGTGGCAGGCGGCGCGTCTGCTCGGCCGCCTGATGGCGTCGGCCATGCTCGGCACCCACATCTCGCGCGCCGTCTTCCAGGCGATCGAAGGCGACATCGAGTGTGACGACGAGTCACTGCCGTTCCGCCTCTTCACGTTCTTCTTCGCGTCGACGGTCGAGCAGATGGCGCTCGGGTTCCAGCCGACGTATCTGGCGAACCGCAAGCGCGGCTACTTCCACGTACTCGGCGGGCCGATCCCGGCGCGGCGGCTCATCCGACGTGTCATGCGCGTCTACCGCGGGTTTCCGACCGGCGAGCCGCTGCTCTACGACAGCATCGGCAAGCAGCTCACGATCCGCTTCGCGAAGCCGACGCACATCATGCTGGATGGGGACATCCTGGAGCCGATGGATCGGCTCGTAGTCGACGTGCCGCTGCGGGTCAGCCTGATCCAGGGCTAGTTCTGCGCGTCGCCTGGTGGGGCGGGCGGTCGTCGGGAGCCACCGGCTCGCTCGACGATCGCACGGCACCACGCCGCCCCCTTTCCCCCCCCGCGTGCTCCCGACTCGCTCTCACGGTGGCCCCCGACGACCGACCGCCCCATCAGGCTCCGGGATCTGCTGGCGCGAGCCTAGCCGAGGACGGCTGCGGTCAGCGTCTGCCGAAGGGTGCGTGCAGTCTTGGCGGCGCCCCAGCCTCGGGCGACGGCGAGGAGCTCCCAGACCTGAACCGACGAGCCGGCCCACAGGAAGTCGGCGGCAGCCGGCGCAGTCCACTGAGGGGCCAGGGCCCCGTCCCGGCGCAGCGACTTCGCCAGCAGCGCGAACCCGTGGTGGAGGGCGTCCATGCGGTCCGCCCACGCCTGCGCGGCGTCGGGGTCGTCGCGGCGGGCACGCATCAGCGAGGTGGCGACGGGGTGGATCGTCGGAACGAAGTCGAGCCAGACGCGGAGGAAGGCGTCCAGCCGTTGGCGTGGATCGGCGGTGGCGAGAGCATCACGGAACTGGGTGTGGATGTCCGCGCGCTCGTCCGCCCGTCGAACCAGCGCCACCAGCAGGCCTCCGCGGGAACGGAAGTGGACGTAGATGGCCTGACGCGTGAGTCCTACGGCGTCGGCGATCTCGCTCATGGAGACGTGAGCGCCACGCTCGGCGATGACGCGCCAGGCGACGTCGAGGATGTCCGCCCGGGTGCGGATACTTCGAGCCGTTAGATTTGACACGTGTCAAAACTGACGGCAGAAGTGGTCGCTGTCAATCGAAGGAGGTTCTCCATGGATGAGCAGATCGGGGCGGCGCGCGCCGTCGAGCTGACGCAGTGGTACGGCGCGGGCGCGGGACCGACCATCACCCAGTGGCAACGCGTGCTCGACGGACCGGGAGGGGCGCCGGTCACCGTGATCAACTTCTTCAAGCTCCGGCCGATGGCAGCGTACGCGACGGGGGGTGACCCGGTGAGCGGCTTCGAGGCGATGATGCGGTACGCAGCCGTCAGCGGGCCGACACTGGAGAAGGTGGGTGGTCGCTTTCTGTTGAGCGGTCCGTTCGAGACGACCTTGATCGGTGACGACGAGGACTGGGACCTGGTCGCGATCGGGGCGTATCCCACGCGCGACGCGCTGCTGGCCTTGTTCGACGACGCGGCCTATCGCGAGGCCTGGGCGCATCGAGTGGCAGCGGTCGAGCGGCAGCGGGTGGTGATCGCCGCCGGCTAAGCGTCAGTCGGCTTCGCCTGCCTGGGCGCGTTCGACGCGATCAGCGCGACCGCTGCGATGATGATACCGCCCGCAAGCACCATGCGGGCGGTGATCGGCTCGGCGAGGAACAGCGTCGTTCCGCCTCTTCACGTTCTTCTTCGCGTCGACGGTCGAGGAGATGGCGCTCGGGTTTCAGCCGACGTACCTGGCGAATCGGAAACGCGGCTATTTCCACGCCCTCGGTAGGCCCATTCCAGCGCGGCGTCTGATCCGTCGTGTGATGCGTGTGTATCGTGGGTTTCCGACCGGCGAGCCGCTGCTCTACGACAGCATCGGCAAGCAGCTCACGATCCGGTTCGCGAAGCCGACCCACATCATGCTCGACGGGGACATCCTGGAACCGATGGATCGGCTCGTGATCGACGTGCCGCTGCGAGTGAGTCTGATCCAAGGCTAGCGGGTCGCTTCACGGGGTGAGCGCGTGGCGACATACCGTGGTGAGAATCCCATAGCCGGCGCAGAAGCTCAGGAAGGCGAGGGCGACTCGCGCCTGGCGGGCGAGGAAGGTGTCGGGATACGGCGCGCGAGGCCAGCCCATCGTCCACAGAATGGTCGATCCCGCCAGCCCGGCCAGGGCGATCCAGGCGAGAAGACCCGACGTCTCGCACCATGGGTAGGCTTGCGCGTAGAGGCACGCGCCGCGGACACCACCGTCGAGGACGATAAAGGTCAGCGCACCGACGCCAACGTATCTCGGGCGAAGAAGCCAGGCCGGCAACGGTCTCCTGGTGTGCTCGGGGCTACCCATGTTCGTTGGAAGGCGTCGTCGCCTACCGAGGTCCGCACATCGGGGCATACCGTTCCAAGAGAGACAGGTACCCGCCATAGCCTGCGCAGAAGATGGCGATGCCGGCGGCGAATCGCAGCACCTGGCCTCTCGTCGAATTGGCCTTTGGATCGATAGCTGCCCGCCACATGAGCGCCCATCGCATGGTCGAACCGTAGAGCGCGATCATGGCCAGGAGGCTCAGGAACCTGAGCAATGAACATCCAGGCGATTCGGCAGCGCACACACGCGTGCCGCGGATGGCCCCGACGACGACGGCGAAGAGGAGTATGGCCGCTGGCAACAGGCGCGGCGGGACGAGCCACCGGGCCTCCTGAGGGGCGTCCGTGTACAGCGATACCGCCATGGCAGTTGACCGCAACGCTAAGCGTGACCGATCACGTGTTCAAGCAGCGCCCGCGCTGCAGGAGCCGTTCAAGAAGCGTCAGTCGGCTTCGCCTGCTTGGGCGCGTTCGACGCGATCAGCGCGACCGCTGCGATGATGATGCCGCCCGCCAATACCATGCGACCCGTGATCGGCTCGTCCAGAAACAGCCAGCCAAGGAACACCGCGACCACCGGGTTCACGTAGGCGTACGTCGACACCAGCGACACCGGCGCGTTGCCGAGGACCCAGATGTAGGCGCTGAATGCGAGCAGCGAGCCGAATACCGTGAGATAGGCGAGCGCCAGGAGCGAGCTCGTGGAGAAGCGTGACGGATCGATCTCGCGGAGCTCCCCGGTGACCAGGCCCGCGACGATCAGGAGCGCGCCACCGGTCAGCATCTCCATCGACGTCGCGACCAGTGCGCGCTTCGGCAACGGGGCGCGGCGGGCATACAGCGATCCGGCGGCCCACGAGAGCGCGGCGCCCATGCAGGCGAGGGCGCCGAGCGGGTCGACGCCGCCACCTTCGACCGGCCCGATCAGCAGCGCCAGGCCGCCGAGGCCGATGACGAGGCCGACGAAGGTCACGCGCGACAGCGGCTCGTTCCAGATCGTGCGACCGAGCACCGCCATCCAGAGCGGCAGTGTCGCGACCATGAGCGCGGCGACGCCCGACGCGACGTACTTCTCGGCCCAGACCACGCCGCCGTTGCCGCCGACGAGCAGCGCCGCGCCGACGATGGCCGCCGCGCGCCACTGCGTCGGACCGGGGCGATCGCCCTCGACGTCGCCGCGACGGATCGCCCATGCGTAGAGCAGGATGCCGGCGCAGAGGTGGCGCGTGCCCGCCATCAGGAACGGCGGCAGCGTCTCGATGGCGATGCGGATCGCCAGGTACGTCGAGCCCCAGACGACGTAGACGATCGACAGGGCGCCCCAGACGAGCGCGGCGGATGGTGGCGCAGGCGGCATCGACGAGGCGCCATCAATGCGGGACCGCCCCGGCCAATGCCAACGAATCTTGCACTCCCTGGGCTTTGTCAGCAGGATGCGCCGGTGGCGGAACGCACACTCGGTGTCATCGGCGGCAGTGGTCTCTACGATCTGCCCGGGCTCGAACGCGTCGAGCGCAAGCGTGTCGAGACGCCCTTCGGCGATCCGTCCGACGAGTTCGTCGTCGGTCACCTCGGCGACACGCGGCTCGTCTTCCTGCCCCGACATGGGCGTGGGCATCGGCTGCTGCCGTCGGAGCTGCCGTATCGGGCGAACCTCTACGGGATGAAGACGCTGGGCGCCGACTGCGTGCTCGCCGTCAGCGCCGTCGGCAGCCTGCGCGAGGAGATCGTGCCCGGCCACGTCGTCGTGCCGGATCAGTTCATCGACCGGACGCGCGGCCGCCAGGCCGAGAGCACGTTCTTCGGCCGCGGCGTCGTGGCGCACGTCCAGTTCGCGGATCCGTTCTGCCCGGTGTTGTCGCGGGCGCTGGTGGCGGCGGCACGCGCGGCGGGCTCCACCGTGCACGAGGGCGGCACCTACGTCTGCATGGAGGGGCCCGCGTTCTCGACGCGCTCGGAGTCGCACCTCTATCGCAGCTGGGGCGCGCAGGTCATCGGCATGACGAATCTTCAGGAGGCCAAGCTCGCACGCGAAGCCGAGCTCTGCTTCGCTACGCTGGCCCTCGCCACCGACTACGACTGTTGGCGCGAGGGCCACGAGGACGTGCAGATCGACGACATCCTGCGCGTCATCGCCGCCAACGTCGACGGCGCGCGCAAGACGGTCGCCATGCTGGCGCCGTCGCTGCCGCCGCGCACCGGGTGTCCGTGCCCGCGCGCGCTCGAGAACGCCATCATCACCGATCGCGCCGCCATCCCGGCGCAGACGAAGCGCGACCTGGCGCCCATCGCCGGGAGGTACCTGTGAGCAACGCCATCGCCGTGATCGGCTCCGTGGCCTTCGATACGCTGGAGACGCCGGCAGGCCGCGCCGACGACGAGCTCGGCGGCTCGGCGCTGCACTTCGCCGTCGCGGCGAGCTTCTTCACGCGCGTGCATCTGGTGGCGCCGGTCGGTGCCGACTTCCCATCGTCCGCGCGCGACTACCTGGCCTCGCGTGGTATCGACCTCTCCGGCCTCGAAGAGCGACCCGGCACGACGTTCCGCTGGCACGGCCGCTACCACGAGGACGTCAACCTGCGCGACACGCTCCACCTCGACCTGGGTGTGTTCGCCGACTTCCGTCCCACCGTGTCCGATGCCATCCG
>DASYLJ010000209.1:0-10889 GCA_036009625.1 Binatia bacterium
GCGACCTGGTCCTGCGCCCGGGAGCGCGCATCGATCTGTTCGCGCGCGCCCCGGCCGGTGCCCGACTGCACCTCGCGCCAGGACCCGATGCGCTCGTGCTGACGATCGCACACGACGGCGTCGCGGAACGGGACCTCCCGATCCAGGACGCCGACATCGATCTGGGCATCGACGCCGACACGCCATTCCGCCTCCGCCTCGCCGTTCCGCCCGGCAGTGGCACCGTCCGCCTCGCGTCACTCGACCTCGCCGGCCGTGCGCCGCGCGCCGTGGCGCCGGCTCCGGTACGCAGGCGCACGAGCGTCCTTCTCTACGTCGCCGATACGCTGCGTGCCGACGCCCTCGGCACCTATGGCTACGATCGCCCGACCTCGCCCCACATCGACGCGCTGAGCCGCCGCGGCATCACCTTCGAGACGACGGTCGCCGCATCGTCGTGGACGCGTCCGTCCACCGCCACGCTGCTCACGGGCCTGCCACCACCCGAGCACGGCGCCCTGACGCTGCGCGACCCGATCCGTCCCGGTGTCGCGCGCGTGGCCGAAGCCTTCAGAGGTGCCGGCTTCGCCACCGGCGGGTTCGTCACGAACGTGAACGTCGCCGATCAGTTCGGGTTCGGCGACGGCTTCGACGTCTACCAGTACCTTCCCGAAGACGTGGCGCGACGTGGCGTCCACGCGCCTGCCGACGATCTGCACGCGGCGGCGCTCGCCTGGCTCGACCAGCAACACGACGGGCCCGTCTTCCTGTACCTGCACGCTACCGACACGCACGCGCCATACGAGCCCGCGCCCGAGACGGCCGCACGGTTCGTGCCCCCGGGGCTGACGCCAACGTTCGGTCCGGACGTCTCCCTGCGCGACATCGCCGCCGCGATCGACCGCGTGACCCCCGACGACGTCCGCACCCTGCGCGGTCGCTACGACGCCGAAGTCGCCGATTTGGACGGCGCCGTCGGCAGGCTGATCACCGCGCTGCGGAAACGCGGCGTGTGGGACGACCTGGTCGTGATCTTCGTCGCCGACCACGGCGAGGAGTTCTTCGAGCACGGCGGCCTCGAGCACGGCGCGACGTTGTATCGTGAGGTGCTGCACGTGCCGCTGATCGTGCGCCTGCCGCACGATGCCGGTGCCGGCGGGCGCGTGACGGCGTTGTCGCGTCACGTCGACGTCGCCCCCACGATGCTCGCGCTCGCCGGCGTCGTCCCGCCGACGTCGCTGCCCGGCCGCATCCTGGTCGACGCCGACGGCACGCCGACGAGCGCACCGCCGCTCGAAGCGATCGCCGAGACCTATCTCGGTCGCCACCGCCTGCAGGCACTGGTGACGGAACGCGAGAAGGTGGTCATCGACGGCCGCGACGGGAGCCTGCGCGTCTACGACCTCGGCGCCAATCCGGGCGAGACGACCGACCGCAGCATCGATCACCCGATTCTCGCCGGCTATGCGCGTCAGACGCTCGACGCCACGAAGCACACCTTCGCCTGGGCAGGCGGCGGCGTGCCCGGGCGTGCGCCGGCGCTCGACCCCGCGACGGCCGAGCGCCTGGAGGCGCTCGGCTATCTCAACGAGTGACGTTCGTCAGCGGGTCTTGCAGGGCTGCGACTCGGCGATCTGCTCCGCGTAGCCGAGGAGGCGGAGTCGGTTCGCGATGACGGAGCCGAAATACGTCCCGATGTCGGTGCCTGCACCGATGACGTCGACCCGACGTTCCGGGGCCAGAATGCTGAGACCGTCGTAGGTGTCCGATTCGATGCCGATGTTGACGCGGCGGCCACGCCCGGGGACGTTCATGACCACCGTCGCCTCGTACTCGTCCACGTAGACGCTCGTGCAGTTGCCGATCGCGAGATGATCGACGTTGATGACGAGCTGATCGCCGGGGTCGACATCGATGTACAGCTCGGCACCGTCGTCCGGACAGACGTGCGGCAGGCCGTAATAGTTGTGCCGGATGTTGGTTCCTTCGAGGACGATCGAATCGGCCTGCACCGTTCCGCCGCCGCGCAGGTCGAGGTAGACCGTACCGGCTTCGTCGTCGATGGGAACGAAGACGTCCCCCAGATTCAGGCGAGGCGGCATCGCGGCGAGCACGTTCGAGGCGGTTACCGCATCGGCGATCGCATCGTTGCACCGGTCGAGCTCCGGTCGCGTCCCGCTGGTGTCGATGAACGGTAGCTCGTCGTACTGGTTCACCTCCGGGAATCCCGCGATCCTGCCGCCACCCGTGATGACGTCGCCATCCAGGCTGCCGGGCACCTGGTGGTTCTCGGGCTTGCGATGCTTGTCGAATCGTACGGCCGTACCCTTCGACGCCACGGCGATGAGGTGGCCGGGCTGGGCGTCGTAGTCCTCCATGACGTAGGTGCCCTGCAGATTCGCCCGCGACGTACAGACCGGGCCCTGGAGCCAGGTTCCCATCGACCAGTAGCCGTAGCTCACGAGCTCCTTCGTCGAGAGGTGCTTCCGCGCGATCGCGGGGAATTCTCCCGCGGCGCCGAGGGCCGCACACACGGTGCACGCGTCGCCGACCCCATCCCCATCGGCATCGAGCTGGTCGGGGTTGTACGTCGACGGGCAGTTGTCGTCCGCGCACGTGGCCGCCGCGTGGCCGGGCGTGGCCAAGCCGTCGTCATCGGGATCGGTACACGGATCGCACGCGTCCCCGACGTCGTCTCGATCGCCGTCGTCCTGGCCCGGGTTCGCAGCCAGCGGACAGTCGTCCTCCGCGTCGGCGATGCCGTCACCGTCACCATCGTCGCAGACGTCGCCGGCGCCGTCGTGATCGGCGTCCGCCTGCGTCGGGTTGGCCACCTCGGGGCAGTTGTCGTCCGTGCACGTGTTGAGCGCGAACCCGGGGGTTCCCCACCCGTCGCCATCGGTGTCGGTGCAGACGTCGCACGCGTCCGGCTGATCGTCGCTGTCGAAGTCGAGACGATCATCCTCGCCCGGGCAGGCGTCGCACGCGTCGCCCGCGGTGTCGGCGTCGGCGTCGTCCTGGATGGGGTTGGGCACGGTCGGACAGTCGTCGACGCCGTCGAGGACGCCATCGACGTCCACGTCACCGCACGCATCACCGGCCGCACCGGCGACGTGGTCCGCCTGGTCCGGGTTCGGGACGGTGGGGCAGTTGTCGCATTCGTCACCGACGCCGTCGCCATCGCCGTCGGTCTGGTCGAAGTTCCAGTCGAGCGGGCAGTTGTCGCGACAGTCGGTACGATCGTCGTCGTCGACATCGAGCGATCCCGGCTGCGACGTGACGTTGAACCGCAATGCACCGCCGCCCTCCCCGCAGACGTCGCTGACTTTCACCAGGTAGGTTCGATCGTCGCAGGCCGAGAAGGTGACCCGCGTCTGGCGTCCGAGGTTGCCGTCGTTGCAGAGCACCGGTCGCGCGGCACCGCACGCGCCTTCCGACACCTCGAGCACCGTCTCGTACGCGCTTCCCAAGGTGTCGACGGTGACGATGCGATCACTGGTGGGGTTCAGGCGATACCAGACGCTGTTCGAGTTCTCGGCGCAGCCACACGACGACGGCCCGTCTCCAGGGCTCCGGGTGGCGTCGTTGGTGTCCTGTCGATCCTCGAACCGCGACAGCTCCGCGACGATCGCGCCGCCGCACTCGTCGTTGACGGGGACGGCACCGGCCGAGCCGGGCGCGAGCAGGAACGACGCCAAGGCAGCCAGGCTGCCGAAGGTCCATCGGCCTCGAATCGTCGTCGCGCGCATGCGGCACCTCCGCAGGCCGACCGGGCGTGCCCGCACTGGGGGCGTAACCGCCCGCTGGCAACGCTGTCAAGGCATCTAGCGTCGCATTCTCCTTGATCATCGCGGCGGATGCTCAGAGCAGATCGGACTCGAGGCACTCGATGGCGCGCCACCTGGACACGCGCGCTCCGACCCGGCATCGAACGCCTCATGTCCCCTTCCCCCTGGCGTGCCCGCCTCGCCGTCGCGACGGTCTTCTTCGCGAACGGTGCCGGCTTCGCCAGCCTCGTGCCGCACATTCCGAGTGTGCAGTCGCAGCTGGACCTCCGCCCGAGCGTGCTCGGCTTGGCCCTGCTCGCGATGGCCGCCGGCGCGCTCTGCGGCATTCCGCTCTCGGGATTCTGCACGTCGCGCTTCGGCAGTCGCGCCGTGGTTCACGTCACCGCTGCTGCGTTCTTCGCCGCGCTGCCACTGCCCATCGCCGCGCCGAGCCTCGCGCTGCTCGTGCCTGCCCTCTTCATCCTCGGCGCCGCCAACGGTGCGCTCGACGTCTCGATGAACACGCAGGCAGTCGGCGTCGAGGCGAAGTGGCCGACGCCGATCCTGTCGTCGTTCCACGGTCTGTGGAGCCTCGGCGGCCTCGTCGGCGCCGGCATCGCCGCGCTCACGCTGCGCGCCGGCATCGCGCCGCTGACACACGTGATCGGCGCGACCGTCGTCTTCGGCGCGTCCGCGCTCGTCGCCTGCCGGTCACTGCTGCCCCGAACCGCCGACCCGCACGACGATGGACCCCGCTTCGTCCGCCCCACGCGCGCACTCGCCACACTCGGCCTGATCGCGCTGCTCGCCCTCATGTCCGAAGGAGCGATGGGTGACTGGAGCGCGGTCTACATCCGCAACACGCTGGGAGCGGACGCGGCGACCGCAGCACTCGGCTTCGCCGCGTTCGCGGGCGCGATGGCGGTAGGACGCTTCCTCGGCGACGCAATCGTCGCGCGTTTCGGTGACGCGCGCGTGGTGCGCTGGGCGACGACGATGGCCGCCATCGGTTTCGGAACGGCATTGCTCGTCGGCACACCCCGTGCGGCGATCATCGGATGCGCCGTCGTCGGCCTCGGGTTGTCGAACCTCGTCCCGATCGTGTTCCGCACCGCGAGTCACGTTCCCGGGGTGCCTGCGTCACACGGCATCGCCGCAGTCGGGACGACCGGCTACGCAGGATTTCTGGCCGGGCCACCCCTCATCGGCCTCGCAGCCGAGGGGGTGACGCTGGCCGGTGCACTCTGGATCATCGTCGCGGCACTCACCTGGATCGCGTTCCTGACCCGCGGCCTACCGCAACGATGACTCAGTCGTCCTTCTCGATCGTCTCGGTCTCGACGGTGCGCTCGCGCACCTGCGGCGGAGCCGTCGGCGGCGGCGTGTGGGTCTCCACCCGCTGCTCGGTTTGCCGGTAGCTCTCGTTGACGCCACCCGCATTGGCGGTGTTGCTGCGGTGGGTCTCCGTCTCGGTCGTCGTCTTCTTGTCGACGACGGGGGGCGGCGGGGGAATCGTCTCGACCTTCATCGACCGCTTCTCGTAGGTCTCGTGCTGCTCCACCGTCTCACCCGCCTGTGCAGTGACGACCGTCGCGGCCAGCAGGGCCGCCCCCAGGATCATGGTGCGATTGGTACGCATGCTCAGTTTCCCTCCACCGTGCGCTCGTAGGAGCGGTTGGTCTTGATGACCGTCTCGCTGTCGGTTCCGGCGCTTCCCGGAGCCTGCGTCGTCGAATGCTGCTCGACGGTCGCGGGCCGGTCGGTCACCGTGGTGCGCCGAACGGTCGTGCGCTCGTTGGAGCAGCCGACGATGGTCGTGAGCGCGAGCGCCCCGACCACCAGGGCATGCCGTGTCTTGCTCATGTCAGTCCTCCTTGGTGCCTGGAGGGAGAGCACACGGCGTGCCGTCGCCAAGTAGCGGATTTCCTTGCTACGCGGTTTCGGCGACGGATCGCGTTCTACAAAAGGGCGGTAGAACCTGGCCTCACACGGTCTTCACGGCCGCGAGCATCGCCATCCACTGCTCGCGCGCCGTGCGCTCGAGACCGGCGTAGCTCACCAGGCTCAATCGGTCCGCGATGTCGCCGTAGCGCGCCGCCAGCTTGCCGGGGATCTCGTCGAGCGTCCCCACCACTGCGAGCGTGTCGAGCATGTCGTCGGTGACGAGATCGCCCATCTCGCCCCAGCGTCCCTGCCTGGTGAGCGCGTGCAGCTCTTCCTGCAACGGACCCCAGCCGTGCGCCTCCAGCACCGGGCGATATGCCGGCGTCGAGCCATAGAATGCGAGCTGGGCGCGAACCATCTGCGCGCTCTGCGCGATCTCCTCGTCGGTGGTGCCGGTGACGAGCAGCGTCTGCACGGCGATGCCACACTGCGCGCGCGTGCGGCCGGCCTTGGCGAGGCCACGCTCGAGCGACGGTACCAGGCTCGTCTGGAGGAAGCGGCGCGAGTTGAACGGATGCACGAGCACGCCGTCGGCCACCTCGCCGGCGACCTCCGTCATGCGCGGCTGCACCGCCGCCAGCACGACGCGCGGCGGCCCCCAGGGCGACGCCGACGGCACGAAGATGGGCGTCATCACCGTGTGGGTGTAGAAGCGGCCGCGGAAGTCGAGCTTCTCGCCCTCGTTCCAGCAGCGCCAGATCGCGCGCACGGCCAGCACCAGCTCTCGCATGCGCGCCGCGGGATGCGACCACGGTGCGCTGTAGCGCTTCTCGATGTGCGTGCGGATCTGCGATCCCAGTCCCAGCACGAACCGTCCGCTCGACTGCACCTGCAGATCGTGGCCGAGGTACGCGAGGTTCATCGGGCTGCGAGGGAAGGCCAGTGCGATGCCCGTGGCCAGCTCGACGCGGCTGGTGTGCTCGGCCGCCAGCACGAGCGGCAGGAACGGATCGGCCTGTCCCTCGAAGGTGAACAGCCCGTCGTAGCCCAGGGTCTCGATCTCGCGCGCGGTCTTCGGAACGTCGGTGAGGTGGACGGCCGTCAGGCCGGCGTCGACTTTCATCCCCGGCCTCATCGCGCGGAGCCGGGGGGGCGGTCAAACGACGCGGAGATCGCGGCGCGCGAGTGCGCGTGCCACGCGGGCGACCAGGTCGTCGACGGCGTGGTCGGTATCGAACAAGGGCTCGGCGACCCACGCGTCGACCAGCGCACGGGCGTCGACCTCGTGCACGGTCGGCGCCGCGGGAGGGCGATCGGCGTTCGGACGGCTGGCGGGGATCAGACGCAGTGCGGAGGCCATGACGCCGGTCAAGCAATCGACGCACCATCGCGTCGCGTCGCATCCATGCGGCGCCGGCATGGTTCCACGGGCGCTACGCCGACCGCGAAGGCAGCGATTGCCCGCGATCGCGGCAAAAGCGCGATGGGCACGTCCACGACACCGGAATGCATGTCCGGAATTCCGGACAGTGCTCAGATCACGCGGTCGCGCCGCAATGCGTCCCGCGCCTCGGCATCGAGCCCGAGCAGCTCGCCGTACACCTCGTCGTTGTGCGCACCGAGGACGGGGGCGCCGCTGCGGATCGCGCCCGGCGTGCGGGAGAAGCGCGGATAGACCCCCTGCATACGTACGGGTCCGATGGTGGGGTCGGGGACGGTCTCGATGTCGCCGCGCGCCTGCACGTGCGGGTCGGCGAAAATGTCGGCGACGGAGTACGCTACGCCGAACGGCACCTCGTGGGCCTCGAGCACGTCCTGTATCTCGCGCGACGTCCGCTCCCGCACCCAGTCGGCGACGATGCCGTTGATCTCGTCGCCATGCTGCGCGCGTAGCGCCATGGTCGCGAAGCGCGGCTCGGCGAGCAGGTCGTCGCGGCCCATCGCACGCGCCAGACGCGGGAACAGCCCGTCACCGGCGGCGATGATGCAGACCCACTTGCCGTCCTTCGTCTCCCAGTTGTCGAGCGGCGCGGAGTTGCGGAGCCGGTTGCCCTCGCGCTCGCGGACGACGCCGAGGCGGTCGTACGTCGCGAGCGTGTGCTCCATGATCCGCAGGATCGACTGATAGAGCGACAGGTCGACCCACTGGCCGCGCGGCGCCTGACCCGTCTCGCGCGCACGGCGATCACGCTCGTAGAGCGCGCTGACGATCGCGAACGCGTTGAAGACCGCCGTCAGGTAGTCGGAGACGATGAGCCCGGGCCGTACCGGCGGGCGGTCGGGGTAGCCCGTCAGGTAGAGCAGACCGCCGAGCGCGATGCCGTTGCGGTCGAGGCCGGGGCGGTCCCGGTACGGTCCATCCTGTCCGTAGACGGAGACGCGCGTCAGGATGACGCCGGGATTCACCGCCGCCAGTTCGTCGTAGCCGAGGTTCCACCCTTCGAGCGTGCCGGGCTGGAAGTTCTCGACGACGACGTCGGAGAGTGCCACCAGCTGCTTGCACAACGCCTGCCCCGCCGGCTTGCGGAGATCGAGCGTCACCGACTTCTTGTTGCGTCCCTCCACCGCCCAGAACAGCGAGTAGCCGTCGACGAACGGGCCGATGGTTCGCATGAAGTCGCCCTGCCCCGGCAACTCCACCTTGATGACCTCGGCACCGAGGTCGGCGAGCAGCGTGGCGGCGAACGGCGCGCCGATGCGCGTGCCGAGATCGAGGACGCGGAGACCTGCGAGGGGGCCGGACATGTGCGCACTCTAGTCCAGCCCCCCGTCGGCGCGCCACGCTCAGTCCGATTTCGCCTTGAGCTGTGCCGGCACGTTCACCGACGCGATCGAGTGCGTCGATTCCCAGCAGGCGCCGTTGCTCGCCTGCAGCTGCACGGTGAGCGGCAGCGCGACGCTGCCGAGCGACGACATCGGCAGCGCCGCTCCGCGGCCGTTCACCTGGATCACCGGCTTGCCGGCGGTGCCCGCCAACAGCTTCATCTTGAACAGCCCATCCGGTGCGCCACTCGCGTTGCGATAGCCGAAGCCGCGGTTGCCGAGCGCCTTCCAGCACGGCTTGCTGCCGCACGCGCCGCCGTGTGGGGCATCGGCCCGCAGCAGCAGACTGCTCGGCGCATCCCAGATGCAGAGCGCGTAGTCGTCGGTGCCGATCGGGTCGCCGAACGTCGGCAGCGGCGTGGTGACACCGCCCCGCCACTGCCACAGCACGGAATCGCCGGTGTCCGGCGTGCGGTCCTTGAGATCGACCTGGCCGCGGCCCGGAACGACGATGCGGCGGCAGGCGGGCTTCGGACCGACGACGCAGCCGACGCCCTCGTCACACCGCTCGCAGACGTCACAGGCGAGCGGAACGCCGGCGCAGGTGCCATTGCCGAGACAGACGTCGTTGGTCGTGCAGGTGCTGGCGTCGTCGCAGGCGCCGCCCGCCGGCTCGGCCTGACAGGTCGACGAGCAGCAGTCGCCGTCGAGCACGTTGCCGTCGTCACAGGCTTCGCCGTCGTCGCGGCGCGCGTCGCCGCAGACGGGCGCGCAGTGACAGCAGGGAATCTCGGGGTGGAGCGCAGGCGCGAGCGACGGCGTGATGACGGCCCCCGGCAGCACGACGGGTGGCGTGTCGCGGTACGCCACTTCCAGCGGGCGCGAGAAGCGCAGCGTCCCGCCGATGGTGACGAGACCACCGGCTTGGATGTTGGAATAGTCGTACGCCCCGTCGTGCGGGCCGCGGACGTCCAAGAGCGAGCCGGCCGGCAGCTCGACGTCGCACCCGTTGAGCGAGACGCTGCCCGGCTCGTTGGCACCGGTCGCGATGATGCGGCCCTCGATGCGGATACGTCCCTGCACCTCGGCGTACACGTTCGCGTAGCCATAGGCGCCCGAGATGTCGATCGTGCCGCGCACGAGCAGATCGCCGCTCGTGCCGATCGTGACCTCCGACCAGTCCCACTCCGGGTGCCCCCTCGCGGTGACGACCGCGTCGATCACGACGTCCCCCGTGTCCGCGCCGAAGCCGAGCAGTCCGGGAGCTCCATACTCCGAGGCGCCGGTGGCATCGACCGCGCCGCGCACGGTCAATCCCTGGAAGCCGTAGAGGTCGACCTGCCCCCCGTACCCGCCGCCGGTTCCCGACCCCGTCGCCAGCAGGCGCCCGTCGGTGGTGATGGTTCCGTCCGCCGTCATGTAGATGAAGGAGCCACCGCCGGCGTCCAGCTCGGTGACGTCGATGTCGGCGGCCGGCCCGGTGGTGATGTTTCCATTGGCAACGAGATCGACCCCCTCGCCACCACCCTCGCCGCCGCGCGAGATGACGGGGGCCAGTATGTCGATGTCACCGCCGGCAGCGACGGAGAGCATGCCGTGGCCGCCATAGCGGTTGCCGCCGGACACCTGCACCCCGGTGCCGGCGATGCGCACGTCACCCGCCGCGTCGGCATCGAGGGTTTCGATGGCGACATAGGCACCGTACCCGTCCCGGCTCGTCGACACGCCGCGGATCAGCCCCAGCGCCCGGACTGCGCCCCGAGCACGGATGTCGATCACGCCGGCATACCAGTTGCTGACGTCGAGCACCGAGCCGACGCCGAGCTCGACGTCACCGTCGACGGTGAGCTCGATGCGGCCACCCTCGGCCTCGGTGCCCGGCGGTCCGATCGCCAGGATCTTCGCGCCGGCCTCGAGCGTGATGGTCTTGGCCCTCACGGCGAGCTCGCCGTCGTCCCGGACGGTGATCGTGTGGCCCGTGCCCACCACCAATGCACGCGTCCCGAGATCGAACGACGAACCGCCGGCAACGGAGAGATCCTGCGTCACGACGCAGGGATCGTCGGCAGGTCCGCAGAGCGGCGGAATGGCGGCCGCGCGCGTCGCGACGAGCAACGCCATGATCCCCAGCAGAGTGATGACGCGCATCCGAGCCCCCTCGCCGACCCGGTAGCACACGAGCGGCGGTGGGACGCTAGCTTCGCAGCGAGCCGACCGTCAAGGAAAAAGTCTGCGCGTCACTCGTCCACCCACCAGCGACGGGGATCGATCTCGATCACCGTGAACGGGACGACGCGGGCCGGTGCGTCGGCGGTGCACGGCGCTTCGACGACCCAGCGTTGGCCGTCGAGACGGTAGACCTCGAGCGTGCGGGCCAGCGGGTCGACGAGCCATAGGTGGCTGACGCGCTCGCGGGCGTAGATCGGCATCTTCCGCACGCGGTCGAGCCGGCCGCTGCTCGGTGAGATCACCTCGCACACCCAATCGGGCGCGAGC
>DASYLJ010000210.1:0-52678 GCA_036009625.1 Binatia bacterium
CCCTTTTCCCCGCCGCGCGTGCTCTCGACGCGCTCGCTCGGTGGCACCCCGCACCCCGACCACAACCCGCCGCCACTTGGGTGGCGAGACGCTTCGTTGTCTGGGGGGAATGCCAGGTCGTCACTCCCAGACGGGTGCCATTCCCTTCGCGTAGCGGAGACCTGCTGCGGCGCCGACCGGAAGTTCCGATTCCAGTGCCGCGATGTCGTCTGCGTTCAGCTGCACGTCGACCGACGCGGTGTTTTCCTCCAGGCGCTTGCGAGACTTGGTTCCCGGGATCGGGACGATGTCGTCGCCCTTTGCGAGCAGCCACGCCAGCGCGAGCTGACCTGGGGTGCAGCCTTTCTTCTCGGCCAGGCCGACGACGCGTTCCGCGAGCGCGACGTTCGCTTCGAAGGCGCCTTCGCTGAAGCGTGGATTGAAGCGGCGGTAGTCGTCGGGGGTGAAGTCGTCGCGCGAGCGGTAGCGGCCTGTCAGCAGGCCGCGGCCGAGGGGGCTGTAGGCGAGGAAGCCGACGCCGAGCTCGCGGCACGTCGGCAGGACCTCGGCTTCCACGTCGCGCGTCAGGAGCGAGTACTCCGTCTGCAGCGAGGCGATGGGGTGTACCTTCATCGCGCGACGGAGCGTCTGCGGGCCCGCTTCCGACAGGCCGATGGCGCGCGTCTTGCCGGCGCGCACCAGGTCGGCCATGGCGCCGACGCTGTCCTCGATCGGCGTCTTCGGGTCGATGCGGTGCAGCTGGTAGAGGTCGACGTGGTCGACGCCGAGGCGCTTCAGACTCGCGTCGCACGCGGCGCGGATGTACGCCGGGCTGCCGTTGATGCCGCGGATCGCCTTGTTGCTGGCGTCGCGTTCGATGCCGCACTTGGTGGCCAGCACCACCTGGTCTCGACGACCCTTGATGGCGCGGCCCACCAGCTCCTCGTTGGTGAACGGGCCGTACATGTCGGCGGTGTCGAGCAGCGTCGTGCCCAGCTCGAGAGCGCGATGGATGGTGGCGATCGACTCCGCCTCGTCGCCGGGGCCGTAGAACTCGCTCATGCCCATGCAGCCGAGGCCGAGGGCGGACACCGTCAGGGGGCCGAGTCGTCGTGTGCGCATGCCTTCTGTTCTGACGTCGGACGGGGCTGACGCAATCCCCGTCGACGGCTACACCTGTGGCCACATGAGCGATCCGTTCTTCACCCTCTACCGCGACCTGCCGCGCTACGGACCCGGCTGCGACGACGCCACGCGCGAAGCGCTGCGTCGCCTCGGCCCGCTGGCGCCGCGCTCCCGTGTGCTCGACCTCGGCTGTGGCAATGGTGCGCAGACACTCGTGCTCGCCGCGTCGCTCGACGATCCGAGCGTGACCGCCGTCGATCTGCACCAGCCGTTCCTCGACGAGCTGACCGTCGCCGCGGCACACACAGGGCTCGGCGATCGCATCCACACCCGATGCGACGACTTCGGCGCGCTCGACGAACCGCCGGGCTGCGCCGACCTGCTGTGGAGCGAGGGTGCCATCTACCATCTCGGCTTCGCAGGAGGCCTCCAGCGCTGGCGCCCATTGCTCGCGCCCGATGGACGGGCCGCCGTCACCGAGCTGACCTGGCTCACCGACGCGCCGCCCGACGACGCTGCGACGTTCTGGCGCGACGCCTATCCCGCGATGACGACGGAGGACGGCAACCGCGCCGCCGCCGACGAGGTGGGCTGGATCGTCGACGACACCTTCACGCTGCCGGCGTCGGCGTGGTGGGAGTCATATTACGCGCCGCTCGCCGCCCGCATCGCCGTGCTACGCCCCGATGCCGACGACGCACTCCGTGCCGTCATCGCCGACACGGAGCGCGAGATCGATCTGTGGATCGACCACGGTGGCGCGTATGGCTACGTCTTCTATCTGCTACGCCCGTGTTAGCTGGCAGGGCACGTAGCGGTGGTGCGGGATGCCCGTGAACGGGTCGCGGTCGGCGACGTCGGTGAGCTCGTTCTGGTTGCCGCCGACGGGGGCCTCGCCCCACACGTTGCCGAAGCCGTTCGGCATCCAGACGTGGCCGTCGAGCAGCTTCCCGTCCACCTGCGCGGGGAGGGTGAGCTCGCCACGTGGGGTGGCCACGCGCACGGCGTCGCCGTTCGCGAGCCCGAGGCGCTTCGCGTCCGACGGTGACAGATTCAGCGAGCAGTGCGGGCCGCGGCCCTTCCGCCACGCCGGGTCGCGCTGGATCGTGTTCGCCGTCCAGCGCGTGCGGAGCCCGGCCGCGAGCACGAACGGGTAGGCGGGATCAGGTGTGAGCGGCGTGTCGATGGCACGACGTAGCTCCGGCAACATGGCCTCAGGTACGAGGCGGATGCGACCGTCGTCGAAACCGGAGACGAAACCCTCGGCGGCCTTGGCGATCTCGACGCCCTCGGGATGCGCCAGGATGCGACGGAACAGCTCGAGCGCGATCTCGATCGGCGAGCCGGCGGCCCAGTCGTCACCGAGCGTACGCAGCACGCCGTCGCGACGCAGCAGCGCGTTCACGCCGCAGAGCACCCACACCGCCGCCAGCGTCGGTGCCGGCAGGTGCGGACCGAGCGTGCGGTAGGCCCAGAACAGCATGCGCTGCTCGCTGCCAGACGCCGTCATCTGCAGCGTCCCGAGGTACGCGGCGGCGCCGCCGACCGTGTGCGCCTGGGCGGCGAGCTCGAACAGCTCCGCGGGTGGTGGCCCGAACAGCTCGAGCGCCTCGGCGAGCCGGACGTAGATCTCCGGCTCGGGCAGTGCGTCCGGCGGACCCGGCACGACGGGCGGTCGGAGCTGCACGTGCACCTCGGGATGCCGCTTGGGGAAGTTCGCGATCTCCCACTTCTCGTAGCCGACGGGCGTCGGCAGGACGTAGTCGGCGAGCAGCGCCGTCTCGGTCATGGCCGGCTCGATGACGACGAGCAGGTCGAGCCGCTCGCGCGCCTCGCGCCAGCGCGCGGCGTCCGAGTACGACAGCAGCGGGTTCGATCCCTCGACGATCACGGCGCGGATGCGCTCGGGGTGATCGATGAGGATCTCCTCCGGCACCAGCGTCGGCGAGAACATGCCCGCGTTGCCGAGCGCGCGGATGGCCGGGATGCCCGACGCGAGCGCGAGCTCGGGATCGCCTACCCGTGCCGTATCGACCACTGGTGGCAGGAAGCTCTCGATGAACTGCTCGCCGCCCGGGTTGCCGACGTTTCCGGTGATCGCGACGAGGACGCGGATCAGCCACGAGATCAGCGTCGAGAAGCGCGTCTGCTCGACGCCGAGATCGTAGAAGATCGACGCCCCGTCGGTGGTGGCGAGCTCGGTGGCGGTGGTCACCAGATCGCTCTCGGTGATCCCGCAGCGCGTCGCCATGGCCGCGACGTCGACCGTCGCCAACGCGTCGCCGAGCGCGTCGAAGTCGGTGGTGTGGTCGCGGACGAACGTCTCGTCGGCGAGCCCGCGCTGCGTGATGACGGCGGCCATCGCCAGCAGCAGGTAGGCGTCGGTGCCCGGGCGGACGCGCAGGTGGCGCGTGGCGCCGCGCGTGGTCTCGGTCTCGCGCGGATCGACGACGACGAGGATGCGTTCACTGTCGTCGGCGAAGTGCTTGAACGTGTCGGTGGCGTTGTGGCCGCGGTTGCTGATCTTGGGGTTGGTGCCGAGGACGAGCATGAACTTCGAGTGCTCGGAGTCGGGGTGCAGGAACGTCGCCGGCGAGGCGTTGAACATCCACTGATCGAGCAGCGAGTGCTGCGTCTTCTCCTGCGCGAACGCGTTGAACCAGCGCTTCGAGCCGATGCCGCGCAGAAAGCCCAGCGCCCACGGCGCGTCCATGTGGTTCGCCTGCCCGCCGACGCCGACCAGCGCGATCGCGCGCGGCGTATGGGTGTCGCGCACGGTGCGGAGCTTGGCCGCGATCTCCGTGATGGCGGTGTCCCAGTCGATGCGCTCGAAGGTGCCGTCGGCGCGACGTCGCAGCGGATGCTGCACGCGCTGCGCGTGCTGCACGTAGTGCTGGATGCTGAAGGCCTTGTTGCAGACGTAGCCCCCGGTGATGGGGTTGGTCTCGTCGGCACGTACGTCGGTGATGGCACCGTCCTTCACGTCCACACGCAGCCCGCAGTTGTGGCTGCAGAGCACGCAGACGGTGGCGAGGTCGGTGGCGTCGAGCGGCAGCGGCGTGCGCGACACGGACGGGTCGACGGTCTGCGTGCGGGTCATGCGGGGGCCTCCTCTTTCGGCGCGAGCGCCGGGCCGAGCCGCGCGCTCATGTCGTGCGCGGTCACCTGGGCCTGACAGTGTGGACACGTGAGGACGGGGGCGGTCACCCGCCCGCAGTCACGGTGGACGAGCTCGATCGGCGGGCCGTCGTCGCCGGCCATCCAGCGATCGCCCCATCCCACCAGCGAGACGATGACGGGATAGAGGTCGCGTCCCTTCTCCGTGAGCTTGTACTCGTAGCGCACGGGCCGCTCCTGGTAGCGCACCCGCTCCATGACGCCCTC
The DNA here is from genome assembly GCA_036009625.1 of Binatia bacterium. Taxonomy (GTDB): domain Bacteria; phylum Desulfobacterota; class Binatia; order DP-6; family DP-6; genus DASYLJ01. The sequence goes on from DASYLJ010000210.1 coordinate 4,489, forward strand.
GCGCACCAGCTTGCCGAGGCGGTCGGCCAGGCGATGGCGGGTGATGCCGATGCCGCGCTGGAAGTCTTCGAAGCGTCGGACGCGCCGGAAGGCATCGCGCAGGATGAGCAGCGTCCAGCGGTCGCCGACCACCGAGAGCGCACGGGCCACCGAGCAGGTGACCCCCCCGACGTCACGCCAACGCATACACTGGGCACTCGAGTTCCAAAACGGAACTGAGGTGTAGGGCAAAGGTCTGAGTCAGGCAACCTGCCGGTCAGTACCACCCGGAGATGATCAGCAGCCCGCCGTCTACATCGATCTCCAGCTCGCGTCCGATGAGGTCAGCGAGACGCTCGTCGGGACCCAGAGGCATCGACAATGAGACGGACGCCCCGGCCGCTATGGCGACGCTGCCGAAGGCGATGGCCTCTCTGGCAATGACGATGTCCGGTGCACCGTCGTGCGTGAACAGGCTGTCGAACGGGACGCGCATGGAGGGACCTCCGGCTGAATCGAGCCCTGCGCACGCCGCGCCCTACGCGTCGGCATGCGGTGCGGTCCCGAGCCCCCGCGATACCCACTTATGAGTTTGCGGCGGTTGGGCGCAACAGGCTAGCGGGGGTCCAGGCGCCCGAAGACGAGCACGGCCTCGTTCATCGCATCGTCCAATTGGCTCAGGATCGCTTCGAGCGTATGGAAGGCCGGGTCGTCGGGCTTCCCCACGGCATGGAGCTCTCGCCGTGCGGTGTCCGTGCAGACCTGAATCTCGCGCAACGCGTCGAAGAGGGTCGTGTACCGCGGCTTTGGCGCCATGGAAGGCAGCATGCCGCGCCTCACGCGTTTGAACAGCCCGTTACGACGGGCGCGCCGGCTGGGTGGTCGTGTCGTCAGGCCAGCGTCGCGGCGCCGACGGCGCCACAGAAGGCGCCGCGGGGGAGGAACACGGGCCGATGACCGAAGAGCGTCGTGATCTCGCCGACGATCGTCTCCAGCATCGGGTTCTCTGCCAGAGTCGAACCGCAGTAGACGACGGTGTCGACACCCGAGGCACGCGCCAGCCCACCGCAGATTAGCGCGACGTTCTCGCCGACGAGGCCCAGCAGCGCGTGCGCCAGGTCCTCGCGTCGCGTCGACTCGAGCTTGGCGAAGCTCGACGCTGTCAGGTCGCGCAGGATCGACGTCGCGCCGGCGCGGTAGACGTCGCTCACCAACAGGTCGACGGTGCGCCGATCACCCTGCGCGGCCAGGGCCATGATCTCGTCGAACACGCCCGTGCCGAGGATGAGTCGGCCCAGGCCCACCACGGTGCCGCCGCCGAGCGCGGTGCCGCCGACGCGCTCGACGCGGTGGCCGTCGACCAGCAGGACCGACGTGCCGGTGCCGAGCGAGACCAGCAGGTGCTTCGCCGGCAGCGAGACGCCGTCGAGTGCTGCAACCGCCGCGCCGCCGCGGCCCCACGCCTCGAACTCCGACACGTGCTTCAGCAGGACGCCGCCGATCTCTGGTCCAAGCCGATCGGCGCCGCCCCCCGTCACGCCGATGCGCCGAGGACCCCACGCCTCGACCAGCGCGCGCACACCGCCGAGGTCGCTCGACGGATAGTGCGCCACGGCCACGCCGTCGCGCTGCAGCGCCAGCTTGCAGAGCGTCGCGCCGACGTCGATGCCGGCAATCGACACTACGCGATCACCGCCGCGTGCACGAGGTCGGAGAGCTTCTGATGGCGCTCGATGCTGTACGAGTCCTCCATCAGCCCGCTCGACAGGAACGCGTAGGTGAGGTCGCGCTCCGGATCGATCCAGAACACCGACGATCCGGCGCCGAAGCCGCCGAACGTGGACGGCGAGGCGAGCTGTCCGAACGGGGTGGGGTGAAGCCCCTCGCCGCGCAGGAAGAAGCCGAGGCCGAGGTTCGCGGGGATCGGGTCCCATCCGCGCATGTCTTCCGTATACGCGAACAGCGTATTGGGCTCGTCGCCGGTCTGATTGACGGTGAGCAGCTCGACCGTCGCCGGCGACAGGATACGGACGCCGTCGAGCGTCCCGCCGCCGCGCAGCATGTCGGCGAAGCGGTGCATGTCGGGTGCGGTGGAGACGGCGCCGCCGGCGGGAATCTCGGTGTCCTCACCGAGGATGCCGCCCATCGCCTCGAGGAACGTGGGGTCGAACATGCCGGCGCGACGATCGCGCGCGACGACGGGAGCGATCCGCGACGCCACCGCCGGCGGCAGGCCGAGCCAGGTGTCGTGCATGCCGAGCGGCTCGAACAGCTCCTCGCGCAGCACCTGACGGTACGGTCGTCCGCCGCCGTCGGTGCGACGGACCATCTCGGCCAGGATCGCGTGTGCGACGAGCACGCTGTAGACCACGTGGGTCCCGGGCCGCGACTCGAGCAGGCAGGCGCTCGTCGCCTCGACGACGGCGGCGAGATTGCCGACCAGCTCGGGTGGCATCGGCGGCAGCATCGCGGGGAGGCCACCCGTGTGGGTCAACAGATGGGTGACGGTGACGCGTCCCTTCCCGCGTGCGGCGAACTCGGGAATGACGTCGGCGACGCGCGTCGTCAGCCCGAAGTGTCCGCGCTCGATGGCGCGCAGCACGAGCACGACGGTGAGCTGCTTCGCGATCGACATGGTGATGAAGGGCTGTGCCGGCGCGACGGGCCGTCCCGACGCGCGATCGGCGAAGCCGAACTGCTCGTGGAACGCGACGCGGCCGCCGCGGCCGACGACCAGCTCGCAGCCGTCGTAGCGTTCGGCGGCGATGTCGGCGCGGATGACGTCGGCGAGATGATCGAGGCGGGCGGAATCGAAGCCGAGCTCACGAGGGTTCATCGGGACTCCTTCAGACGTTGCTGCCGGGCGTGACCAGCTCGTCGATGCGGGCGAGATGCTCCTCGGGCAGCTTCCTGCCGGCGGCGGCGAGGCTGTCGTCGAGGTGCCGCATGACACGCGGGCCGATGATGGCCGAGGTGACGGCGGGATTCGCGAGCGTCCAGGCGAGCGCGTAGCGCGACAGTGGAAGGCCGGCCTCGTCGGCGAGTCCGGCCAGCGTCTCCACCAGCTCGAGGCGATGCAGGGCCTTCGGCGTCGTCATGTCGAACTGCGGCGCGACGAAAGCGCCGAACTCGGTCTGGTTGCGCGCGCGCGAGTCGTCGGGCGGCGGCTGTCCCTTGCGGTAGCGGCCCGACAGCCAGCCGCCCTCGATGGGACTCCACACGATGGCGCCGAAGCCGTGCGCGCGGCAGACGGGGAAGATCTCGCGCTCGGCCTCGCGCGTGAAGATGGAGTAGGGCGGCTGCGTCGACACGAAGCGCTCGAGGTGGCGGCGCTCGCTGATCCACAGCGACTCCACCATCTTCCAGCCGCCAAAGTGCATGCCGTGCGAATCGGCGAGGTTGCCGGTGGAGACGCCGAGGTAGCGCACCTTCCCCTGTCGCACGAGGTCGGTCATCGCCGACAGCGTCTCCTCGAGCGGCGTGCCGGGGTCGTTGCGGTGGATCTGGTAGACGTCGATCCAGTCGGTGCGCAGTCGGCGCAGGCTCTCCTCGACCTGCATCATGATGTGCCGGCGCGACGTGCCGCGGTCGAGCCGTCCGCCGGGGCCGGGCATGAAGACCTTGGTGGCCAGGACCGCCTCGTCACGACGCGTGGCGAGCGCCTTGCCGACGATCTCCTCCGACTCGCCCATGCCGTAGCGGTTGGCGGTGTCGATGAGCGTGATGCCTTCGTCGAGTGCGCGGTTCAGAATCCGCGCGCAGTCGTCGTGGTCGGGGTTGCCCCAGCGGCCGAACATCATGGTGCCGAGGCAGAGGCGCGACACCGAGAGGCCGCTGTGTCCGAGGCGGGCGTACTCCATGGGCTCCTTTCGCACCGGTGCGTCGCGTGGCGCAAGGGTGCGAGGCGGTGTACAGACCGCCCCCGATGCGTCTCGTCCTCGATCGCTCGCTCTCCGAGCTCGCCTACCGCTGCTGGCCCGACGGCTGCCCGCGCGGTCGCACATGCTGCGTCGGTCTGTCCGTCGAGGTGTCGCGCAAGGAGGTGCGCGCCATCGACACGCTCATGGACGAGCTCGCGGCGCTGCTGCCGCGCCTGCGCGAAGACGACGGCTACGCCAACGTCTTCGTCGAGGAGTCGCCGGGCTACACGATCGAGAGCCGGGACGACGGCTCGTGCCCGTTCCTGGTGCGCACGCGGAAGCATGCGTTGTGCGGCATCCACAAGATCGCGCTCGAGACCGGCCGCGCGGTGCCGTCGGTGAAGCCGGCGGCGTGTCGTCACTGGCCGGTGACACTCGAAGCATCGCCCGGCGGCGTCGTGCGGCTCACGGTGCAGCCGGCGGCGCGCGGCATCGGATGCGTCGCGCCGGTGGCGGAGCTGCCGGGGCAGCCGACGGTGCTGGAGGCGTTCCGCGAGGAGATCGCGGAGATCCGACGCGAGCTCAGCTCCCGGTAGTGCCCATGGGCTTGACTACGAGTGGGCGGCGTCTCCGGGCTTGTCGTCGTCGATGTCGCTTTCCTCGGTGCGCGTGCCCTGTCCCTTCTTTGTTACCTTCGCGCGAAGCGGCCGATCGGCGGCATGTCGGACCTTCCGCCGAGCCTCATCTGCCTTGTCGCCTTCCGTCACTTCCCGTTTGATCACTTCGGTCGACAATGCGTGGCGAAGCTCGTCGGCGTCGATTCGTACGTCCGGCGAAAGGCGCCTGAGCTCCCGGCGTACCACGTCGATCACCGGATCAGTCAAAAGCATCGCGCCGAGGAAGAAGCGACTGAGCGCCTGCTTTTGAACGTGGTACTCGCCGAGGACCGACTTGATCCACCCTTCCTTGCACAGAAGGTAGAGGGACTCGATGTCCTTCTCACTTCGTGAGCTGAGTTGGCAGAAGTCGAACTCGACGACGAGCTCCTGCTCGATCGGCTTGGTGAAGTGCACCTTGTAGACTCGCCAGTTGATCCCGTTCGTGAGGATCACCCAGTCGACACCCTGATTGGCTGCATAGTCGACGGCCTGGCGCACGTGGTTGTCTTTGAGCTCCATTCCGATCGCTTTTACTTCGATCAGATTCTGGAGCGCCCCGTCGAGCTTTATGGCCAAGTCGCAGAACGTGCTGCGTATCGAAAACTCAGCCGTAATCTCGGAGTACTTGTCGTACCCAAAGACCTCCTGCAGCAGGTCAGTGATGATCATGACCGTGTCGGCTTCGCCGTCGTCGCGGGCGCGGGCGGTCGAAAGAATGGGCTGGAATTTCTTGACGCCCTTGGCCAGTCTCTCACTAACTCGCTTAGGCACCGTGGCCATCTTGAAACCTCCGTACTGGTATTCTGGCTACTAGCCTGCCGTGTTAGTTCAGGGGTCCTTTCGGAGTCAAGAAGCCTAAAGCGTGCAGCTGCTAGTCGCTCGCACGAAGTTCGTGAGACGATGGCGCTCCCTGTGGCGGTGCTGGCGCACCGTCGAGACATCCTGGTGGCTTCGGGGCGGGGAATGGGGGGCCGTCGGCCTGCGCGTGGTGGAACGGGTCGCTGTTCTACTGAGCCTGGCCACGCGCGTCCGCCGCGCTGACCGCAGCCAGCAGCCGATCGATGGCTTCGAAATCGACCGGCTTCGTCTGGTGATGATCGAAGCCGGCCGCGATCGCGCGACGCTTGTCGTCGTCCCGGCCATACCCCGTCAGGGCCACGAGGAGGCTGCGTGCACACGACCGGTGGTTCCGCAGGCGCATGGCGAGCTCGTAGCCGTCCATGCCGGGGAGACCGACGTCGAGGAACGCGATCTGCGGCGCGAAGTCGTCGACGATCGCCAGCGCGCGCTGTGCGTCGTTCGCGACGCGCACGTCGTGACCGCCGAGCTCGAAGAGCATGCGTAGGCTCTCGGCCGCGTCCGGATTGTCCTCGACGATGAGGATCCGGATGGGCGTGCCGCCGGGGGCGAGCGGTGCCTTTGCGGGTGCGAGCGCCGGGGCCGCGTCTGCCGGCAACGCCGGCAGCGTGACGCGGAACTCCGACCCCCGGCCCGCCCCCTCGCTCCGCACCGCGACGGTGCCACCGTGCATGGCGACGATGCGCTGGACGAGCGTCAGCCCGATGCCGAGGCCGCCGTTCGTGCGTGCCAGTCCGTCGTCGGCCTGCACGAACAGATCGAAGATCTTGGACTGGAACTCGCGGGGGATGCCCACGCCCGTATCGAGGACACGAATGACGGCCTGGCCATCGATCTCCTCGGTCGTGACGGTGACGTAGCCGTTCGCAGGCGTGAACTTCGCGGCGTTCGTGAGCAGGTTGCTCACGACCTGCACCAGGCGCGCGAAGTCGCCGTCCAGCCGCAACGGCGCCTGCTGCGAAACCGTCAGCGTGTGGTGGAAGCGCTCCATGAGCGGCCGCGCGACCTCGACCGCGGCCGTCACCACGGCGTCCACCCTGAGGGTCTCGCGCTGCAGGGTCACCTTGCCGCGCGTGATGCGAGAAACGTCGAGCAGGTCGTCCACGAGGCGGGTGAGGTGCCCCACCTGGCGCTCGATGATGTCGCGGGCCTGGACGAGGCGCGGCTCGTCGGAAGCGAGCATCGCCAGGAGGCGGGTGGCGTTCTGGATCGGCGCCAGCGGATTGCGCAGCTCGTGCGCCAGCATCGCGATGAACTCGTCCTTGCGACGATCGTTTTCATCGCGCTCGGTCTCGATCCGCTTCCGGTCGGTCACGTCGCGCGCGATCTTCGACGCGCCGACGATGCGGCCGGACGCGTTCTTCACGGGTGAGATCGTGAGCGAGACGTCGACGGGGCGGCCGTCCTTGGTGAGACGCACGGTGTCGAAGTGCTCGATGCGCTCGCCACGGCGCAGGCGATCGAGAATGTCGCGCTCTTCGTGGCGTCGATCCAGCGGGATGAGCACCTCGATCGGCGTCCCGATCATCTCCGCGCGGGAGTATCCGAAGATGCGCTCGGCACCCGCGTTCCAGCTCGTCACGACGCCGTCGAGCGTCTTGCTGACGATGGCGTCGTCGGACGCCTCGATGATGGCGGCGAGGAGTGCGCGTATCTCCTCCGCCTTCTGGCGCTCGGTGACGTCGCGCGTGATGCACTGGGTGTGGACGAACTGGTCGCCGTCCCACAGTGCCGTGGCGTCGATCAGGACCGACTTGACGTCGCCGTCCGTCGATCTGAGACGCGCCGGGTAGTCGACGATGCGCTCGCCTGCACGCAGCCGCGCGAAGATGTCCTGCAGCGCCCCGGTGTCGACGTGGAAGTCGTCGACGTGGTGGCCGACGTAGGCGTCGCGGGTGCAACCGAGCATCTTGAGCTGCGCGTCGTTCGCCCAGAGCACGGTCCCGTCGGGACCGATCCACTGCATGCCCACGGCGGCGGTTTCGAGGACGGCCGAGAGCTGGCCGGCCTGACGGCGGAGCTGGGCGTCGGCCTGCCGTCGCGCGCGCTCGTGCGCACGCACCGTCGTCACTGCCCACCACAGGAGGCTCGTGAGCAGCAGGATCTCGACCAGCGTCCGTAGCGCGGTCCCGAACGCCAGGTCGACGAGCCCACGTTGCTGAAGCTCGATGCGCACCCAGCCGAGCGTCACGGCGGCCCCGATGACGAGCGGGAACGCGCGCCGTGCCAGCAGGCCCGCGGTGCTGGTCTCGAGCAGCGTCCGCATCGGCTCGCGCTCCGGCATCGACGCGACGATGGCGAGGCCCAGCCCGAAGAGGATCGACGCCGTCGGCAGCGCGATTCCGGTCAGCCGGGGAATCGTGAACATCTGCTGCGCGCCGTAGAGGTGGCCGATGAGCGACAGCATGGCGATGCCGGCGACGGCCAATCCCAGTGCACTGCCGATGGCCCGCGCGCGGGCGCTCAGGGTCATCAGCAACAGCGCCGCACTCGTCATGGCGAACGAGATGGACGCCGGAAGCCCCATCCGCATCGGGGACGAGGCCGCCGCCTGCCCCCACGTCCGGTCGAAGAGCAGCGTGTCGATGCCGAGGTCGAGCGCGGTGGCATGCTCGATCAACGTCAGGCCGGCGATCACCGACACGAGGACCGCGAGCACGCGTGTCCCCGCGCGCGAGGGCCCCATCAGCAACGCGAGCCCACTGAACACGGCGCACAGGGCGGTGTTCGGGAACATGGAGATGCCGTCGTTCATCCAGTCCGTCAGGCGGGGAAGGTCGTTCGCCCACCCGACGATCGTCAGCGCACCGCCGGCGACCGCGAGGGTCGCGGCGGCAACGACGAGGCGGTGCGCCCACGACGATGCGTCAGCCGAGGGGACGGACGCGGTCGGGTGCGGACTCGGGCCTACGGCATCCATGCTGACTTCGGCGGCGACGGGAGCGCTCTCCTACTCCCGGGGCCCGGTGAAGGACAAGGACGACGAGCGTCCGCTCGCAGGCGGTCAGCGGCCGCGACCACCTCCGCCACGACCACCACCGCCGCGGCCCCATCCGCCACGGTTCCATCCACCGCCCCCTCCGCCGCCACCGTAGTAGCGCGGACCGCGATAGTAGCCACCGCCACCCCATCCACGCCCGCCCCAGTATCCCCGGCCGCCCCAGTACCCGCGGCCGCCCCAGTAGAAGGGTGCGCCCCACAGGCCGGGGCCCCAGTACGAGTAGGGAAACGGCGAGAACCCCAGGCCGTATCCGCCGTATCCGCCGCCATAGCCATATCCGTAGCCGCCCCAGTACGGGTACGGCGCGGCCGCGACATACGGATCGGCGTAGTACGCCGCGGTCGCCACGGCGCGGGGTGCCCAGAGGTAGATCGTCTCCGCCCGCACGTGCGGGAACTGATACGCCGCGTCGCCGACCTTCCCCGGCTCGAGCGCATCGACCGTGCCGACGACGGTCACGTCGCGCCGGGACGCGTAGACCTGCGGGTCGTAGAAGCCGGTGCCGCAGGCGATGAAGCGTCCCATCGTGGCGTCGCCGGCCCGGGGTCGTGCGTGCCGATCCAGGGGCTGCGACATGATCTCGAAGCAGGTCTCCCCGTCGACGGGTGTGGTGCGCAGGATCTGGCCACCCCACCGGATGCGCTCGCCGACGGCGCCCTGCGCCTGGACCTCGGTCACCGTGACCTCGGGGAAGTCGCCGGCGAGCCGTTGCGGCGGGCGGGCGCACGCGGCGGCGAGCGAGAGCAGCGCGATCACCCCGACGGAGCGCGCGGAACGGGAGAGCCTGATCGAGCCAACGGACATGCTCCATCCGTAGACCCCAGCGGCCGTTGTCGCTACCGGCAAATTTCCGGCGTCGACGGCCGTGCAAATCTAGGCGGCTTCCACGCTTGCCGAATCCGCCGCGACGGACCTATGGTCCGCCCATGACGACGACCAACGAGGCGCTCTTCCGCCGCTGGCACGACGATATCTGGAACGCACGCAACGTCGACGCCGTCGATGAGCTGATGGCCGCCGACGGCATCCTGCACGACACGGCCGTCAGCGGGGCACCGCGGATCAGTCGCGACGAGTTCAAGGCACAGGCGCGGGCGCTGCAGAGCGCGTTCCCCGATCTCCACTTCGTCGTCGAGCAGGTCGTCGACGGTGGCGACCACGTGGCGACGCGCGTGACGATCACCGGCACGCACGCGGGGCCGGGCCTCGGCGTCGCCCCGACGGGACGGCCGTTCCGTATCGGCGGCATGTCGATCGGGCGCGTGCGCGACGGGCGCATCGTCGAGGGCTGGAACAACGTCGACTTCCTCGGCCTGTTCACCCAGCTCGGGCTCGTGGCGCGCCCCGCCGTCGAACCGTCGCTCGACTGACCTCCTGCGTTTCGCCCTTGCGGCCCGCGACCCGGGCTGTGTAGCAATTGCCCCCGCATCATGGCCGACGCACAGCGCTCCGTCCCCCCCGCCGTCCTGGCGTTGGGGCCCTTCGAGGTCGATGCCGTCGCGGGGTGCCTGCGGCGCGACGGTACGGTGATCGCGCTGCGTCCGAAGGCCTGGCGCATGCTCCTCTACCTCGTGGAGCGTCCGGGCGTGCTGATCCCGACCGAGCAGCTCTACACGGCCGTCTGGGGCGACACGGCGGTGACGCCCAACACGATGACGAACGTCGTCGGCGAGCTGCGTCGTGCCCTCGAGGACACGGGAGCACGCCCCCGCTTCATCGAGACGGTGCATCGACGGGGCTATCGCTTCATCGCCGAGCCGGCCGCGAGCACCCGTCCGCGGGACGGCTTCGTCGGCCGAGCCGCGGAGCTGACCGATCTCCAGTCGGCGTTGCGGCAGGCCGAGCTCGGCGAACGCAAGGCCGTGTTCATCAGCGGCGAGCCCGGGCTCGGCAAGACGACGCTGGTCGAGCAGTTCGCCGCCGGGCTCACCGGTGGATCGTTCGCGCGCGTGCAGTGCATCGAGGCGCACGGGGCGAGCGAGGCGTACATGCCCATCCTGCATCTCCTCGAGCAGCTGCTACGCGGCCCGCGGCAGGACGAGGTGTCGGCGCTGCTGCGCCGCTTCGCTCCCACCTGGTTGAACCAGCTGCCCTGGCTGCTCGACGAGGACGAATCGCAGGCCCTGTCGCGCTCGCTCGCGGGCATCGGCGCGGCGCGCATGGTGCGCGAAGGGGCCGTCCTGCTCGAAGAGATCGCCCGCTCGACGCCGCTCACCATCGTCGTCGAGGACATGCACTGGTCGGACGGACCGACGGTGGACCTCATCGCGACGCTGCTGCAGCGCACCGGTCCGGCGCGGCTGCTGCTGGTGGCGACGTACCGGCCGATCGACGCCGTGGTGCACGCACACCCGATCGCCGCCATGGTGGCGACGCTGCGTCGACGGCGCGGCGTGCGGCTGATCCCCCTGTCGGCGTTCAGCATCGCCGAGGTCCGTCGCTGCCTCGCGCACGACCTCGCCGACGACGCGCTCGCCGACAAGCTGGCGGTGCCCGTGGGACGTCACACCGGCGGCAATCCGCTCTTCATCAAGGCCGTCAGCGCCCAGCTCCGACACGAGGGCTGGCTGCGACCGGTCGCCGGCGGGTGGGAGCTCACCATCGATCTCGACCGCTTTGCGCCCCCGTTGCCCGACGACCTGCGCGAGCTGATCGAGGTGCAGGTCGCGGCACTCCCACCGGAAACCCTGCGCGTCCTCGAAGCCGCCAGCGTCGCCGGGAGCGACATCACGGTCGAGGCGGTGGCGGCGGGCCTCGAATGGGCTCCCGAGCGCGTCGAGGACCTCTGCTTCGCCCTGGCGAAGGGCTCGCTCTACCTGCGCGCGGCCGTGTCCGGCGACACGTATGACTTCACCCATGCGCTCTATCAGCGCGCCTTCCACGATCGGCTGGCGCCATCGGACCGCCGTCGAATGCACGGCCGGATCGGCGAATGCATCGAGCGCACCCATGCCTCGCGCCTGAGCGAGGTCGCCGCACGTCAGGCGGGCCACTTCGAAGCCGCCGGCGACCTCGATCGGGCGGCGCGCTATCGCGAGATGGCCGGCGGCGTTGCGCTCCGTCGCCTCGCCTACGACGAAGGCGTGCGCGAGCTGCAGACGGCGCTGGCACACCTCGAGCAGACGCCGGACGCCGCCGATGCGACGGGGCGCCGCGCGCGCATCCACCTGAGCCTCGCCAACGCGCTCATGTCGATCCGTGGCTACGCGCATCCCGACGTCGCGGACGCGTTCGATCGCGCCGAACGGGTGGCGCACGCGTCGGGGCATCGTCGCGAGGAGGCGCGAGCCCTGATCGGCCTCGGCGCACTCGCACTGGGGCGCGGCAATCCCCGTGCTGCCCTCCCACTGGTCGACCGCCTCCTCGGGTCCGCGACCGATGGACCGTCCGATCTGCCGCAGTACTCCTACGTTCGCGCCGGCCACGTGCAGGTCGTGCTGGGCCAGCCCCGTCGCGCGATGGAATTTCTCGCGCTGAGCGCGCGCGAGACGCCCGAGCCGGGCATCCCGGTTCTCGTCGACGGTGTGGCGGAAGCGGAGTGGTTGCGGGCCATCGCGCTGACGCAGCTCGGATTCCTCGACCAGGGGCGCGCCGCCGTCGAACGCGCGCTGCAGCGAATCGACGAGACCGGCCTGGCGTGGGCCCGCGGCGTGGCGCTGTACTATGCCCTCGAGGTCCACCTCCTGCGGCGCGACATGCACGGCGCGGAACGGATGGCCGGTGAGATGATCGAGCACCTGCGCATCTACGATTTCCCCATGCAGACGCACATCGTGTCGTTCCACCAGGATTACCTCCGTGGGATCGCCGGCCCGAGCGCGGCGCCGCTCGACGACATGCGCCGGCACCTCGCCGCGCATCACGCGAGTGGCGATCGCTGGCACCACACCGTTCATCTCGCCGAGATGGCCGAGATCGAGATCGCCAGCGGCGACCTCGATGCCGCCAGCGCGTCCCTCGATGCGGCGTTCGCCCACGGCGAGTGGGGCGGAGAGGAGCGTCACCTGCCGGAGCTGTGGCGGCTGCGCGGCGGCGTGCGCCGGCTCCGCGCCGACGTCGATGGTGCGGAGGAGTGCTTCCGTCGCGCGATCGATACGGCGCGCGAGCGGGACTGCCGACTGTTCGAGCTGCGGGCCACCGTGTCGCTGGCGGATCTTCTCCGTGACGGTGGGCGGGCGGCCGAGGCGGTACCGTTGCTGTCCGACATCCACGACTGGTTCGAGGAAGGGCACGACGGCGCCGACCTACGTGACGCGGCCGCGCTCCTGCGCCAGCTCCGATCGTAGCGCGCGCGATGTGTGTGAAATGTGTGCCCCGCGTGGGTACACCCGCCACCGCGGCGGCTAGTCCCGACGCGTGGACACACACCATCCGATCCTCCCCGCGGAAAAGGCCTTCGTCGTGCAGTTCGGTGCCGGTGCCGTCTCCGGCGACCAACGCGCCGGTCGCGTCGAGCACGTCGTCTCCGGCCAGGGCGCGTGGTTCGCGAGCTTCGACGAGATGTCGCGGTTCATGGTCACCATACTTGGCAGCCTGGCGCCCGTCGTGCTGGGCTGGCTCGTCCTGTCGGCATGCCCGGCGCAGGCCGCGGCACCGAGTTGCTCCCGCCAGTGGCTGACGGCGCCGGCGCTGACGCGGGGCTCGACGCTCGAGTGCGACGACGGCGATCCCACCTGCGACCTCGGCAGCGACCCGAACTCGTGCACCTTCCGCGTCGGCATGTGCTTCAACGTCGACGACCCGAACCTGGCGGCGTGCTCACCGACAGACGTCCACGAGGCGCGCCTCGTGGGCCGCACGCGCCGGCGTGGCTCCGATCCGGCCGGTGCCGAGATACAGGACGTCCTGTACGACGCCCTCGGCGGGCTCGGTGCGCAGGTGGCGGGTGTGTGCACCAACGTGGGCCCGAACAAAGGCGCCATCTGCGCCGTCAACGCCGGGTGCAATTCGCCGGGCCAGGTGGACGGGAACTGCGAGCGTCGTGCGACCTTCGAGCCGCCGCTGCACGGCCTCGATCGCTGCACGGGCGCGGCGCTGGTGCGGGTGCCACTCCGAAACCGGGGCGGCGGGTACAGCCGGGACTCGCGTCGCCTGAAGGTTCGCGTCGCAGGCGGCGGCAGCTTCCGGAGCCTCCGTCTGCTCTGCAATCCCAAGCCCGTCACACCGCCGCGCACCTACGACGTCACCGAGACGTCGAGCCTCGATCCCGCCGCCTACGTGCCCACGGTCGATCAGCTGACGATCCTCAGCATGACGGTGCAGTCGGATCACGGCGGACCGCTCACCGTCGGCCATCCGGTGGAGATGCGCGCCGAGATCGACGTCCAGGCCGAGCCGTTCCAGTCGACGGTGTGGTACGGCCTGCAGAACGGTGACGGCGACTACTGCGTCATCGACCACATCGCGGTCGAGCACCTCGGTGCAGTGTACGACCTCGCGAACCGCGCCAACCTGGCCGCCTCGACGCACGACGACGGCATCCCCACGCCGTCGTTGACCGACTGCTCCGTCACGCGGCGCTGCACCGCGGAGGGCGAGGACTGCATCGCGTTCCAACGTCACGTGGCGACCGAGACGCCGGTCTACGATCCGAGCGACAGCGATCCGATGCATACCGCGCCCCACGTGCCGGAGACGGGCGTGCCGCCGACGACGGCCGGCGTCGAGGTGGTGACGAGCTACCTCTGCGCGACGCAGACCTGGGCGGCGTCGGAGGTGACCCGCACGAAGTCGGTGCCGAAGCTGCTGACGCCGGCAGATCTCGCCGGCAGCGTCGAGCAGCGCCACCTCGTCGGCGCGACCGACGAGCTGCCGGCGGCCTGCGCGAACCTCGTCGGCGACTCCGACGTGACGGCGTGGATCGCGTTCGACCCCGAGGAGGAGACGCACTTCGTGCAGCGGCCGGCGTTCGAGCTGCCCATGGCGCCGCCCGACGCGCCGCTCGATGCGGAGCACGAGCAGGCGAACCAGGAGCTGTCGGCGTACCTGCAACGCTTGCCCGTGACCGCGCCCATCGAAGCCGTGCACGCCGATCCGGGGCTCGACGTCGACTTCCGTCACCTCACGATGGGATCGTCGGTGACGCTGGTCGACATGGACGATCACCCCGGCGGCGATCTGCACGTCGACGCGGAGTACAGCCTCGACGGCACGCCCACGCCGGCGCAGGCGGCGGCGCTGCCGAGCGCCCAGGTGACGTTCCACTTCACGCTCCAGCCCGTCGGCGAGCCGCGCGACGGCTGCGTCCCGCCGGCGGCGCCGGCGCTCGACGAGGTGCCGCTGCAGGTCGTCCACACCAACGCCGATCACACCTTCGTCGACGTCGGCGACGAGCCGGTGACGAAGCTCTCGCTCGGCACCGAGCTCGACCACTCGTTCCCGCTCTACCTGACGCCCGACGTGCGCGAGCGCGTCTACGGCGAGTGGAGCTGCTGGGAGCAGTTCGACGTGAAGGGCTGCCTCACGACGAACCTGCCGCAGGCGATGGGCACCACCGACGACTGCGTCACCACCAGCGTCGTCATCCTGCGCGACAATCCGCCGGAGGGGGCAGTCATCGAGCCACCGCCGCCCGAGGACGGCGCGGGGCTCGCCAGCGCGCGGTCGGCATCGCTGCTGGCGTCGATCGGAGCGTCCGGCTGCAGCGATCAGCTCTTCAGCCAGTACGCCGAGAACATGAAGAAGTTCTACGAGCTGTCGAACTCGGTGCAGATCACCGACTTCTACACCTACGACTTCCTGCGCTGGGTCTGGGGCACGCTGACGCCCGGCAGCGCCGGCGACGGGCTCTCGTACATCACCAACGCCGAACGCCAGAAGGGCTACTTCAACCACGTGAAGAGCTACCTCGAGGAGTGCGAGGCGGCCGGCGGTGGCGGCTGCTGGACGACCTGGGGGTTCAAGAACAGCCCCTGGGCCATCGACATCAACAACTACCAGACGAAGCTGCTGCCCTACTTCTGGAACGCGTACGGGCGAAGCGGCGCCGAGAACTACCTGAAGTTCCGCAACGACCCGCAGGGCTACACACGCGGAGGCTTCAACTACGAGTGTGCCGGCATCGCCACCGGAGCGGTGTGCTCTGAGATCAACTACGACCTCGCGCGCGTGCCGGAGCTGGCGACGAAGATCCGCAACGTCCTGGTGAATCGTCGATTGACCGACCCGCTGGCGGCCAAGATCAGCCCCTACGGTGTCGGTCGTTGTCTCGATCGTGCGTATCCGGCCCTGAAGCGCGTGTCGGTGGACGACTACGGTCGCACGACGATCATCCCCGACGACGATGCCTTCTACACCCAGTACCTGAACCAGGTCTGCGAGAAGGGTCGCTACAAGGCCGAGGCGGATCGGATCTGGAACCAGATCGCGTCGAGTTGCACGTTCGTCGCGCGACCGTTCGCCGACAGCGGCGCCGGCATCTACGCCGGCCGCTTCGTGCCGGAGCTCTACAAGTCGTTCGACACCGGCTTCAAGGCCGGGATCAAGGGCGTCGTCGAGGGCGGCATCGTCAACGACTACATCGTCGCGACGCCGGTGCAGCAGTTCAAGCTCATCTTCGGTGCGCAGGGCCGCGTGTATCTGCAGTCCGATCCGACCAACAGCGTCGTCGGTGGCTGGCTCGACGTCTACGACATCTTCAAGGTGTGGATGCTCGGCAACTTCTACAGCGACGTCGTGAGCAGCAACGTCGAGGCGGGCTTCCACGTCCTGACCAACGACATCTGGAAGATCTCGTACAAGATCCCGCAGGGCGAGTTCGAGCTGCCCGAGCCGCCGGAGCTCTCCAAGGAAAAGGAGAAGTGCAAGTATCTGTGGAAGCCGCCGATGCCGTTCCGCGTCGAGCTGTGCGGCGCCGTCGGTGGTCGCGTCGGGCTCGACGTGTCGGCGAAGGTGCTGAAGAGCGGCATCGCGGGCGTCGATCCGAACAAAGCCGATTGGCCCGGCATGGAGGGCACCATCACGCCCGGCGTCGCGATCACGAACAAGGGTCGCGCCGGTGTCGACGTGCTGGTCGCGTCGGCGGGTCTCGTCGTCACGCTCGACCCGACGATCGGCGTCTACATTCCCGTCTCGGTGGGCGCCAAGTGGAAGCTCGTCATGCCGAATCCGCGGCTCCTCGACTTCACGCTGGCGCCCTACGTCAAGGTGGCACTCGAGTTGCGCGCGCTCGGCGGCTCACTGGACGGCTACACGCGCTGGAAGATCGGCAGCACGAGTGAGCAGACGTATCCGATCGTCGACTGGGATCCGCTCGATATCGGCAACCTCCTCGGTCAGGACTGGACGCTCGTCAAACACAGCTGGGACGTCAGCGGGAGCAGGGCATTCTGATGCGACGTTCACTGGCTCTGCTGCTCATCGTCGGTGTCGCCGCCGGCGTCTTCTGGATGCGAACGACCGGACCGACGCCGTCGTCCACCGTCGCGCCGGCATCGATCGCCTGTCGCTGGGCGACGGATCAGGTCTTCGCCTTCGACGTCGCGGTCGACACGGAGCTCACCTTCGACGAGACGGCGCTCGTCCCGGGACGGCCGCCGGCCGGGAGTCCCACGCACACCGAGGCGGCGACGGCCGCTGGTCGGCTCGATGCGAAGGTGTTGTCGGTGGCACCGGGCGGCGTCGCGATCGTCGCCGCCCGGCTCGCCGATTGGTCCACGAACGCGACCGGTGCCGACGCGTTTCCGGCGATCGACGCGGACATGCGTGCTCCGTACCTTCTGAGGATCGACGCACGCTGCCACGTGGTGGCGACGGCGCGTCGGGTGAGCGCGTCGATCATCGCGTACCGTCGCGCGCTCGGTGTGTTCGACCGGCTCGACTTCACGCTGCCCCCGCCGGGGACGAACGCGCCGGCGGTGTATGCGAGCCGTCAGCTCGACGACTTCGGCTCGTACACGATCGAGAACCGGTACGTCCCGGGCGACGGCCGCGGCGAGATCGAGCGACGCCGCCTAGCGTACGACGCGCAGCAGCCGTCGCGCGATGCGATGCCGATGCGGATCAAGATCCGATCGGCCGGGGGCTCGGTCGATCTGGGGACCTCGCCCTGGTTCAGCGAGCTCTCGGACCACGAGGACGTCGACGTGATCTCGAACGGCGCGGTCCCGTTGCGCACGCGCTCGACCAGCCGCTTCACGGGGCGTCCCGGCAACTCCGCAGCGTTCGACGACGTGACGCTGGCGATGGCCGACTTCACCTGGGGTCGACCGACGGACGCCGAGCTGCAGGCGGCGCACGATGCGCTGCGGGGAAGCGAGCTCGTCGGACTCTCGGCGTCGGACGCGGTGGACCGCTTTACCGCGCTCCGCGACGGCGGGACGCCGGGCGCGTGGCACGATGCGCAGCGCCTACTGCGCGACTGGATGCGCGCGAATCCTGCCGGCGTCGAATCGCTGGCGCAGCTCATGCTGGAAGGACGCTACGCTCGGAAGGACCAGGCCGATTTCGTGCTCGCCATGGCGAAGAGCCGCTCGCCCGTCGCGCGCCGGCAGCTCACGCGGCTGACCGAGGAGACCGCGGCGAACACCGATCTACGGGTCCAGGCGGCGAGCGCCTGCGGCGACCTCACCGAGCCGTCGCTCGAGACCGTCGACGCGCTCGAGCGCATCGCCTCGGCGCCGCGGACGGACACCCCGGACGACATCCTGCCGAGCACCGCGCTGATGTCGATCGGCACGATCGTCGAGACCGCGCCGGGTACGCCAGCGGCGGCACGAGCGCTCGCCATCCTGCAGCGGTCGCTCCAGACGGGTGGCGCCGGCGCCGCAGAGGCGCTCTACGCCGCCAGCAACTCGGGCGATCCGAGCTTCCTGCAGCCCAGCGTGCTGTTCGCGGCCAGCACCGAGCCCGACGAGCGTGCCGCCGCGGCGCACGCGATGCGGAAGATGCTGCCGTCGGAGGTGACCGCCGACGTGCTCGACGCGCTGATGCACGAGGACACGAACCCCGAGGTGGTGAAGCAGGTGGCCGAGGCGCGCCGCCAGCAGCTGCAGACGTTCGGTGGCGGGCTGAGCACGCAGGAGCTGGCGCTCTACGCGACCAAGCTGCCGACGGCGCCCGAGGGCGTACGCTGGGAGCTCGTGCGCACGCTCGGGCAGGCGGCGCCGCTGCAGCCCGCGGCGACGACGGTGCTGGTGGAGTGGTACCGCAGCGAGCCCGTCAACGCGCTCAAGATGCTGATTGGGCAGTACGTGCCGGCGTCGGCGCTGCGGGGCTAGCCGCCGAGCCCCGCGCGGACGTCGGTGACGGCCTGCTGCAACCGCGCGGCGCACTCGGTGCCGATGGTGGCCTTCTTGCCCTTCGCGGCCTTGCGGATGGCCGCGCCGGCGCGCTGGAGCAGACCCTTCGCCTTCTTGCGCAGCTGCTTCGCCTTCTTCGGCGTGGCCCCGGCGGCGTCGTCGATCAGCTGCACCACCTTGTCGAGCTTCGTCGTGACCTTCGCCGGGATGGTGTCCTCGGCGCAGGCGGGATCGTTCAGCCCGTCGTCCAGCGTGCAGCGCGTGGTCGTGCACGGGACGGTGGTGCTCGTCGTCGTCCCGGGCGCAACCGTGGTGGTCGTCGTCTGGGTGCAGTCCGGCGCGCCGCTGCCCGTCATGCTCGAGGTGTAGAGGCCGTCGTTGGCGTCGGCTGGGTCGTAGCCGAGCTGCACGCCGAAGATCAGCGCGCCGTTGCCGCAGTCGTCGAGCGCCATCGCGACCGGAAACGATATGAAGGTCGCGCTGCCGGGGCTTCCGGTCGCGCGTTGTGCCGGCGTGTCGCTGTAGACGTCGGCGAGCGTGGGCCCCAGCGGCCCGGCCTGGATTGCGAAGGGCCGGTCCTGCTGCGGACCGGTATCGGGACAGCGCTGGGCGTCGGTGCCGCGGTCGACCGTCCAGGCCGCTTCGAAATGCCCGCCGCCCCAGGCGAGCGCAGGAAAGCCGACGCTGAGGTTGGCCGTGCCGCCGACCGTGGCGCCCGGCGTCCAGGCACCGTCGACGCCGGTGCGTTGGAAGATCGACGCGCCGTCCACCGGCAGGTTGCAGGACGTCGCGGTCGTGTTCTGCGTGCTCACGATCACGGCGGCGCTGCCGTCGGGAGCCATCGCGGCGGCGGTGGCGAAGAAGGTCCCTTGCGTCACCGGGCCCGAGAGGTCGACGGGTTCCCCGAACGCTCCTCCGGCCGCGCGGCTCGCGACCCGATACACACCGTTGGCGTGGTAGACGATGACCGCGCGACCCGAGGCGTCGGAGGCTACCGAGACGCCGTAGGGTGCGTATGGATAGGCGCTGACGCCGGAGTCCTCGATGTCGGTCGGCGAGCCGAAAGGTACTGCGGCGGAGGCGCGGACGGCCTGCCGTAGCTTGTCGCCGACCACCCAGGTCAGTACCGCCGCACCGTCGGGATCGACGACGAGCCGCGTGGCCCCGAGACCCACCAGGAAGCCCGCGTCGACGGTCTGCATGTGGGCGAAGGTGGTCTCGCTGATCGATCGCGTGGCCGCGATCAGGTTGAGCGTCGAGCTGTTCTGGACCACGACTGCCGTGGCGTTGCCCTCGGCGTCGGTGGCGACGTCGAGCGAGCCGGACCCGAAGAACAGCGACTGCGGCGTGCCGGCGAACGCGCCGTCGGCGAGGCGCTCCTGAACCTTCGCTCCGGCGCCGCTCGACCACGCAACGTACGCGCGGCCGCCGGGCAGGGGGCCAGCCGCACCTCGCCGCCACCGCCACTGGAGTATGGCGTTGGTGCTGGGAAGACCGCGCCGGGTGCGCCGACCGAGTATCCGCCGCTGCTGCCGAGGAAGAAGGTGCCATCGGCGAGTGCGGCCGCGCCGGCGGCATTGTGCGCCTCGAGCGTGATCCGCACCGCCCGCGACCACGCCGAGGCCCCCGCCGGGGCCAGCACGAGCATCGCGAGGGCGGCCGTGACGGCGGCTCGTCGAGTCGCATGACCGAACCTTCCGCCCATGCGATCGAGATTGAACGCCATCATGGTCGATCGACCTATGGGGGTGGCCCGATGCCGTCAATGCTCTCGGTTGCTCGACGGTGATCTTTCTGGTTCCTGCTCGATCCATGCTGCCGAACGCCTCGTCGTGGAGTGGAGTCGTGCTGCTGTCCCTCACTGCCGTGGCGCCCGTATGGGGCGACCCGTGGGAGCGCGCGCCGGGCGACAACGGTCCGACGACGCTCACCGAGCTGGCGCATGGCTCCGAAGAGATCCACGACCTGAAGGGCAAGAAGGGTGCCGACGAGGACTGGTGGCGGATCAGCCAGAAGGGCCATTCGTCGTACGAGGTCGTCGTCGACGCGACGACGAGCAGTGCGGTGCCGGTGGCGCTCGATCGGATGGCCGCCGATGGCACCACGGTGCTGCAGAGCGCGGTCGCGGTCGGGGCTGGCGCCGTGCGCAGCCTGCGGTGGGAGAACACCGTAGCGACCACCGTCGACGGGCAGTTCGTCCGCGTGAAGGGCGCGTGCACGAAGTGTGCGCGCGACGACGGCTACCGCATCCGGTTCTACGAGACGACCTATGCCGTCTCACGGTTCAACAACTCTGGCACGCAGGTCACGGTGCTGGTCGTCCAGAATCCGACCGACTACCCCGTGACCGGCAACGCGCGATTCTGGGATGCGACGGGTGACCTCGTCGGAAGCAGCGGGTTCGCGCTCGCACCCAAGGCGACCGCGGTCGTGAACACGTCGCCGATCGCACCCGACGTCAGCGGGAGCGTCACGGTCGCCAGCGACGCCCGCTACGGTGACCTCGCTGGCAAGACCGTGGCGCTGGAGCCGGCGACCGGCTTCAGCTTCGATACCGAGATGAAGGCGCGCCCGCGCTGAGCGGAGTCAGGCGGGCAGGCCCATCGCGGCGCGCAGCGCGCGGAACCCGCCAGTCCAATGCCCCGCCGCGTCGCGCACCACCAATGGCGGCTCGACAGACGTCGTCGCCGCCCCCCGTCGCATCGCGTACACCGCGAACAGCGCTGCTTTCCCCGCGCGCGGCACGACGTCCCGCCGCCGCACGATCCCGAGCCCCGCCGCCGCGGCCCCTGCCTGGACGCGCTCTTCCTGCAGTGCCCCCGCGCACGTGACGAACCACCCGTCCGGCGCCAGCACACGCGCCGCCGCCGCACAGTAGTCCTCGACGCCGCCGCGATGCTCGAAGTGGCATGGGCCCCACTGCGTACGTGACGACTCCACCGCGGTGCCCTGGGGCAGATACGGCGGCGTCCCCGTCACCAGATCGAACGGCCCGTCGAGCGACGTCTCACGCAGATCGCCATGCAGCACCGACACGCGATCGCCGACGCCGTTCCACGCCACCGAGCGTCGCGCCAGCCCGATGCTGACGTCCTGCGCCTCGACGCCGACGCCACGCGCCTGCGGGAACCGCCACGCCGTCAGCAGCAGCACAGTCCCGATGCCGCAGCCGAGATCCGCGAACCGCCGCGGCGTGCACACCTCGGCGGCGAACCACGCCGTGACGAGATCGTCGAGCGACCAGCGATGTCCGCGCGCCAGCTGCAGGATGCGCCAGTCGCCGGAGAGGTAGCACAGCTCCTCGTCGTCGGCGGGCCAGACGTCGGGACGATCGGACGGTACGACCGGCGGCGGCCCCGGGGCGATCCATCCCGGCGGCCGGCGCGCCGGGCGAACCAGACCGGTCACCGCGGCGCTGCGAGGAGCGTGCCGGGGTTCATCAGCCCGGCGGGGTCGAGCGCGCGCTTGAGCGCCAAGAGCACGGGATACGCGCTCTTGAGCTCCTTCTCGAGCCACGGCACGCGCAGCCGGCCGATGCCGTGGTGATGCGCGATGGTGCCGCCGGCACCGAGGGTCGTCTGCATCACGCGGCCCCAGGCGTCGAGGTAGACGTCCTCGGCGTGCGCGAAGTCGTCGGGCTTGATCGCGAACGTGATGTAGAGGTTCGTGCCGCTCATGTAGCTGTGCGAGCTGTGCGCGCTGGCGGTGATGATGCCGGGCACCGTCTGCAGCGCGTCGATCACGCCTTTGTACAATCCGGGCACGCGGTCCCACGTCGCCGCCACCTCGATGGTGTCGACGAGCAGCTCCTTGTCGAGGAAGAAGTCCCACGACGGCACCTGATTGCGATGCCCGAGCCAGTGCTCGACCGACGCCGGTCCGAGGTCGGCGCCGCACTCGGCCTTCATCGCCGCCATCTCGGCGTCGACCAGCCCGGCGGGACCTTCCGACACGACGAGCAGCAGGCAGGTGTCGGCCGGCGCCCACTCGCTGAAGTTGCGGGCGCTCTCCATCTGGTCGTACAGCCGGACCACTGCCGGCTTCCAGCCGACGCGCATGATGCGACGGATGGTGTCGAGCCCGGCCGCCACCGTGGGAAATCCGAACGTCGCGACGGCGCGCTTCTCGGGCAGCGGATGCACGCGTACCGTGACCTCGGTGATGATGCCGAGCGCGCCCTCGCTGCCGAGGAAGATCTCGCGAATCGACGGACCGGTGGACGCACGCGGCACGGGATCGAGGCGGATGATCTCGCCGCTCGGCAGCACGACCTCGAGGCCGAGGAGCAGGTCCTCGATGTTGCCGTACTTGGTCGAGAACTGTCCCGCCGAGCGGGTCGCGACGAGACCGCCCATCGTCGCGCGCTCGATCGACTGTGGGTAGTGGCCGGTGGTGTAGCCGCGCGCGGTGACGAGGCGCTCGTACTCGCCGCCGAGGAGACCCGCCTCGACGCGTGCCGTCAGCGCCGTCTCGTTCAGCTCGAGGAGCTTGTTCATGCCGGTGAGGTCGATTACCACCGAGCCGGTGGTCGGCACCGAACCACCGAGGACGCCGGAGCCGCCGCCGAACGGCACGATCGGCACGCCGTGCTGCTGCGCGGTGCGCACTGCCATGGCCACCTCGGCGGTGTTGCGCGGACGGACGATGCACGCCGCGCCGGGGCCGAGCGTGCCGTTGCGCCGGCGCAGGTGGGCGAGGATCCAGTAGTCGGTTCGATGTCCGGAGACGTCGGTGCTGACGCGGTCCGCACCCAGGGCCGTCGACAGTGCTGCGGCGATCTCGCTCATTTGAAGCTCCTCAAGCTCGCCGCGAGGCGGCGGTAGCCGTCGATCTCGGCCGCGGTGCGCGCGGCGTCCCACCCGAGCCGCTCGGCCACGATCGCCGCCGCGGCCTCCACGCCCTCGACACCCTGCGTGCGATCGAACAGCAGCACGCGCAGTCGTCGCTCCAACACGTCTTCCAGCGTCAGCGCCATCTCGTCGTCGACGGCGTGCTCGACCTCGGCGCGCAGCACGCCGGGCAGACCCGTGACGAGCTCGCCGCTGGCGGGCGTGGACGCGACGCGATCCGCGATGGCGACGACGCCGGTGCCGTGCAGGCGCACGAGGCGCGCGAGCGCCGCGGCGTCGAGCTGCGGCAGCCGTGCGGACACGTCGGGTGCCGTCGACTCACCGCCCGGCAGCGGCACCTCGGTGGTGCGGCTCGCGATCTTCTTGTCGAGCTTCTGGCAGACCTGGTCGACGACGCGCTCGGCCATGCGACGGTACGTCGTGAGCTTGCCGCCGGCGATGGAGATGAGACCGCTCGACGCGTCCACCATGATCTCGTCCTTGCGGGAGATCTCCGACGCCGACTTGCCCTCCTCGGCGAGGAGCGGCCGCAGCCCGGCCCACGAAGCCAGGACGTCGCGCTGCTGCAGCGGCTCGCCCGCAAACGTGCGGTTGGCGGCCTCGAGCAGATAGTCGGCGTCCTCCGCCGTGACCTCGGGGTGCAGCGTGGGGCGGCCGAACATGGTGTCGGTGGTGCCGAGATAGGTGACGCCGTCGCGCGGCACGGCGAACACCGAGCGCTTGTCGCGCGCCGACATGACGACGATGTGCTGCACCGGCAGCCGGGCATGATCGACGACGAGGTGGATGCCCTTCGTCAGCTGCAGCTGACGGCCGCTCGCCGCACCGGCGCGACGTCGCACCTCGCCCACCCATGGACCGGCGGCGTTCACGATGACGCGTGCGCGTGTCCGCACCGTGCGGCCGCTCAGTGCGTCGCGGATCGTCGCCTGCGTGCGGTCGAGCGCGATCACCTCGGCGTGGTTCGCACACAGCGCACCCGCCGCGACCGCCCCGGCGATGTTGGCGAGCACGAGGCGGGCGTCGTCGGTGAGGTACTCGACGAACGTGGCGGCGCCGAAGAGGCCCTTGCCGGCGAGCGTGGGCTCGCTCTTGAGCGCCTCGTCGCGGTCCCACATGCGATGGCGTTCCGACGCATCGACCGTGGCGATCTTCTCGAAGGCCCACAGCCCGGCGCCGAGCTTCATGTGCGTACCGCGCCCGTAGGTGGGCATCACCATGAGCAGCGGCTCGGCGAGATGCGGCGCCAGCTTGCGCAGCACGGCGCGCTCGCTGGCCGCCTCGCGCACCAGGCCGACGTCGCCCTGCTGCAGATAGCGGACGCCGCCGTGGATCAGCTTCGAGCTGCGGCTCGAGGTGCCGGCGGCGAAGTCGACCGCTTCGATGAGCGCCACCGACAGGCCGCGCAACGCGGCGTCGCGTGCGATGCCGGCGCCGGTGATGCCACCACCCACGACCAGGAGGTCGAGGTCGGCCCCGGCCAGGGCGCCGATGGCACTGTCGCGTGCGTCCCGGGTCAGCGACGTCATGCGACGGGATGCAGGTTACTGCGGAGCGCCGAGGTCGGTGAGAACCGCCTGGCACTCGGCGATCTTGTCGGCCCGCCCCTGCTCGCGCGCGATCTGCATCGCCCGCTGGGCCAGGGGAAGCGCCTCGTCCTTGTCGCCACGCTCTTCCAGCGAGCGTGCCAGCGTGATGCGCGAGGTGAGCGCGTTGTCATCGCGCTTGACGACCTCGCGCAGCATCTTCTCGCCCTTGGCGAGATCGCCGCCGAGGAGCGCCGGCAGTCGCACCAGCAACGTGCCTTTGGTGGCGAGCGCGTCGAGATGATGCGGGTCGAGCTCGAGCGTGCGGTCGAGCTCGGCCATGAGCGTGCGCAGCTTGAAGACCGACGTGATCTTCTCGCCGTCGAGCCGCAGCAGCTCCCCGAGGTTGCAGAACATGCCGTAGTGCGCGTCGACCAGATTGTCGTCGCCTTCGATGGCCTTCTCGGCCAGCTCCTGGCCCTTGGTGAAGAGGGCCTCGCGCTCGGGGCGGTCCGTGGCCTTGCGGCCGGCGTGGCAGTCGTCGACCGACTGCTTGGCGAGCTCGGCGGGCGTCTCGGTGGCGAACACCGGGCACGCGAATAGCAAGGCAGCGGCCGCAGCCAGGCCGCGGGCTCGCCGAAGGAGTGGCTGCGTCACGCGAGGCGGAGAATGCAAGACGCCTGTCGCCCTGTCAATCCGCAAACGCCCGCCGTCGCTTACAGCCGATTGAGACCGTTGAGCGCCGCCACGCGGTACGCTTCGGAGAGCGTCGGGTAGTTGAACACCGTGTCCACAAAGTAGTCGACCGGCCCGCCGAACGAGAGCACGGCCTGACCGATGTGGATCAGATCGGAGGCGCTGGCCCCGACGATGTGGACGCCGCGCAGACGGTGCGTGTCGCGCTCGAAGAGCAGCTTCAGCATGCCGAGCCGCTCGCCCGAGATCTCGCCGCGCGCGATCTCGCGGTAGTAGGCGTGGCCGATCTCGTAGTTGACGCGCGCCGCGGTGAGCTGCTCCTCGGTGTCGCCCACCATCGACAGCTCGGGGATGGTGTAGACGCCGTACGGCGCGAAGGTGCCTTCGCGACGCACCGCCAGGCCGCACGCGTGCGCGACGGCGAGCCGGCCCTGGTGCGTCGCCGTGGCGGCGAGGCTCGGGAAGCCGATGACGTCGCCGACGGCATAGATGTGCGGCACGCTGGTCTGCAGGCAGTCGTTCACCTCGAGCAGCCCGCGATGCGCCGGCACGAGGCCGGCGTTCGCGAGCGCCAGCTCCTCGGTGTTGCCCTGGCGGCCGACGGCATAGAGCAGCATGTCGCCGATGATGACCTTGCCGCTGCGGGTCGTCGCGGCGACGCGACCGGGCGGGTCGACCTTCACATCGGCCACCTCTTCGCCGAGCCGCATGATGATGCCCTGATCACGCATGCGCGCGACCAGCAGCTCGCTCATCTCGTGATCGACGAACTCGAGCACGCGCGGACGGCAGTCGACCAACGTCACCTTCACGCCGATGGCGGCGAACATGCAGGCGTACTCGCAGCCGATGACGCCGGCGCCGACGATGGTGAGCCGCCGCGGCAGGGCGTCGAGTGCCAGGATGCTGTCGCTGTCGCGCACGACGGTGTGGTCGACGGTGATGTGCGGGTCGTGCGCGGGCCGCGAGCCGGTGGCGATGATGATGAGCTCGCTGGTCACCTCGCAGCGGCCGCCGTCGGGACCGAGCACCTCGAGGCGGTGCGGATCGCAGAAGCGCGCGGTGCCCTGGAACAGCGTGACGTCGTTGCGGTCGAAGTGGCGCTCGATGCGGTCCGTCTGGCTCTGGATCACCGCGCGGGTCCGGCCGCGCAATGTCTCCAGCGTCGAGCGCTTGCCGAAGTCGACCTGCATGCCGTTGATGGCGCGCTGCTTGGCGCCGACCAGGTGGACGATGGCCTCGCGCAACGTCTTGCTGGGAATGGTGCCGCGGTGCAGGCAGCTGCCGCCGACGTTGGCCGGCTTCTCGATGACGCCGACGCGCTTGCCCAGCTTCGCCGCCTGGATGGCGGCCTTCTCTCCGGCGGGACCGGAGCCGAGCACGAGGACGTCGAATGCTGGGGACATGGGCGGGCTCATGGGTATCGGCGCGGGGCGCCGGACGCTTGAAACTCTGCCTCTAGCGATCGGCCGCGCACTCCGCAACGCAGAGTTCGTCCGGACCGCCGCATCCCTGACGCGTCTCCGTCACGGCGTCCGTTTCTGGACGGTCCGTTTCGCCCCGCGATCGTAAGCGACGAGATTTCCGTGCCGACGGCCCGCGGCACACGGGTTGCTCAACCAGGAGCCCCCCATGCCGATCTTTCGCAAGCCGCGCCGCCCGCGTCCGCCCGAGACGACCGACGACGAGATCGTCGAAGCGCCTCCCGTCCGCGCCGTGACCCGCGGGCCGAATCTGGCCGAGCGGCTGCGCGCGATCGCCGAGGGCGACGGCCTTCCGGAGGACGCGCTCGAGCCCGCCCTGCAGGCCATCGTCGAGGCCACGGGTGCCAGCGCCGGTGCGCTCTGCCTGTTCGACGTCCGCTACGGCATCCTGCGCCTGTCGACCGAAGTGGGCCTGTCGGACGAGGGCTGTCGCCGGCTGCGGTCGGTGCGCCGGGGCGATCCGGCCTGCTGGGACATGCCGCTCCACGGCCTCCTCAACCGTCGCGCCTACCTGATCGAGAGCGCGGCGCGGAACCGCTACGTGCCGCGGCTGTTGGCGCCCGGGGCCCCGGTGCGCACCGTCGCCTGCGTGCCGCTCTATTCCGAGGGCGCCGCCCTCGGCAGCATCGTGCTGGTCACGGTGGCGCCGCGCTCGTTCGCCGAGCGCGACATCCAGGCGCTCTGGCGTCCGCTGCAGGAAGTGACGCGCATGATCGACGCCGTCCGCCGTCAGGCGGGCGTGGGCGCGCCGGTACCGCTCGATCCGCAGGCCTTCCGCCGCACGGCGCCCGACATCGACATCGTCACCATCACCGCCGAGCGCGACAAGCTCGCGAACGAGGTGCGCGCGCTCACCGGAGAGAGCGAGCGCGTGGCGACGGCACTACGCGAGCAGCTGGGTGAGGCCGAGCGCCTGCGCGGCGCGCTCGCCGAGGCGACGGCGCAGCAGGAGTCGCTGCGCGCCGAGCTGACGCGGGCGCAGGGAACGGCCGAGCAGACGAGCCGGCTCTCGTCTGCGCTCGAAGCCGCCGAGCGCGAACGCGAGCGCCTCGCTGGTGCGCTGGAGGCAGCGGCGACGGCGCAGGGCGAGCACGCCCGCCGCGAGAGCGCGCTCGAGCAGGCGCGCAGCGAAGCCGAGCAGGCCGCCGCGGCGGCGCGCACCGAGCTCGAACGGGCGCGACACGCCGGACGTGATCAGGCGACGTTGGCCGAGCGTCTGGCGCGCGAGCGCCAGGGCGAGCTCGAGCGCCTCGAGAAGCGTCTCGCCGACGCCGAGGGCACGCTTGCCGCCGAGCGCGATCGCGAGCAGGGCTGGCAGAACGAGCTCACCCGACTCACCGCGGAGAAGCAGGCGCTCACTGCCCGCGAGCAGCACCTGCGCGACGAGCTCGAGACCGCGCTCGCCGGTCAGGCGGCGGCGGCCGATGCCGACGTCGAGGGTGCGCGCGAGCGTGCCCGCGTCGCCGAGGAGGCCCGCGCGGTGCTCGAGAGCGAGCTCGCGACGACGCGGAGCGAGCTCGCCACCATGCGGACCACCGTCGATGCGCTCGAGACCGACGTCGCGCGCATGCGGGACGACGTCGCGCGAGCGACGGCCGCCGAGGCCGAGGCGGTCGCCACGAACGAGCGGCTCGCCGAGCAGGTGTCGCATGCCGAAGGCATCGCGGCCGAAGCGCTCGCGCAGCGCGAGACGGTGGCGCAGGAGCTGACCTCGCTGCGTGAGGAGCTCGGGCGAACCCGCGCCGGCGCCCGACAGCACGAGGCCGACGGCGCGGCGGTGGGGGCGCGGCTCGAGATGCTCGCCGCCGAGCGCGACCAGCTCCGCGTGTTGCTCGCCTCGACCGAGGAGGAGCGCGACCGCACCCGCACCGAGGCCCGTGCCGAGCGGGATGCCCTCGAGGCGCGATGGTCCGTCGAGCGCGAGCAGCGTGCCACCGAGCTGGCGAAGCTGGTCGACGAGCGCGACACGCTGGCCGCACGGCTGGACGACGCGGCCAACGCCGACGACCTGGAGCCGGTCGAGATCCCGGCCCCCGACGATGCCTGTGCCGACGAGTCGGTCACCGTCATCGCCGTCACCGACACGCCCGATCGTACGGCGCAGCTCTCGTCCGACCAGCCGATCGTGATCGTACTCGACGCCAGCGAGGTCTGGGCCGGGCAGGCCGTCGCCGACCATCAGGTGGTGGTGCTGCCGCCCGACGCGTCCGCCTGCGAGCAGATCACGCATCTGCAGCCGAAGCGGGTGGTCGTGAACCTGGCGGCGCCGGGGGCGCTGCAGGCGCTGACTGCCCTGCGCGCCGCGGGCTGTACGTCGCCCTTCTGGGCCTGCATCGCCGATCCGGTGAGCGGGCGCGGTCTGCCGCTCGGCCTGGTCGAGCCCACGGTGCCACCGCTCGATCCGGACGCGGTCATCACCGCGCTCGGGCCGTACGCGGCGCAGGGCGGGCGCGTCGTCACCACCGGTGCCGACGTCGATGCGCTGATGAGCCTGCGCCAGGCGCTGTCGCGCCGTCGCGTGTCGGTGTCGATGGCGTGGGACGGCAAGCAGGCGGCCGACCTCCTCGGTGTCGTGAAGCCGCTCGCGGTGGTCATCGACCTCGATCTGCCGCGTCGTGACGGCTATGCGGTCATCGCCGGGCTGGGCGCGGTCACGCCGGTGCCCTACGCCGTCGTCATCGGCGGCAACGACGACGCGCCGGCCGCGCTGAGCGCGCAGCTCGCCGACCCGACCAACGCGCGCCGCGCGATCCCGCTCGCCGACCTGCTCGTGGACCTCCTCGCGCGCGACGAGGTGACGCCGGTCGTCGAACGCCGGCAGAAGGTGCACGTCCTCACCGGCACCGGTCGCTGAGCCGCGCGTTTCGTTGACAGGCAGGGAGGTAGTCCGTACCCTGCGCCCAGTCGTGTGTCGGGAGGCTCCAGCATGCCGTCCGAGCGCGCTCGCCTGATCGCGCTGCTCGATCAGATGCAGGCGGCCGACGGGGCCGGTGCGGCGGCGCTGGCACAATGGGTGGCGAGCTGCGCCGATCCGCGGCTCCGTGGCGGTCTCCGCGTCCTGCAGTCGCGTGACGCCTGCCACGCGCGACTCGCGGCCGACCGTCTCGCGGCGCTCGGCGTCGCGGCGGAAGCCGCACCCAGCCGCAACCTCACGGCGTTGCTGCACGTGCTGGCGGCGCCCGGGGTCGGCGATCGTTCCAAGCTGGCGATCTTGATTGCGCGGTTTCCATTGCAACCTGACGACCCGTTCGTGCCGCTGGTCGGGGCCATCGCGGACGACGACGAGACCCGCGCGCTGCTCGAAACCATCGCCGACGACGATCGCGTGAGCCTGCGCTGGCTCCGCGAGCTGGGCAGCGCGCCGCCCGTCATCGCGGGCGCGCTCGACCCCGACGACCGCGCGGAGGTGGCGTCGTGCCTCGATGCTCTCCTGGCGGCGGAGGCGGCGTCGGCGGCGGTCCTCGATGCCTGGGCGGCGCGGTGCGGGCTCCCCGGGCTGCGCGGCGGCCTGCACACGCTGGCGGCGCGCGAGGCGACGCATGCGCGGCTCTGCGCCGAACGCCTTGCCGCGCTCGGCATGGAGCCACGCGCGCGCCTGTCGGCACGCCATCAGGAGGCCGCGGTGACGTATTTCGGCCACGGCGCGGTCGTCGACGAGGACAAGCTGGCGACGGTGCTGGCGCGGTACCCTACGGACGACGATGCCGGCGCGCCGGTGCTGGCGATGGCCGATCGCCTCGCCGCCGATCCCGAGACGCGCGAGCTGCTGCGGGTCGTGGCTGCGGCCGAGGTGGTCACGGTGGCCTGGCTGCGCTCGTACCACGCGGCCCTGGTGGCGGGCCCTACGCTCGCGGGAGATCGCCCAGCCAACGGATGACGGCGCCGGCGACGGTGGATCGCACCCAGGCCTCGTCGCCGACGCGCTTCGGGACGCGGAAGCCGTGGTCACCGTCTGGCAGCTCCACCAGTGTGGCGCGCGGCAGGTCGGCGAGCACGCCGCGGAGCAGGGTGCGGTCGGCGAGCGCGTCGCGCGTCCCCTGCACGAACAGCATCGGCACCGCGATGCGCGCGAGCGGCGCCGCCCGCGACACGTCGGGCTTGCCGGCGGGGTGCAGCGGGAAGCCCAGGAAGACGAGGCCGCGCACCTCGGCACCGTCGGCGGCGACGTGCGCCGCCATGCGGCCGCCCATCGAGCGGCCGCCGATCACGATGCCCGCCGGGTCGTAGCGTGCGCGCACGTGCGCGAGGACGGCCTGCCAGGCGGCTTCGAGGACGGGGCGCGGATCGGGAAGCTTCCGTCCCGCGGCGCGATAGGGGAAGTCGAACGTCACCGCGGTCCAGCCGGCGTCGGCGAGCGCCACCTGCACGGCGGCCAGGAACGGGTGCCGGCGATCGGAACCGGCGCCCGGCGCGAGCACGATGGCGGGACGTCCGGGTGCGGAGCTCACGACCGACAGCGGGATGCGGCGCCCGTCGAGCAGGGTGGTCTCGTCGTCGAGCACCATGGCCGCGTCATCGCATGCGGCGCCTCGACTTGCGATGGGCGTTGCGCTAGCCACGGCGCCCATGCGGCGGGTGATCGGGCTCACGGGCGGCATCGGGTCGGGGAAGAGCACCGTCGCCACCATGCTCGGCGAGCTGGGTGCCACCGTGATCGACGCCGATCGCGTCGGGCACGACGTCTACCGCCCGGGTACCGACGGCTTCCGGCGCGTCGTCGAGGCGTTCGGCGACGACGTCGTCGCCGCCGACGGCAGCATCGATCGCCGCGTGCTCGGGGGCAAGGTGTTCGCCGATCCGGCGGCGCTGCGGCGTCTGAACGCGCTGGTGCACCCGTTGATCGGCGCGGAGATCCGCGACCGGCTCATGCGCGCGCAGGACGAGGCGTCGGCGCTGCCCATCGTCGTCGAGGCCGCCATCATGATGGAGGCGGGCTGGACGTTCTTCGACGAGGTCTGGGTGGTCGTGGTCGCGCCCGAGACGGCCATCGCGCGGGTGACCGCGTCGCGTGGCATGACGTCCGACGAGGTGCAGCGGCGCATCGATGCACAGATGACGTCGGCGGAGCGTCGCGCACGCGCGACCCGCGTGATCGAGAACGATGGCACGCCTGCCGAGCTGCGAGCGCAGGTGGAGGCGGCATGGCGCGTAGTGGTTGGCTGATCGTTCTCGGCCTGGTGCTCGCGCCGATCCGCGGGGTCGCCGGCGCCGGCTCGTGTGACGTCGAGCGCGCGCTCACCGGCGTCGTCGTCGCGGCGAGCGCGGGCACGCTCTCGGTGGCGACCGTCGACGACGGCTCGGCCGCGGGACGCGGCGGGCTCCGCAGCGGTGACGTCGTGGTGCAGGTGAATGCCGAGCAGCCGCGGTCGTGCGCGCAATGGGCACGCGCGGTCGAGGACGCGCGCGACGATCGGCTGGCGCTGCTGCTGCTCGTCCGCCGTGGCGACGCCGAGGTGCCGCTCGTGCTGCCGGCGGCGACGTGGGGCGTGCCCGAGGCGCCGCCCGCCACGGCGAGCGCGGACGAGGAGGAAGAAGCCGTTCCCGGTGCGCCGACGCCGTCGGTCTCGAAGCGGTTCGTCGAGGCGCCGAAGCCGCCGCCGCTGCCGGCGGACGAAGCGGTGTCGGTGGAGGGCGTCGTCGCCGCGATGGCGGCGCTGGCACCCGAGGACGATCCGCCGACGAACCTCGTCGCGTATCGCGAGAAGGTGCTGCGCATCCGTCGCGAGATCGAGACCCTCGCCGCCCGCCAGAGCGCGCCCGAGCCCGTGGTCGCCGACCTGCGGCGTGTGGTGCGCTACTACGAGGCGGCGGCGGTAGCGTGGGAGGCCGTCGAGGGCTCGAACGAGCTCGATCGGCGCGGTCGTCGCATGCCCGTCGCCGAGAACGCCACGGTGCCGTACTTCACCGACTCGCCGCAGGCCGCGGTCATCGACGAGTTCGATTTCCTGTCCGCGACGGTGTCGAGCGAGCCGTCGCGCTCGCGCTTCGTCGAGGCGTCCGGTCGCTGGCGGCCGGTGTGGGCCCGCATCCTCCTGTGGGAGCGCGGCAACCGCGAGGTGAAGACGCTGCAAGCAGCGTCCTAGGCGAGCGCTCCTCCGCAGCTCGACCCCTGGCCGGCCGTGCAGCCGTAGCAGTGCGCCGCGGTGGCGATGCGGCGGGGCAGCGGGCCGTCGAGCAGGTCGCGCAGGTGCGCAGGTCCTTCGCCGAGCGGCAGGCGCAGCATCTGGTTGAAGTCGCAGTCGTACAGCTGGCCCTGCCAGTCGACGCTGACGAGCGCGCGGCACATCACGTGTGCCAGGTTGTCGTCGCGGTGCGCGTCGCGCAGCGTCTGCATGTAGGCGTCGAAGCGGCCGTGCGACAACAGCCAGGAGCCGAAGCGCTGGATCGGCATGTTGGCGAGCGTGAACAGCGCCGTGAACTCGATGCCGAAATTGGCGCGCAGCAGCCGGCGGTAGTCGGCTTCGAGGGAGGCCTGCGCCGGCGGTAGGAAGGCCCCGTTCGGGTTGTAGACGAGCTGCAGCACGAGGTCGGTGCCGCCTTGGCCGTAGCCGCGCGCGTTCAGCGACTGCAGCGCGCGGATCGACGCTTCGAACACGCCGTCGCCGCGCTGCTCGTCGACATTGGTCTGGCTGTGGCACGGCAGCGACGCGATCACCTCGACGCGCTGATCGGCGAGGAAGCCGCCGACCCATTCGAAGCCGGGCTCCTCCATGATGGTGGGGTTCATCCGATCCATCACGCGCAGCCCGGCGGCGCGTGCCTCGGTCACCAGCCAGCGGAAGTCGGGATTCATCTCGGGTGAGCCGCCGGTGAGGTCGAACGTGCCGACGTCGTGACGTCGAGCCACCTCGAGGGCGAGTGCCATCGTGTCGCGCTGCATCGTCTCGGTGCGACGGGGACCGGCGCCGACGTGGCAGTGGATGCAGCTCAAGTTGCAGCGATAGCCGAGGTTGAGCTGCAGCGTGTCCAGGCGATCGCGCTCGAGTGGCGGGAAGGCATCGCGCAGGAGCGGCGAGGTGTCACGCATCGACGGAGCCGTTGTCGCACGACCGGAAGGGCTGGACGAGTAGGGCTCCGAGCCCCAACGACGACGGGTCGCGCCAGCCCGGGAGGCCGATCGGCATCGTGCGTTCGGGGTCGCGCGGCGTCGCACGCAGGCTGCGGAACAGCCGGTCCCACAGCGACGTCGTGAAGCCGAAGTTGCTGTCGGTCTCGTCCCGCCGCACCGAGTGATGGATGCGGTGCAGCGACGGCGTGATGATCGCCGCCCGCGCCATGCGCTCGACGGCCGCGGGCAGGGCGGTGTCGGTATGCGTGAAGAGGCTTCCCGCCGACAGCAGCACCTCGAACAGGACCACCGCAGCCGCGGGCGGCCCGAGCAACGCCACGACGCCGAGCTTGATGCCCATGGAGAGCGCGATCTCGAGCGGATGGAAGCGCACGCCGGTGGTGACGTCGATGGCGAGGTCGGTGTGATGCACGCGATGCAGCGGCCAGAGCAGCGGGATGCGATGCATCAGCCGGTGCTGCCAGTAGATCGCGAGGTCGAGGGCTGTGACCGCGAGCACGACTTCGACGACGGGTGGCCACGCGACGGTTCCGAGCAGCCCGCCGCCGCGCAGCGCGAGCTCGACCGCGAGGAACGGGAACCCGATGCGCAGGATCGCCGTGTTCGCGGCCACCAGCGCCAGGTTCACCGCCTGCCGTCCCGCCGGTCGCGCGTCACCGCGTACCGGCCACGTCCGCTCGGCCGCGGCACAGACTGCCAGCACGATGGCGAACGCGCCGAAGCGGACCCAGCCCTCGTGCGTGACGAGGATGCTCATGGTCGACGCATCCAGTCGGCGAGCGTGCGCTGCGCGGGCAGCGGATCGGGCAGCGCCGTCAGCTCGGCGAAGACGTGCGGCAGATCGTCGGCGCGATCGGCGTCGGTGAGGACGGGCAGGGTGCGCCACGCGCCGTACGGATCGAGCGCCGCGCGGAAGTCGCGCGCGGTATCGGCGGCGCTGTAGCGCACGCCGGTCCACGCTGCGAGCGGTGGCGCGACGTTGCCACCGAACAGCCAGAACCCGCCGTCGCGCGATGGACCGAGCACGAGCCGCGCGTCCGCGGCGTCGAGCCAGGCGTCGGCGTCGCGCAGCAACGCCGGCGAGACCTGCGGCGCGTCGGCACCGAGGAGCATGCCGCGACCGTGTCGCGCGACGAGCGTCGCGTGCACGCGCGCCATGCGCTCGCCGAGCCCGCCGTCGCCCTGGTGGATCGCGGGCAGGTCCGGCCAGACGGCATCGGGCTCGGCCACGGCCCAGTACGCCGTGACGCCGGCGTGCACGGCCACCTCGGCCACCGCGGCGGCCGCACGTCGGTACCAGTCCTCGGCCCAGGCCGCACCGCGTGCCGCGGCGAGGCGCGTCTTCACCGCCGAGCGGCCCGGCGTCTTGACGAAGATCGCGAGCCCGCTCATCGCGTTGCCGCCGGCCGTGCGAACCGTCGCGCCTGCCGCCACGTCTCGCGCACGGTCCACGTCGTCGTTCGCCACCAGCCGTGCTCGGCATAGCGGCGTCCGCTGGTGTAGAGCGGCGCCCCGATCGGGCGCAGCGGCAGGCCGCGGTGGCGCGCGCGCCAGACGATATCGTGGTCCTCGCCGCGCTCGAGCGTCGGATCGAAGCCGCCGAGCGCGTCGAACGACGCTCGTGGCAGGACGAGCCCCTGGTCGCCGAACGGCATTCCCAGAGCGCGGCTGCGGATCCACGCGCCGATGGTATTGATCGTGAGCAGCGTCGGGCCGTCGTGGAAACGGAGGTCGAAGAACCCGAGCGCGGGGACGTCGACGGCGAGGAACGCGGCCAGCGCGGGCAGGGTGCGTTCGGACAGGCGCGAGTCGGCGTGGACGAACCACAGCCATGGTCGCGTCGTGCCGGCGGCGCCCGCGTTCTGCTGCGCGGCGCGTCCGCGCGGTGCGGTGCACCGCTGCCAGCGTGCACCGCACGCGGCGGCGGCGCGCGCCACGTCGTCGCCGTCGACGCAGACGACGCACAGCTCGGTCGCCGCCGGTAGCGTCTCGAGCTGGGCGCACAGCGCCGGGGCCACGGCGTCGCCCGGGCCCACCGGCACGATCACGGTCATGCGTGCGAGCGACGGGGTGTCCAGCGTCGTCAGCCCCGGCGCCAGGTGAAGAAGCGCTCCGCCCAGCGCAGCGCGCCCTGCGGCGCATGCGCTCGCTTCCACGCCCCGGCGGCAAATTTGTTGGCCTCGGCCATGGTCGGGTAGGTGTGGATCGTGCCGAGGAGCTTGTTCAGGCCGAGCCCGTGCTTCATGGCGAGGACGAATTCGGCGAGCAGGTCGGCGGCGTGCGCGCCGACGATGGTGGCGCCGAGGATGGTGTCCTTGCCGGGCGGCGTGAGCACCTTGACGAAGCCGGTGTCGGTGCCGTCGGCGATGGCGCGGTCGAGGTCGTCGAGGCCGTAGCGCGTGACCTCGACGTCGATCTTGCGCTCGCGTGCCTCGTCCTCGGAGAGCCCGACGCGCGCCACCTCGGGCTCGGTGAACGTGGCCCACGGGATGACGCGGTAGTCGACCGGGAACGACCAGTACGGGGCGATCAGCGCGTTCACGGTGGCGAACCACGCCTGATGCGACGCCACGTGCGTGAACTGGAACGGCCCGGTCGCGTCACCGCAGACGTGGATGTTCGGGAAGTTCGTGCGCAAGAGACCGTCGGCCTCGATGGTGTGCCGCTCGGTGAGGCGGACGCCGAGCGTGTCGAGCCCGAAGCCCTCGACGTTGGCCTGCCGGCCGAGCGCCACGAGGATCGCGTCGAAGGCGAAGGTCACCTCGGCGTGATCGGCGATGCGCTCGCACACGAGCTGCCCGGGCTCGACGCGCACGGCGCGGTGGCCGGCGGCGACCTCGACGCCCTCGGCACGGAGCCGTGTCTCGACGGCCGATGCGGCGTCGGCGTCCTCGCGCGGCAGCAGGCGTGGCGCCATCTCGACCACGGTGACGGCGCTCCCGAAGCGCGCGAACGCCTGCGTCAGCTCGCAGCCCACCGGTCCGCCGCCGAGCACCACCATGCGCGTCGGCAGCACGCGCAGGCCCCAGAGCGTGTCACTGGTGAGATACGCGATCGCGTCGAGCCCGGGCAGCGCCGGCACCAGCGGCCGCGCGCCGGTCGCGAGCACGATGCTGCGCGCCGACAGGCAGCGTCCGTCGACCTCGATCTCCCACGGCGAGATCAGGCGCGCCTCGCCGAGGACGACGTCGACGCCCATCTTGCGGTAGCGCTCGACCGAGTCGTGCGGCTCGATCGCGGTGACGACCCGCTGCACGCGCTCCATGGCGTCGGCGAAGTCGAACTCGGCGGTCATGGCGCGCACGCCGTAGCGACGGCTGTCACGCGCCTCGGCGAGCAGACGCGCCGTGCGCAGCAGCGCCTTCGACGGCACGCAGCCGGTGTTGAGGCAGTCGCCGCCCATGCGGTGCTTCTCGATGAGGGCGACGCGCGCCTTTACCGTCGACGCGATGTACGCCGACACCAGCCCCGCCGAGCCGGCGCCGATGACGATGACGTTGTAGTCGAAGCGTCCCGGCTTCGTGAACCGCTCGTAGACGCGTCGTGCGGCGAGCCAGCGCGTCACCCAGCGCATGGCGAGCGGCAGCACGCCGAGGATGATGAAGGCGCCGAGCAGCCCCGGCGACAGGACGTCGCGCACCGACGAGATACGCGCCAGCTGCGTGCCGGCGTAGACGTAGGCGAGCGTGCCGGGGAGCATGCCGAGCTGGCTCACCCAATAGAACGTGCCGAGCGCGATCGGCGTCAGCCCCGCGAGCAGGTTCACGAGGAAGAACGGGAACACCGGCACGAGGCGCAGCGTGAAGAGATAGAACGCGCCGTCGCGCTCGATGCCGGCGTCGATGCGCTCGAGGCGCTCGCGATATCGCGCGCGCAGCCCGTCGCGCAGGACGAAGCGCGCCACCAGGAACGCCAGCGACGCGCCGATGGTGCTCGCGAACGACACCAGCACGAGGCCTTCGAGGACGCCGAAGAGCGCGCCCGCCGCCAGCGTCATCACGGCCGCCCCCGGGATCGAGGCGGCGGCGACGGCGACGTAGACCAGGAAGAACACGCCGGCCGATCGCCACGGGTTGGCGGTCACCCACGCCGACAGCTCGGCCTGACGGGCCTTCAGGTTCTGCAGCGTGAGCGCATCGGCCGCTCCCGCCTGCAACGCCCAGACGATGCCGCCCACGAGCGCCAGCAGGAGCACCCAGCGCCACGTGTTGCTCCGCGTCTTGTCGGCCATCTCCCCCTCCGTGCGCCGCGGGCATTGTGGCAGATGATTGACGTCCGCCGCCACGCGCCCTTATGGGGAGGACATGACGCCCTCGTCGGTGGCGGTGTACCGTCGGACCGTCCGCGCGTCGCTCGAGCGCATCTGGGAGAACGTCCTCGACTGGGAGCACCTGCCGTGGCTGCACCGCGAGACGTTCGCGTCGGTGCGCCTGCTCGAACGCCGACCCGACGGGCTGCGCGTCGAGAGCGCGCTGCGGTCCAACCCCCGTGTGCCCTTCCACATCGACGTCGCCATCGACCGGGAAGCGCGCGAGTATCACAGCCGCACGGTCGAGGGTCCCGGTGCCGGCACCGACATCGTGACGCGCCTCGTGCCGACGGCCGAGAACGTCACCGACATCGAGGTGACCTTCCTGGTGCCCGACGTGCCCGACGACCGGCGCGAGCGCGTCGGCGATCGCTTCGTGGCGCTCTACACCACGCTCTGGGACGAGGACGAGTGCATGATGGTGCGGCGCCAGGCCCTGCTCGACGGTGTTCTCGAGCCGGCGTTCCGTCTGGTGCACGTCGACGGCCGGCCGCTATGGCACGCCACCGTCTGTCCCCACCTGGGCGGCCCGCTCGACGAGGCGCCCATCGTGGACGGCATCGTCACCTGCCCCTGGCACGGCTACCGCTTCGACGTCCGTACCGGGTGTAGCGTCGACGGGGGGCCCCTGCGGCTCCCGGCCGCCCCACTCGCGTAATGTCTAGTGTTTCGCGGCCGCGCGCTGCTTCCGCTTCTCTTTGATCGTCTCGTGCCGCCGCGCGCGCACACGCTCTCGGCGACGCTTGCGCCGCCGGCGAAGATTCCGCTGTCGTTCCGATGCCATGGGGCGTGGGTGTACACCGGGCCCGCGCGTCGGGGCAACCCGTGCGTCAGCGAGCCGGCAGATTGCTGCCGAGGAAGGCCAGCACGTTCTCGCCCATGATGCGGGCGACGTCCTCGTCGCCGAAGCCCTCCGCGAGGAGCGCATCGACGACCGTGGCGAGGCCGGTGGTGTCGAACGGCGTCGCCACCGAGCCGTCGAAGTCGGAGCCGAGGCCCACGTGCGCGATCCCGGCGACGTCGACGGCATGGCGGATGGCGCGCGCGACGGCGCGGCCGTCGCGCCCGCAGACGGCCGTCTCCCAGTAGCCGATGCCGATCAGCCCGCCGTTGGCAGCGATCGCCCGCACCTGGTCGTCGGTGAGGTTGCGGTTGTTGTCGCAGGTGCCGCGGACGCCGGTGTGCGAGACGACCACGGGGCGGGCGGCCATCGCCAGGACGTCGGCGATCGTCGCCGGCGAGGCGTGCGCGACGTCGACGATCATGTGGCGGGCCTCCATGGCCCGCACCATCTGCCGGCCGAGCTCGGTCAGGCCGCGCTTGCTCTCGCCGTGCGCCGAGCCGCCGAGCTCGGTGTCGAAGTAGTGGGTCGGGGCCATCATGCGGAACCCGGCCTCGAACATGACGTCGACGTTCTGGATGTCGCCCTCGAGCACGTGGGCCCCCTCGATGGCGAGGAACCCGCTCGTCAGCGACGGGTCGAGGGCGCGCGCGGCGAGATAGGTGTCGAGATCGGCTCCCGACCGGATCATCGCGAAGCGGCCGTCCGAGCGGCGTGCGAGCTCCTGGAACGTCCGCGCCTGATACAGGGCCCGCTCCTTGAAGCTCCCCCAGGTGGCCTGCGGCCAGAGCTGCACGAGCGCCAGGAGGGTGATGACGTCGGCGGCATCGTCCTCGTTGCGCTCGATGTTGAGGACGAGGGGAGCCCGCGTCACGACGCCGAAGCCCTGGAGGGCGACGTGGCCCTGCGCGAGCCGGGGCACGTCGACGTGCCCGCGGGAGTGCCGCTCGAGCAGGTCACGTCCCCAGAGGAGCGAATCGGCATGGAGATCGGCCACCCGCAGCCGACCGGCCAGCGCGACGGCGCGCGCGCTGGGGGCTGCGGACGGGTCCGCGACGATGCGGTTCTTCAGACGGTCGGCCGCGTAGGGCGCACACGAGACCAGGAACGCGATGCTGAGTGCCAGGGCGGCGGCGGTGATCTGCAGGAACCGCCTCATCCGGGAATCCCGGTTCCCATGCGCTGGCGATGGGAACGGCCGTTCCCACTGCGCCATGACCGGGAGCCCCGTTTCACGGGCTCCGCGGGCAGGCACGAAGGTTGCGTTTGGATGCTCACGGAGGGCTCACATGGAAGGCGTCAGCGAAATTTCGAGTGACCACCCCGGACGGTACCAGGGCGCCATCCCCGCCTTTCTGGCCGAGGACTTCTCCCGCGTCGTCCGGCCGAGCCTTCCGCGCCACCTCTACGAGCCGAGCACGCCGCACGTGATCGCCCTCGTGCTCCACGCCGCCGGCCTGTTCGTCGGCTGCGGCCTGCTCGCGAGCCACGTCGCCGGCATGGACGCCCC
The DNA here is from genome assembly GCA_036009625.1 of Binatia bacterium. GTDB lineage: Bacteria > Desulfobacterota > Binatia > DP-6 > DP-6 > DASYLJ01. Next base: position 45,369 of record DASYLJ010000210.1, read on the forward strand.
GCTGGTGCTCCGAATCGTGGGAGTCGCCATGCTCGTCCTCGGCGCCGCTCATGGGGCGCACATGCTCGGGTTCCTCGGTCACGAAGGCATCCACCTGAACCTCCATCGCGACAAGTACGTGAGCGTCGTGATCGGGACCTTCCTGTCGGCCATGACGTCCTTCAGCGCCGTCGGCTACGGGATCGCACACTGGAACCATCATCGGTTCACCAACCAGGCCTCGGATCCCGACGCCCACATCTACCCGCGCTTCCGGACGTTCTGGCGCCGGTTCTTCCTGGCACGGCTCACCGGCAACCGGAGCCACCAGCAGAACCTGGCGCGCATGGCGCTCGGGAAGCCGCTGGCGCTCGGCTACAAGCTCCCCTTCAGTCCGCAGGCGCAGCGGGTGCTGGCGTGCATGAACCTCGCGATGCTGGTGTTCTGGATCGGCGCGTACATCGCGATCGGGCTGTGGTCTCCGCGCACGGCGCTGTTCGCCATCGTCCTCCCCCTCCTCCTCCTGATGCCGATGTCCGGCCTGCGCGGGTACCTCGAGCACGCCAGCACCGGGATCGGTCCGTTCCGCGATACCAGAAGCTATATTCATCCGTTGTATACCGCGCTGTTCTTCGGCAACAACTTCCACCTCGAGCATCACCTCTACCCGGGCATCCCCTGCTACCGGCTGCCGGCGGTCCATCGCCTGCTCCGCGACGGGGGATACTTCGAGCGCTGCCAGTCGCACGTCGCCCCGACCGTGATGGGCCCGCTGATGACGACGACCAGCGCGTTCCAGTATCCCGATCCGGTCATGCCGAACTCGGCGGACGATCCCTTCGTTGCCGCCGCGCCGCGCCCGGTCTCCGTCTCTGCCGCCGCCTGACGCGCACCAGCTGCGCGCCGGCTGGAACTGCGGGAACGATCCGGGCTAGTTCCCGCGAGCAATGCCGCCGGCTGCGTCGACGACGGAGCGGTTTCCCACGACGCCACGCGCGCCGCGGGCGGTCCGTCTCGGAGCCATTGCCATCGGGCTGCTGGCGGTGGCGCTGGCGACGCGTACCACCATCACCAGCGCCGCCTGGGTCGGACGCGTCTTCCCCGGATTCCTGCTGCTCGACAACCGCGTCGTCGCGTCGATCGGTCTGTCGCACTGGGCCGGGGGCACCGATCTCTACCAGAGCCAGGTCGTCGAGGTGGACGGGCGTCCGGTGACGTCGACGCCCGAGATCTACGCCATGGTCGCCGGCCTGCGGCCGGGGACGGCGGTGAGCTACCTGCTGCGACGCGACGGCGGTGAGCGCGTCGTCGCCGTGCCGTGCGAGCGCTTCGGCGTGCGCGACTGGATACTGCTCTTCGGCGCCTATCTCCTGAACAGCGCCACCTACCTGGCGCTCGGCCTGATGGTGTGGGTCCTGCGGCCGCGCCTGCCGCTCGGGCGTGCGTTGCTCTCGTTCGGCACGTCGTCGGCGTTGTGGATGGTGACGGCGATGGACCTCTACGGTCCGGCGACGTTCTTCCGGCTCCACGTCGTCGGCGAGTCGCTGTTCCCGGCGGCGGCGCTGCACCTCTCGCTGCTCTTCCCGCAGCCGCATCCGTTGGCGCGCTACATCTGGGTCGCCTACCTGATCTCGGGACTGATCCTGGTGCCGTACGAGCTGCTGCTCTATCAGCCGCACGCCTACACGCTGATACACAACCTGGCGACGCTCTATCTCGGGCTCGCGGCGCTGACCTTCGGCGTGCGCCTCATCCACGAGTACTGGCAGGGTCGCTCCGAGCTCGCCCGCCAGCGCATCCGCGTGATGACGCTCGGCACGCTCGCCGGCTTCGCACTGCCGGGTGCGATCTTCCTGGCGTCGGCGGCGACGGCGGGCGGCGTGCCGGTGAACACCGGCGCCTTCACCGGCTTCCTGTTCGCGCTCGCCCTCGCCTACGCCATCGTCAAGCACGATCTGTTCGAGATCGACGCGATGGTGAAGCGCGGCGCGTACTACCTGCTGCTCACCGGTGCGGTCGGCGTCGCCTACGTGGGTGCGGTGGTGCTCTTCAACCTGACGCTGCCGGGTGCCATCACCGATTCGGCGGCGTTCCCCGTCGCGTTCACGCTCGCGGTGCTGGTGCTGTTCAACCCGCTGCGCACCCTGCTGCAGGGTGTGGTCGATCGCGTCTTCTTCCGTACGTCGTACGACGGCGCGCAGGTGCTCGAGGCGGTGGGCGCGCAGCTGGCGTCGGCGCTGACGCGCGAGCACATCGCGACGCTGGTGCGCGACGGCGTGCAGGGCGCGATCCCGAACGCCAGCACGCGGCTCTTCTCCGGCCAGACGCTGCGCGAGGTCGGCGGCGACGTCACCGTGCCGGCGTCGCTGGTCCCCGCGCTCGCCGGCGGCCGCGTGCTCACCGCATTCGATTCGGCGGAGAGCTATCCGGATCCGGACCTGCACGAGCGCGTGCGCGACGCGCTCGCTGGGCTCGGCGCCGAGGTGGCGGTGCCGATGGTGAACCGTGGCGACGTGGTGGGACTCCTCACCGCCGGGGCGAAGCGCTCGGGGCTGTTCTACACCGCCGGCGACGCCGCCTTCCTGCGTGCGCTGGCGCACCAGGCGGCGACGGCGCTGCAGAACGCGGCGTCGTACGAGACCGTCGTCGAGCTGAATGCCCGGTTGGAGCAGCGCGTCGTCGAGCGCACCGCACAGCTCGAGGAGTCGAACCGCGATCTCGGCAGTGCGTTGCAGGAGCTCAAGCATGCGCAGGTGCAGCTCGTGCAGTCGGAGAAGATGGCCTCGCTCGGCCGGCTGGTGGCGGGCGTGGCCCACGAGATCAACAACCCGGTGAGCTTCATCGCCACCAGCGTGCCGCCGCTGCGCCGTCGGCTCGAGCGTGCCGCTGCCGAGGCGTCCGTGCCGGTGCAGGCGATGCTGCGCGAGGCCGGGGACATCGTCGACATCATGGCGCGCGGCGCGGAGCGCACGTCGGCCATCGTGAAGGACCTGCGCAGCTTCTCGCGGCTGGGCGAAGCCGCCCGCAAGGCAGTGGATATCCACGAGGGGCTGGAGGTGAGCCTGCGGCTCCTCGAGTCGCGCTGGCGCGAGCGCATCACGGTGCACCGCGAGTTCGGGTCGCTGCCGCCGGTGGAGTGCGACCCGGGGCAGATGAATCAGGTCTTCATGAACGTCCTCTCGAACGCCTGCGACGCCATCACCGGTACGGGGAACATCTGGGTGTCGACGCGGCGCGACGGGGACGTGGTGGAGGTGACCATCCGCGACGACGGCGGCGGCATGCCGGCCGATGTGATGGGCCGCATCTTCGACCCCTTTTTCACCACCAAGGACGTCGGCGGTGGGACCGGCCTCGGCCTTGCCATCAGCCATGGCGTGGTGACGGCCCACGGGGGTTCGATCGCGGTCGAGAGCACGCCCGGAATCGGTACCGTCTTCCGCATCCGCTTGCCCGGGGGTGCCATCGTCGCTTGACAGCGTCGTCGGCGGAAGCCGATAGATTCGCGCGTGTCCCTCGACTACCGGCAGCATCCGATCCTGGTGGTGGACGACGAGCCGGACATCCTGCGCTCGTTCGCCTTCAACTACGGCGACGAGTTCGACATCGTCACCGCCGAGAGCGGTCCCAAGGGACTCGACGTGCTGCGCGCGCGCGACGTCGCGGTGATCGTCGCCGATCAGCGCATGCCCGGCATGGGTGGCACCGAGTTCCTCGAGCATTCGATGACGGTGCGACCCGACGCCATCCGTCTCATCCTGACCGGCTACACCGACGTCGACGCGCTGGTGCACGCGGTGAACGCGAGCCGCATCTACCGCTACGTCACCAAGCCGTGGGACACGGAAGAGCTGCGCATGGCGCTGCTGCGCGCGATCGAGGTGTTCCATCTCCAGCGCGAGAACGCGCGCCTGGTCGAGGAGCTGCGCCGCGCCAACGAGCGGCTCGCGGTCGAGAACGCCTACCTGCGCGAGACCACCGTCGCGCCGGCGGAGATCGTCGGCGCCAGCGCCGCCATCAAGGACGTGCTCGGCATGGTCGCCAGGGTGGCGCCGTCGCGCAGCACGGTGCTCATCGCGGGTGAGACCGGCACCGGCAAGGAGCTGGTGGCGCGCGCCATCCACGCCGCCAGCCCGCGCTGCAACGACCTGTTCGTCGCGGTCAACTGCGCTTCGCTGTCGGAGGGCATTCTCGAGAGCGAGCTGTTCGGCCACCGCCGCGGGTCGTTCACCGGCGCGGTCGCGGATCGCAAGGGTCTATTCGAGGTGGCCGACGGCGGCACGCTGTTCCTCGACGAGATATCGGAGACGACGCGCGACCTGCAGGCGAAGCTGCTGCGGGTGCTGCAGGAGGGTGAGATACGTCCCGTCGGCGCCGACCGCTCGCATCCGGTCGACGTCCGCGTCATCGCCGCCACCAACCGGCGGCTCGACGAGGATGCGCGCGCCGGCCGCTTCCGCGAGGATCTCTACTACCGGCTGGCGGTGTTCCCGATCACGATCCCGCCGCTGCGCGAGCGCCCCGAGGACATCGCCGTCATCGCATCGCATCTGGTGACGCGGCTCTCCGGCCAGCTCCGCAAGCCCGTCGGCGAGCTCACGCCCGAGGCGGTGTCGATGCTGCAGCGCTACCCGTGGCGCGGCAACGTGCGCGAGCTGGCGAACGAGATCGAGCGCACCATCCTGATGGCCGAAGGCGGCGCGCCGCTCACCGACGACCTGCTCTCGGCCCACGTCCAGGAGGCCGCCGCTGCGGAGGGCCCGCCGGGCGCACTGCAGGGTAAGACCGACGAGTTCGAGCGCATGCAGATCATCCAGGCGCTCGAGCGTGCCAACGGCGTGAAGGCGCGCGTCGCCGAAGAGCTCGGCCTGAGCTACCGCGGCCTGATGAAGAAGATGCGCCGCCTCGGGCTCTAGGCGCGACCCAAGACCTTGTCTTGGGTCGGGAGGCACGCGAGCGTGGAGCGACGCGTCGGGGAGCGACCACCCTGGCGCGGCCGGCGAAGCCGGCGCGCCATGCTGCTCCGATCGCCTGACGTCGACTCGCCGCTCGGCGCGGTCCGGACCCCATGCGTGCTTCCCATGTCGCGCCGGCTTCGCCGGCCGCGACACCCTGGTCACGCGGGAGTCGTCGTACCACGCTCGCCGTTCCTTCGACCCAGGACATGGTCTTGGGTCGCGTCACAGCCGCCGCGCGATCACCGCGGTGGTGCTGCCGCCGAAGCCGTGGGCGGTCGCGAGGGCGGTGACTGTGCGCGCGAGACGAGGCGCACGTCGTACGACGTCGAGATCGCACTCCAGGTCGAGCTCGTCGCAGTTGCGCGTCGCCGGGACGATCCCGTGCGACAGCGCCAGCAGCGCCGCCGCGAGCTGCAGCACACCGGCCGCGGCCAGGGGATGCCCGAGCGCACCCTTGATCGACGTCACCGGCACCGTGCGGCGCCGCGACCCGAGCAGCGTGCGCAGCGCGCGGATCTCCGCGAGGTCGGTGCTGCGCAGCCCGTTGGCGTGCGCGCTCACGAGATCGAGGTCGAACGGGGCGAGATGGCTCGTCTCGAGCGCGCCCAGCGCGGCGGCGAGGATGCCCTCACCGGTCGGGTCAGCCGTTGGTACGAACGTCGGTCGGTCGCGTCCGTAGCCGAATCCTGCCAGCTCGCCGTAGATGCGGGCGCCGCGGGATCGCGCATGCTCGAGGGTCTCGAGTGCCAGCAGCGCGCCGGCCTCGCCCAGGACGAAGCCGCTGCGACGGCGGTCGAACGGCCGTCCACAGGCATCGGGTGGTCCGACGTCGGTGGCGAGCACGCCGGCGTGGGCGTAGCCGGTGAACAACACCGGGGACAGTGGTGCCTCCGCACCACCGGCGAGCGCGACGTCGAGCTCGCCGCTGCGGAGTCGACCCCAGGCGGTGACGATGGCATCGAGTCCGGCGGGGCATTCCGAGCACATGCTCGCCACCGGCCCGCCGACGGCGTAGTCGCTGGCGGCGAGCGTCGCCGCCGAGTGCGGTGACGCGCAGAACGGGAAGCTGCGATCGATGGAGCGGGCGCCGCGGTCGTGGAAGTCCGCGGACTGCTCCTCGCTGACGCCGACGGCACCCATCGCCGTGCCGAGGAAGAAGCCGGCGCGCGGCGAGGCGAGTGCCGACAGCGGCATGCGCGCGTCTTCCACGGCGAGGCGGGCGGCGGCGATGGTGAGCTGGCTGAAGCGGCCGGCGCTGCGCGCCTTGGCGGCGGTCATGAAGTCGCGCGGCCGGAAGTCGGGAACCTCGACGGCGACATGGACGCCATGATCGGTGACCTCGAAGCGGCTCAGCGGGCGCGCCGCGGAGCGGCCGTCGATGAGGTGCTCCCAGAGCGCGTCGGGTCCGGCGCCCGAGCCGGCGATGATGCCGAGCCCGGTGACGACGACCCGTCGTGCGTTCGTGTCGGCGCCTGACGCGACACGGTGCTGCTCGACCATTTGCGACGATCCAGTGTTCATCGTGGTGCTGCTCGCGGCCTGTGCCGGTATAGCAACTGCCATACCGCCGGTGGTTTCACGTCCGGCCGCACGAATCAGCGTGGGCTATGCCGAACGCCGGTTCCCACCGGTGACGGCGCAGGGCCCGGCCGTTCCCGGCGTCAGGTGCCGGTGCGTCGCAGCGGCGACGTCTCGGCGAGCGGTAGCGTGACGTGGAAGGTGGTGCCGCGTCCCGGATCGCTGTCGACCGTGATCTCGCCGCCGTGCTCGACGACCATCTGGTGGACGAGGGGCAGCCCGAGCCCTGTCCCTGTCTCCTTGGTCGTGAAGAACGGCTCGAAGATGTTCTCCAGGTGCTCGGCCGGGATGCCGCCGCCGTCGTCGTGGATCTCGAGCGTGGCCATGGTGCCGTCGCGGGCGCGAACGGTGAGCGACACCGTGCTGCCGGCTGGACCGGCGTCGATGGCATTCAGCAACAGGTTGAGCGCGATCTGTTTCAGCTGATCGGGATCGGCCCACACCAGGGGAAGGGACGGGTCGATGTCGATCGCGATCTCGATCTGGCGTTTGCGCGCCGGCGCCTCCATGAGGCGCACCACGGGCTCGAGCGTCCCGCCCAGGTCGATGGCGCGGCGCTGCGCCGTCGTCGACTTGCCGAGCGCCAGCAGGTCGCTGATGAGGTCGTTCACGCGCCGCAACTCGCTCTGGCTGAGCTCGCGGAACTCGCCGAGGAACTCGGCGTCGTGCAGACGCTGCGGCAGCAGGTCGAGGAAGGTCTTCACGGCGACGAGCGGGTTGCGGATCTCGTGCGCGATGCCGGCGGCAAGCATGCCGAGCGACGACAGACGATTGGCGCGCTGGAGCACGACCTCG
>DASYLJ010000211.1:0-2872 GCA_036009625.1 Binatia bacterium
GGTCTCCACGAAGAAGATCCCCCCGATGACGATGCTGAGGAGCTCGTTCTTCGTGAGAACGGCGAGCATGCCGAGGCCGCCGCCGAGCGCGAGGGATCCCACGTCCCCCATGAAGACCTGGGCCGGGTACGTGTTGTACCAAAGGAAGCCGATGCCCGCGCCGATGACGGACGCCGCGAAGATGGAGAGCTCGCCCATCTCGACGATGCCCGGGATGTCGAGGTACTGGGCGATGGGCCGCCCGAACAGGACGAGGCCAGCGATGTACGCCCAGAGCAGGTACGTACCGGCGTTGATCATCACCGGGCCGATGGCGAGGCCGTCGAGGCCGTCGGTGAGGTTGACGGCGTTGGCCGCCCCCGCGATCACGAGGGCCCCGAACGGGATGTACCAGAGCCCGAGGTCGGGCCGGACGTCCTTCAGGAAGGGCATCGTGACGTGCCCGCCGTGCTCGGACCAGGCGTAGATCGTCGCTGCCGCCGCCGCGCCGATGGCGAGCTCGCAGCCGAGCCGCAGGCGACCGGGCAGGCCCTTCGAGTTGCGACGGCGCACCTTGGCGAAGTCGTCGAAGAAGCCGATGAGGCCGTGCCCCAGCGTGACCAGGATGGCAACCCAGACGTACCAGGTGCTGAGATCGGCCAGCAGCAGCGTGGCGAGCAGCAGCGTGAACAGGATCAGCGTCCCGCCCATGGTCGGCGTGCCGGCCTTCTTCGCATGCGCGGCCGGGCCGTCGTCGCGGATCGACTGACCCCACTGCAGGGCCGTCAGGCGGCGGATCAGGGTGGGGCCCAGGAGCAGCGACAGCGTCAGCGCCGTCAGCGCGGCGACCATGGTCCGGAACGTGATGTATTTGAACACGTTCAGCGGCGCCCAGGCCTCGTGCATGTCGTAGAGGAGGAGATAGAGCATCACGTGGGCGACTCCGCGGCGAGGTGCCGTAGCACGGTCTCGAGCGCGGCGCCGCGCGAGCCCTTCAGTAGCAGGAGATCTCCCGGCCGGCACGCGGCGCGCAGGCGTGCCGCGAGGTCGTCGTGGTCGCTCGCCACCACGATGCGGTCGGCAGCCATGCCGGCGGCTTCCGCCCCGGCGCGCACCAGGCCGGCATGCGGACCGAGGAGATAGAGGCCGTCGAGGCGGGCTGCGGCAACCGCGGTGCCGAGCGCCTCGTGCGCAGCCTCGGCCTCGGTGCCGAGCTCGCGCATCTCGCCGAGGGCGGCGAACCGTCGCGTGGCGGCGCTGGCAGCGAGCGTCTGCAGGGCCGCGGCCATCGACCCCGGGTTGGCGTTGTAGGCGTCGTTGATGACCGTGATGCCGGACGCCAGCCGCTCGACCTGCATGCGCATGCTGGGCGCCTCGAACCGCTCCAACGCCTCGCGGATGACGGTCGGCGACACGCCCTGCGTCGACGCCATCGCCGCTGCGGCGAGCGCATTGGTGACGTTGTGGCGGCCGCCGATGCGGAGACCGACGGGTACCTCGTCGCCACCCATGACGAGCCGGAACGCGGTGCCGTCGAGGCCGTGATCGACGACGTCGGCGGCGACGACGTCGCCGGTGCTGCCGAAGCGCAGCGTGCGTCCGCCGAACGCGTGCGACGCAGCGACGACGTGCGGGTCGTCGGCGTTGACGACGGCGGTGGCGTGCGGGCGCAGGCGACGGAACAGCTCGGCCTCGGCCTCGGCGGCGCCGTGGATGGAGCCGACGCCCTCGAGATGTTCCGGCGCGACGCAGGTGATGACGCCGACGTCGGGCGCCGCGATCTCGGCCAGCCGCCACACCTCGCCCGGTCCGTTCATGCCGAGCTCGAGCACGACGACCCGCTGCTCGGCTCCGAGCCGCAGCAGCGTCAGCGGCAGCCCGACGAGATTGTTCTGCGACCCGCGCGTGTGCAGCACGGCCTCGGCGCCGTACGCGTGCCGCATGATCGCCGCGAGCATCTCCTTCGTCGTCGTCTTGCCGTTGCTGCCGGCGACGGCCAGCACCGGCACCGCATGGCGACGACGATGGAAGGCGGCGAGATCGCCGAGCGCGGCCAGCGACTCGCGCACCGCGATCACGCCGCACGGCAGTGTCGGATCGGCGGCCTGTCGCTCGACGATGACTGCCCCGGCACCCTGACGCGCCGCCTCAGCGACGTACTGGTGGCCGTCGTGCGTGTCGCCACGGATGGCGACGAAGAGCTCGCCGGCGCGCACCGCACGCGTGTCGGTGGTGACGCCGACGAGCCGCGCGCACGACCCGAGCCGCACCAGCTCGCCACCCGTCGCCGCCAGCACCTCGGCGAGCGTGAAGCCGACGGTGGCGCCGAGGCGCTCGCCCGTGGGCGCGCTCACGCCAATGCCTCCAGCGCGCGCCGCACTTCCTCGCGGTCGTCGAGGTGACGCTTCTCGGTGCCGACGATCTGGTAGTCCTCGTGCCCCTTGCCGGCGATGACGACGAGATCGCCCGGCCGCGCGAGACCGACCGCGAGCTCGATCGCGGTGCGCCGGTCGGGCTCGGTGACGTAGCCGCGCGCGCCCGGCACCGGCCGTCCGAGCGGCGGCAGCCCGGTGGCCCGCACGCCGGCCTCGACCTCGGCCAGGATGCGCGCGGGATCCTCGGTGCGCGGATTGTCGGACGTCACCACGACGACGTCGCTGGCGCGCGCCGCGGCCTCGCCCATGATGGGCCGCTTGCCGCGATCACGGTCGCCGCCGCAGCCGAAGACGGTGACGAGCGCGCCCGGCGTCAGCGGACGGAGCGCGGCGAGCAGACGCTCGAGCGCGTCGGGCGTGTGCGCGTAGTCGACGACGACGGTGAAGCCGGGGCCCCCGATGCGCTCGACGCGACCGGGCGGCGGCACGGCGGTGGCGATGCCGGCGGCGATACGCGT